>NZ_AP024590.1:3140906-3881812 GCF_018323985.1 Enterobacter kobei | reverse complement strand
AAGTCCTCACTGATGCCCAGAAACGTGCCGCTTACGACCAGTACGGCCACGCCGCGTTTGAACAAGGCGGCATGGGTGGCGGCGGTGGTTTTGGCGGCGGCGGAGCCGACTTCAGCGATATTTTCGGCGATGTGTTTGGCGATATTTTCGGCGGTGGTCGCGGGCGTCAACGCGCCTCGCGGGGTGCCGATTTACGTTACAACATGGAGCTGACGCTCGAAGAAGCCGTTCGTGGCGTGACCAAAGAGATCCGCATTCCGACGCTGGAAGAGTGTGACGTTTGCCACGGCAGCGGCGCGAAAGTGGGTACGCAACCGCAAACCTGTCCGACCTGTCATGGTTCTGGTCAGGTACAGATGCGTCAGGGCTTCTTTGCCGTGCAGCAGGCGTGTCCGCACTGTCAGGGCCGTGGGTCGATCATTAAAGATCCGTGCAACAAATGCCACGGTCATGGTCGCGTCGAGAAGAGCAAAACCCTGTCGGTTAAAATCCCGGCGGGCGTGGATACCGGCGATCGTATTCGTCTGTCCGGCGAGGGTGAAGCCGGTGAGCACGGCGCACCGGCAGGCGATCTGTACGTCCAGGTGCAGGTGAAACAGCACCCGATCTTCGAACGTGAAGGCAATAACCTGTACTGTGAAGTGCCGATCAACTTTGCGATGGCAGCCCTCGGCGGCGAAATCGAAGTGCCGACGCTGGATGGCCGCGTGAAGCTGAAAGTGCCGCATGAAACGCAGACCGGCAAACTGTTCCGTATGCGTGGCAAGGGTGTGAAATCCGTCCGCGGTGGCGCACAGGGCGACCTGTTATGCCGCGTGGTAGTGGAAACCCCGGTTGGCCTGAACGAGAAGCAGAAACAGCTGCTGAAAGATTTGCAGGACAGCTTCGGCGGGCCGACGGGCGAACATAACAGCCCGCGCTCGAAAAGCTTTTTCGACGGTGTGAAAAAGTTCTTTGACGATCTGACGCGCTAATTCGACGTCTGCACGATCGGCATAAAAACCGATACCTTTAACCGGGTATCGGTTTTTTATCTCTCCATTCCTCGAGAAAACTGAGTTATTGCTCAGTGATAATCTACTTTTATCGAACCTTCATTCTCTTTAAGATGCCTCCACCTGTTCTTCGTTGTCGGAGAGAAAGAAATAATGAAGGTCTTACACCGTTTTATTAACAGCGACGCCTCCGGTGGCGTCACCCTGATCGTCGCCGCCCTGCTGGCAATGATCATGGCGAACCTCGACGCGACCAGTGGCCTGTATCATGCGTTTCTCAGCACACCGGTGGAGTTAACCGTCGGCTCGCTGGAGATCCACAAAGATATGCTGCTCTGGATCAACGACGCCCTGATGGCGATCTTCTTCCTCGCCATTGGCCTGGAAGTTAAAAGCGAGCTGGTGCAGGGATCGCTGGCCACACGCCAGCAGGCGGCGTTCCCGGTTATCGCCGCATTAGGCGGCATGGTGCTGCCCGCGCTGATCTACCTGCTATTTAACTTCCACGATCCCATCGCCCGACATGGCTGGGCCATTCCTACGGCCACCGATATTGCCTTTGCTTTAGGCGTGCTGGCATTACTGGGTAACCGCATTCCTGTTGCGCTGAAGATTTTCCTGATGGCGCTGGCGATCATTGATGACCTGGGCGCTATTCTGATCATCGCGCTGTTTTACACCAGCCAATTGTCGATGCTGTCCCTCGGCGTGGCGGCTGCGGCAATCGTGGTGCTGGCGCTGCTCAATGCCCTTAACGTGCGGCGGACCGGGATTTATATCCTTGTGGGACTGGTGCTGTGGACGGCGGTGCTGAAGTCCGGTGTGCATGCCACTATCGCCGGCGTGATCATCGGCTTCTTTATCCCGCTGAAAGAGGTTAACGGCGTATCACCAGCAAAAAATCTGGAGCACGTTCTCAGCCCGTGGGTGAGCTGGCTGATCCTGCCGCTGTTTGCCTTTGCCAATGCGGGAGTCTCGCTTGCGGGCGTGACGCCGACCAGCCTGGCCTCAATGCTGCCGCTGGGTATTATCGCCGGTCTGTTTTTTGGTAAGCCGCTGGGCATTACCCTCTTTACGTGGCTTGCGCTGCGCCTGAAGCTGGCGAAACTGCCGCACGGGACGGCGTTCAATCAGATCATGGCCGTGGGCGTGCTGTGCGGGATTGGTTTCACCATGTCTATCTTTATCACCACGCTGGCCTTTGCCGAACTGGATCCGGCGCTGGTGGATCTGGCGAAGCTGGGGATCCTGATGGGGTCGCTGCTGTCCGCGGTGGTGGGTTACGTCCTGCTGCGCTCGCGGTTAAAGCCGGTATAACCGACACCTGCAGGCTGCCTTGCGCAGCCTGCACTGTCATTCAGGCAGGTAAGGGTTATGGCGCATATTAACTACAACCATCTTTACTACTTCTGGCAGGTCTATCAACAAGGCTCTGTCGTCAGGGCCGCCGAGGTGCTGCACCTGACGCCGCAGACCATCACCGGTCAGATCAAGGCGCTGGAAGATCGTTTGCAGGGCAAGCTGTTCAAACGTAAAGGCCGTGGCCTTGAGCCCAGCGAGCTGGGGGAACTGGTGTTCCGCTACGCCGATAAGATGTTCACCCTCAGTCAGGAAATGCTCGATATCGTTAACTACCGCAAAGAGTCTAACCTGCTGTTTGATGTGGGCGTGGCGGATGCGCTGTCAAAACGTCTGGTCAGCGGCGTGCTGGATGCGGCCGTGGTGGAAGACGAGCAAATTCATCTGCGCTGTTTTGAATCGACCCATGAAATGCTGCTGGAGCAGCTCAGCCAGCACAAGCTGGATATGATCATCTCGGACTGCCCCATCGATTCCACGCAGGAAGAGGGGCTGTTTTCGGTGAAAATTGGCGAGTGCGGCGTCAGCTTCTGGTGTCTTAATCCGCCACCGGTCACGCCGTTCCCGGCGTGCCTTGAAGAACGCCGGTTATTAATTCCCGGTCGTCGCTCGATGCTCGGACGCAAGCTGCTCAACTGGTTTAGCTCGCAGGGGTTGAAAGTGGAAATTCTGGGGGAGTTTGATGATGCGGCGCTGATGAAAGCCTTTGGTGCGGCGCATAACGCCATTTTTGTCGCCCCGACGCTCTACGCACAGGACTTTTACGCCGACGAGCGCATGGTGGAGATAGGGCGGGTGGAGAACATCATGGAGGAGTATCACGCGATTTTTGCCGAACGCATGATCCAGCATCCCGCCGTTCAGCGCATCTGTAACCGGGACTACTCGTCGCTGTTTACATTACCACAGACGTAAAAAAACCCGCCTGAGCGGGTTTCTTCAACAAAGTACAACAAGCAGACGATTAAGCCAGTTTGTTGATCTGCGCGGTCAGGTTAGCCTTATGACGCGCTGCTTTGTTTTTGTGGATCAGACCTTTAGCGGCCTGACGATCCACGATCGGTTGCATTTCGTTAAATGCTTTCTGCGCAGCTGCTTTGTCGCCAGCTTCAATCGCTGCGTATACTTTCTTAATGAAAGTACGCATCATAGAGCGACGGCTTGCGTTGTGCTTGCGTGCCTTTTCAGACTGAACGGCGCGCTTCTTAGCTGATTTGATATTAGCCAAGGTCCAACTCCCAAATATGATCTATGTGGACAATTCAAAGGCCGAGGAATATGCCCTCTTAGCCTTCTTTTGTCAATGGATTTGTGCAAATAAGCGCCGCTGCGTAGCGACACTCGTTACGTGTGATGGCGCAGGATTCTACCAGCAAGCCGCGCGTAGATACAGCTTTTCCGCCATAAAAATCACAGTCAGCGAACAGTTTTTTCGCAGACCTTACATAAGCACAATGAAATCAACACAGCTTTCTGTTTACGAAGGCCAATCGCCGGTTAACGTTGAACGCTGTACAAGGTATACTCTGCCGATTTCCCCGTTTTTGAGCCAGACATGAAGCTGATACGCGGCATACATAATCTCAGCCAGGCCCCACACGGGTGTGTGCTGACTATTGGTAATTTCGACGGCGTGCATCGTGGTCATCAGGCCCTGATCGAGGGACTGCGTGAAGAAGGCCGCGCACGTGGTTTACCGGTTGTGGTGATGATTTTTGAGCCGCAGCCGCTGGAGCTGTTCGCGGGCGATAAAGCGCCCGCCCGCCTGACACGCCTGCGTGACAAGCTGCGTTATCTGGCCGAATGCGGCGTGGATTACGTGCTGTGCGTGCGCTTCGACAGGCGCTTTGCCGCGCTGACGGCGCAAAACTTCGTCAGCGATTTGCTGGTTAACCGTCTCGGCGTGCAGTTCCTCGCCGTGGGGGATGATTTCCGCTATGGCGCTGGTCGTCAGGGCGATTTCTTGTTATTACAGAAGGCCGGGCTGGAGTATGGTTTTGACGTCACCAGCACGCAAACCTTCTGTCAGGATGGCGCTCGCGTCAGCAGCACGGCGGTGCGCCAGGCGTTGGCTAACGATGACATCGCGCTGGCTGAAAGCCTGTTAGGGCATCCTTTTACGATTTCCGGGCGCGTGGTGCACGGCGATGCGCTGGGCCGCACCATCGGTTTCCCGACGGCGAATATCCCGCTGCGCCGCCAGGTCTCCCCGGTAAAAGGGGTCTATGCCGTTGAAGTTACGGGGCTGGGCGATAAACCCCTGCCGGGCGTGGCCAATATCGGTACGCGTCCTACGGTGGCAGGCGTGCGCCAGCAGCTGGAGGTCCATCTGTTAGACGTTGTAATGGACCTCTACGGACGCCATATAGATGTCATACTGCGGAAAAAAATTCGCAGTGAGCAGCGATTTGCCTCGCTGGATGAACTCAAAGCGCAAATTGCGCGAGATGAATTAACCGCCCGCGAGTTTTTAGGGCTACAAAACCCGGCGTAACGCCAACATACGTTTTAAATACGGAACCGAGAATCTGATGAGTGACTATAAATCTACCCTGAATTTGCCGGAAACAGGGTTCCCGATGCGTGGCGATCTCGCCAAACGCGAGCCGGGAATGCTGGCGCGATGGACCGATGATGATCTGTACGGCATCATCCGTGCGGCGAAAAAAGGCAAAAAAACCTTCATTCTGCATGATGGCCCTCCTTATGCGAATGGCAGCATTCATATTGGTCACTCGGTTAACAAGATTCTGAAAGACATTATCGTGAAGTCCAAAGGACTCACGGGCTTTGACTCGCCGTATGTGCCGGGCTGGGACTGCCACGGTTTGCCGATCGAGCTAAAAGTCGAGCAGGAATTCGGTAAGCCGGGCGAGAAGTTCACCGCCGCAGAATTCCGCGCCAAATGCCGCGAGTACGCTGCAAGTCAGGTGAATGGTCAGCGCGAAGATTTTATCCGTCTGGGCGTGCTGGGCGACTGGTCGCATCCGTACCTGACCATGGACTTCAAAACCGAAGCCAACATCATCCGTGCGCTGGGTAAAATCATCGGCAACGGTCACCTGCTGAAAGGCGCGAAGCCGGTACACTGGTGCGTTGACTGCCGCTCTGCGCTGGCTGAAGCGGAAGTGGAGTATTACGACAAAACCTCTCCGTCTATTGACGTGGCCTTCCAGGCTGTCGATCAGGACGCGGTAAAGGCTAAATTTGGCCTGCCGGGCGTCACTGGCCCGATCTCGCTGGTCATCTGGACCACCACGCCGTGGACGTTGCCTGCTAACCGCGCGATCTCCCTGTCGCCGGAATTCGATTATGCGCTGGTGCAGATTGACGGCCAGGCGCTGATCCTCGCTAAAGATCTGGTCGACAGCGTGATGAAACGCATCGGCGTCACCGATTACAGCGTTGTGGGCACCGTGAATGGCGCTGCGCTTGAGCAGCTGCGTTTTGCGCATCCGTTTATGGGCTTTGACGTGCCGGCGATCCTTGGCGATCACGTCACCCTCGACGCGGGTACCGGTGCAGTACACACCGCCGGTGGTCACGGTCCTGACGACTACACCATCAGCCAGAAATACGGTCTGGAAATCGCTAACCCGGTTGGCCCGGACGGCACCTATCTGGCGGGCACTTACCCGACGCTGGACGGCATGAACGTATTCAAAGCCAACGACACCATCGTTGAGCTGCTGCGTGAAAAAGGCGCGCTGCTGCACGTCGAAAAAATGCAGCACAGCTATCCGTGCTGCTGGCGTCACAAAACGCCGATCATCTTCCGTGCCACCCCGCAGTGGTTTATCAGCATGGATCAGAAAGGCCTGCGCACGCAGTCGCTGTCTGAGATCAAAGGCGTGCAGTGGATCCCGGACTGGGGCCAGGCGCGTATCGAATCCATGGTCGCAAACCGTCCTGACTGGTGTATCTCCCGCCAGCGTACCTGGGGCGTGCCGATGTCGCTGTTCGTGCATAAAGACACCGAAGAGCTGCACCCGCGTACCCTGGAACTGATGGAAGAAGTGGCGAAACGCGTTGAAGTTGACGGCATCCAGGCCTGGTGGGATCTCGATGCGAAAGAGATCATGGGTGATGACGCTGACAACTACGTGAAAGTGCCGGATACGCTGGACGTGTGGTTTGATTCCGGCTCTACCCATTCCTCCGTGGTGGATGTGCGTCCGGAGTTCGCCGGTCATGCGGCAGATATGTATCTGGAAGGTTCTGACCAGCATCGCGGCTGGTTCATGTCCTCCCTGATGATCTCCACCGCCATGAAAGGCAAAGCGCCGTATCGCCAGGTACTGACTCACGGCTTCACCGTTGATGGTCAGGGCCGCAAGATGTCAAAATCTATCGGCAACACGGTTAGCCCACAGGATGTGATGAACAAACTCGGCGCGGATATTCTGCGTCTGTGGGTGGCATCCACTGATTACACCGGCGAAATGGCGGTGTCTGATGAGATCCTCAAACGTGCTGCCGACAGCTATCGTCGTATCCGTAACACCGCGCGCTTCCTGCTGGCGAACCTTAACGGGTTCAATCCGGCAACCGACATGGTGAAACCGGAAGAGATGGTAGTGCTGGATCGCTGGGCGGTAGGCTGCGCTCAGGCGGCACAGGACGACATCCTGAAAGCGTACGAGTCTTACGACTTCCATGAAGTGGTACAGCGCCTGATGCGCTTCTGCTCCGTCGAAATGGGCTCGTTCTACCTCGACATCATCAAAGATTGCCAGTACACCGCGAAAGCCGACAGCGTGGCCCGCCGCAGCTGCCAGACCGCGCTGTATCATATTGCCGAAGCGCTGGTGCGCTGGATGGCACCGATCATGTCCTTCACCGCGGATGAAATCTGGGGTTATCTGCCAGGCGATCGCGAGAAATACGTCTTCACCGGCGAATGGTATCAGGGCCTGTTTGGTCTGACAGAAACCGACGCCATGAACGACGCTTTCTGGAGCGATCTGCTGAAAGTGCGCGGCGAAGTGAACAAAGTGATCGAGCAGGCGCGTGCTGATAAGAAAGTGGGCGGTTCACTGGAAGCGGCAGTCACGCTGTACGCAGAACCTGAACTGGCGGCTAAACTGACGGCGCTGGGTGATGAATTGCGATTTGTCCTGTTGACCTCCGGGGCCGCCGTTGCCGATTATGCAACCGCGTCCGACGACGCCCAACAGAGCGAACTGCTCAAGGGACTGAAAGTGTCGCTCAGCAAAGCCGAAGGCGAAAAATGCCCGCGCTGCTGGCATTACACGACCGACGTCGGCAAGGTGGCGGAACACGCAGATATCTGCGGACGCTGTGTCAGCAACATCGCCGGTGACGGCGAAAAACGTAAGTTCGCCTGATGAGTAAACCGATCTTTTCAACAGGGCTGCGCTGGTTGTGGCTGGTAGTGGTCGTGCTGATTATCGATCTGGGCAGTAAATTCCTGATCCTCCAGAACTTTGCTCTGGGGGATACGGTATCGCTGTTCCCGTCGCTTAATCTGCATTATGCGCGTAACTATGGCGCGGCGTTCAGTTTCCTCGCCGACAGCGGCGGCTGGCAGCGCTGGTTCTTTGCCGGTATCGCCCTTGGCATTTGCGTGATCCTCATGGTCATGATGTATCGCGCAAAGGCGTCACAGAAGCTGAACAACATCGCCTATGCGCTGATCATTGGCGGCGCGCTGGGTAATCTGTTCGACCGTTTGTGGCACGGTTTTGTGGTCGACATGATCGATTTCTACGTCGGCAACTGGCATTTCGCGACCTTTAATCTGGCCGATACGGCCATTTGTATCGGCGCGGCCTTGATCGTGCTGGAAGGGTTTTTGCCTTCCCGCGAGAAAAAGCCTGCGTAACACATCGCCGGGTGGCGCTACGCTTACCCGGCCTACGGTTTTGATTGTCTTTTGTAGGGCCCGGTAAGCGAAGCGCCGCCGGGCAACACAATAAAATAGAGCAACCCGCATGTCTGAATCGATACAGAGCAACAGCGCAGTACTGGTGCACTTCACCTTAAAGCTTGAAGATGGTTCCACTGCGGAATCCACCCGTAATAACGGCAAACCCGCGCTGTTTCGTCTGGGCGACGGGTCGCTCTCCGAAGGGCTGGAACAGCATCTGTTGGGGCTGAAAGCGGGCGATAAAAAAGCCTTCTCGCTGGAGCCGGATGCGGCTTTCGGGGTCGTCAGCCCGGATCTGATCCAGTATTTCTCGCGTCGTGAGTTTATGGACGCGGGCGAGCCTGAAATCGGCGCAATCATGTTATTTACCGCAATGGATGGCAGCGAAATGCCAGGCGTGATCCGCGAAATTAACGGCGATTCGATTACCGTGGATTTCAATCACCCGCTGGCAAACCAGACCGTCCATTTTGATATTGAAGTGCTGGAAGTCGATCCGGTACTGGAGGCATAACATGCAGATCCTGTTGGCTAACCCGCGCGGCTTCTGCGCTGGCGTAGACCGCGCTATCAGCATTGTTGAAAACGCGCTGGCAATTTACGGCGCGCCGATTTATGTGCGTCATGAAGTGGTGCACAACCGTTACGTGGTAGACAGCCTGCGCGAGCGCGGAGCGATTTTTATCGAGCAGATCAGCGAAGTGCCTGATGGCGCGATCCTGATTTTCTCGGCGCATGGTGTTTCACAGGCGGTGCGCAACGAAGCGAAAAGCCGCGATTTAACCGTCTTTGATGCCACCTGTCCGCTGGTCACCAAAGTGCATATGGAAGTGGCCCGCGCCAGCCGTCGCGGTGAAGAGTCCATTCTGATTGGTCACGCGGGTCATCCGGAAGTGGAAGGCACCATGGGGCAGTACAGCAACCCGAAAGGTGGCATGTACCTGGTGGAATCCCCTGATGACGTGTTCACGCTGAACGTCAAAGACGAAAGCAAACTGTCGTTTATGACCCAGACCACGCTCTCGGTGGACGATACTTCTGAGGTGATCGACGCCCTGCGCGTGCGCTTCCCGAAAATTGTCGGGCCGCGTAAAGACGACATTTGCTACGCCACCACCAACCGCCAGGAGGCCGTACGCGCCCTGGCAGAGCAGGCGGACGTGGTGCTGGTGGTGGGGTCGAAAAACTCCTCCAACTCGAACCGTCTGGCAGAGCTGGCACAGCGCATGGGTAAAGCGGCGTATCTGATTGACGATGCCGACGACATTCAGGAGACCTGGGTCGCCAGTGCCGCCTGTGTTGGCGTCACCGCAGGCGCTTCCGCACCGGACATTCTGGTGCAGAACGTCATCAAGCGTTTGCAGGCGCTGGGGGGCGGGGAAGCCATTCCGCTCGAAGGCCGTGAAGAGAATATCGTTTTTGAAGTGCCGAAAGAGCTGCGTGTCGACGTGAAAGAAGTTCACTAACACAGACGTCACGCAGGATAAGCCAATGCCAGCCGGTGCAAACCCGCTGGCATTTTTGTGTCTGGCGCGCCGGTAAACGGGCAAGGATCAGGGTGATGAACATAAATAAAGGGTTGGCGGTCGTTCTGCTGCTGGTCATGGGCAAGGCCAGTGCTGCAGTGGAGTTCCCGGTCTGGCAACGGCATTACAGCGGTACCGTTGCCGGTAAAACGGTGGAAGTCGATCTGCAAAACAGTAATGGCGATTTACAAGGGAGTTACTGTTACGCGCCCTGCAATGCGAAAAAAGCCAGGCTGTCGCTTGCCGGTCCGCTCCAGGCCGACCGCATCACGTTGCAGGAAAAAGCCGCGGGTACCGTCACGGGCAACTGGGATGTAACCCAGGCGGACGATACGTTAAAAGGGCAGTGGTCTTCCCCGGATGGCACGCGGCACTATCCCGTGATGCTCACCCGGGTTAAAGCCGAAAACGAACCCGACATCGATCTGGTGCTGGTGGCTGATGCGCTGCCGGAGAAGACCGGCGACTGCGGCGAAACGCCCACCGTCACCGGCATTAAACTTTTTCAGCACGGAAAGCTGCTCCAGCAGTTAACGACAGAATCGCACGGCACCTGTCAGATCTATTTACCGGAATGGCGGGATGTTAATTTCGATGGCAATGCCGATCTGATGATCGCGCAGTATCTGCCCGCAGGCCCCAACATCCCCCAGCAGACCTGGCTGTATGATGCCGGCAAAAAAATCTGGGTGGATGCGCCTGCTGCCTTTCAGGAGATCACCTCCCCCGAAATTGATACGCAGCATCAGCAAATCATCAGCTTCTGGCGCAGCAGTTGCTGTAGTCATGGTATTGATGTCTACCGCTGGCAGGGGAACGACGTAGTGCTGGTCGACCGCGCGGAGAGCTACCAGCAGCCCGTGCTGGATAAAGGCGTTTACCTGGCCTGCTATGTGATACCGGATTATCAGGATGGGCGGATAGTTTATCCCGTCACGCGGAAAAACGGGCAACTGAGCCGCTTTGCGGTGGATAAAGACGTGTGCGAAAAGCTCGCCACCACCGAGCGGTTACAGACGGTGATCCAGAAGGGTAACAGCACAGAAGTGTTGCCGATCACGTGGGTAAAACAAGCCGATCGCTACTGCCCGCAGATCCCGTTCGTGGATGGCAATAAAATCACTAACCTCGTGGTGAATGATGAGCAAGCAGAAAATATCTGCCTCAGCGAAGCGGATCACCGGGCGATGAACGCGACGGCGCAACCCTAAAGCTGCACCCATAAACCCTGGTGCGCTGTGACGTTTACCCCCCGCGCTGGTGGTCAGGGGATCCTGCGGCTTTCGCTGATCATCATGCCTTTTACTGATATTTTCCGGCGTATATCATTAAATTCTAATATCGGCGTTTTTGGCTGGTCGCCCCGCCCGGGGCTGGTTACTCTGAAAACGATTTTTAAGCATTTCATTAACAAAAGAGTCCAACTATGCAAGAGGCAAACATCCGCGTAGCCATCGCGGGAGCCGGTGGTCGTATGGGACGCCAGCTGATCCAGGCGGCACTGGCAATGGAAGGCGTGGCGCTCGGCGCGGCCCTTGAGCGTGAGGGATCGTCCCTGCTTGGCAGCGATGCCGGTGAACTGGCGGGTGCAGGTGCATCTGGCGTCACCGTGCAGTGCGATCTGCAGGCGGTGAAAGACGATTTTGACGTGTTTATCGATTTTACCCGCCCGGAAGGCACCCTGGCGCATCTGGCCTTTTGCCGCGAGCACGGCAAAGGCATGGTGATTGGCACCACCGGTTTTGACGACGCAGGCAAAGCGGCCATCAGCGAGGCCGCACGGGACATCGCTATCGTCTTTGCGGCGAACTTCAGCGTCGGCGTGAACGTGATGCTTAAGCTGCTGGAGAAGGCCGCGAAAGTGATGGGCGATTACACCGACATCGAAATTATCGAAGCGCATCATCGCCATAAAGTGGATGCGCCATCAGGCACGGCACTCGCAATGGGCGAAGCCATTGCTCAGGCGATGGATAAAGATCTGAAGGATTGCGCGGTGTATAGCCGGGAAGGTTACACCGGCGAACGCGTACCGGGCAGTATCGGTTTTGCCACCGTGCGCGCAGGCGACATTGTGGGGGAACATACGGCGATGTTTGCCGATATCGGCGAGCGCATTGAGATCACTCATAAAGCCTCCAGCCGGATGACCTTTGCCAATGGTGCGGTACGCTCGGCATTGTGGCTCAAAGATAAACGAATCGGCCTTTTTGATATGCGTGATGTGCTGGATCTCAACAGTTTATAGCGGTTATTACCTGTCGTGATGTGGTTGTGGTAATCATAATTACTTGATTACATGGGGCAATATTTTATTGCCCCTTTATTTTTGCATTTGATAACGAAAACTCATTAAAACCTTTAAAAGTTATAGTTTTCCACTGTTTTATTGTTTCTGTAATGTAAATTTTGACCGTCTGGTCCAGTTTTTCAGGTGGCGCGACGTAAATTGCCAGCTTTCCTGACGCGCAAGCGTTTTCCTGCCTGAAATAGATGATCTTTTCACTGCCTTCTTCCCTTCTTCGCCGCCAGTGGCGCAAAAACATAAATAAAAATGGCTAATCGGGTAGACTTTTATCTCACCAGTCTCTAGAATGCCGCCGTTTGCCGAAAATTCGCGGGTAAGCAAATTTGCATTGATTCATGCGCTCATTATGAATTAATATGCAAATAAAGTGAGTGAATATTCTCTGGAGGGTGTTTTGATTAAGTCAGCGCTATTGGTTCTGGAAGACGGAACCCAGTTTCACGGTCGGGCCATAGGGGCAACAGGTTCGGCGGTTGGGGAAGTCGTTTTCAATACTTCAATGACCGGTTATCAAGAAATCCTCACTGATCCTTCCTACTCCCGCCAAATTGTTACTCTTACTTATCCTCATATCGGTAATGTCGGCACCAATGCTGCTGATGAAGAATCCTCTCAGGTACATGCGCAAGGCCTCGTCATTCGTGACCTGCCGCTGATTGCCAGCAACTACCGAAATCAGGAAGATCTCTCTTCTTACCTGAAACGCCATAACATCGTGGCGATTGCCGATATCGATACGCGCAAGCTGACGCGCCTGCTGCGTGAGAAAGGCGCGCAAAACGGCTGCATCATCGCCGGTGATAATCTGGATGCGGCGCTGGCGCTGGAAAAAGCGAAAGCTTTCCCGGGCCTCAACGGTATGGATCTGGCAAAAGAAGTGACCACCCGCGAGCGCTACAGCTGGACGCAGGGGAGCTGGACGCTTGAAGGTGAATTGCCGGAAGCCCGCCCGGAAAGCGAGCTGCCGTTCCACGTCGTGGCCTACGACTACGGCGCGAAGCGCAACATTCTGCGTATGCTGGTGGATCGCGGCTGCCGTCTGACGGTTGTCCCGGCACAAACCCCGGCGGAAGAGGTGCTGAAAATGAACCCGGACGGCATTTTCCTCTCCAACGGTCCCGGCGACCCGGCACCGTGCGATTACGCCATTGAGGCGATTAAAACGTTTCTCGACACCGATATTCCGGTGTTCGGTATCTGCCTCGGCCATCAGCTGCTGGCGCTGGCCAGCGGTGCCAAAACCGTGAAGATGAAATTCGGTCACCACGGCGGTAACCACCCGGTGAAAGACGTGGAAAACAACGTGGTGATGATCACCGCCCAGAACCACGGTTTTGCGGTAGACGAGTCCACCATGCCGTCAACCCTGCGCGTGACCCACAAGTCGCTGTTCGACGGCACGCTACAGGGCATCCATCGTACCGATAAACCGGCGTTCAGCTTCCAGGGACACCCGGAAGCCAGCCCCGGTCCGCACGATGCCGCACCGCTGTTCGACCACTTTATTGAACTGATCAAGACTTACCGTTCTGTCGCCAAATAATCAGGAGCCATAAAAGCCATGCCAAAACGTACAGACATAAAAAGCATCCTGATCCTTGGCGCTGGCCCGATTGTTATCGGCCAGGCCTGTGAGTTCGACTATTCCGGTGCGCAGGCGTGTAAAGCGCTGCGTGAAGAGGGTTACCGCGTCATTCTGGTTAACTCCAACCCGGCCACCATCATGACCGACCCGGAAATGGCCGATGCCACCTATATCGAGCCGATCCACTGGGAAGTGGTACGCAAAATCATCGAAAAAGAGCGTCCGGACGCGGTACTACCGACCATGGGCGGTCAGACGGCGCTGAACTGCGCGCTGGAGCTGGAACGCCAGGGCGTGCTGGCAGAATTCGGCGTGACCATGATTGGCGCGACCGCAGACGCCATTGATAAAGCCGAAGATCGCCGCCGTTTCGACATCGCCATGAAGAAAATTGGCCTCGATACTGCTCGCTCCGGCATTGCGCACAATATGGAAGAAGCGCTGGCGGTTGCCGCTGACGTGGGTTATCCGTGCATTATTCGTCCGTCCTTCACCATGGGCGGCACCGGCGGCGGCATCGCCTATAACCGCGAAGAGTTTGAAGAAATCTGCGCCCGCGGCCTCGACCTTTCCCCGACCAAAGAGCTGCTGATTGATGAGTCGCTGATTGGCTGGAAAGAGTACGAGATGGAAGTGGTGCGCGATAAGAACGATAACTGCATTATCGTCTGCTCCATCGAAAACTTCGACGCCATGGGCATTCACACCGGTGACTCCATTACCGTTGCCCCGGCGCAAACGCTGACCGATAAAGAGTATCAAATCATGCGTAACGCCTCGATGGCGGTGCTGCGTGAAATTGGCGTGGAAACCGGCGGCTCTAACGTCCAGTTTTCGGTGAACCCGAAAAACGGTCGCCTGATTGTGATCGAAATGAACCCGCGCGTCTCCCGCTCTTCGGCGCTGGCCTCGAAAGCCACCGGCTTCCCGATTGCCAAAGTGGCGGCGAAACTGGCGGTAGGTTACACGCTGGACGAACTGATGAACGACATCACCGGTGGCCGTACTCCGGCCTCGTTTGAGCCGTCCATCGACTATGTGGTGACCAAGATCCCACGCTTTAACTTCGAAAAATTTGTCGGTGCCAACGACCGCCTGACCACGCAGATGAAATCGGTGGGTGAAGTGATGGCGATTGGCCGCACTCAGCAGGAGTCGCTGCAAAAAGCGCTGCGCGGTCTGGAAGTGGGCGCGACCGGCTTCGACCCGAAAGTCAGCCTCGACGATCCGGAAGCACTGACCAAAATTCGCCGTGAACTGAAAGACGCCGGTGCCGAGCGTATCTGGTATATCGCCGACGCCTTCCGTGCCGGGCTGTCCGTCGATGGCGTGTTCAACCTGACTAACATTGACCGCTGGTTCCTGGTACAGATTGAAGAGCTGGTACGTCTGGAAGAGAAAGTGGCGGAAGTAGGCATTAACGGCCTCGACGCCGATTTCCTGCGTCAGCTTAAGCGTAAAGGCTTTGCCGATGCGCGCCTGGCGACGCTGGCTGGTGTGCGTGAATCCGAAGTGCGCAAACTGCGTGAGCAGTACAATCTGCACCCGGTGTATAAACGCGTGGATACCTGCGCGGCGGAGTTCTCAACCGACACCGCCTATATGTACTCCACCTATGAAGAAGAGTGCGAATCGAACCCGAATCCGGATCGTGACAAAATCATGGTGCTGGGCGGCGGGCCGAACCGTATCGGTCAGGGCATTGAATTTGACTACTGCTGCGTGCACGCCTCGCTGGCGCTGCGTGAAGACGGTTTTGAGACCATTATGGTTAACTGTAACCCGGAAACCGTCTCCACCGACTACGACACCTCCGACCGTCTGTACTTCGAGCCGGTAACGCTGGAAGACGTGCTGGAAATCGTGCGTATCGAGAAGCCGAAAGGCGTGATCGTCCAGTACGGTGGCCAGACGCCGCTGAAACTGGCGCGTGCCCTTGAAGCCGCAGGCGTGCCGGTTATCGGTACCAGCCCGGATGCTATCGACCGTGCGGAAGACCGCGAACGTTTCCAGCAGGCGGTTGACCGTCTGAAGCTGAAGCAACCGGCGAATGCTACCGTCACCGCCATCGACATGGCGGTTGAGAAAGCAAAAGAGATTGGCTACCCGCTGGTGGTGCGCCCGTCTTACGTGCTCGGTGGCCGCGCCATGGAAATCGTTTACGACGAGATAGATCTGCGTCGCTACTTCATGACCGCCGTCAGCGTTTCGAACGACGCGCCGGTGCTGTTGGATCGCTTCCTGGATGATGCGGTAGAAGTGGATGTCGATGCCATCTGCGACGGCGAAATGGTGCTGATTGGCGGCATCATGGAGCACATCGAACAGGCTGGCGTTCACTCCGGTGACTCCGCCTGCTCTCTGCCAGCCTACACGCTGAGCCAGGAAATTCAGGACGTGATGCGCCAGCAGGTGCAGAAGCTGGCCTTCGAACTGCAGGTACGCGGCCTGATGAACGTGCAGTTTGCGGTGAAAGACAACGAAGTCTACCTGATTGAAGTGAACCCGCGTGCGGCGCGTACCGTGCCGTTCGTCTCCAAAGCCACCGGCGTGCCGCTGGCGAAAGTGGCAGCGCGCGTGATGGCAGGTAAATCGCTGGCCGAGCAGGGCGTGACCAAAGAAATCATCCCGCCGTACTACTCGGTGAAAGAAGTGGTGCTGCCGTTCAACAAGTTCCCGGGCGTTGACCCGCTGTTAGGGCCAGAAATGCGCTCTACCGGTGAAGTGATGGGCGTCGGACGCACCTTTGCGGAAGCCTTCGCCAAAGCGCAGCTGGGCAGCAACTCGACCATGAAGAAAACCGGTCGCGCACTGCTCTCGGTACGTGAAGGTGATAAAGAGCGCGTGGTGGATCTGGCGGCAAAACTGCTCAAGCAGGGCTTTGAGCTGGACGCCACCCACGGCACCGCGATTGTGCTGGGTGAAGCCGGTATCAACCCGCGTCTGGTGAACAAGGTGCATGAAGGCCGTCCGCACATTCAGGATCGCATCAAGAATGGCGAATACACCTACATCATCAACACCACCGCAGGTCGTCAGGCGATTGAAGATTCCAAACTCATCCGCCGCAGCGCGCTGCAATACAAAGTGCATTACGACACCACGCTGAACGGCGGTTTCGCCACCGCGATGGCGCTCAATGCCGATGCTACCGAGAAAGTGATTTCGGTGCAGGAAATGCACGCGCAGATCGGGAAGTAAAGTGTCGCCTCGCCACCCGGTAAACGTACGTTGCCGGGTGGCGCTTCGCTTACCGGAGCCGGCCTCTTTGCCGGGCACAATTTTGGCATCCCATTCAGAGTGTTCTGTGTTTTTCCCCGCCCTCAGTGTTTTCATCTACAGTTAAATCATCTGGAACGAAAATTCACTGAAAACGCGGGGAGAACACCATGCGACATAAACTTTTACTGGCTTCACTTTTTGCTGCGACTACCATGATGACGGTTGCCGGTTGCTCATCCAACCAGGAAGTAAAAACCACTGATGGCAGTACCATCGTCACCGACGGTAAACCAAAAGTCGATAAAGACACGGGTATGGTCTCTTATAAAAACGCCAAAACCGGTCAGACCGAGCAGATTAACCGTGACAAGTTAAAAGGGATGAGCGAGCTGGATAACTGATCTATCTCATGCTGATCATCACGCCCCGTTGCCTCTGTGCCGCGGGGCGTTGCTTTGTAAACAAACTGTAAGTTTTCGCTGTAAGCGTACCCATTAACTGTCTACACTCAGGGCTTATAAAAAAGCACCGTGCAGACAGGTTATCCATGATCCTAATTATTTATGCCCATCCCTATCCGCGGCACTCGCACGCGAATAAGCGGATGATCGAGCATGCCGCTACGCTCGATGGCGTCGAGATCCGCTCCTTATACGAACTTTACCCCGATTTTGATATCGACATCTCTGCCGAACAGGCTGCGGTGGAACGCGCCGATCTTATCGTCTGGCAGCATCCGATGCAGTGGTACAGCGTACCGCCGCTATTGAAACTGTGGATGGATAAAGTGTTGTCTCACGGCTGGGCCTATGGTGAGGGCGGTCACGCGCTGCACGGCAAACAGCTGCTGTGGGCGGTGACCACTGGCGGCGGTGAACATCACTTCGAGCTGGGTGGACATCCGGGATTTGACGTGCTTTCGCAGCCGCTCCAGTCGACAGCCCTCTACTGCGGCCTGAAATGGCTGCCGCCTTTTACGATGCATAATACCTTCGTCGAAGATGACGAAACCCTTCAGGCGCAGGCGCGCCACTACAAACAACGTCTGATTGACTGGCAGGAGACACATCATGGATAGCCATACGCTGATCCAGGCGCTGATCTATCTGGGATCCGCTGCGCTCATCGTGCCGGTCGCCGTGCGCCTCGGCCTCGGCTCGGTGCTCGGCTATCTCATCGCGGGCTGCATTATTGGCCCGTGGGGATTACGGCTGGTAACGGATGCGCAGTCGATATTACATTTCGCCGAAATCGGCGTGGTGCTGATGCTGTTTGTTATCGGCCTTGAACTGGATCCCCGCCGACTGTGGAAGTTGCGCGCCTCGGTATTTGGAGGCGGCGCGTTGCAAATGATCACCTGCGGGCTGCTGCTCGGCGGCTTTTGTATCGCGCTGGGGCTGCGCTGGCAGGTGGCGGTGTTGATCGGCCTGACGCTGGCATTGTCGTCTACCGCCATTGCCATGCAGGCGATGAACGAGCGTAACCTGATGGTCTCGCAGATGGGGCGCAGCGCTTTTGCCGTGCTGCTGTTCCAGGACATCGCCGCGATCCCGTTGGTGGCGATGATCCCGCTGCTGGCTGCCAGCGGCGAAGCGACGACGGCCAGCGCCTTTATGATCTCGGCCCTGAAAGTGGTCGGCGCGCTGGCGCTGGTGGTGCTGATTGGCCGCTATGTCGCGCGTCCGGCGCTGCGCTTTGTGGCGCGCTCCGGGCTGCGGGAAGTGTTCAGCGCCGTGGCGCTGTTCCTGGTATTTGGTTTCGGTCTGTTGCTGGAAGAAGCCGGATTGTCGATGGCGATGGGCGCATTTTTGGCCGGGGTGCTGCTGGCCAGCTCCGAATACCGCCATGCGCTGGAAAGCGACATCGAACCCTTTAAAGGCTTGCTGCTGGGGCTTTTTTTCATTGGCGTCGGCATGTCCATCGATTTTGGTACGCTGGTCAGTCACCCGCTGCGCATCGCCGTACTGCTGCTGGGTTTCCTGATAATCAAAACCCTGGTGCTGTGGCTGATTGCCCGTCCGCTTAACGTGCCGGGAAAACAGCGTCGCTGGTTCGCGGTGCTGCTGGGACAGGGGAGTGAGTTTGCCTTTGTGATCTTCGGCGCGGCGCGGATGGCAAACGTGCTGGATCCGGAATGGGCGAAAGCGCTGACGCTGGCGGTGGCGCTGTCGATGGCCGCGACGCCGATCCTGCTGGTGCTGCTGACGCGGCTGGAAAGCGCGACAGTCGGTCAGCCACGCGAGGCGGATGAAATTGACGAAGAGCAGCCGCGGGTGATCGTTGCCGGCTTTGGTCGTTTCGGGCAGATCGCCGGACGTCTGTTGCTCTCCAGCGGCGTGAAAATGGTGGTACTGGATCACGATCCTGACCACATCGAAACGCTGCGTAAGTTTGGCATGAAGGTATTTTACGGTGATGCCACGCGGGTAGATCTGCTGGAATCTGCCGGGGCGGCGAAAGCGGAAGTGTTTATCAACGCCATCGACGATCCAAAAACCAACCTGCAACTGACGGAACTGGTGAAAGAACATTTCCCGCACCTGACGATTATCGCCCGCGCGCGCGACGTTGATCACTTCATTCGTCTGCGCCAGGCTGGCGTCGAAAGACCGGAGCGTGAAACCTTCGAAGGTGCGCTGAAACTGGGCCGTATGGCGCTGGAAGGATTAGGGCTGGGGCAGTATGAAGCGCGCGAGCGCGCCGATCTGTTTCGCCGCTATAATTCTCAGATGGTGGAAGAGATGGCGGAAGTCGACAATGACACCCAGTCGCGCGCGGCGGTGTATAAACGGACCAGTGCGATGCTGAGCGAGATCATCAGCGAAGATCGCGCGCACCTGTCGCTGATCCAGCGCCATGGCTGGCAGGGCACGGAAGAGGGGAAACATACTGGCGATCCGCGGGATGAACCGGCAGTGAAGCCAACAGCAGAATGAAAAATTTTATCATTCTTTACCCTGTCGCCAGTCGACGGGAGAATGCGCTTTACGTATAGTGGCGACAATTTTTTGCACCGGGATACATTCAATGATCAGTCTGATTGCGGCGTTAGCGGTAGATCGCGTTATCGGCATGGAAAACGCCATGCCGTGGAACTTGCCTGCCGATCTCGCCTGGTTTAAACGCAATACCTTAAATAAACCTGTGGTGATGGGCCGTCTGACCTGGGAGTCCATCGGACGCCCGCTGCCGGGACGTAAAAATATCGTCATCAGCAGCAATCCGGGGACTGACGATCGTGTGCAGTGGGTGTCGTCTGTGGATGAGGCGATTGCCGCCTGCGGCGACGCGGAAGAGATTATGGTGATCGGTGGCGGTCGGGTTTACGAGCAGTTTCTGCCGAAAGCCCAGCGTCTGTATCTGACCCATATTGATGCTGAAGTGGAAGGGGATACGCATTTCCCGGACTACGAGCCGGACGACTGGGAATCCGTTTTCAGCGAGTTTCACGACGCCGACGCGCAGAATTCGCACAGCTACTGTTTTGAGATTTTAGACCGCCGGTAAAACCACCCTCACCCTGGCCCTCTCCCTGAGGGAGAGGGTAATCGGTAGTTCTCCCTCTCCCCTGGGAGAGGGCAGGGGTGAGGGGGATCAGAACGACACCGCTTCGTCTTCGCCCAGATCCAGCTGGCGATTCGATGGCTGCGCAAACCAGGTTTTATCTTCCCAGCGCAGACAGGTCAGCACACCACCCCAGCAGCAGCCCGTATCCAGCGCATAAATTCCTTCCGGCGCGCCTTTTCCTTCCAGCGATGCCCAGTGACCAAAGGCCACGCTGTACTCGGCGGTGACCGGGCCAGGAATGGCAAACCACGGCTTCAGCGGCGCAGGGGCGTTCTCCGGCACGTCTTTACAGTACATATCCAGCTGCCCGTTCGGGAAGCAGAAACGCATGCGGGTAAAGGCATTGCTGATAAAGCGTAAACGCGCCAGCCCGGCCAGCTCCGGCGTCCAGTTGTTCGGCATATCGCCGTACATGGCATCGAGGAATAACGGGTAGGTGTCGCTGGCCAGCACGGATTCGACGTCTCTGGCACAGGCGATCGCTGTTTCCAGATCCCACTGCGGCGTAATGCCCGCGTGCGCCATCACCAGCTTTTTCTCTTCGTCCACCTGCAACAGCGGCTGACGACGCAGCCAGTTGATCAGCTCGTCAGCATCCGGCGCTTCCAGCAGCGGCGTGATGCGATCTTTCGGCTTGTTACGGCTGATGCCCGCGTACACGCCCAGCAGATGCAGGTCGTGGTTGCCCAGCACCATGCGTACGCTGTCGCCCAGTGATTTCACAAAGCGCAGCACTTCCAGCGAGGCCGGGCCGCGCGCCACCAGATCGCCCGTCAGCCACAGCGTGTCCGTCTGGGGATCAAACTGTACCTGCTTTAATAATGCGATCAGTTCATCGTAGCAACCGTGAACGTCGCCAATAAGGTATGTAGACATGTGATTAATGGATCAGTGTTGGGACGGCGAGTCGGAAAACCGGGATGGCAATGCGGAACGCATTCCCCTGGGCATCGATCATTTCATAATGACCCTGCATGGTACCCAGCGGCGTTTCAAGCACTGCGCCGCTGGTGTACTGATATTCGTCGCCGGCGTCGATATGCGGCTGTACGCCAACAATACCTTCGCCCTGGACTTCGGTCTCGCGACCATTACCGTTGGTGATAAGCCAGTATCGCCCGAGCAGTTGCACAGGCGTTCGCCCCAGATTTCGTATGGTTACGGTGTAAGCAAAGACATAACGTTCAAGCTCTGGTGCTGACTGAGACTCAATATAAACGCTCTGTACCTGAACACATACGCGGGGCGAATTGATCATGACTTAACTCTCCTTCGGCGGCGCATTATCAATGAGGTAATTCGCCAGCTGGCAGTATTGCGCCACAGAGATGTTCTCTGCACGGGCGCCCGGGTCAATACCCAGCGAGGTCAGTACCTCGACGCTGAACAAATTACCGAGGCTGTTACGGATCGTTTTACGACGCTGGTTAAAGGCTTCGGTCGTGATACGGCTCAGTACGCGAACCTCTTTTACCGGATACGGCGGCGTGGTGTGCGGTACCAGTCTGACGACCGCAGAATCCACTTTCGGCGCTGGCGTAAAGGCCGTCGGCGGCACTTCAAGCACCGGGATCACCTGGCAATAGTACTGCGCCATCACGCTTAACCGACCATACGCTTTACTGTTTGGTCCTGCAACCAGGCGATTCACCACCTCTTTTTGCAGCATAAAATGCATGTCGGCAATGGCACCAGTATAGCTAAACAGGTGGAACATTAACGGCGTGGAGATGTTATACGGCAGGTTACCAAACACGCGCAGAGGCTGACCGAGGGTCGTCGACAGCTCCTGGAAGTTCATGGTCATGGCATCTTGCTGATAAATCGTCAGTTTAGGTGCCAAAAACGGATGGGTTTGCAGACGGGCCGCCAGATCGCGATCCAGCTCGATCACGGTCATTTTATCCATGCGCTCGCCAACCGGTTCGGTCAGCGCGCCAAGGCCCGGGCCGATTTCGACCATCGCCTGACCGGGTTTAGGGTTGATCGCCGAAACGATACTGTCGATCACAAATTGATCGTTAAGGAAGTTTTGCCCGAAGCGTTTGCGGGCAAGATGGCCCTGATGGACTCTCGTATTCATTGAGTATTAATAATCATTTTGATGGCGAGATTAAGCGCCGTAATAAAACTGCCGACATCGGCTTTTCCCTGGCCTGCCAGTTCAAGGGCAGTACCGTGGTCAACCGAGGTGCGAATAAAGGGCAGGCCGAGCGTAATATTTACCCCGCGGCCAAAGCCCTGGTATTTTAGCACAGGCAGGCCCTGATCGTGGTACATCGCCAGCACTGCATCAGCGTGGTCGAGATATTTGGGCTGGAACAGCGTGTCGGCGGGTAACGGACCGCTAAGGTTCATGCCCTGCGCACGCAGTTCATTGAGCACCGGAATGATGGTGTCGATCTCTTCCGTCCCCATGTGACCGCCTTCCCCGGCGTGCGGGTTCAGGCCGCAAACCAGCACGTGCGGTTCACGGATGCCGAACTTCGTGCGCAGATCGTGATGCAGAATGGTGATCACATCGCGCAGCAGCGACGGGGTGATAGCGTCCGCCACCGCTTTAATCGGCAGATGCGTGGTCGCCAGCGCGACGCGTAGTGCTTCCGTCGCCAGCATCATCACCACTTTGCTGGCCTGCGCGCGTTCTTCAAAGAACTCGGTGTGACCGGTAAAGGGCACGCCAGCGTCGTTGATGACGCCTTTGTGTACCGGCCCGGTCACCAGCGCGGCAAATTCACCGTTCAGGCAGCCGTCGCAGGCTCGCGCCAGGGTTTCCACGACATAGGCACCGTTCGCTACCGACAGCTGTCCCGGCACCACAGGTTCGCGCAGCGCCACAGGTAACAGCGTTAAAGTACCGGCGCGTTGCGCCTGCGGGGGAGTGTTGGGTTGCCAGGGGAGCAGCGAAAGTGACAGACCGAGCTGGGAGGCCCGGTCTGTGAGAAGTGCTGCGTCGGCGCAGACCACCAGTTCCATCGGCCAGTCGCGCTGAGCGAGCTGGACGACGAGGTCGGGGCCAATCCCGGCGGGTTCGCCGGGAGTGATAACGACACGCTGTACGTTCATTAGTTGCTCAGGATTTTAACGTAAGCGCTGGCGCGTTGTTCCTGCATCCAGGCTGCGCCTTCTTCTGACATTTTACGGTTCATCAGCATGCGGTAGGCACGATCTTTCTGCGCCGCATCGGTCTTGTCGACGTTACGGGTATCCAGCAGTTCAATCAGATGCCAGCCGAAGGAAGAGTGAACCGGCCCGCTGATCTGGCCTTTTTTGAGTCGGCTTACCGCATCGCGGAAGGCCGGATCAAAAATGTCTGGCGCAGCCCAGCCCAAATCGCCGCCCTGATTCGCAGAGCCTGGATCCTGTGAGAATTCTTTCGCCGCATTAGCAAAGGTGGTTTTGCCACTCTTGATGTCGGCGGCGATCTGCTCGATCTTCACACGGGCCTGGTCGTCGGTCATGATCGGCGACGGCTTCAGCAGGATGTGACGCGCATGGACTTCCGTCACGGAAATGTTCTGGCTCTGACCACGCAGATCGTTCACTTTCAGGATATGGAAGCCAACGCCTGAACGTATCGGACCGATCACGTCGCCTTTTTTCGCCGTGCTCAGCGCCTGCGCAAAGATAGACGGCAGCTCCTGAATACGTCCCCAACCCATTTCGCCGCCTTTCAGCGCCTGCTGGTCGGCAGAGTAGGTGATCGCCAGTTTGCCGAAGTCATCACCGCCACGCGCCTGCTCAACAATAGAGCGCGCCTGGCTTTCCGCTTCGTTCACCTGATCGGAGGTCGGGTTTTCCGGCAGCGGAATAAGGATGTGGCTCAGGTTCAGCTCGGTGCTGGCATCGTTCTGATTGCCCACCTGCTGCGCCAGAGATTCCACTTCTTGCGGCAGAATCGTGACGCGACGGCGCACTTCGCCGTTACGCACTTCGGAGATCAGCATCTCTTTGCGGATCTGGTTACGGTAGGTGTTGTAATTGATCCCATCGTAAGCCAGACGGCTGCGCATCTGATCCAGCGTCATGTTGTTCTGTTTTGCGATGTTAGCGATCGCCTGATCGAGCTGCTCGTCAGTGACCTTCACACCCATTTTGGTGCCCATCTGTAAGATGATTTGATCCATGATCAGTCGTTCAAGGATCTGGTGACGCAGCGTGTTGTCATCCGGCAATTGCTGGCCCGCCTGACTGGCGTTGAGTTTCACGGACTGCATCAAACCATCAACGTCACTTTCTAACACCACGCCATTATTGACGACGGCAGCGACTTTATCGACAACCTGCGGCGCAGCGAAACCGGTGTTCGCAACCATAGCGAGACCGAGCAGCAGCGTTTTCCAGTTCTTCATACTTTTTCCATTTCCATTAACCGCAATGCGGATTACGTTGCAAATCAACGACATTACAAAGTTGAACGATAAGGCAGAATGTTCGAACGCAGCATCTGCTGGGTGCCCAGACCGTAGTTCGAGCTCAGGCCGCGCAGTTCGATGTTAAAGCCGATAACTTTATCGTATTTACTCTGGTTACTTTGTGGATCCCAGCCGTTCAGCTTGCGTTCATAACCGACGCGGATAGCGTAACAGCAGGAGTTATATTGCAGACCGACCATCTGATCCGCCGGTTTGCTGGTGTTGGTATCAAAGTAGTACGCGCCGACAACCGACCAGCGATCAACGATCGGCCAGCTTGCCGCGCCGCCTACCTGCGAAATCCCTTTGTTATACTGCTCGGACGTCGCAAAGTTTGGCAGCGTCGCCTGGATATACTCCGGGCTGGCGTAGCGGTAGCTCAGCTGTACCATACGATCTTCGTCACGACGGTATTCCACCGTCGCGCTGCTGGTGGCTACGTTATCAAGGCGCGTATCGTACTGCACCCCGCCACGCAGACCCCAGCGGTCAGACATACGCCAATAGGTATCGCCTGCCCAGACCAGCGAACCCGTGTTGTCATTTTTTTCCCAGTTAATATTGTCATCCCCGGTACGGGACTCTGAGAAATAGTAGATTTGACCAACAGAAACGTTAAAACGTTCAACCGATTGATCATCATAAATGCGCGATGTGACGCCGGTGGTAACCTGGTTGGCGGAGGCAATACGGTCGAGGCCGCCGTAAGTGCGATCGCGGAACAGGCCGCTGTAGTCAGACTGCAGCAACGAGGAGTCGTAGTTCTGGATCTTGCTCTGGTCACGGTACGGCACGTACAGATACTGCGCGCGCGGCTCCAGCGTCTGGGTAAAGTTTTCCGCCCAGTTCATGTCGCGCTCGAACACCATTTTGCCGTCAACTTTAAACTGCGGCAGCACACGGTTAACGGAGTCTTCTAAATCCGTTCCGCGCGACGCGTTATAGTCTTCGTAATTGCTCTGCTGATAATGGGTGGCCATCAGCTTCGCTTCGGTGTTCAGGCTTCCCCAGTCATTCGACAGCGGCAGGTTGATCGTCGGCTCAAGGTGAACACGCGTCGCTTCCGGCATGTTGTCGTTGGTATTGACGAAGTGCACCGCCTGCGCATAGACGCGGGTATCGAACGGCCCGACATCATTCTGGTAATAGTTCACATCCAGCTGTGGTTCCGCGGAATAGGAATTGCTGCTTTCTGCATCAAAGACCTGGAACTGCTTGGTCGATACCGTGGCATTAAAGTTTTCAATGCCGTAGCCCACGCTGAATTTTTGCGTCGCGTAGCCGTCGGTGCTGGAGCCGTATTTGGAATCAAAGTCGTTAAAATAGGTTCGATCGCTGACTTTGGTGTAGTCGGCGCTAAAACGCCACACCTGATCCACCACCCCGGCATGTTGCCAGTAGAACAACCAGCGATGGCGATCGCTTTCGGTGGGGTTCTCATCCTGATAAACTTTATCAGACGGCAGATAGTCAAACTCCACCAGACCGGTACCAGCATGAGTCAGATAACGGAATTCGTTTTCCCACTGAATATTGCCACGCTTGTGAATATAGTGCGGGGTAATAGTGGCATCGAAGTTCGGCGCGATGTTCCAGTAATACGGCAGGTAGAACTCAAAATAGTTCGTGGTGCTGTATTTCGCGTTCGGGATCAGGAAACCTGAACGGCGTTTGTCGCCGATCGGCAACTGCAAATAGGGGCTGTAGAACACCGGTACCGGACCGAGCTTAAAGCGCGCGTTCCAGATTTCCGCTACCTGCTCTTCGCGGTCATGGATCACTTCTGAACCCACCACGCTCCAGGTATTTGAACCCGGCAGACAGGAGGTGAAGGTGCCGTTATCAAGAATAGTGTAGCGGTTTTCACCACGCTGTTTCATCAGGTCGGCAGTACCACGACCCTGACGTCCCACCATCTGATAATCACCTTCCCAGACGTTGGTATCTTTTGTATTAAGATTCGCCCAGGCTTTCGGACCTTTCAGAATGACCTGATTATCGTCGTAATGTACGTTACCCAGTGCGTCGACGGTGCGCACGGGATCGGCCTGGCCTTCCGCCACCTGCTGATGCAGCTGCATCTCATCGGCCTGCAAACGGCTGTTACCCTGCTGGACATCAACCTTGCCGGTAAAGACGGCATCGTCAGGGTAATTGCCTTTCGCATGGTCCGCGTTAATGGTGACGGGCAGATTGTTAGTATCCCCTGTCACCAGAGGGCGGTTATAGCTCGGTACGCCAAGCATACACTGCGAGGCAAGATCGGCCGCCTGTCCGTACTGGCTGTACAGAGCAGAGGCAATCATGGTGGCCAGAAGGGTGGGAATACGTTTATTCATACGTTGTATTTGTTGTTCCGTCATCAGTGGCTTTACGGCTTGCAAACAGTCAGAGACTAACTTACTCACCTTCGCAGCGCTAGTGTTAATCCTGCCCGTGATCGAGCCTGCTAAAGAAGGCTGTGCCTGTGCACGGCATAGAATGACGGGTATGATAATGCAAATTTTAGCCGACGGCATGACGATTTGGGGAGTATATGCAGTATTGGGGAAAAGTGATTGGTGTTGCCATCGCCTTAATGATGGGCGGCGGCTTCTGGGGCGTGCTCCTCGGGCTATTGATCGGGCATATGTTTGACAAGGCACGCAGCCGTAAAATGGCGTGGTTTGCGAATCAACGTGAACGTCAGTCGCTCTTTTTTGCCACCACCTTTGAGGTGATGGGCCATTTAACCAAATCCAAAGGCCATGTGACGCAGGCCGATATTCAGGTGGCAAGCCTGTTTATGGATCGTATGAATCTGCATGGCGACTCGCGTGCCGCGGCGCAACAGGCATTTCGCGTCGGCAAGGCGGATAACTATCCGCTGCGCGAAAAAATGCGGCAGTTCCGTAGCGTCTGCTTCGGACGCTTTGATCTGATACGGATGTTTCTGGAAATTCAGATCCAGGCGGCATTTGCCGACGGCTCGCTGCACCCCAACGAGCGTGAAGTGCTGTACGTCATCGCCGAGGAGCTGGGCATCTCCCGCATGCAGTTCGACCAGTTCTTACGCATGATGCAGGGCGGTGCGCACTTTGGCGATGGTTATCAGCAGCAGCAATCTGGCGGCGGCTGGCAACAGGCGCAGCGCGGACCGACGCTGGAAGACGCCTGCAATGTGCTGGGCGTGAAACCTGACGCCGACGCCACCACCATCAAGCGCGCCTATCGTAAGCTGATGAGCGAGCACCATCCGGATAAGCTGGTTGCCAAAGGTCTGCCGCCGGAAATGATGGAGATGGCGAAGCAAAAAGCGCAGGAGATCCAGAAAGCCTACGAGCTGATCAAAGAGGCGAAAGGATTTAAATAAGCAGGCAGTCTTTCCCTTCTCCCTCTCCCGGGGGAGAGGGCCGGGGTGAGGGGCTATTCAGCCAGAAACAGCTCCAGCAGTGAATTAAGGAACAGCTTACCCTGTTCGGTGATCTGCCAACAGGTTGCCGTCTCGTTCAGATAGCCAAGCGCAATGGCTTTATCGATTTGCGGGCGGATGACCGCTTCATCAAGCCCGGTATAGCGGGTAAATTCCGCGCGCGGTGCGGCTTCCAGCAGGCGGAAACGGTTCATAAAGAACTCGAAAGGTTTATCTTCCGCCGCGACATCATGCTGCTTATCAAGGTAGGTGCCCTGCATATAGCCGCGCGGGTGGCGTGTTTTGGCGGTACGTAAAATCCGCCCGTCCGGGAAGGTCACTTTGCCATGTGCGCCGCAGCCAATGCCCAGATAGTCACCGAAGCGCCAGTAGTTAAGATTATGCTGGCACTGATAGCCCGGTTTTGCGTAGGCCGAGGTTTCATACTGCACATAACCGGCAGCCGTCAGCAGCTTGTCGCCCTGTTCAAAAATATCCCACAGCGAATCATCATCCGGCAATACCGGCGGACGCGAACCAAACAGCGTGCCAGGCTCAATGGTCAGTTGATACCAGGAAAGATGCGGCGGGTTGAGGGCAATTGCCTGACGCAAATCATTCAGCGCTTCTTCCAGCGATTGATCCGGCAGACCATGCATCAAATCGAGGTTAAAGCTGCGCAGCCCCAGCCCGGCGGCGAGATGCGCCGCCCGCTTTGCTTCTTCCGGCCCGTGAATACGGCCCAGACGCCGCAGCTTCTCATCGCTGAAGCTCTGCACGCCAATAGAAATACGATTAACGCCCCCTCGCTGGTACTCAACAAAGCGGTCTGCTTCCACCGTGCCGGGGTTAGCTTCCATAGTAATTTCAGCATCAGCGGCGAGGTTCAGACGCGCCCGCACGCCATCGAGCAGGGTTTGCATCGCCGGGCCGGAGAGCAGGCTCGGCGTACCGCCACCGATAAAAATGGTCTTCACTTCACGATCCTGGGCATAGGCCACGTCGGCATCCAGATCGCGTAGCAGATGCGCCACATAGTCATCGTGTGGCACTTCGCCCTTTAACGCATGCGAATTGAAATCGCAGTACGGGCATTTCTGTACGCACCAGGGAATGTGAATATAAAGACTCAGGGGTGGCAAATTAGCCATTACGCAGGGCTTCCAGTAACAGTTTCAGCGCCTGACCACGATGGGAAATGGCGCTCTTTTCTTCGCGGGTAAGTTCCGCAGCGGTTTTGCCCAGCGAAGGGACAAAGAAAATCGGATCGTAACCAAAGCCGCCGCTTCCGGCCTGCTCGCGGGTGATCACCCCCTGCCAGCTGCCGTGACACACCAGCGGCGTTGGATCGTCAGCATGGCGCATATATACCAGCACACAATGGAACTGCGCCTGGCGTTTGTCGTCCGGCACGTCCTGTAATTCTTCGAGCAGTTTTTCGAGATTCTGCTGATCGCTGGCATCAACGCCGGAAAAGCGCGCGGAATAGATCCCCGGCGCGCCGCCCAGCACGTCGACGGCCAGGCCGGAGTCATCGGCCAGCGCCGGTAAACCCGTCACTTTCGCCGCATGGCGGGCTTTGATGATCGCATTTTCAATAAAAGTCAGGCCGGTCTCTTCGACGGAATCGACGCCGAGTTCAGTCTGCGCCACCACATCGAGGCCGAAATCATTCAACAGCGAGGCAAGCTCGCGCACCTTACCGGCGTTACCGGTAGCGAGAACAACTTTTTGCATAGCGGATCCTAATTCAGTAATGCCGCGACGTCAGTCGGGATAGTTTGCGGATGAATAATTTTAACCTGCTTATGGCGGCCGAGTTCGCCTTTTTCAATCACCACCTGGCTTTTGGCGACGCGGAACTGTTTGGCGAGATATTTCACCAGATGCGCATTGGCCTGGCCGTCCACCGGCGGGGCGGTGATGGCGACTTTTACTTCGTCGCCATGCAGCCCGACAATCGCATCCCGGCTGGCTTTCGGCTGAATATACAGCCGTAAAACCAGCCCGTCTTCACAGGTGCTGACGGCACTCACAACGCCATCCACAGCCCTGGCAGCAGCATGTCGCCGGTTGACTGCAACACTTCGGCGATACCCATATTGAGCACATACAGCAACAGCACGAGGATCATCGGTGAGAAATCAATACCGCCCATGGAAGGCAGCAGGCGGCGGATCGGGCGCAACAGCGGATCGGCCAGCTGCATCAGCACGAATTCAACCGGGCTACGCCCCTGGCTGACCCAGCTCATGATCGCCATCGCCAGCAGCACCCAGAAAATCAGCAGGCCGATGGTTTTAAGCAGGATCAGCACGGCGGCGATCCAGATAATGGGCTGGAAGGTCACCACCATAAACAGCACGATGGCTTTCAGCACGCAAAGCAAAAACGCCACCAGCAGGGAGGCGCTGTCAATCGGGCCCATCGCCGGGATCACCCGACGCAGCGGCCCCACCACCGGCTGGGTCACTTTAACGATAAACTGCGACAGTGGATTGTAAAAATCCACGCGGGCACACTGCATCCAGATGCGCAGCAACAGGATCATCGTATAGAGTTCAATGACCGTCGAGAGCAGGAAAGTCAACGTCTTCATGGCGTTCCTCAGTTTTCCTTATTTTTTGTGTAATCGCGCGCACCAAAGATAGCGGTTCCGATGCGCACCATAGTGCTGCCTGCCGCGATGGCGGCGTCCATATCGTCCGACATCCCCAGTGAAAGGGTATCGACGGTGGGATAACGCGCTTTGAGCGCGTCAAATGCTACAGCCATTTGCTGTGCCACCGCAAACTGCCTTTCATAATCTGACACTGGAGCCGGGATCGCCATCAGGCCGCGCAGGCGCACGCCGGGTAATTGCGCCACCTGTGCCGCCAGCGCATCCAGCTCGCTTAAGGCGATGCCGGACTTGCTTGCTTCGTCACTAATATTTATCTGGATCAGGATGTTAAGCGGCGCGAGCGTCGCCGGGCGCTGCTCGCTCAGGCGGCTGGCTATGCGCAGACGATCCACCGTATGGCACCAGTCAAAATGCTCCGCCACCAGACGGCTTTTGTTGGACTGCAACGGGCCGATAAAGTGCCACTCCAGCCCGCTGACGCCCGTCTCCTGAAAGTGGCGGATCTTGTCGACGCCTTCCTGAACGTAATTTTCGCCAAACGCGCGCTGGCCCGCAGCGACCGCTTCTGCGATCGCGCTCGCAGGTTTGGTTTTACTCACTGCAAGCAACGTAACTTCTTCTGAAGCACGGCCGCAACGTGTTGCCGCCGCTGAGATTTTATCCCGGACCTGTGCCAGGTTATGCGCTATATCGTTCATATTTCCAGGAGGCTTTATGGATATGGAAGAGATCGTGGCCCTTAGTGTAAAGCATAACGTCTCGGATCTACACCTGTGCAGTGACGGCCCGCCGCGCTGGCGACGGCAGGGCAGGCTGGAGGCTGCGCCTTTTCCGCCGCCGGATCCCGACGCCCTGTTACAGGCCTCTCTGGATGAGCAGTAGCGTGACGAGTGGCGCACCCGGCGGCAGGTGGATTTTGCCCTTTCGCTTAACCACCACCGTCTGCGTGCCAGCGCGTTTCGCCATCATCGCGGCACTTCGCTGGCGTTGCGCCTGTTGCCGGATCGTTGCCCGACGCTGGCAGCGCTGGAGACACCGCCGCTTCTGAACACGTTGCTGGCACGGGAAAACGGTCTGATCCTGGTGACCGGGGCGACCGGCAGCGGCAAATCCACGACGCTTGCGGCGATGGTCGATGCGCTTAATCAGTCGCTGTATGGTCATATTCTGACGCTGGAAGATCCGGTGGAGTTTGTGCACCAGAGCGCGCAATGCCTGATCCAGCAGCGGGAAATTGGCCCCCACTGCGGCTCGTTTGCCGACGGGCTACGGGCTGCGCTGCGGGAAGATCCCGATGTGATTTTGCTCGGCGAGCTGCGCGATAGCGAAACCATCCGTCTGGCGCTGACGGCAGCGGAGACCGGGCATCTGGTGCTGGCCACGCTGCACACCCGCGGCGCGGCACAGGCTATCGAGCGGCTGGTGGACACCTTTCCGGCGCAGGAAAAAGAGCCGGTGCGCAGTCAGCTGGCGGGCAGTTTACAGGCAGTGCTGGCGCAAAAGCTGGAGGCCGACAGGCAAGGGGGACGGGTGGCGCTCTTTGAACTGCTGGTGAACACCCCGGCAGTGGCGAATCTGATCCGCGAGGGGAAAACCCACCAGCTACCCGGCATGATGCAGACCGGGCAGCAGGCAGGCATGCTGACCTTTGCCCAAAGCCACCAGCAGCGGGTGGCGCAGGGCAGGCTTTAGTGGCTCAGCGCACGTTAAGGGAGTAAACGGCAGGCAGCGCACCGGCGGTGGCGACGATCTCCAGGCGCAGTCGCAGGGCGGTTTGCGGCGTCTCAAAATGGTGTTCGCAGACAGAGCGGTGATTATTGTGCACCTCAGCAATCAGCCGCTCATCGGCCCACAGACGATAATGGGTGATGCAGTGTGGCGTCACGGCCTGGTGATGACCCATCTGCACCGTTTCCATAGCGTTATCAAAATCGTGATCCTGCACCAGCGTCAGGTGCCGGAACGCGTGCGGCGCGGGCCACTGCCACGTCACCTGCGGGGCAGCGTCCTGCGCGTCGGGCACCCAGGCGTTGCTGTATTGCTCCGGGCGCAGTCGCCCGTTAAGCAGGTTATCCGGGCTGAAACAGCGCAGCGGCGGATCGAGTTGCAGGGCGGGCATCACCTGATGCGGGCGGCGGCGCGGCAGCCAGAAGTCAAACTCATCGACGCCGTAATCACCGTCGGCGACCTGGCGGGTCTGCTTCGCGACGCGGGCATTCAGGCTGTTAAAGACGGTCATCACCCCCGGCAATGCCATATTGGTGAGCGCGATCTCTACGTCGTCATGCGCCTCGAAGGCGACGAAAACATACTGATCGCGATCGCTCTGCCAGCTGAAAGCGCAGCGGTGCTCGCCCTCGTCGGCGACATGCAGCACGCACTGGTCATAATGGAGTTCCGGCGTGAAGTTGCCTGAACGGGCGCTGCCCATCAACGTCACATTCACCGTCCTGCGCTGGCTGGCGCGCAGAATAAAAGTGAGCTCCGGCAACGACGCGCCGGCTTTAACCGGCAGCAGCAGTGCCATGCTGGCAGAGAGCGACTGCCACGCACCGCTGGGCGGCAACTGACTGAGCAGGTATTCGCTGCTGGCGATGACGCTGGCACCCGCCGCCGGGTCGGTCAACTGTTGGCGTGGGATGTAACAGCCGGTGGCCTGCAAATGCTGCTGGAGCACGCCAATATTGTCGCGATCGGCAAGCTGGCGCGGGGTGAAGCCCTGCTGATGGCACAGCGCGGCGGCGCGGCCCACCACTTCGCCCAGCACTCCGCAGGTACACATCACGCGGGCGCTGCCAAAGGCGACGTGGGTGGCGGAAATCAGGCGTCCCGTTAAGAACAGGTTATCCAGCGAGCGGCTGTAAAGGCTGCGATAAGGAATGGTATAGGTGCCTTTACTGTGAAACTGCCGGCAGCCGTCGTGGGTACTGTATACCCCGTCAGCCGGATGCAAATCAATCGACCAGCCGCCGTAGGCCACGGCGTCGTAGTGGTCGCGCTGTTCAATGATGTCCTGCTGGCACAGCAGATGGTCGCCCACAAAGCGACGGCTTTCGCGTTTGCCGGGAATAGCGCCCACCCACTCAATGGTCATGTTGGCGGCTTCCGGGAACTGGCCGGAGTTTTTTATATGATCCCAGACGCCCCAGACGATTTTCCACAGCTCCCATTTGATGGCTTCGCTTTCGTGCACGGTGTCGAGTCGTCCTCCCCATTCCAGCCACCACAGATCGCAGCCGTTTAACGTCGAGGTCAGCCGCTTATAGCGCGGGATGGCGGTGATGTCAGGCAGCGCGAACGAGGGCGGAACAAACTGCACCGGGCCGTCAGTCTGTTTGGTATAGAAATAGATCGAGTGTCCGAGCTTGTGGCCGAAGTTATCGCCGGGCGCCATTTTCTCCCCCAGCTCTGCCATCTCTTCAGCGCCTTCGCGGTACTCCGCGCCCGCCAGATAGCCCAGCACGCCATCACCGGTGGCATCGCAAAACTGGCTGGCGGCGACCTCATAAAAGGTCTCGTTGATGGGGTTAAAGGCTTTAACCTGGTGAATGCACTGCTGATGCGCCACCACGTCAAACACCGCAGTGTTCAGCAGCAGCGTCAGCCCGGGCTGGCTTTTCGCCAGATCCAGCAGCACCAGATCGAACATCACCGGATTGCCCTCTTTGTTGCGCCAGAGGTTCTCTTCGAGGATCTCGCCCATGATGCCGCCTTCCCGTGACCAGCGGTTATTGTTGCCCATGTGCGAGGTGGCACCGTTGGCCCACAACCGTACTTCACTGGACGCATTGCCCCCCAGCACCGGTCTGTCCTGGATCAGTACCACCTGTAGTCCGTCCCGCGCTGCGGCCAGCGCTGCGCAGAGTCCGGCAAGTCCGCCTCCGGCCACCAGCAGGTCGGTTTTCAGCTGCACCGTAGGGAAGGTTCTCGCATCGCGCTGGGGAAAGATTTTCATTATCTTGTTTCCTTTTGTTCTGGCGGTAAAATCGACGTTCTGAACGCAAAATGGAATGGGTGCCGCTATGTCGTCTCAACCGAATCAAAGCCTGATTGACGGCATCCGCTGTCTGCAATATCTCGTCTCCAGCGGCCGTGCTATAGGGTGCCGCGAGCTGGCGCGTCTGATGGGTATCAACACCACCCGCGTTAACCGTCTGCTGATGACCATGGCGTCCATTGGTCTGACGATGCAGGACGAACAGCGTCGCTATCTTCCCGGCCCCGGTATTCACGCGCTGGCGGCCCAGGCCATTCGCGGATCGGCCCTGTTTTCCCAGGCGCTGCCGTTACTGGAGCGCCATGCCCCCAAAGACATCGTGGTGGCGATGGGGGTCCTGTGGGAGGATCAGGTGATTTATATCTATCACTCCAGTCCCGACAGGCAGGGCAGCCAGGCGCTGGCGGGTTTTCATATGCTGCCCGCCTGGCAATCCGTCATCGGCATGTCGCTGCTGGCGGCGGAAAGCGACGAGGCGCTGATCGCGCGTTTTTCACCGGAACAGTGGCAGCAGCTCGGCCCGCATGTTGCGCAGCAGCGCACCCATGGGCGCGTCATCTGGCATCACGAGGACGGCGAAGTCTCAATGGCCCGCCCGCTCGGTTTTCACTCTGCGGCGCTGGCCTTTGCCGGTATGTGGCAGCCTGAAGATGAACAGGTCGCCAGCCGGCTCGACGCGCTAAATCAGCTCTGTATCCAGCTCACGCAAAAAGAGTGAGCATCGAAATCGGGATACACTGTTTCTTTTATAGATACACTCTGCGAAATGCAAAAAGCATGGCCGCAAAGTGTGAGGACGATCGAGGGAATTGTCCCCGCTGGCGTTTATGCGCCGCGGGGAAGGGCGGGATCAGTAGTGTTGTTCGAAGTAACTTTCGAGGATGATCACCGCCGAGGCGGAGTCGACGTTGCCTTTAGTGAGCGAGCGAAATCCGCCGTGCTCAAACAGCCCGGAGCGGGCTTCAACGGTGCTCAGTCGCTCGTCGTGTAACTGGATCTTCACGCCGAAACGGCCATGGATCTTATTGGCAAAGTTACGCGCCCGGGCGGTCAGCGGTTGCTCGGTGCCGTCCATATTTAACGGCAGACCCACCACCACTTCATCCGGCTGCCACTCTTTCAGCAGTTTTTCAATCAGCTTCCAGTCCGGCGTGCCGTCCTGCGCTTTGAGGGCGGTCAGTGGTCGGGCGGTACCGGTAATGCGCTGGCCAATCGCCACGCCGATGCTTTTTGTACCAAAATCAAATGCCAGTAATGTGCCGCTCATCAGGCATGCCCCGCAACGCCAGGCATGGTGGAAATATCAATGCCGATAAGTTTCGCGGCCTCGCGCCAGCGGTCGGCAATCGGCGTTTTAAAGAGGATATTTTGATCGGCGGGAGCGGTCAGCCAGGCGTTATCGAGGATCTCCTGCTCCAGCTGGCCTTTTTCCCAGGAGGAGTAACCCAGCGCCACCAGTACTTCCGTCGGCTGGTCATCGGTGCCTAAGGTTTCCAGCACGTCGCGGGAGGTAGTGATCACCGTGTTATCAGAAATGCGAATGCTGGAGGCGAATCTGGACGGCGGCGTATGCAGAATAAAGCCGCGATCTTCCGCCAGCGGGCCGCCGAGGAACACCGGTTTATCCAGGCGGATCGCCGGATTGCGCGACTCAGGCTGAATTTTAAGTTTCTCAAGCACACCCTCAACCTTGAGGTTTTCCAGCGGCTTATTGATGATGATCCCCATCGCACCTTCATCGTTGTACTCGCAAATGTAGACAACCGCACGACGGAAGATGGGATCCTGGAGAGCAGGCATGGCAATCAGAAAGTGATGCTGTAAATTCATTGTCAAGGTTCTGTTTCCGGTTCAAAAAAGCAGCAAGCGACCAGTATGCGGGGAAAGCAGCGTGCTGTCACTAGTCAGACACAGGCGGGTTCCCTCCCGCCGGATCGGTAGGGCAGGTTACTGGCCGAGACGCTTTTCGATGGCGTCCATCAGCATACCGGTGATGGAGATCGGGAAGACGGCTTCGATTTCACGAATGCAGGTCGGGCTGGTGACGTTGATTTCGGTCAGGCGGTCACCAATGATATCGAGACCGACAAAAATCAGGCCTTTGGCTTTCAGCGTCGGGGCGACGCGGCGGGCGATATCCCAGTCGCTGTCGCTGAGCGGACGCGGTTCGCCACGGCCACCGGCAGCAAGATTGCCACGGGTTTCACCGCCCTGCGGAATACGCGCCAGGCAATACGGTACCGGCTCGCCATCCACGACCAGCACGCGCTTATCGCCGTCTTTGATCGCAGGCAGATAGTTTTGCGCCATGCAGTAACGGCTGCCCAGCTCGGTCAGCGTTTCGGCGATCACCGGCAGGTTAGGATCCCCTTCTTTCACGCGGAAAATCGACGTGCCGCCCATGCCATCCAGCGGTTTTAAGATGATGTCGTGATGTTTTTCCCAGAACGCTTTGAGCTGCGCCTTGTTACGGGTGACCAGCGTTTCCGGGGTCAGATCGGCAAACCAGGCGGTGAACAGCTTTTCGTTACAGTCGCGCAGGCTCTGCGGTTTGTTGACGATCAGCGTGCCTTTTTCTTCAGCGCGTTCAAGGATATAAGTAGCGTAGATAAATTCAGTATCGAACGGCGGATCTTTACGCATCAGCACGACGTTAAGGGACGCCAGCTCAATATCCTGCTCGCTGCCGAATTCGTACCATTTATCGTAGTTTTGCTCGACGGAGAGCAGACGTGTGCGGGCGCGGGCTTCACCGTTGGTCAGGTAAAGATCGGCCATTTCCATATAGTGCAGCTCGTAGCCGCGACGTTGTGCTTCCAGCAGCATAGCGAAGCTGGAATCTTTCTTGATATTGATGTCTGCGATGGGATCCATCACGATGCCGAGCTTGATCATTCTTCTTCTCCTTTACCCCAAATCGCCGAAGCGTACTTGCAGTGCAGTAATCGCGGTGAGCGCGGTCGTTTCAGTGCGCAAAACACGTGGTCCCAACAGAATATCAGTAAACTGGTAGCGTGCGGTCATGGCGATTTCCTCGGCGGACAACCCGCCTTCCGGGCCGATCAGCAGGCGAATACGGCTCACTGGCAACGGCAGCGTATTAATGCTGGCGCTGGCGCGCGGATGCAAATTCAGCTTAATGCCGTCGTCAGGCTCGGCGCACCAGGCTTCCAGGTCCATCGCCGGACGGATTTCCGGGATCACATTGCGACCACACTGTTCACAGGCAGCGATGGCGATTTTCTGCCACTGCTGGATCTTCTTGTTCAGGCGTTCAGCATCCAGTTTAACGCCGCAGCGTTCAGAAAAAAGTGGCGTAATGAGGCTTACGCCCAGTTCGATCGATTTCTGGATGGTGAATTCCATTTTTTCGCCGCGGGACATCACCTGGCCCAGGTGAATATGCAGCGGCGATTCGCGATCGTCGGTTTCCCCTGAGAGAACGCTGACCTCGACGCTTTTTTTATCTGCACGGAGGATTTCCGCGTCAAACACCTGGTTACTGCCGTCGAACAGCTGTACCTGCTGACCGGCGGTCATGCGCAGTACACGCCCTACATGGTTGGCGGCGTCATCGTTCAGCGCCACCTGCTGACCGACAGTTAATGATCCAGGGTGATAAATGCGGGGTTTACGCATGCTCTGTACGTCCGTTTAATCGCTCAATAATAGCCGCCAGTGTAAGTTAGCTCTTTTGTGCCTGACAAGCGCGCAGCACGTAAGGGTTATGATGCCCCTGCACGGCGGCGATACGACGGTCGCGCTCGCACTCCCAACTGGTCACCGGATAGAGTTTATCCCACGCGTTGAAAAGCTGCGTCTGCTGGCGGGACAAAGAGAGCTGATACTGGTCACGCATGTAGAAGTAGGTGCGCGCGATAGCGCCTCTGGCGCGGGCAGGCGGCTCCGCCAGCTTCGCTTTAAAGTCGACTTTCATCGGGCACTGGCCGTACTGACCTTCGCCGCCGTTCCACTGGCTGTACATGAAGTTGCCGCGATCGCCGTTCACTTCGCCTACGGAAGGTTGCAGGTTATGCATATCGCTTTCCATCTGGCGATAGACCGGATCTTTGCTGCAATTTTTGCGGCCGCCGTCTTGCCAGCACTGGCGCTGATGGCCGAACTGCCAGGCGGGCACAACGTGTTCCCACTCGACGCGACTGGCGCGGTTTTCGTTTTTACGCACTTTATAGCCACAGGACGCCAGATCGACGATGCCTTTTTTACCCTGCCAGGTAATTTTGCAGCCACAGTAAAAATCACCGGGCGCGTCGGCGTTCACTTTGACGCTCGCGGCTTTTGCCTGCGAGAAATTGTTGATACTCCCGGCAATACCGGGAAAGGAAACGCTGCCAGCCAGTAAAAGGGCAGCAAAAGCAAGATGACGGGACATAGCCTGCTCCATATCTGAGTGTGTCCGCACCCTAGCGAAAGCGGTTGTCAGATGCAATCAGTCAGAGCATAAAAGTTCCGAAAATCAGGCTTCCGCCACCAGCGGCTCGCCGCAGTGTACGCAACGATAGACGGCTTCACCGCGCAGGATCTTATTGTGCCGGCGCACGGTGAGCTGGTGCTGCTGACACTGGCAACGATAGGGGAAGGTATTGCGACGCACCGACGCCAGTTCAAACTGATGGGTGCGGCGTGCCGGAACGCCGAGCACGCTTTCCATCATCCATTTCCACTCTTTACCGTGCGGCGGCACGCGGCCAAAATGCTTCCACACCAGCAGATGCCCCAGTTCATGGGGCACCACCTCATCAATAAAAGCCTGCTGATTTTCCATCAGCAGCACGGCATTCAGGCGGATCTCATAGCTTTCCAGCCACGCAGTACCGGCGGCGGTTCCCCGTTGCTGGTACACCAGCGCAGGTTCCGGATAAGCGCGGTTGAGTTTCTGATTTGCGAGGGCAAGCTTATCGCGCAGGCTGCGCATTACGGCCTGTTGAATGGCGATGGGGAGGCGGGTGGTTTTCATAACGGCAGAGAATAGTGCGCGGCAAAGGCAAGTGCAAGAAGGGCGTTACCGGGTGGCAACGCCCTGAGGCTAACAATCAGTCGTGAGAGCCAATCTCGCGAAGTTTGCGGCCTTTCATCAGGTTGCGCTCGATATGCTCCAGCGACACATGCTTGGTTTCCGGCACCAGCCAGAGCGTCAGCACGATAAAGAACACGTTCAGACCCGCATACACCCAGAAGGTGTTGGCGTTGCCGAGGGTGTTGAGCATGGTCAGGAAGGTCGCACCGACGATCATGTTAGCGATCCAGTTGGTGGCGGTTGAGCAGGTAATACCGAAATCGCGGCCTTTCAGCGGCTGGATCTCCGAACACAGTACCCAGATCAGCGGACCCGCACTCATTGCAAAACCAACGATGAACATCAGCAGCATACCGACAGCCACATACTGCTCGGTCGGGGTATCAATGCCCACATGCATCATGGTGCCCAGTACGCCCATGCCGACCGCCATCACCAGGAAGCCCAGCGTCAGGGTCGGTTTACGGCCCCAGCGATCCACCAGACCAATGGCGATAAAGGTCGCCAGCACGTTGGTCACACCCACGATAACGGTGCCCCACATCTGCTCGGTGGTATTGGAATAACCTGCCAGTTCAAAGATTTTCGGCGCGTAATACATGATCACGTTCATACCGGTGAACTGTTGCATCACCTGCAGCAGGATGCCAAGGAACACGGCACGACGGAAGTTGCTGTTCTCTTTAAACAGCGCCCAGCCGCTCTGCTTAACCTGCAGGCTTTCGCGGATCTCATCCAGTTCGTTTTTCGCTTCGGCACTGGTATCACGCAGACGCAGCAGCACGCGCTCAGCATCATGGAAGCGGCGTTTAGCGGCGTACCAGCGCGGGCTATCCGGCAGGAAGAACACGCCAATCAGCAGCAGGATGGCCGGGATGATGATCACGCCCAGCATCCAGCGCCATGCGCCGCTGTAGCTGAAGGCGGTGTCAGACAGATAAGCACCCAGAATACCGATGGTGATCATCAACTGGTACATGGAGATCATGCTGCCACGGATTTTTTCCGGCGCGATCTCAGACAGGTACAGCGGTGCAGTATAAGACGCCACGCCGACCGCAAGGCCGAGCAGAACGCGGGAGAGGATCAGCACTTCGACGTTTGGCGCGGCGGCTGAGAACAGCGAACCGATAACAAACAGTACAGCACCGATCATCAGGCTCTTTTTACGCCCGAGACGGAATGACAGCCAGCCGCTACCCACAGCGCCTACGGCCGCCCCGAACATCATGGAGCTGACCACCCATTCTTGTGTGTGCGGGCTAATTTTAAACTCATCGGTAATGAAGGGCAGGGCCCCTGCGATCACACCAATATCAAGGCCAAACAGCAGTCCGGCCAGTGCGGCGAGGAAACAGACAAAAAACGTCATTGCCTTGTTTGAACGCCCCTTTTTCTTATTGTCAGGCATATCGCCTCCGGTTAAGTCACACTGTTATCAATGTAAATGTTAGATGAGCAAGTTGTTGTTTTATGTGATGTAAGTCACGCTAGTGTAATCGGTTACACATCACCGGCAACAGCCATTGTTAAATTAGTTAAATTTATCAATAGATTATTATAGTTTTGCAAATCCGCAGTGAAAGTACATTCAGATTAAACCGAAGCGTCATGAAACAGCGGGACAAAAATAGCAAGGAAAGCGGGGTATGGCGGGGGATAGCAGCAAAATGGCGGTGTAATCGCTTTCAGAAAAAGACGAATTGGGCCGCATGAAGTATAGACCGGCTGGTGCCGCGATGGGCCAGGAAAAAACGTAAAAATGCAAAAGGCCAGCACAGGGCTGGCCTTCAGGGCACGACTTTCAGCAGATTATTTCAGGCCGGCTGCTTCACGCAGCACAGCTGCTTTGTCGGTTTTTTCCCACGGGAAATGTTCGCGACCAAAGTGACCGTATGCAGCGGTTTCTTTGTAAATCGGGTGCAGCAGATCCAGCATCTGGATCAGGCCATACGGACGCAGGTCGAAGAATTCGCGTACCAGCAGCGTCAGCTGCTCGGAAGCGATTTTCTCGGTGCCAAAGGTTTCCACCATGATGGAGGTTGGCTCGGCCACGCCAATCGCGTAGGAAACCTGAATTTCACAGCGATCCGCCAGACCCGCCGCCACGATGTTTTTCGCAACATAACGTGCCGCGTAAGCCGCAGAGCGGTCAACTTTCGACGGATCTTTACCGGAGAATGCACCGCCGCCATGACGCGCCATGCCGCCGTAGGTATCAACGATGATCTTACGACCGGTCAGGCCACAGTCACCCATCGGGCCGCCGATAACAAAACGGCCCGTCGGGTTGATAAAGAATTTGGTGGACGCGTTCAGCCACTCTTGCGGGAGAACCGGCTTGATGATCTCTTCCATCACGCCTTCCTGCAGCGCTTTCTGGTCAATATCTTCAGCATGCTGCGTGGACAGAACCACGGCATCAATACCGACGATTTTGCCGTCGTCATACTGGAAGGTCACCTGGCTTTTCGCATCCGGACGCAGCCACGGCAGGGTGCCGTTTTTACGCACTTCAGCCTGACGCTGCACCAGACGGTGGGCGTAGGTGATTGGCGCTGGCATCAGCACGTCGGTTTCATTGGTCGCGTAACCAAACATCAGGCCCTGGTCGCCCGCGCCCTGTTCCAGCGGATCGGCGCGATCAACGCCCTGGTTGATGTCCGGAGACTGCTTACCAATCGCGCTCAGTACGGCGCAGGAATTGGCGTCGAAGCCCATATCGGAATGAACGTAGCCGATCTCACGAACGGTTTTACGCGTGATTTCTTCGATGTCGACCCATGCGCTGGTGGTGATTTCGCCACCGACCAGGACCATCCCGGTTTTCACATAAGTTTCGCAGGCGACGCGTGCTTTCGGATCCTGTTCGAGGATCGCGTCCAGTACGGCATCGGAAATCTGGTCAGCGATTTTATCAGGATGTCCTTCTGAGACAGACTCTGATGTAAAAAGGTGTTTTGCCATGTTCTAAGTCACCCTGGGGTAATGGTATAAGCTCAAACTCTGTGCCAGGGCCGTCGTCGCGGCATGCAGGTAGATGACACAGGAAGTCTAAGTGTTAATCTGTATAGATGGATTAACATCTGGATGGCTATTTTAGGTCAATTCTTGAGCCTATTTCCAGCCTTTTTTGAGATTCGTCGCATTCTTCATGGCACCCCAATGGCAAATTTTACTTATATCGTTGCCAGGACTGCTTTTTTATTTTGCAATTTGCCCCCTTTGACGGTATAAAACGCCGCACGCGGCTTATACCTCTGCGGCGCATAAAGCCGGGGTATAAAAAAAGCGCACGACAACCGTTCGTGTCGCCACTTCCAGCCGGGTTGAGCAGTTAAATTCGCTTGGGCTTATCGCTGACCTGCCCCGGTTAGCGTGGAGGTGATACCAGATAATGAACCGTTGTTTACCGCTGAATCTGCCATGCCGTCCGGCTGTGCATCTGTCTCCCGCTACCTGTATATCTTCATTGCAATCCTGCCGATGTTTAACCCATCTCGGTGCTTCTCAGGACTCCAGAGCCGGTAAGGCCCTGTAATACCTGAACAAGGGCGCTCCTGTCGATCAGGGGTTTTCTCGTGGTTTCGCTGAACCGTCATAATCTGGTTCGGGCACGTGTTATAGAATGATATGAACAAGAAACCGGTCGCGCAGTCGGCGTGCCAGCAGAGTCTGCTGGATACACCGCCTGTTTATGGGTTGTTATCGCTGTGTTACGCTGCGATAGTAGTCAACTGTTTTATACCCTTCGTCTTTCATGCTGCAGGGGCGTTAGCTTTCCTCGCTCACCCCAGTCACGTACTACAAGTACGCTCCTGGGGATTCGCTGCGTTGCTGCCTTCCTGCAACATGAAATCCATTGGGTATACACTTTTTATACAAGAAGTTGAGGTTCGCTATGTCTGACGACATGTCTTCGCCATCCCCTTCGTCAGCAGGCGAACAGGGTGTACTACGTTCCATGCAGGAGGTAGCCATGAGCTCCCAGGAAGCCAGCAAAATGCTGCGCACTTATAATATTGCCTGGTGGGGCAATAACTACTACGACGTCAACGAACTGGGCCACATCACCGTTTGCCCGGATCCTGATGTACCGCAAGCGCGCGTTGATCTTGCTGAACTGGTAAAAGCCCGTGAAGCCCAGGGGCAACGTCTGCCTGCACTGTTCTGCTTCCCGCAGATCCTGCAGCACCGTCTGCGCTCGATCAACGCCGCCTTTAAGCGTGCGCGCGAATCCTATGGCTACAATGGCGACTACTTCCTGGTTTACCCGATTAAGGTTAACCAGCATCGTCGCGTCATTGAGTCCCTGATCCACTCCGGCGAACCGCTGGGTCTGGAAGCCGGTTCCAAAGCGGAACTGATGGCGGTGCTGGCCCATGCCGGTATGACCCGCAGCGTGATCGTCTGTAACGGTTATAAAGACCGCGAATACATCCGTCTGGCGCTGATCGGTGAAAAGATGGGCCACAAGGTCTATCTGGTGATCGAGAAGATGTCCGAGATCGCTATCGTACTGGACGAAGCCGAGCGTCTGAACGTCATCCCGCGCCTTGGCGTGCGTGCACGTCTGGCCTCCCAGGGCTCCGGTAAATGGCAGTCCTCCGGCGGTGAAAAATCCAAATTCGGCCTGGCGGCAACGCAGGTGCTGCAACTGGTGGAAATTCTGCGTGAGCGTGGTCGTCTGGACAGCATTCAGCTGCTGCACTTCCACCTCGGCTCGCAGATGGCGAACATTCGCGACATCGCCAACGGCGTGCGTGAATCTGCCCGTTTCTACGTTGAACTGCATAAGCTGGGTGTGAATATCCAGTGCTTCGACGTGGGTGGTGGTCTGGGCGTGGACTACGAAGGTACGCGCTCGCAGTCGGACTGCTCCGTCAACTATGGCCTGAACGAATACGCCAACAACATTATCTGGGCGATTGGCGATGCCTGTGAAGAGCATGGCCTGCCGCATCCGACGGTGATCACCGAGTCTGGCCGCGCCGTCACCGCGCACCATACCGTGCTGGTGTCGAACATCATCGGCGTGGAGCGTAACGAATACACCGAGCCGACAGCGCCGTCTGAAGACGCACCGCGCGCGCTGCAAAGCATGTGGGAAACCTGGGGCGAAATGCACCAGCCGGGTACCCGCCGTTCTCTGCGCGAATGGCTGCATGACAGCCAGATGGATCTGCATGACATTCACGTCGGCTATTCATCCGGCGCGTTCTCGTTGCAGGATCGCGCCTGGGCGGAACAGCTTTATCTGAGCATGTGCCACGAAGTGCAGAAGCAGCTGGATCCAAGCAATCGCGCCCATCGCCCGATTATCGATGAACTGCAGGAACGTATGGCGGACAAGATTTACGTCAACTTCTCGCTGTTCCAGTCGATGCCGGATGCATGGGGTATCGATCAGCTGTTCCCGGTGATGCCGCTGGAAGGGCTGAACCAGGCGCCGGAGCGCCGCGCGGTACTGCTGGATATTACCTGTGACTCGGATGGGGCTATCGATCACTATGTGGATGGCGACGGTATTGCCACCACCATGCCGATGCCGCAGTACGATCCGGAAAACCCGCCGCCGCTGGGCTTCTTTATGGTGGGTGCGTATCAGGAAATTCTCGGCAACATGCATAACCTGTTCGGGGATACCGAAGCGGTGGACGTGTTTGTCTTCCCGGATGGCAGCGTGGAAGTTGAACTGTCAGACGAGGGCGATACCGTCGCCGATATGCTGGAATACGTGCAGCTGGATCCGAAAACGCTGTTAACGCATTTCCGCGATCAGGTGAAACAAACCGATCTGGATGCGGACCTGCAACAGCAGTTCCTCGAAGAATTTGAAGCCGGACTGTACGGATATACTTATCTGGAAGACGAGTAATCGACTCCCGCTTCGCCCCTCATCCCTTTCTCGTCGGGTTTAACGACGCGGAGGGGATTTTTTTTATTTCGACTTTACGAAAGAGGTCACAGACATGAGCACCTTAGGTCATCAGTACGATAACTCTCTGGTATCTAACGCCTTTGGTTTTTTACGCCTTCCGATGAATTTCCAGCCGTATGACAGTGATGCTGACTGGGTGATCACCGGTGTGCCTTTTGATATGGCGACCTCAGGTCGTGCCGGTGGCCGTCACGGCCCGGCGGCGATCCGTCAGGTTTCCACCAACCTCGCCTGGGAGCACAACCGTTTCCCGTGGAACTTCGACATGCGCGAGCGCCTGAATGTCGTCGACTGTGGCGATCTGGTATATGCCTTCGGCGATGCGCGCGAAATGAGCGAAAAATTACAGGCCCACGCGGAAAAACTGCTGGCTGCCGGTAAACGTATGCTCTCCTTCGGCGGTGACCACTTCGTCACGCTGCCGCTGCTGCGCGCCCATGCGAAACACTTTGGTAAAATGGCGCTGGTGCATTTCGATGCACACACCGACACTTACGCTAACGGCTGCGAGTTCGACCATGGCACCATGTTCTACACCGCGCCGAAAGAAGGCCTGATCGATCCGCACCACTCCGTGCAGATCGGTATCCGTACCGAGTTCGATAAAGACAATGGCTTTACCGTACTGGATGCCTGTCAGGTGAACGACCGCAGCGTGGACGACATTCTCGCCCAGGTAAAACAGATCGTTGGCGACATGCCGGTTTACCTGAGCTTTGATATCGACTGTCTGGATCCGGCGTTCGCACCGGGCACCGGCACGCCGGTGATTGGCGGGCTGACGTCCGATCGTGCCATTAAACTGGTGCGCGGCCTGAAAGACCTGAACATCGTGGGTATGGACGTGGTGGAAGTCGCACCGGCTTACGATCAGTCTGAGATCACGGCGCTGGCCGCCGCGACGCTGGCCCTGGAGATGCTGTATATCCAGGCCGCCAAGAAAGGCGAGTAATCGGGCTATTTTACTCGCCATTATGGGCCAGGGCAGTGCTCGCCATCCTCACGTACTACGTGTACGCTCCGGTGGCTGTGCGCTGTCCTGACCCAGACTGGCTTCGCCAATTACGCCCGAAATAGATTTATTTGATGCCGTCTGCCGCCATGCGGTCGCGAATATGCTGGGCACGCGCTTCGGAAGCCGGGTGATCGTCAAACATCGAACTCTGACGTCCTGCTTCCAGTTTTGACAGCTTCTCAAAGCTGGTGGCCAGACCGGCCGGGTTAATGCCGCGTTTGCGCAACAGATCGTAAGAGTAGTCATCCGCTTCGGATTCCTGACGCTGGGAGAACTGGGAGTTGACCAGTTTTTCACCCAGATCGCCAAGCTGCGACTGCGACAGGCTACCCACTACCCCACCGGCAGACGCCGCCGCTACGCGCACCGCGTTGGTACCCAGCGCGACCTGCATACCCCGCTTAACATGACCAAGCGCCACGTGGCCCATTTCATGGCCGATAACCGCTTCAACTTCGTTGTCGTCCATCATATCCATCAGGCCGCTGTACACGCGGATGCAGCCGTTCGCCATCGCAAAGGCGTTCACATCTTTGGTCTGGTAAACTTTGTAGTTCACCGCCTGACCGTTAATGTTATCGCCTAACGCGTTGGCGATTTTCGCCAGACGCTGGCTGTAAGCACTGCTCGCCGGGGCGATAGTCGCTTTGCTGTCCATCTCTTTACAGGCTTCATCGCTTAACGCAATCACCTGCTGATCGCTTAATGAGTACGCCTGGAACGCTTCCGCGCCGGAGCTCATCAGGCCGTTAGAATCCATGTTCTGGCAGCCGGTCAATGCCGTTGCCACACCCAAAGCAAGCAATGCTGTGCGAATCTTCATGTCTTATCTTCCGCAATGATTAATGCATGTTTTGATAGTCGCCACGCCTGAACGAAGCGGGCAGGTGCGCTGAGTATAAAGAAAATTACCGAAGGGCGGCGAGCGTTTGCGCAACTTGCGAGCGTGATCCAGAGATTTCTGAAGCGGCAAAAGGATGCTCCATGTACATGAGTTGCCGCTTGGGTTACATTGTTGTCACTTTTTTCCGGCGTAGCCCATTCCGCGCTGTAGTCAAGTCGCCAGGGCATGGCCTTTAACAGTCCGATCTGGAGTCAAAATGTCCTCACGTAAAGAGCTTGCCAACGCTATTCGTGCGCTGAGCATGGACGCAGTACAGAAAGCCAAATCCGGTCACCCGGGCGCCCCGATGGGCATGGCAGACATCGCCGAAGTCCTGTGGCGCGATTTCCTGAACCATAATCCACAAAACCCGTCCTGGGCTGACCGCGACCGCTTCGTGTTGTCCAACGGCCACGGCTCCATGCTGATTTACAGCCTGCTGCACCTCACCGGCTACGACCTGCCGATTGAAGAGCTGAAAAACTTCCGTCAGCTGCACTCCAAAACTCCGGGTCACCCGGAAGTGGGCTACACCGCGGGTGTGGAAACCACGACTGGCCCGCTGGGGCAGGGTATTGCTAACGCAGTAGGTATGGCTATCGCTGAGAAAACCCTCGCGGCGCAGTTTAACCGCCCGGGCCACGACATCGTCGACCACTACACCTACGCGTTCATGGGCGACGGCTGCATGATGGAAGGCATCTCCCACGAAGTCTGCTCTCTGGCGGGTACGCTTGGCCTTGGCAAACTGGTGGCGTTCTATGATGACAACGGCATCTCCATCGACGGCCACGTAGAAGGCTGGTTCACCGATGACACCGCAGCACGTTTCGAAGCCTACGGCTGGCACGTAGTGCGTGGCGTGGACGGTCACGATGCTGACGCGATCAAACGCGCCATCGAAGAAGCCAAATCGGTCACCGACAAACCGTCCCTGCTGATGTGCAAAACCATCATCGGTTTCGGTTCCCCAAACAAAGCCGGTACCCACGACTCCCACGGTGCGCCGCTGGGCGACGCCGAAGTGGCGCTGACCCGCGAACAGCTGGGCTGGAAACACGCCGCCTTCGACATCCCGCAGGACATTTATGCTCAGTGGGACGCGAAAGAAATGGGCGCGGCGAAAGAAAAAGCATGGAACGAGAAGTTTGCTGCCTACGCGAAAGCTTTCCCGCAGGAAGCCGCTGAATTCACCCGTCGTATGAAAGGTGAAATGCCGGAAGATTTCGCTGCAAAAGCGAATGAATTCATTGCCAAGCTGCAGGCAAACCCGGCTAAAATCGCCAGCCGTAAAGCATCCCAGAACGCCATCGAAGCCTTCGGCCCGTGGCTGCCGGAATTCCTCGGCGGCTCTGCTGACCTGGCACCAAGCAACCTGACCATCTGGTCTGGCTCGAAAGCGATTAACGAAGACGCCGCAGGCAACTACATCCATTACGGCGTGCGCGAATTCGGCATGACCGCCATTGCTAACGGCATCTCTCTGCACGGCGGTTTCGTGCCGTACACCTCCACCTTCCTGATGTTTGTGGAATATGCCCGTAACGCGGTGCGTATGGCGGCACTGATGAAACAGCGTCAGGTGATGGTTTACACCCACGACTCCATCGGTCTGGGCGAAGACGGCCCGACGCACCAGCCGGTCGAGCAGATCGCGTCCCTGCGCGTTACGCCAAACATGAGCACCTGGCGTCCGTGTGACCAGGTTGAATCCGCGGTAGCGTGGAAATATGGCGTTGAGCGTCACGATGGCCCGACCGCTCTGATCCTCTCCCGTCAGAACCTGGCGCAGCAGGAGCGTACCGAGCAGCAGCTGGCAGACATCGCCCGTGGTGGTTATGTGCTGAAAGACAGCGACGGCCAGCCGCAGGTGATCTTCATCGCCACCGGTTCCGAAGTTGAGCTGGCAGTGGGCGCATGGGAAAAACTGACGGCCGAAGGTATCAAAGCCCGCGTGGTTTCCATGCCGTCTACCGATGCGTTCGACAAGCAGGATGCCGCCTACCGCGAATCCGTGCTGCCGAAAGCCGTGTCCGCGCGTGTGGCAGTTGAAGCGGGTATCGCTGACTACTGGTACAAATACGTGGGCCTGAACGGCGCTATCGTTGGCATGACCACCTTCGGTGAGTCCGCCCCGGCAGAACTGCTGTTTGAAGAGTTCGGCTTCACGGTCGACAACGTGGTAAGCAAAGCAAAAGCACTGCTGTAATCGTTGTTGCCAAGAAACGGGTCGCTCAGGCGGCCCGTTTTTTTTATATGATGAACATCACTAAATTTAACCAATGCAACCTCAATAAAGTGATATGCATTGCATATATTGGTTTTTATATTTATCTGTATTTTAGATGTCGATCACTTTTATGCTATTGCTTATTTTTAACTTATTAATTCATAAGAAATTAAAAGTGAGCATTTTCTTCATTCCCCGCGATTTCTCCTGTTTGCTTTAAAAAAACGCTGCGAGTATTTTATTTGTACCGTTCAACGGTATCTGAAATAAAACAGGAGGCAGTATGCGGTTAAAGGATTACTTCCCCGAGGGCGCTGTCAAAATAAATGAATCGGCAAGCAACTGGCAGCACGCTATCGATTTATCTATGGCAGCACTACTTGCTCTTGGATATATTCGTGATGATTATATTAAATCGATTAAAGAGGCTACGCTCAACAACGGTCCTTATTATATGCTCGCACCTGGTATTGCTATGCCGCATGCAAGACCGGAGTGTGGTGCGTTAAAAACGGGGTTGTCATTAACTTTACTCAGGCAACCTGTGGTTTTTGATGTAAATAATGATCCGGTTAAAATATTAATAGGTCTGGCAGCATTCGATTCCAGTTCACATATTAACGCTATTCAGGCATTAAGCGAACTGCTTTGTGATGAAAGTAATATCCAAAAACTGCTTAACGCGCAAAGCGAAAAACAGATTAAAGATATTCTATCTCTCGTCTGACGGCTTTCTCCTTTACAGGAAAACATTATGGAACATAAGTCTGCTCGTGCAAAAGTCCAGGCTTTTGGCGGATTTTTGACGGCCATGGTTATCCCCAATATCGGTGCATTTATTGCCTGGGGGTTTATTACTGCGTTATTTATTCCTACCGGCTGGATGCCGAATGAACAATTCGCCAGAATCGTCGGCCCGATGATTACTTATTTGTTGCCCGTGATGATAGGTTCTACCGGAGGGGCGCTTGTTGGCGGTAAGCGTGGCGCGGTGATGGGCGGCATCGGCAGTATTGGTGTCATTGTCGGCGCTGATATTCCGATGTTTCTGGGCGCGATGATCATGGGGCCTTTAGGCGGCCTGATGATTAAAAAAATCGATAACGTGCTGGAAAATCGCATTCCCGCAGGCTTTGAGATGGTCATTAATAACTTCTCCCTGGGGATTGCAGGCATGGCGCTGTGCCTGCTGGGGTTTGAAGTTATCGGGCCTGCGGTGCTCATTGCCAATAACATGGTCAGAGAAAGCATTGAGTCGCTGGTTCATGCAGGTTACCTGCCGTTGCTTTCCGTAATCAATGAACCGGCGAAGATCCTGTTTCTGAATAATGCCATCGATCAGGGGGTCTATTATCCGTTGGGAATGCAACAGGCGTCGGAAACCGGGAAATCCATTTTCTTTATGGTGGCCTCGAATCCAGGGCCTGGGTTGGGGCTACTGCTCGGCTTTACCCTTTTTGGTAAAGGCATGGCGAAGAAGTCAGCGCCTGGCGCGATGATTATTCATTTTCTCGGCGGGATCCATGAGCTCTATTTCCCGTATGTGTTGATGAAACCCTTAACACTGATCGCCATGATTGCCGGGGGCATGAGTGGAATCTGGGTATTTACGATGTTAGACGGCGGACTGGTGGCTGGCCCAAGCCCGGGATCTATTTTCGCGTATCTGGCATTAACGCCGAAAGGAGCTTTCCTCGCCACTATTACGGGGGTCACAACAGGAACCGTAGTGAGCTTTATTATTACATCTTTTATTTTGAAAATGGATAAAAGTGGTGAAGCGGAAAGTGAAGATACCTTTACCGATTCCGCTAACGCCGTGAAAACCATGAAGCAGGAAGGCGCGCTTTCATATCGTCATGTAAAACGCATCGCTTTTGTCTGTGATGCCGGTATGGGCTCCAGCGCCATGGGCGCGACAACATTCCGTAAGCGGCTGGAAAAAGCCGGGTTAACCATTACTGTCATGCATTATGCCATCGAAAATGTCCCGACAGATGTCGATATTATCATCACCCACGCCAGCCTTGAAGGACGCGTTAAACGGGTAAGTAATAAACCGTTAGTGCTAATAAAAAATTATATTGGCGACCCGCACCTTGACGAGTTATTTAGCCATTTGACCGAAAAATAGTCATTCTCATTTCTGGAGTCGATATGAAAACGAAAGTTGCTGCGATATACGGCAAGCGGGACGTCCGCATCCGTGAATTTGAACTGCCCGCAATTACAGAAAATGAACTGCTGGTCAGCGTTATTTCCGACAGCGTGTGTCTCTCTACCTGGAAGGCGGCTTTATTAGGTAGCGATCATAAGCGTGTACCGGAGGATCTGGAAAATCATCCGGTGATCACCGGACACGAATGTGCAGGTATTATCGTTGAGGTGGGGAAAAATCTCTCTGATAAGTTTAAGAAAGGGCAGCGCTTTGTTTTACAGCCCGCAATGGGATTACCGTCTGGCTATTCTGCCGGATACAGCTACGAATATTTTGGTGGTAACGCCACCTATATGATTATTCCCGAAGTAGCGATTAATCTGGGTTGTGTACTCCCGTATGACGGCGATTATTTTGCCGCCGCATCCCTGGCTGAGCCGATGTGCTGCATTATCGGTGCTTACCATGCCAATTATCACACCACACAGTATGTTTATGAACATCGCATGGGCATCAAGCCAGGAGGCAATATCGCGCTGCTGGCCTGCGCCGGACCGATGGGTATTGGCGCCATTGACTACGCCATTAACGGCGGTATCAAACCGGGGCAGGTTGTGGTGGTGGATATCGATGAAAAACGCCTTGCCCAGGCACAGAAACTTCTGCCCGTCGAACAGGCAGCGGCGAAAGGCATCGAACTTATTTATGTCAATACGACGGGCATGGATCATCCGGCGACGGCACTTCGCGCCCTGACCGGCAATACCGGCTTTGATGATGTCTTCGTTTATGCGGCGGTACCCGCCGTGGTGGAAATGGCCGATGCGCTACTGGCTGAAGACGGATGCCTGAACTTTTTCGCCGGACCAACAGACAGCAATTTTAAAGTGCCTTTTAATTTCTACAACGTGCATTACAACAGCACGCATGTCGTCGGTACGTCTGGCGGTTCCACTGATGACATGAAAGAAGCGATTGCGCTTAGCGCCCGCGGGCAGCTCCAGCCGTCATTTATGGTGACGCATATCGGTGGGCTGGATGCCGTTCCTGAGACAGTGCTTAACCTGCCGGATATTCCCGGCGGCAAAAAGCTAATTTATAACGGCGTCACCCTGCCTTTAACAGCGATCGCGGATTTTGCGGAAAAGGGCAAAAGCGATCCGCTGTTTAAGGTGCTGGCTGAGAAAGTGGCAGAAACCCACGGTATCTGGAATGCGCAGGCCGAAAAATACCTGTTGGCGCATTTTGGCGTGGACATCGGGGAGGCGGCGCAATGATGGCTCTGGCGTGGCCGCTGCTGCGTATTACGGAACAGGCGGCACTCGCTGCCTGGCCGCAAACCGGCTGTGGCGATAAAAATAAAATCGACGGGCTGGCGGTCGCCGCGATGCGGGATGCACTCAATACGCTCGCTATGAAGGGGCGCGTGGTCATTGGCGAAGGCGAAATCGATTGTGCTCCGATGCTGTATATTGGCGAAAGCGTGGGAACGGGTACCGGTCCTGCGGTGGACATTGCGGTCGACCCTATTGAAGGCACCCGCATGGTGGCGATGGGGCAAAGTAATGCGCTGGCGGTGATGGCGTTTGCGCCTCCGGGGAGCCTGTTTCAGGCCCCTGATATGTATATGAAAAAGCTGGTGGTAAGCCGACAGGCGCGTGCTGTGCTTAATCTCGCGTTGCCCCTGACAGATAATCTTCGCAACGTAGCGAAGGCGCTGGGTAAACCCCTTGCTTCGCTGCGCATGGTGACGCTCGATAAGCCGCGTATGCGTCCCGCAATTGAAGAGGCTATGCAACTGGGTGTCAAAGTGTTTGCCCTCCCGGATGGGGATGTGGCCGCCAGCGTACTGACCTGCCATCCCGATACTATGTTTGACGTGATGTATACCATTGGCGGTGCGCCGGAAGGGGTAATTTCTGCCTGCGCCGTTAAAGCCTTAGGGGGAGATATGCAGGTGGAACTTATCGACTTTTGTGAAGCGAAAGGGGATGAGCCTGCGCATCAACACATTGCCCGGTGCGAGCGTCGTCGCTGTGCGGAAATGGAGGTCAGGGTAAATCATATCTATTCACTGGATGATCTGGTTAAGCGGGACGACATCCTGTTTTGCGCCACAGGCGTGACCGACGGCGATTTGCTGAAAGGCATTCATGAGCACGGAGGCAGATTGCAGACACAAACATTGCTCATCAATGGCGCAGAGCGAACGTGTAATATAATAGATTCCCTGCATTGCTGGTGATCTAATGAGAAACGAATGACGACGCTGACAGAAGATGATGTGCTGGAGCAACTTGAGACCATGGAGGACTTACGCGCCTTTATGGTTAGGGCGAATGACATTTTGCTGCGCGCCATCCGGCATTTTTTGCCGTCCTTATTCGTTAATAATGATGCAGAAATCGTCGAATATGCGGTAAAACCGCTGCTGGCGCAAAGTGGCCCGCTGGATGATAGGGATGTCGCGCTCCGTTTGATTTATGCGCTGGGGAAAATGGATAAATGGCTGTATGCCGACATTATGCATTTTTCCCAGTTCAGTCAGTATCTGGGGGAGCAGACGCAGGTTCCGGGCTACGGGGATGAGGTTGTCTGGGATTTCATTAGCAACATGAACAGCATCACCACCAATACGCCGCTGTATAACGCGCTGAAAGCGATGAAATTCGCGGATTTTGCCGTTTATTCAGAGACGCGGTTTAGTGCGATGGTTAAAACCGCGCTGACGCTGGCCGTGACGACGATCGTAAAGGAACTCACGCCGTGAAAATAACCTTACACATCAATGGACTGACAACCACCGCCAGCTATGACGAGGCGGAAATTGAAACCGTTCATAAACCACTGTTACGCCGCCTGGCGGGACTTACTTCCGCGCATCACCGGACGATTGTTTTTCTCAGCGCACCGCCGGGAACCGGCAAGTCTACGTTAACTACGTTCTGGGAATACCTGTGTGCGCAGGACCCGGCGCTGCCGGAGTTGCAGACGCTGCCGATGGATGGCTTTCATCACTATAACAATTGGCTGGAGGCGCATCAGCTGCGCGGCGTGAAAGGCACGCCTGCGACCTATGATATCGACAAGCTGGCGCAGTCGTTAGCGCGCATCCGCCGCGGCGAGGGGAACTGGCCGCAGTATGATCGCCAGCGTCACGATCCGGTTGAAGACGCTATTGCCGTGACGGCACCGCTGGTGATCGTCGAAGGCAACTGGCTGCTGCTGGACGACCCCCGCTGGCAGGCCGTGCGGCAGTATTGTGATTTTTCAATCTTCATTCGCGCGCCGCAGTCAGCGTTAACCGCCCGGCTGGTGGCGCGCAAAATGGCCGGAGGTTTAAGCCGGGCGCAGGCAGAAGATTTTTATCAGCGCACCGATGGACCAAATGTTGTCACCGTACTGACTCACAGCCTGGCGGCAGACGTGACGCTCATAATGGACGAGAGCGGGAAGCTGTCACTGCGCGGCGATCCCCAGTAATGCCGAGGCGGGCGACTGCCCGCTCACCAGCGCCTGCGTGCTGCCGTCCCAGGCAATGCGCCCGTCGGCGATCACCAGCGAGCGGGGGGCAATGCGCAGCGCATCTTCCACACTGTGCGATACCATTAGCAGCGTCAGGTTCTGGCGCTGACACACTTCGTTAACCAGCACCAGCATCTCCTGACGTAGCGCCGGGTCAAGGGCGGAAAACGGCTCATCCAGCAGTAATACCGGCTGTTCGCGTACCAGACAGCGCGCCAGCGCCACCCGTTGACGCTGCCCGCCGGAGAGCTGCCCGGGCAGGCGATCGAGCAGATCTTCCAGCCCCATCTGCGTAGCAATGGCGGTGAGAGTGGCGCGCTGGGCGTCGTTAAGTTTTAAGCCGGGATGCAGCCCCAGACCAATGTTCTGCCGCACAGTCAGGTGGGTAAACAAATTGTTTTCCTGGAACAGCATCGACACCGGGCGGCGCGACGGCGGCGTACGCGTATGATCCTGGTTTTCCAGCACAATGGTGCCGCTGTCCGGCTGTAAAAATCCGGCGATCAAATTCAGCAGCGTGCTTTTCCCCGCGCCGCTCGGCCCGAGGATCGCCACCTGTTCACCCCGCTCGATATTCAGCGTAAAGCGCATGGGCAGGTGATGGTAAAGCCAGGTGGTATCAGTCAGTTTTAGCATGGCGACCCGGAAGTTTTTCAATCACGGTGAACAGGATAAAGCACAGCGCCAGCAGCAGCAGCGCCGTCACGGCCCCGTCCTGGCTGCGATAAGAGCCGATTTGCTGATAAAGGTAAAACGGCAGCGTACGGAAATCGTCATTGCCGAACAGCGCCACGACGCCAAAATCGCCAATCGACAGCACACAGGCAAACGCCAGCGCCTGCGCCAGCGGACGTTTCAGCGCGCGCAGCTCCACCACGCGCAGCCGTTGCAGCCCCGCCAGGCCGAGAGACTGGCACAGCAGCGTATAACGGGCGGCGACATCGCGCATCGGGTTTTCCAGTACTTTGAGCGCGTAGGGGATGGCCATCAGCGCGTTAGTGAAAATCACAATGCCGTCGGCGGAGTCCGGCAGGCCGGTGGCGTTGTTAAGCAGTAAAAAGAAGCCGGTCGCCAGCACAATGCCAGGCATGGCGAGGATCAACATGCCGGACAGCTCCAGCGCCTGTCCGGCGAAGTGCTGCTGACGGGCGCGCAGTTCGCGGCTGCTCCACAGCAGCATCATGGTCAGGATCACACACAGCACCCCGGCGCATAGCGCGATACGCAGCGAGGTCCAGGTCGCCTGCCACAGCACCGGCTGCACCAGCACGTCCAGCAGACTGCGGTTGAATCCCCCGACAATGACCGCGATCAGCGGCGGCAGCAACAGCAACAGGGCGAGCACGATCAGCGTGCTATCGGCAAGGCGGCGGAATAAGCTGTCCTGCGGATCTCGCCAGCCGGTGATGTGATTTGTGCCGACGGCAATGGTTTTGCTCAGCCGCTGGCTTAACAGCACCAGCCCGAGGCAGCAGATCATCTGTATCAACGCCAGCAGCGCTGCGCGGCCTGGTTCAAAGTCGTAACTCAGCGCCTGATAAATTGCCAGCTCAATGGTGGTGGCCTGTGGCCCGCCGCCCAGCGACAGCACGGTTGCAAAGCTGGCGAAGCAGAGCATAAAGATCAGCGCCGCCACCGGCGGGATTTGCCGCCGCAGCCAGGGCCATTCAACAAAGCGGAAAAACGCCCAGCCGCGCATCCCGAGCTGGGCGGCAAGCTGGCGCTGCTCGCCGGGGATCTGCTCCAGCGCCTGTAACAGCAGGCGAGTCGCCATCGGCAGGTTAAAAAAGACGTGGGCCAGCAGGATCCCCTGCAGGCCATAAGGCGAAAACGTCCAGTGCGATCCGAAAATCTGCGCCAGCCAGCCCTGACGCCCATAGACGCTGAGAATGCCGAACACCGCCACCAGCACCGGCAAAATCAGCGTCATGGCGCACAGGCGTAACAGCATTTGCCGCCCCGGAAAGCGGCGACGGTAAAGCGCGCGGGCAAGAAAGATTGCCGGGGCTACCGACAGCAGGGCAGACAAAAACGCCTGCCAGAACGAGAAGCGCACCACGTGCCACAGGTAACTGTCCTGCCACAGCGCGGCGACGTCCGTTACCGGCGCATTCAGCCACAGCGCAAAAAAGGCCGCCAGCGCTATCGCCAGCATCAGCGTGGCGGCGGCGGCACCGGGCAGCAGCCAGCCGGGAATTAACGGCTGACGGCGCGTTGCCATGCACTGATCCAGTCGGCACGCTTCGCGGCAACATCCTGCGGGGAGTATTCCAGCGTGGTGGCCGGTTTCACCAGTGTGTCAAAGCCTGCGGGCAACGCCACGCTGGTTACCGGATACATCCAGTTGCCGGTGGCGATGGTGTTCTGGAACGCCGGGGTCACCATAAATTTCAGGAACTTCTCTGCCAGCTCCGGCTGTTTGCTGGCGGCGGTGCGGGCGGCAACTTCCACCTGCAAATAGTGTCCTTCGCTGAAGCCCGCTGCGGCGTAGTTGTCTTTCTTCTCTTCAATGGCGTGATACGCCGGGGAGGTGGTGTAGCTCAGCACCAGGTCGCTTTCGCCTTTCAGGAACAGGCCGTAAGCCTCGCTCCAGCCTTTGGTGACGGTGACAGTTTTCGCGGCGAGTTTTTGCCAGGCGTCCGGGGCGTTATCGCCATAGACTTTTTGCATCCACAGCAGCAGACCGAGACCTGGCGTGCTGGTGCGCGGATCCTGGTAAATCACACGCCATTTCTGATCGCTTTCCACCAGTTCTTTCAGGCTCTTCGGCGGGTTTTTCAGTTTATTTTTGTCATAGACGAAGGCGAAATAGCCGTAATCGAACGGCACAAAGGTGTCGTTTTTCCAGCCGCCCGGCACGTTGACGGCATCATTCGGGATACCGCTTTTGGCGAACAGTCTGGTTTGTGTGGCGGCTTCCAGCAGGTTGTTATCCAGCCCCAGTACCACGTCGGCTTTGCTGTTTTTGCCTTCCATGCGCAGACGGTTGAGCAGCGAGACGCCATCTTCCAGCGCCACCAGTTTCAGCTCGCACTGACAATCTGCTTCAAAGGCTTTTTTGACTTTCGGGCCAGGGCCCCAGTCAGCGGCAAAGGAGTCATAGGTGTAAACGGTGAGAACGGGTTTGGCAAAGGCGGGCGCGGCAATCAGCAGCAGGAACGGCAGACATTTTTTTAACACTTTGCACCTCAATAAAAGAGAGTGGCAAAGGACTTGAGCGGTAGCCTCAAATCCCTTCGCCGGCGTTATCCGGATCAGGTTCGACGGGTATTTTCTCAGCACACGCGTTCCGCGCAGCACCCCGTTGAGCACGGCGCTAGTGTAATGATTTTGTTGCCGGGCAGCAATGAGGGATGGCGGTGGGCGAGGCCCGGGCAGAAACACGCTGTGCGTTGCTGATGATTTACTGTTGCGGAGTTGAGCAAATCTGGGACAGGGAGTTTGTGCTGGCCTAAAGGATTTCGGGTAAGCGCAGGAAAAGTGTATTTTCCTGCGTATTCGAAACTACAAAGCCATGATGCAGGTAGAAGTTTTTCGCCGCGTCAGAGAGGGCATGAACCATAATTGCGCGCACACCTATATTCTCAGCCACACGATAAATGCGTAAAACGGCATCATGAAGTAAATCCGCACCCAGACCTTTGCCGTGGTAACTCGCATCGACTGCAAGACGTGCCAGGATAATGACAGGGATAGGCTCAGGCATGTTTCGCCGTAAGCTGCCGGGCGCAATGGCGTGAGTCACGCTACCGGTAGCCAGAGAGTAAAATCCCACCACCTGTGACGTCTTTCCCCGGCATACCACAAATGTTCTTGCCGCACCGGTGGATTGATTTTTTAATCCCCGTTGCCTGATCCATTCATCCAGTACTGCTTCCCCACAATGAAACTCAGAAAGAATATGTGAAGAGTTAAGTGGTTGCGGTACAGTTACTTTTCCCACTGGGGTTTTCTCGCCAGTAGTGCATCCAGCGCCGGATTAGCGGTGACCGGGGCGTCCAGCATAGTGATAAATTCAGCGTATTGCTCGTCATTAAGATTGAACATCCGACGATCAAGGATGACGTTTTCAGCGGCCTGACAAGCTGTCTCAAGTATAAAATCAGTCCGTGATTTATGAAGAATACTGGCAGCGGTATCGATTAGCGCTCTCTGCGCTTCTTTAGCCCTGATATTGAGCTGGACATCTGATTTCATGATGACTCCGTTGTGTAGTAAATGATATACAAATTTTACCCTTAACGTATAGCAAACGCTATACGCTGGTGCATATTACTTCCTCTGTACTGATTTAACATCAAACCACATGCTGTTGGAGTTGCCGCCCATAGTTAAGGGCAGGTTTTAACGGCCTTTGCGAGGCGCGCCGCAAACCGTACTGCCAAATCCGCTTGCCGTTGATCGCGTCTGACAGTAGCATCTTCCGGCACCTGCAAAATCAGGTGCCAGGATTGGTCTCCTGCATATCATACCTGCGACATATGACGCGTAAGCGTCTTTCTTATGTCGTGCGTTTGGCTACATCTCTATGGTGGGCTGGACGGGGGCGCCGCAAGGCGCGCCGGTGTCGGTATGGCCGGTAAGACCAACTCCGTTCAGTCCACCACCCGTAAGATTGGTCTCTTCGGTGGCGGAATATACATTCACATACCGGAGGCTGCCCTTATGGCTACGACCCTCAACCAGACTCACCCGTTACTTACCGTTCCCTTCACCGCAGACACGGACTTCACCGTGCTGGCGGATCACTGCGAGCATTTTGCTGAAGCGCTGATCGAAAGCGACGATCCGGCGCTGCGCCTCGCCATGTGTGGACGGCTCAACGCCTGCCTGATGCTGCTGCAACCCACGCTCAACGAGGTTATTCCACCGCATCTGGTTTCCTCGCTGACGGTGGATACGCCACCCGCCGAACTCCCGCATTTCGAACCGGAATCTGATCTGCTGTGTGAATACTGCCTGGCGTTAACGCGCCTGTTGAACAGCCAGTCGCTGCCGCCGGATATGGAGAAAACCCTCACCGGCCTGCTGTGTGAACTGGTGTGGTATTTCACCGATATTATGAAAGCGCCGCGCTGGGTGAAAGGTATAGACGCGTAGCCAGCCGTAAAATCTTGCCGGGTGCCACCTGTAGGCCCGGCAAGCCTGCGCCGCCGGGCAGGCTGCATCCTTCCCACACCTTCACTTCCCTCATTTTCTGCTGCCCTTTGTAAGATTGGTAACTAAAACTGCTGTTTCGAATCGTTCAACTATACTCAATAGTGACCTTGTCAGTTATGCAGGAGGCTGCGCGCAGATAATTACCTCACATCACCCTACCTATGACCCTCTGGAGAATCACATGCAAAAGAGCAAAACCTTGAAAGGACTGCTGGCCTTATCAGCAGTGGCAGCGATGTTCACCACGCTCGGCGTGCAAGCCCAGACGCAGACGAGCACTGCAACGAGTGACGCCGCCAGCCAGACCGCATCGGGCGCGAAGCTCAGCTCCGGCGATGAAAAAGCCGTGAAGGATATGGCACAGGCCAATATCAATGAAATTGCAGCGGGTAAGCTCGCGCTGAGCAAGGCGCAAAGTAGTGACGTTAAAGCCTACGCGCAGAAGATGGTCGACGATCATGGCGCGGCCCTGACCAAAGTCCAGGCGGTCGCTAAAGAAAAAGGGGTAACACTGCCGACGGTGCCGGATGCCGAGCACAAGGCCATGACCGCGAAGCTGGAAAAACAGAGCGGCGACGACTTTGACAAAATGTATATGGAAAATGCCGGAACGAAAGACCACAAGATGGTGCTGTCGAAGCTACAGAGCGACGCTAAGATGATCAAGGACCCGGATGTGAAGGCGCTCGCCGACGCGCATACACCGGTTGTTGAGCAGCACCTGAAGTCTGCCGAGCAGATGTCGAAGTAAGCGGATCGTTCGGTGGGCCAGCGTCCACCGACATTCTCCTCACGGATCCGGTGGTGCAAACCAGGCGGATTTGAAGTCAAACCACCCCAGCGTATTCATGCGTAATCCACGCATACTGCGCTGACCATTGATCGTCAGCCAGTGGTGGATCAACGGCACGATCGCGCGGTTCGCCATCAGTTGCTGACACCAGGCCGCCAGATTCATGTCGCCTGCGCGCCAGTGCGCCGCATCCTGTTGCCAGTCGCGGGGAATGCACTGCTGGAGCAGCGGCACTTCGTATAAATGCGTGAACAGCGAGAAATCGAGCGGTAGCGTGAAGTTGGCGCTGTTCAGCCAGATGTCGCTGGTTATCTCGCCGCTGTGCCACTCCTCGTACTCCACCTCCCGGATTTCCAGCCGCACATGATGCTGCGCCAGCAGGGCGATCATCGAGCGGGCAATAACTTTGTGCTCCTGATGTTCCCGGTAGTAGGTAAGCGTGAGGGATTCCAGCCCGGCGGGTTTTCCGATCTCGCTGCCGCCCGGTCGCGCGTGGTGCCAGCGCGGCAGCAGACCGTAAGCCGGAAACCAGAAGCGTTGATAGTGCTCGTCACCGTGATACAACAGGCTGGCGGGGGAGAGGACATGGCTGATCCAGTCCCGGACCGCCTGGTTGTTGCCCCTGGGTGTGCGGGCATCAAACAGCAGATAATAGCAGCCCTCTTCAAGGCGGCTCTCGACGGCTTTTTCACCCTCGCCGGGGCCTTCCAGCGTCAGGCCACCGCTGGGATCGTCGTTCACTTCCGGCAGCACCCAGACGTTCACTTCATCTATCAGTGCGCGAAAGCCAAAGTAGTCGTCAAAAGCCTGGATCTTCAGCTGGTTGTTATTGTTACGGGTGACGGCATAGGGGCCGGTGCCCACCGGCAGGCTGGCGAAATTGCTCATCGATTGCCATTCATGCGGCAGGATCATCGACTGCACATGGCCCAACAGCCACGGTAGCCAGCTGTCCGGCTCGGCGAGGTGAATGTCCAGCGTCCAGGGCGTGGGGGAGACGATCTGCGTGATGTGTGAATAGAGCGGAAAGGCGTTGATACGCTCAAGGGAGGTGATGACGTCGCGCATTTCCAGCTCCCGCCCGTGGTGAAAATGGATGCCGGGCCGCAGATAAAATCGCCAGTGCAGCGGCGAAAGTTGCTGCCAGTGATGGGCAATATCCGCTTCCAGTTCCCCGTTTTCCTCATTTACGCGCGTCAGGGCGCTGAAAATCTGGCGGGCGATATGGGATTCGGAGCGTCTTAACGCTGTTCCGGGCAGCAGATTACGCAGTGGGCGGTAATAGAGCACGCGCAGAATGTGGCGCCCCTGGCGAAAACTGCGCCCCAGGTGTGACACCAGCATCTGGCGCACGGCGGTTTTGTCGCCCACCAGTTGCACCAGCTGATCGATGCGATCCTGCTCCAGCAGATCTTCCGCCCGCTGCTGTTGCAGCGCCAGTCCGGTATAAAGGAAGGTAAGGCGTGAGCGCTTACCGCGTCCGGCTTCCGCTTCCCATGTCAGCCAGCCGTGCGCCTGCATGGTATTGAGCAGGGTACGCATATGGCGGCGTGAACAGCTCAGCAGCTCCGCCAGTTCGCTCAGCGTGGTTTCCTGCGTCGCGCCGTCGCAACACTGCCACAGACGGATGAATTGTTGTTGCAGACGACCTGACGACATAAAAGGGGAACTCCTGACGAAAACTCATCAATTTATTAATCCCTATATTAAGCCAATACTTAACGTCGTTGGAAGCGGGGAGGGCTGTTACAGCATTCGCTTCCACCATGTGTGACTGAGTATTGGTGCTTATCGCCACGCCAGCAGGTATTATCTGCTGGCTTTTTTCATTGTTTGCGCGCTCAAAAGGACGAATTATGCTGTGGCTTATGACGATGGGCAGACGTCTGAACGGGGTCTATGCCGCGTTTATGATCGTCGCTTTTATGATGGGGATCGCCGGCGCCTTGCAGGCACCGACGCTCAGTCTGTTTCTCAGCCGTGAGGTGGGCGCGCAGCCGTTCTGGGTCGGTCTGTTTTACACCGTCAACGCCATCGCCGGGATCCTGGTGAGCCTGTGGCTGGCAAAACGATCCGACAGCCGGGGCGATCGCCGCAAACTGATCATGCTGTGCTGCGCCATGGCCATCGGCAATGCGCTGCTGTTTGCTTTCAACCGCCACTATTTAACGCTGATCACCTGCGGGGTACTGCTGGCCTCCATCGCCAATACGGCCATGCCGCAGCTGTTTGCCCTTGCGCGTGAATATGCTGATAACTCAGCGCGTGAAGTGGTGATGTTCAGCTCGGTAATGCGTGCGCAGTTGTCGCTGGCGTGGGTGATTGGCCCGCCGCTGGCCTTTATGATCGCGCTGAATTATGGTTTCACAACCATGTTCTGCATCGCCGCCGGGATCTTCGCCGTCAGCCTGGCGCTGATTGCGCTGATATTGCCGTCGGTGGCGCGGGTGGAGCAGGCGGCCGATGTGCCGGTCACCCGGGTCAGCGGCTGGGGCGACAAAAACGTGCGTCTGCTGTTTATCGCTTCCACGCTGATGTGGACCTGCAACACCATGTACATCATTGATATGCCGCTGTGGATCAGTGCCGATCTGGGGCTGCCGGATAAACTGGCGGGGATACTGATGGGCACGGCGGCAGGACTGGAAATCCCGGCGATGATCCTCGCCGGTTTCTACGTGAAACGGTTCGGGAAACGTCGCATGATGACCCTTGCAGTGGCGGCGGGCGTGCTGTTTTATATCGGCCTGATTTTCTTCCACAGCCATGTGGCGCTGCTCGCCCTGCAACTGTTTAACGCCATTTTTATCGGCATTGTCGCCGGGATCGGCATGCTGTGGTTCCAGGATCTGATGCCGGGCCGGGCGGGATCGGCGACCACGCTGTTTACCAACAGTATCTCCACCGGCGTGATTTTAGCCGGGGTGATCCAGGGCGCGCTGGCGCAAAGTTATGGTCACGGGGTGGTGTACTGGGTGATAGCCGGGATTTCGCTGGTGACGCTTGGCATTACCAGCCGGGTGAAAGATGTGTAGGTTCGTGGTATGTGCCGGGTGGCGGCTGCGCCTTACCCGGCCTACAAGCTCTGGTGAATTGTGCCGGATGGCGGCTGCGCCTTATCCGGCCTACATGCTACGTGTGTCGTTGTAGGCCGGATAAGCAAAGCGCCATCCGGCAACGGGATTAGCGCATAAACGCCGGTTGTTTTGCTTCGTAAGCCGCGATGGCATCGTCGTGCTGCAAGGTCAGGCCGATGCTGTCCAGCCCGTTCAGCATGCAGTGGCGGCGGAAGGCGTCGATATTGAAGCGGTACGTCTTATCTCCGGCCTTTACTTCATGCGCCTCCAGATCCACTTCAAAGGTGATCCCTGGATTAGCCTTCACCAGTTCAAACAGTTCATCCACTTCGGCGTCGCTTAATTTCACCGGCAGCAGCTGGTTGTTGAAGCTGTTGCCGTAGAAGATGTCGGCGAAGCTCGGGGCGATCACCACTTTGAAACCGTAGTCGGTCAGCGCCCAGGGGGCGTGTTCGCGGGACGAGCCGCAGCCAAAGTTTTCCCGCGCCAGCAAAATCGACGCGCCTTTATAAACCGGGAAGTTAAGTACGAAGTCCGGGTTAGGCTGTTGCCCTTTGTCATCCAGAAAACGCCAGTCGTTAAACAGATGCGCGCCAAAGCCGGTGCGGGTCACTTTCTGCAAAAACTGCTTCGGGATGATCGCATCGGTATCGACGTTGGCGGCATCCAGCGGAACCACCAGGCCGGTATGTTGAATAAATTTCTCTGCCATGATGGTGTCCTTATTTCAGGTTGCGAATGTCAGCGAAGTGACCGGTGATGGCGGCAGCCGCTGCCATGGCCGGGCTCAGCAGATGCGTGCGTCCGCCGCGTCCCTGACGTCCTTCGAAGTTACGGTTGCTGGTGGAGGCACAGCGCTCGCCGGGGTTCAGGCGGTCATTGTTCATCGCCAGACACATGGAGCAGCCCGGCAGACGCCATTCAAAACCGGCTTCGATGAAAATCTTGTCCAGCCCTTCCGCTTCCGCCTGAGCTTTCACTGGTCCGGAACCCGGCACCACCAGCGCCTGCACGCCTGGTGCGACTTTGCGCCCGCGGGCGATGTCGGCGGCCGCACGCAAATCTTCAATGCGTGAGTTGGTACAGGAGCCGATAAACACTTTGTCGATCGCCACGTCGGTCAGCGGCACGCCCGGTTTCAGCCCCATATAGGCCAGCGCTTTTTCAGCGGAGGCGCGTTCGACCGGATCGGCAAAAGAGGCCGGATCGGGAATAATATCGTTCACCGAGATTACCTGGCCGGGGTTGGTGCCCCAGGTCACCTGCGGGGCGATCTCTTCAGCGCGCAGGGTGACCACGCGGTCAAACTGCGCGTCTTCATCGGTTTTCAGGGTAGACCAGTACGCCACCGCCTCGTCAAAATCGTGGCCTTTCGGCGCGTGCAAACGGCCTCTCACATAGTTAAAGGTGGTTTCATCCGGCGCGACCAGGCCCGCTTTCGCGCCCATCTCAATCGCCATGTTGCACAGCGTCATGCGGCCTTCCATGCTCAGGGCGCGGATCGCGTCGCCGCAAAACTCCACCACATAGCCGGTACCGCCGGCGCTGCCGGTTTTGCCGATGATCGCCAGCACGATGTCTTTCGCGGTGATCCCCGGCGCCGCCTGGCCGGTAACTTCAATCTTCATGGTTTTCGCGCGGCCCTGTTTCAGGGTCTGCGTCGCCAGTACGTGTTCCACTTCTGAGGTGCCGATGCCGAACGCCAGCGCGCCAAAGGCGCCGTGGGTGGCGGTGTGGGAGTCGCCGCAGACGATAGTCATGCCCGGCAGGGTGATGCCCTGTTCCGGCCCCATCACGTGCACGATCCCCTGATACGGGTGGTTCAGATCGTAAAGTTCGACGCCGAAGTCGTTGCAGTTCTTGATCAGCTCCTGCATCTGGATACGCGCCATTTCGCCGGAGGCATTAATGTCTTTGGTCTGCGTGGAGACGTTGTGATCCATGGTGGCGAAGGTTTTACCCGGCTGACGTACCGGGCGCTTGTGGGCGCGCAGGCCATCGAACGCCTGTGGTGAGGTCACTTCGTGCACCAGATGGCGATCGATATACAGCAGCGGGGTTTCGTCTGGCGCTTCGTAGACAACGTGCGCATCAAACAATTTTTCATACAAGCTCTTAGCCATGATCACACCCCTTCGGAAACATAACGGGCAATAATGTCGCCCATTTCATCGGTACTGACGGCGGCAGCGCCGTGGGCCAGGTCGCTGGTACGCACGCCTTCTTCCAGCGCGCGGTTAATGGCAACTTCAATGGCCGTAGCGGCCTCGTTCGCGTCCAGGCTGTAGCGTAACAGCAGCGCCAGAGACAGGATCTGCGCGATCGGGTTGGCGATATTTTTCCCGGCGATATCCGGCGCGGAGCCACCGGCCGGTTCGTACAGACCAAAGCCCTGCTCGTTCAGGCTGGCGGACGGCAACATACCCATTGAGCCGGTGATCATCGCGCATTCGTCAGAGAGGATGTCGCCGAACAGGTTGGAGCACAGCAGGACGTCAAACTGCGACGGATCTTTAATCAGCTGCATGGTGGCGTTATCAATGTACATATGCGCCAGCTCAACGTCCGGGTATTCCTGCGCGATTTCGTTCACGATTTCACGCCACAGGATCGACGACTGTAAGACGTTCGCTTTATCGATGGAGGTCACTTTGTGGCGGCGTTTACGCGCCGATTCAAAGGCGATACGCGCAATGCGCTCGATCTCAAAACGGTGATACACCTCGGTGTCGAACGCTTTTTCGTGCTGACCGCTGCCTTCGCGGCCTTTCGGCTGTCCAAAGTAGATGCCGCCGGTCAGTTCACGCACGCACAGAATGTCGAAGCCGTTCGCGGCAATATCGGCACGCAGCGGGCAGAAGGCTTCCAGCCCCTGGTACAGCTTCGCGGGACGCAAGTTGCTGAACAACTTAAAGTGTTTACGCAGCGGCAGCAGCGCACCGCGCTCTGGCTGCTGGGCTGGCGGCAGGTTTTCCCATTTCGGGCCGCCGACGGAGCCGAACAGCACCGCATCGGCCTGTTCACAGCCTTCGACCGTCGCCTGCGGCAGCGGATTGCCGTGGCGGTCAATGGCAATACCACCCACATCGTAGTGGCTGGTGGAAATACGCATGTCAAAACGGTTACGGATCGCGTCCAGTACTTTCAGGGCTTGCGCCATCACTTCCGGGCCAATACCGTCGCCCGGCAAAACTGCAATATGATAATTTTTAGACATCACACGGTTTCCTGATTGTTTTCTTTAATGGCTTTGCGTTGCAGTTCTTTTTCGACTTCGTTAGCGCGCCAGATGTTGTTCAGCACGTGCACCATGGCTTTGGCGGAGGATTCCACGATATCGGTGGCCAGACCCACGCCGTGGAAACGACGCCCGTTATAGTTCGCCACAATGTCCACCTGACCCAGCGCGTCTTTGCCGTGGCCTTTGGCGGTTAACTGGTATTTCACCAGATCAATGTTGTAGTCGGTGATGCGGTTGATCGCCTGATACACCGCGTCGACCGGGCCGTTACCGTTAGCGGCCTCGGCTTTGACGTCGTCGCCGCACACCAGCTTCACGGAGGCGGTGGCAATGGCGTTGGAGCCAGACTGCACGCTGAAGTAATCCAGACGGAAATGCTCCGGCTCTTCCTGCTGCTTATTAATGAAGGCTAACGCTTCCAGATCGTAGTCGAATACCTGGCCTTTTTTGTCCGCCAGCTTCAGGAAGGCGTCATACAGGTTGTCCAGGTTGTAGTCGCTTTCTTTATAGCCCATCTCGTCCATGCGGTGTTTTACGGCGGCACGGCCAGAGCGGGAGGTCAGGTTCAGCTGCACCTGGTTCAGACCGATGGATTCCGGGGTCATGATTTCGTAGTTGGAGCGGTTTTTCAGCACGCCATCCTGGTGGATCCCGGAGGAGTGGGCGAAAGCACCGGTGCCGACAATCGCTTTGTTGGCCGGGATCGGCATGTTGCAGATCTGACTGATCATCTGGCTGGTGCGCCAGATTTCCTGATGATTAATACGGGTGTGCAGTTTCATGATGTCCTGGCGCACTTTGATCGCCATGATCACTTCTTCCAGCGAGCAGTTACCGGCACGCTCACCGATACCGTTCATCGCGCCTTCTACCTGACGCGCACCGGCGTTTACCGCAGCGATGGCGTTACCCACCGCCAGACCCAGATCGTCATGGGTATGTACGGAGATAATGGCTTTATCAATGTTCGGCACGCGGTCATACAGGCCGCTTATGATATTGGCGAATTCGAACGGCATGGTGTAGCCGACGGTATCAGGAATGTTAATGGTTCTGGCCCCGGCGTTGATTGCCGCTTCGACCACGCGAGCCAGGTCTTCAATCGGCGTGCGGCCTGCATCTTCACAGGAGAATTCCACATCGTCGGTGTAGTTACGGGCGCGTTTAACCATGTAGACCGCCCGCTCAATGACTTCATCCAGCGTGCTGCGCAGCTTGGTGGCGATGTGCATTGGGGAGGTAGCAATAAAGGTGTGAATACGGAAGGCTTCCGCGACTTTCAGCGACTCCGCCGCCACATCAATATCTTTCTCAACACAGCGCGCTAAGGCACAGACGCGGCTGTTTTTCACCTGGCGGGCGATGGTCTGCACGGATTCGAAATCGCCAGGGGAAGAGACAGGGAACCCGACTTCCATGACGTCAACACCCATACGTTCCAGCGCCAGTGCGATTTGCAGTTTTTCTTTCACACTCAGGCTTGCCTGTAATGCCTGTTCACCGTCACGTAAGGTCGTATCGAAAATAATGACTTGTTGCTGGCTCATGGTTTAGGTCCTTGTCTGTCTGAGGGCGCTTTGCTACGAGCATAAAAAAACCCGCGCAATAGCGCGGGTTCGTTATTCTACCGGAAGATGACTTAATTCTGCGTGTCGCCCACCAGTCCACCGCGCAATGAAGATGCGTTTAGTAGTAGTAGACCGGCGAAACGAATGTGGCGAATCATGTGTCATGCTCCAGATGAATACAATATGCTTCTAGTGGTACTGGATACGTAATCTGATGTCAACCCCCGCTCCGGCAAATCCCTTTTTTTCATTGCGTCAGCCGTATGGCAGGATGAGGTAATTGTGCTGTATCTGGCCGTAAAGGCAGTCACATCCTTTTTAAAAAAATGCCGCGTTTGCATTTTGTGACAAATACACATGACTGCTTATTTTTCTTTGCAAGCCGCAATGACGATTTCCCCCGCGCTATCGCTATGAATTTACATGACTTGTTTCAGTATCCGCTTTTTCTGCAAAAAGTTATTGTTAAGTCTTTCGCTTTTCTTGTTAATTACGTGGTGCTTTATTGTTTTTAGTTAAGTGAAACTGAAATGGCACTTAAATAAAAGTGATTATGTATATTCATGGTGCCTATGTTTTTATTTGCCGCAAGTTATGCGGTGAATGTGTTGATCACTAATCAGCCGCAATGATTAACAAATTTAATCGCTTTACTCATCAAGGGATCTTTATATATTCCTATTTTGTAAAAATCTTCTTTTGCTTGTTTCATATGCATGGTAAATAATATTTCACGAAATTATTACTGCACAAGTAAAGGGAGGTTGGCGTGACAGTGGAGTTCAATATGCCAGAAGAAAACATTACCAATATTAATCCATCCGAAGCGACGAAACCCAAGCTGCGAATGGTCGACCTTAATTTACTCACGGTATTTGATGTGGTGATGCAGGAGCAAAATATCACCCGTGCCGCGATGCATTTGCAGATGTCGCAACCTGCCGTCAGTAACGCGGTTGCCCGTCTGAAAGTGATGTTCGACGACGAACTGTTTGTCCGTTATGGTCGCGGCATCCAGCCTACCGCCCGCGCTTTCCAGCTGTACGGCTCTGTCCGCCAGGCGTTGCAACTCATTCAGAATGAATTGCCGGGCGCGGGGTTTGAGCCCATTAACAGCGCGCGGGTGTTCAATTTATGCGTTTGTAGCCCGCTGGATAATTATCTGACGTCGGTGATTTATAACCGCGTCGAAGAAATGGCACCGAATATTCATTTAGTTTTTAAATCTTCCCTCAATCACAATACTGAACACCAGCTACGCTATCAGGAAATTGAGTTCGTGATTGGTTATGAAGAGTTTCGTCGCCCGGAGTTTTCCTGTATTCCGCTGTTTAAAGACGAAATGGTACTGGTGGCCAGTAAAAAGCATCCGCGCCTGAATGGACCATTAAGAGAAAGTGATGTTTATAACGAAGAACATGCAGTTGTTGCGCTGGATCGTTATGCTTCTTTTAGTCAGGCCTGGTATGACACGCCGGAAAAACAGCGCTGTATTGCTTATCAGGGCATGGCATTAATTAGTGTGCTGAATGTGGTATCGCAAACGCATCTGGTCGCTATTGCCCCGCGCTGGTTAGCGGATGAATATGCCGATAAATTAGAATTACAGATCCTGCCGTTACCGCTAAAACTAAACAGCCGCACCTGTTTCCTTTCCTGGCACGAAGCGGCAGGGCGGGATAAGGGCCATCAATGGATGGAGGAGTTGCTGGTTTCCGTGTGCCGTCGTTAAGTATTAGCATCGGTAAGACGTCTGATTTATTCTGTTAAAAAATCATAATGCGATATTTTATACTAATGCATTTTTAACGCGGGTGTTCGCCCTGCGTTAAAAATGCATGATTACCTGCCACATTCCGCTTTACCGTGACGATTGGTCATCGTCTTTACTTATCATGGTGTATTCTTCTTTTTAACCTTCACCGACCTCTTATTTCTTCTTCCTGATGACCGTCGGGCTAAACCTTTGCCAATTGCCTGCCTGATTTTGAGCGGTTAAGGTGATCCTCAAATAACAAAATAATGCCTGGAGGCAAACCATGGAGATGTTATCTGGAGCCGAGATGGTCGTCCGATCGCTTATCGATCAGGGCGTAAAGCAAGTATTCGGTTATCCCGGAGGCGCCGTCCTTGATATTTATGATGCCTTACATACGGTTGGGGGCATCGATCATGTGCTGGTGCGCCATGAGCAGGCGGCGGTGCATATGGCAGACGGGCTGGCACGCGCGACCGGCGAAGTAGGGGTCGTGCTGGTGACCTCAGGGCCGGGTGCCACTAACGCCATTACCGGTATCGCTACCGCGTATATGGACTCCATTCCGCTGGTGGTGCTGTCCGGTCAGGTGGCGACCTCGCTCATCGGCTACGATGCCTTCCAGGAGTGCGACATGGTGGGGATCTCCCGCCCGGTGGTGAAGCACAGTTTTCTTGTTAAACAGACCGAAGATATCCCAGGCGTGCTGAAAAAAGCCTTCTGGCTGGCGGCGAGTGGCCGTCCGGGGCCGGTGGTGGTCGATTTACCGAAAGACATCATGAACCCGGCGAACAAATTCCCCTATGTCTGGCCCGAGTCGGTCAGCATGCGCTCTTATAATCCGACCACCCAGGGTCATAAAGGCCAGATCAAACGCGCGTTGCAAACGCTGATCGCGGCGAAAAAGCCGGTGGTCTACGTCGGCGGCGGGGCGGTGAATGCTGCCTGCGAAGCGCAATTACGCACGCTTATCGAAAAACTGAACCTGCCGGTCGCTTCGTCGTTAATGGGGCTGGGGGCGTTTCCGGCGACTCATCGCCAGGCGCTCGGCATGCTGGGTATGCACGGCACCTACGAAGCCAACATGACGATGCATCACTCCGACGTCATCTTTGCCGTCGGCGTGCGCTTTGACGATCGCACCACCAATAACCTGATGAAGTACTGCCCGAACGCCACCGTGCTGCATATCGACATCGATCCGACGTCGATTTCCAAAACCGTGGCGGCGGATGTGCCTATTGTTGGCGATGCGCGGCAGGTGCTGGAGCAGATGCTGGATCTGCTGGCGCAGGAAGAGAGCAGCCAGCCGCTGGACGAGATCCGCGACTGGTGGCATCAGATCGAGCAGTGGCGCGCCCGTCAGTGTCTTAAATATGACACCAGCAGCGAAAGCATTAAGCCGCAGGCGGTAATCGAAACCATCTGGCGCTTAACCCAGGGCGAGGCCTATGTGACCTCCGACGTCGGTCAGCATCAGATGTTTGCTGCGCTTTACTATCCGTTTGATAAGCCACGTCGCTGGATCAACTCCGGCGGCCTCGGCACTATGGGCTTTGGTCTGCCCGCAGCGCTGGGCGTAAAAATGGCGCTGCCGGATGAAACGGTGATCTGCGTGACCGGCGATGGCAGCATTCAGATGAACATTCAGGAACTCTCCACCGCGCTGCAATACGAGCTGCCGGTGCTGGTGCTGAACCTGAACAATGGCTATCTGGGGATGGTGAAGCAGTGGCAGGACATGATCTATTCGGGTCGCCACTCCCAGTCGTATATGACGTCGCTGCCTGACTTCGTGCGTCTTGCCGAAGCGTATGGCCATGTCGGGATGCGCATCACGCAGCCCGCCGAGCTGGAAAGCAAGCTGGCCGAGGCGCTTACACAGGTACGCAATAATCGCCTGGTGTTCGTCGATGTGATTGTGGACGGCAGTGAACATGTTTATCCGATGCACATTCGCGGCGGTGGCATGGATGAGATGTGGTTAAGCAAAACGGAGAGGACCTGATTATGCGCCGGATATTATCTGTGTTACTGGAAAACGAATCCGGGGCGCTGTCCCGCGTGATTGGCCTGTTTTCCCAGCGCGGCTATAACATTGAAAGCCTGACCGTCGCCCCCACGGACGATCCCACGCTCTCCCGCATGACCATTCAGACGGTGGGCGATGCCAAAGTACTTGAGCAGATCGAAAAGCAGCTGCACAAGCTGGTGGACGTGCTGCGCGTCAACGAACTGGGGCAGGGGGCGCACGTTGAGCGCGAGATCATGCTGGTGAAAATCCAGGCCAGTGGATACGGACGTGAAGAGGTGAAACGTAACGCCGAGATCTTCCGTGGGCAGATCATTGACGTGACGCCGTCGATTTACACGGTTCAGCTCGCCGGTACCAGCGACAAGCTGGATGCCTTCCTGGCCACTATCCGCGATGTCGCCAAAATTGTTGAAGTGGCGCGCTCCGGCGTCGTGGGTCTGTCGCGCGGCGATAAGATCATGCGTTAAGGTGATAGCGTCAGCATAATTCCCGGCCCGACACTCGTTGTCGGGCTTTTTTTTGCGAATACCATTGAAACCATGCGCGAAAGCGGTTGCCGCAGTGACTATTCTGCGTTTAGATGTTATGGAATTTAACCTATATCCTCAAAAAGGTTATGGAGTATCTTTTTTTCTTGAGAGGCAATTGTGAAACTGGATGAAATCGCCCGGCTAGCCGGCGTCTCACGTACCACAGCGAGCTATGTCATCAACGGTAAAGCGAAGCAGTATCGTGTCAGCGATAAAACCGTCGAAAAAGTCATGGCCGTTGTTCGTGAGCATAACTACCATCCGAATGCGGTAGCAGCCGGGCTGCGTGCAGGACGTACGCGATCGATTGGGCTGGTGATCCCCGATCTGGAAAACACCAGTTATACGCGGATTGCAAACTATCTGGAGCGGCAGGCGCGGCAGCGTGGTTATCAGTTATTGATTGCCTGCTCGGAAGATCAGCCGGATAACGAAATGCGCTGCATTGAGCATCTGCTGCAACGTCAGGTTGATGCCATTATCGTCTCCACCTCGCTCCCCCCGGAACATCCGTTTTACCAGCGCTGGGCTAACGATGCCTTCCCGATTGTCGCCCTTGACCGTGCGCTGGATCGTGAACACTTCACCAGCGTGGTCGGTGCCGATCAGGACGACGCTGAAATGCTCGCCGCAGAATTGCGCACCTTCCCGGCTGAAACGGTTCTGTATTTAGGCGCGCTGCCGGAGCTGTCGGTGAGTTTCCTGCGTGAGCAGGGTTTCCGCACGGCCTGGAAAGACGATCCCCGTGAAGTGCAGTACCTCTATGCCAACAGTTATGAGCGGGGAGCCGCCGGTCAGCTGTTCGAAAAGTGGCTGGAAACGCACCCGATGCCGCAGGCGCTGTTCACCACCTCTTTTGCGCTGTTACAGGGCGTGATGGACGTAACCTTGCGCCGTGACGGCAAGCTACCCTCCGATCTGGCCATCGCCACCTTTGGCGACCACGAACTGCTCGACTTCCTGCAGTGTCCGGTGCTGGCAGTGGCGCAGCGTCATCGGGACGTGGCGGAGCGCGTGCTGGAGATCGTCCTGGCAAGTCTGGATGAACCGCGTAAGCCGAAGCCCGGTCTGAGCCGTATTCGCCGTAATCTGTATCGCCGTGGCGTGCTAAGCCGTATTTAAGCGCCATCAAAAAGGCAGCTGCGGCTGCCTCTTTTTTTACCCTTCGCGTTAATAATTCCCCCCATTCTTAAGAATCGGATTAATCCATAAAAATTCCAGGGGCGTTAATATGCCGACCGTGAAATGAACGCATCGACCGCGCCAACGCAAAATAAGAAGTAAGCATTCGTATATTCTGAATTATTTTGTTACATCCGTATCTCATTTGCTGAATTAACAGCCACTTTTCATCGTCTCTTTTTTTAATTGCGCTTATGGCAGCAGAGCCGCGCTATACATAGCCTCAACGGGTGCTGTCATCTGGATGCAATATGTCTTAAAATGCCGCCCGCGTCGCAAACTGACACTTTATATTTCTTTGTTGATAAGAAAGTGTGAAGTGAGGCGTGCAGGGATATAGGGTTTATTTTCTTACAAATATTCATGACGTTAATTTGCAGCGCAGGGTGAGCAAAATTCCCCCAACGCGGATTACCGTCATAAGCAGGAATGCTTTTAATCCTGTTAGCGTCAGTGCTGGCTTGACAAGGTTTTCCTCCGCTCCGTAAACTCCCTCAGTGGAGATTTGTGGGATAAAGTGGTGAAAACGACAGGGTGAGGTGAAGCTGGCATGTTCCGTGGGGCAACAGTAGTCAATCTCGACAGTAAAGGCCGGCTCGCTGTGCCTACCCGTCATAGGGAATTTCTGATCGAGCACGCTTCTGGTCAACTGGTTTGCACCATTGATATCCATCACGCCTGTCTGCTGCTTTATCCTCTCCCGGAATGGGAAATTATTGAGCAAAAATTATCGCGTCTGTCGAGCATGAACCCGCTGGAGAGACGTGTGCAGCGCTTATTGCTGGGCCATGCCAGCGAATGCCAGATGGACAACGCAGGCCGGTTACTGATACCGCCCGTTTTACGGCAACACGCCGGACTAAACAAAGAAGTGATGCTGGTCGGGCAGTTTAATAAATTTGAACTGTGGGATGAAACGACCTGGTATCAACAGGTCAGGGAAGATATCGACGCTGAGCAATCTGGTGCTGAACAACTTTCAGATCGATTGCAGGATTTGTCTCTATAACGATGATGGATAATTTTAAACACACTTCGGTTCTGCTGGATGAAGCCGTTAATGGCCTTAACATCCAGCCGGACGGCATTTACATTGACGGCACTTTTGGCCGCGGTGGGCACTCACGCTTGATCCTTTCTCAACTGGGGACGGAAGGGCGCTTACTGGCTATCGATCGCGATCCTGAAGCGATTGCGATTGCCAACACCATAGATGATCCTCGCTTTTCTATTGTGCATGGTCCCTTTTCCGCGCTGGCAGACTATGTCGCCGAGCGTGGGCTGACCGGCAAGATCGACGGCATTCTTCTTGATCTGGGCGTCTCCTCCCCACAGCTTGACGATCCCGAACGTGGCTTCTCCTTTATGCGCGATGGCCCGCTGGACATGCGCATGGACCCCACGCGCGGCCAGTCTGCTGCCGAGTGGCTGCAAAAAGCGGAAGAAGCCGACATCGCCTGGGTGCTGAAAACCTTCGGTGAAGAACGTTTTGCTAAGCGCATTGCGCGCGCCATTGTCGAGCGTAATCGTCTCGATCCGATGACCCGCACCAAAGAGCTGGCGGAAGTCGTTGCTGCTGCCACGCCGATTAAAGATAAGTTCAAACACCCCGCGACCCGTACCTTCCAGGCGGTGCGCATCTGGGTTAACAGTGAGCTGGAAGAGATTGAGCTGGCGCTAAAAAACTCGCTCGACGTGCTGGCCCCGGGAGGCCGGCTTTCCGTTATCAGTTTCCACTCCCTTGAAGACCGTATTGTGAAGCGTTTTATGCGTGAAAACAGCCGCGGTCCGCAGGTGCCGGCGGGATTACCGATGACGGAAGCACAACTCAGCAAGCTGGGTGGCCGTTATCTGCGAGCCTTAGGCAAGTTGATGCCGGGCGATGAAGAAGTGGCTGAGAATCCACGTGCCCGTAGTTCAGTTCTGCGTGTCGCAGAGAGGACGAACGCATGATCGGCAGAGTGACAGAGACCTTCAGCAAGGTTAAAGAATCGTTAGGAAGCACCGAGCGCCATGCCTTGCCTGGCGTAATCGGCGACGATCTTTTGCGGTTTGGGAAACTGCCACTCTGTCTGTTCATTTGCATCATTATCACGGCGGTCACGGTGGTCACCACCGCGCACCACACGCGCTTACTTACCGCACAGCGCGAACAGCTGGTGGTGGAGCGCGATGCGCTGGACATCGAATGGCGCAACCTGATCCTTGAAGAGAACGCGCTCGGCGATCACAGCCGGGTTGAGCGGATCGCGACCGAGAAGCTGCAAATGCAGCACGTCGATCCTTCGCAAGAAAATATTGTAGTGCAAAAATAAGGACTTATCCGACGCATGAAAGCAGCGGCGAAGGCGCTAAAACCGAAACGCCAGGAAGAACAGGCCAACTTTATAAGTTGGCGTTTTGCGTTGCTTTGCGGTTGCATTCTACTGGCGCTGGCATTTTTGCTGGGACGCGTAGCATGGTTGCAGATCATCAACCCGGATATGCTGGTGCGGCAGGGCGACTTACGCTCGTTGCGCGTCCAGGAAGTCTCCACTTCGCGTGGGATGATCACCGACCGTTCAGGTCGTCCGCTGGCGGTAAGCGTGCCGGTAAAAGCGATCTGGGCCGATCCCAAAGAGCTGCATGATGCGGGCGGCATTTCATTGGATAACCGCTGGAAAGCGCTTTCGGACGCGCTGAATATGCCGCTGGATCAGCTTGCGGCGCGCGTCAATGCCAACCCGAAAGGCCGCTTTATCTACCTGGCGCGTCAGGTCAACCCGGATCTGGGTGACTACATCAAAAAACTTAAGCTGCCTGGCATTCACTTACGTGAAGAGTCACGCCGCTACTATCCGTCCGGGGAAGTCACCGCTCATCTCATCGGCTTTACCAACGTTGACAGCCAGGGTATTGAAGGCGTCGAAAAAAGCTTTGATAAATGGCTCACCGGGCAGCCGGGGGAGCGCATTGTACGTAAAGACCGCTATGGTCGCGTCATCGAAGACATCTCTTCTACCGACAGCCAGGCGGCCCATAACCTGGCGTTGAGTATTGATGAACGCCTGCAGGCGCTGGTTTATCGTGAACTGAACAATGCCGTCGCCTTTAACAAAGCCGAATCGGGCAGCGCGGTGCTGGTGGATGTGAACACCGGTGAAGTGCTGGCGATGGCGAACAGCCCCTCTTATAACCCGAACAACCTCACCGGCACGCAGAAAGATGTCATGCGTAACCGTACTATCACCGACGTCTTCGAACCCGGTTCGACCGTCAAGCCGATGGTGGTGATGACGGCGCTCCAGCGCGGTGTGGTGCGGGAAAATACGGTGCTTAATACCGTGCCTTACCGGATTAACGGTCACGAAATCAAAGACGTGGCGCGTTACAGTGAATTGACCCTCACCGGGGTATTGCAGAAGTCGAGTAACGTCGGTGTTTCAAAGCTGGCGTTAGCGATGCCGTCCTCAGCGCTGGTAGAAACTTACTCGCACTTTGGACTGGGAAAGGCGACCAATTTGGGGTTGGTCGGAGAACGCAGTGGCTTATATCCTCAAAAACAACGGTGGTCTGACATAGAGAGGGCCACCTTCTCTTTCGGCTACGGGCTAATGGTAACCCCGTTACAGTTAGCGCGAGTCTACGCAACGATTGGCAGCTACGGCGTATATCGTCCGCTGTCGATCACCAAAGTTGATCCCCCGGTGCCGGGGGAACGTATCTTCCCGGAATCCATTGTGCGCACCGTGGTGCATATGATGGAAAGCGTGGCACTGCCTGGCGGCGGTGGCGTGAAAGCGGCGATCAAAGGCTATCGCATTGCCATCAAAACCGGTACGGCGAAAAAAGTCGGCCCGGACGGAAAGTACATCAATAAATACATTGCTTACACCGCAGGCGTTGCGCCCGCCAGCCAGCCGCGTTTCGCGCTGGTGGTGGTGATTAACGATCCGCAGGCGGGTAAATATTACGGTGGCGCCGTTTCCGCGCCGGTGTTCGGTGCCATCATGGGCGGCGTTCTGCGCACCATGAACATCGAGCCGGATGCGCTGGCGACTGGCGAGAAAAGTGAATTTGTGATTAATCAAGGCGAGGCAACAGGTGGCAGATCGTAATTTGCGCGACCTACTCGCTCCGTGGGTACCAGCACTGCCTGCGAGAGCACTTCGGGAAATGACACTCGACAGCCGCGTGGCGGCGTCGGGCGATCTCTTTGTGGCCGTTGTTGGCCATCAGACGGACGGGCGTCGTTATATCCCGCAGGCGATTGCACAGGGTGTTGCCGCTATTATTGCCGAAGCGCAGGGTGAAGCCACCGACGGCGAGGTGCGTGAAATGCACGGCGTGCCGGTGATCTACCTGAGCCAGCTTAATGAACGCCTCTCCGCGCTGGCGGGGCGTTTTTACGATGAGCCCTCAGATCGGCTATGCCTGATTGGTGTGACCGGCACCAACGGTAAAACCACCACCACGCAACTGATCGCCCAGTGGGGCCAGTTGCTCGGCGAAACCAGCGCCGTGATGGGCACCGTCGGTAACGGTTTACTGGGCAACGTCATTCCTACTGAAAACACCACCGGCTCTGCCGTTGATGTGCAGCATGTGATTGCCGGACTGGCAGAGCAGGGCGCGACGCTGGCCGCAATGGAAGTCTCTTCCCACGGTCTGATCCAGCACCGGGTGGCGGCGCTCAAATTCCGCGCCAGCGTCTTTACCAATTTAAGCCGTGATCACCTTGATTATCATGGTGATATGGAACACTACGAAGCCGCGAAATGGCTGCTGTTTTCCGCGCACCATTATGGCGAAGCGATTGTGAACGCCGATGATGAAGTGGGCCGCCGCTGGCTCGCCAAACTGCCGGATGCGGTTGCCGTATCGATGGAAGACCACATTAATCCGAACTGCCATGGGCGCTGGTTAAAAGCGACTGACGTGAAGTATCACGACAGCGGCGCGACCATCCGTTTTGACTCCTCCTGGGGCGAAGGCGAAATTGAAAGCCGTCTGATGGGCGCGTTTAACGTCAGCAATTTACTGCTGGCGCTGGCAACCCTGCTGGCGCTGGATTTCCCGTTAAGCGAACTGCTGAAAACCGCCCCGCGTCTGCAACCGGTTTGCGGTCGCATGGAAGTGTTCACCGCGCCGGGTAAACCGACCGTGGTGGTGGATTACGCTCATACGCCGGATGCGCTGGAAAAAGCCTTACAGGCGGCGCGTCTGCACTGCACCGGCAAACTGTGGTGTGTGTTTGGCTGCGGCGGCGATCGCGATAAAGGTAAACGTCCGCTGATGGGCGCCATTGCCGAGCAGTTCGCCGACATCGCCGTGGTGACCGACGACAACCCGCGTACCGAAGAGCCGCGCGCCATTATCAACGACATTCTGGCCGGTATGCTGGATGCAGGCCATGCCCGTGTCGTGGAAGGCCGCGCGGAAGCAGTAACCAATGCCATTATGCAGGCCAAAGAGAATGACGTGGTGCTGCTGGCGGGCAAAGGACATGAAGATTATCAGATTATTGGCACCAACCGCCTGGATTACTCAGATCGCGTGACGGCTGCCCGTCTGCTGGGAGTAGTCGCATGATTAACGTAACATTAAGCCAGCTCGCCGGGATCCTGAAAGGTGAACTGATCGGTGCGGATCGGACTATTGATGCGGTGACGACCGACACGCGGAAACTGACGCCCGGCTGCCTGTTTGTGGCCCTGAAAGGCGAACGTTTTGACGCACATGATTTTGCCGCGACCGCCAAAGACGGCGGCGCAGGCGCGCTGCTGGTGAGCCGCAAGCTGGAATGTGATTTACCGCAGCTGCTGGTGAAAGATACCCGTTTAGCCTTTGGTGAACTGGCCGCCTGGGTACGTCAGCAGGTGCCGACGCGCGTTGTCGCGCTGACCGGCTCTTCCGGCAAAACCTCGGTTAAAGAGATGACCGCGGCGATCCTCAGCCAGTGCGGCAACACACTTTATACCGCCGGCAATCTGAATAATGACATCGGTGTGCCGATGACCTTGCTGCGCCTGACCCCGGAGCATGAATTTGCGGTGATCGAACTGGGTGCCAACCACCAGGGCGAAATCGCCTGGACGGTGGGACTGACCCGCCCGGAAGCGGCGCTGGTGAACAATCTGGCCGCCGCGCATCTGGAAGGTTTTGGATCGCTGGCCGGTGTGGCGAAGGCTAAAGGTGAGATCTTCACCGGCCTGCCGCAAAACGGCGTGGCGATCATGAATGCGGACAATAACGACTGGCTTAACTGGCAGAGCGTGATTGGCGATCGTAAAACCTGGCGCTTTTCCCCGAATGCCGCCAACAGCGACTTTACCGCCACCAATATCCATGTGACCTCACACGGTACGGAATTTACCTTACAGACGCCGACCGGCAACGTTGAGGTACTGCTGCCGCTGCCGGGGCGTCATAACATCGCCAATGCGCTGGCTGCGACCGCGCTGTCCATGGCGGTGGGCGCGACGCTGGAGGCGGTGAAAGCCGGTCTGGCACAGCTGAAAGCCGTTCCGGGGCGTTTGTTCCCGATTGCGCTGGGCGAAAATCAGTTGCTGCTGGATGACTCCTATAACGCCAACGTCGGTTCCATGACTGCCGCCGCGCAGGTGCTGTCTGAAATGCCGGGCTACCGCGTGATGGTGGTAGGCGATATGGCCGAGCTTGGCGCAGAAAGCGAAGCCTGCCATGCGCAGGTTGGTGCCGCTGCGAAAGCCGCCGGCCTTGATCGGGTCCTGAGCGTCGGTACAGCAAGTAAAACGCTTAGCGACGCCAGCGGTGTGGGCGAGCATTTTAGCGATAAGTCTGCCGTCGTGACGCGCCTTAAGGCGCTGATTGCAGAACATCAAATTATCACCATTCTGGTGAAAGGTTCACGTAGTGCTGCCATGGAAGAGGTAGTACACGCATTACAGGAGAATGGGACATGTTAGTGTGGCTGGCCGAGCATCTGGTCAAATATTATTCTGGCTTTAACGTCTTTTCCTATCTGACGTTTCGCGCCATTGTCAGCCTGCTGACCGCGCTGTTCATCTCGTTGTGGATGGGCCCGCGCATGATTGCCCGTCTGCAAAAACTCGCTTTTGGTCAGGTCGTCCGTAACGACGGTCCGGAATCGCACTTCAGTAAACGCGGTACGCCAACCATGGGCGGGATCATGATCCTGACCGCGATTGTGATTTCCGTACTGCTGTGGGCCTATCCGTCCAACCCTTACGTCTGGTGCGTACTGGTGGTGCTGGTCGGTTACGGCATCATCGGCTTTGTGGATGACTACCGCAAAGTGGTACGCAAAGACACCAAGGGGCTGATTGCCCGCTGGAAATATTTCTGGATGTCAGTGATTGCGCTGGGTGTCTCTTTCGCGCTTTACCTCGCCGGTAACGATACACCAGCCACGCAGCTGGTGGTGCCGTTCTTTAAGGACGTGATGCCGCAGCTGGGCCTGTTCTATGTGGTGCTGGCCTATTTCGTGATTGTCGGCACCGGCAATGCGGTTAACCTGACTGACGGCCTGGATGGCCTTGCCATCATGCCTACAGTGTTTGTCGCCGGTGGTTTTGCGCTGGTGGCGTGGGCTACCGGTAACATGAATTTCGCCGACTACCTGCATATTCCCTATCTGCGTCATGCGGGTGAACTGGTGATCGTCTGTACGGCGATCGTCGGCGCAGGGCTTGGCTTCTTATGGTTCAACACCTACCCGGCGCAGGTCTTTATGGGCGACGTGGGGTCGCTGGCGCTGGGTGGCGCGCTGGGCATTATCGCCGTGCTGCTGCGACAGGAGTTCCTGCTGGTGATCATGGGCGGCGTCTTTGTGGTGGAAACCCTGTCGGTGATCCTGCAGGTCGGCTCGTTTAAACTGCGCGGCCAGCGAATCTTCCGCATGGCGCCAATCCATCACCATTACGAACTGAAAGGCTGGCCGGAGCCGCGCGTGATCGTGCGCTTCTGGATTATTTCGCTGATGCTGGTCCTGATCGGACTGGCAACGCTGAAGGTGCGTTAATCATGGCAGATTACCAGGGCAAAAAAGTCGTCATCATCGGGTTAGGTTTAACCGGCCTGTCCTGCGTGGACTTTTTTCTTGCGCGCGGTGTAACCCCGCGGGTAATGGACACGCGCGTTTCGCCGCCGGGGCTGGATAAGCTGCCGGAAACGGTGGAACGCCATCTTGGTAGTCTGAACGACGACTGGCTGCTCGCCGCCGATCTGATTGTCGCCAGCCCTGGCATGGCGCTGGCGCATCCGTCACTCAGCGCGGCGGCGGATGAAGGCGTGGAGATTATCGGCGACATCGAACTGTTTTGCCGTGAAGCCCAGGCGCCGATCGTCGCCATTACCGGTTCAAACGGTAAAAGCACCGTCACTACCCTGGTGGGTGAGATGGCGAAAGCCGCAGGTATTAACGTTGGCGTGGGGGGCAATATCGGCCTGCCTGCGCTGATGCTGCTGGACAACGACTGTGAGCTGTACGTGCTGGAACTGTCGAGCTTCCAGTTGGAAACCACCTCCAGTTTGCACAGCGTGGCGGCGACGATCCTCAACGTTACCGAAGATCATATGGATCGCTATCCGTTTGGCCTGCAGCAGTACCGTGCAGCGAAATTGCGGGTTTACGAAAATGCGAAAGTCTGCGTGGTGAACGCCGACGATGCTCTCACCATGCCGGTACGCGGCGCGGATGAACGCTGCATCAGCTTCGGCGTGGATGTGGGCGACTATCACCTGAACCGCCAGCAGGGGGAAACCTGGCTGCGCGTGAAGGGCGAAAAAGTGCTGAACGTAAAAGAGATGAAGCTTACCGGTCAGCATAACTACACCAATGCCCTCGCCGCGCTGGCGCTGGCAGATGCCGCAGGCATTCCGCGTGCCAGCAGCCTGAAAGCGCTGACCACTTTCACCGGGCTTGCGCACCGCTTCCAGCTGGCGCTGGAGCATAACGGCGTGCGCTGGATCAACGATTCCAAAGCCACTAACGTCGGCAGTACCGAAGCGGCGCTGAACGGCTTACAGGTGGACGGCACACTGTATTTACTGCTTGGTGGCGATGGCAAATCGGCAGATTTCACGCCGCTGACGCGTTACCTGACGGGCGATCGTGTCCGCCTGTACTGTTTTGGTCGCGATGGCGCGGAACTTGCCGCGCTGAGACCGGAGATTGCCGTGCAAACGGAAACCATGGAACAGGCGATGCGCCTGATCGCGCCGCAGGTAAAAGCCGGGGATATGGTGCTGCTGTCACCGGCCTGCGCCAGCCTTGACCAGTTTAAGAATTTCGAACAACGGGGTGATGTCTTTACCCGTCTGGCGAAGGAGTTAGGCTGATGCGTTTATCGCTCCCGCGCCTTCGACTGCCGCGCCTGCCGGGGATGGGTATCCTTGGCTGGATTGGCTCGGCGCTTCGCGGCTGGGTGATGGGGTCACGTGAGAAAGACACTGACAGTCTGATCATGTACGACCGCATGCTGCTGTGGCTGACGCTCGGCCTTGGCGCGATCGGTTTTATTATGGTGACCTCGGCGTCAATGCCGGTTGGTCAGCGTCTGACCAACGATCCGTTCTTCTTTGCCAAACGTGATGCGCTGTATCTGTTCCTGGCGTTCTGTCTGGCGGTGATCACGCTGCGCCTGCCGATGACCTTCTGGCAGCGCTACAGCTCGGCGATGCTGATCCTGGCAATGATCATGCTGTTGCTGGTGCTGGTGGTGGGCAGCTCGATCAACGGGGCATCGCGCTGGATTGATTTAGGGCTGATGCGTTTCCAGCCTGCGGAGTTTACCAAGCTGTCGCTGTTCTGTTATCTGGCGAACTACCTGGTGCGTAAGGTTGATGAAGTGCGAAATAACCTGCGCGGCTTCTTAAAACCGATGGGTGTGATCCTCGTGCTGGCGGTGTTACTGCTGGCGCAGCCTGACCTCGGTACGGTAGTAGTGCTCTTTGTCACCACGCTGGCGATGCTGTTTCTGGCGGGTGCCAAGCTGTGGCAGTTCATCGCCATTATCGGCATGGGCATTTCAGCGGTGGTGCTGCTGATCCTCGCGGAGCCATACCGTATCCGCCGCGTGACCTCGTTCTGGCGTCCGTGGGACGACCCGTTCGGCAGTGGTTACCAGCTTACCCAGTCGTTGATGGCATTTGGTCGCGGCGAATTGTGGGGGCAGGGGCTGGGGAATTCGGTACAGAAACTGGAGTATCTGCCCGAAGCGCATACTGACTTCATCTTCGCCATTATCGGTGAGGAACTGGGTTATATCGGTGTGGTACTGGCGCTTTTGATGGTATTCTTCGTCGCTTTCCGCGCCATGTCCATCGGTCGCAAGGCGCTGGAGATCGATCAGCGTTTTTCCGGCTTCCTGGCCTGCTCGATCGGCGTCTGGTTTAGCTTCCAGGCCTTAGTTAACGTCGGGGCGGCAGCCGGTATGCTGCCCACCAAGGGTCTGACGTTACCGCTGATCAGTTACGGTGGTTCCAGTCTGCTGATTATGTCGACGGCGATCATGCTGCTGTTACGTATTGATTATGAAACGCGTCTGGAAAAAGCCCAGGCGTTTACACGAGGTGTTCGATGAGTGTTCAGGCGAAGCGATTAATGGTGATGGCTGGCGGTACCGGTGGACACGTGTTCCCGGGGCTGGCAGTTGCGCATCATTTAATGGCTGAGGGCTGGCAGGTTCGCTGGCTGGGCACCGCCGACCGTATGGAAGCGGATTTAGTGCCGAAACACGATATCGAGATCGATTTTATCCGTATTTCCGGCCTGCGCGGGAAAGGCGTAAAAGCGCTGCTGCTGGCACCCTGGCGTATTTTCAACGCCTGGCGTCAGGCGCGCGCCATTATGAAACGCTTTCGTCCGGACGTGGTGCTGGGGATGGGCGGCTATGTATCAGGCCCGGGTGGGCTGGCGGCGTGGTCTCTGGGCATTCCCGTGGTACTGCATGAGCAGAACGGTATTGCCGGACTGACCAACAAGTGGCTGGCGAAAATCGCCAGGACGGTCATGCAGGCCTTCCCGGGGGCTTTTGCTGACGCGGAAGTGGTCGGCAACCCGGTGCGTACCGATGTACTGGCGCTGCCGCTGCCGCAGGATCGCCTGGCCGGTCGTGAAGGGCCGGTGCGTGTGCTGGTAGTAGGCGGCTCTCAGGGCGCGCGTATTCTGAACCAGACTATGCCGCAGGCAGCCGCGAAGCTCGCTGATCGCGTCACTATCTGGCATCAGAGCGGCAAAGGTGCGCAGCAGACCGTTGAACAGGCATACGCGGAAAACGGTCAACCGCAGCACAAAGTGACCGAATTTATTGACGACATGGCCGCTGCTTACGCCTGGGCCGATGTCGTGGTTTGCCGTTCCGGCGCGTTGACCGTGAGCGAAATTGCCGCCGCGGGTTTACCGGCGCTGTTTGTGCCCTTCCAGCATAAAGATCGGCAGCAGTACTGGAATGCCCTGCCGCTTGAAAAAGCGAGCGCGGCAAAGATCCTCGAACAGCCGCAGTTTACCGTCGATGCCGTGGTAGAGACGCTGGCGGGCTGGGATCGCAAGACATTATTAATGATGGCAGAGCGCGCACGTGCCGCCGCCATCCCGGATGCAACCGATCGGGTTGCCAAAGCAGTATGCCTTGCAGCACAGGCATAAACATCGCGACGCCTTTTGCGTCGCACGAATTTTAGAAGTCGATGGCGTTTAGAGAATGAATACACAACAACTGGCGAAACTGCGTTCTATCGTGCCCGAGATGCGTCGCGTCCGGCACATTCACTTTGTTGGCATTGGTGGTGCCGGTATGGGCGGTATCGCTGAAGTGCTGGCCAACGAAGGCTATCAGATCAGTGGATCCGATCTGGCACCGAATCCGGTGACGCAGCAGTTGTCTTCCCTGGGCGCGACTATTTATTTCAATCACCGCCCGGAAAACGTGCTGGATGCCAGCGTCGTGGTCGTTTCGAGCGCCATTACCGCCGATAACCCGGAGATCGTTGCCGCACACGAAGCGCGTATCCCGGTGATCCGCCGCGCCGAAATGTTGGCGGAGTTAATGCGTTTTCGTCACGGCATCGCCATTGCCGGTACGCACGGTAAAACCACCACCACGGCGATGGTGGCCAGTATTTATGCGGAGGCGGGTCTGGATCCGACCTTCGTTAACGGCGGTCTGGTGAAAGCGGCGGGTGTGCATGCGCGTCTGGGTCACAGCCGTTATCTCATCGCCGAGGCGGATGAGAGCGATGCGTCGTTCCTGCATTTGCAGCCGATGGTGGCGATTGTCACCAATATCGAAGCCGATCATATGGATACCTACCAGGGCGACTTCGAAAATTTAAAGCAGACGTTCATTAATTTCCTGCACAACCTGCCGTTTTATGGTCGTGCGGTGATGTGCGTCGACGATGGTGTGATCCGCGAGCTGCTGCCGCGCGTAGGTCGTCAGACGACCACCTATGGCTTCAGCGATGATGCGGATGTACGCATTGAAAACTATCGCCAGACCGGGCCGCAGGGTCACTTTACGCTGCTGCGTCAGGACAAGCCTGCGCTGCACGTCACGTTGAACGCCCCGGGTCGCCATAACGCTCTTAATGCGGCGGCGGCGGTAGCGGTCGCTACAGAAGAGGGTATCGATGATGCGGCGATCCTGCGCGCGCTGGAAAGCTTCCAGGGCACCGGTCGTCGTTTCGATTTCCTCGGTGAATTCCCGTTACAGACGGTGAACGGTAAAGAAGGTACCGCGATGCTGGTTGATGATTACGGTCATCACCCGACAGAAGTGGACGCAACGATCAAAGCGGCGCGCGCGGGCTGGCCGGATAAAAATCTGGTGATGGTCTTCCAGCCACACCGCTATACCCGTACCCGCGATCTGTACGACGATTTTGCCAACGTGCTGACGCAGGTTGATACCCTGCTGATGCTGGATGTCTATGCCGCAGGCGAAGCGCCGATCCCGGGCGCGGACAGCCGTTCGCTGTGCCGCACTATCCGCGCACGCGGTAAAATCGATCCGATCCTTGTGCCGGATCACGCGCAGGTCGCCGCGATGCTGGCACCGGTTCTGACCGGCAACGATCTGATCCTCGTGCAGGGCGCAGGCAATATCGGCAAAATCGCCCGTAGCCTTGCTGAAAGCAAACTGAAGCCGCAAACCCAGGAGGAAGAACATCATGGCTGAGAAAGTCGCCGTCCTCTTCGGGGGAACCTCTGCTGAGCGTGACGTATCGCTGAATTCCGGTGCAGCAGTGCTGGCCGGTCTGCGCGAAGGGGGCATTGATGCCCATCCTGTTGATCCGCGCGATACCGATGTCACGCAGTTAAAAGCGCTCGGCTATCAGAAAGTGTTTATTGCCCTGCATGGCCGCGGGGGTGAAGATGGCACCTTACAGGGATTGCTGGAGCTGATTGGCCTGCCATATACCGGCAGCGGCGTGATGGCGTCGGCGATCTCCATGGACAAACTGCGCAGCAAATTGTTGTGGCAGGGCGCGGGTTTACCGGTCGCCCCGTGGGTAGCGCTGACCCGTACTGCTTTCGAAGCGGGTCTTGATGACGCGGTGCGGGAAGAGATTTCTGCGCTGGGCTTGCCGCTGATTGTTAAGCCAAGCCGTGAAGGGTCAAGTGTGGGCATGTCTAAAGTCACCGAAGCCAGTGCATTGCATGATGCATTGACAATGGCTTTTCAACATGATGAAGATGTTCTTATTGAAAAATGGCTCAGTGGCCCGGAATTTACGCTGGCCGTGCTCGGCGAAGAAATTTTACCGTCAATTCGCATCCAACCCGCCGGAACCTTCTATGATTATGAGGCGAAGTATCTCTCTGATGAGACACAATATTTCTGTCCTTCTGGTTTAGAAGCTGGCGATGAAGCGTATTTACGCGATCTGGTGCAGAAAGCATGGACCACATTAGGCTGTCAGGGCTGGGGTCGAATCGATGCCATGCAGGACAGCGATGGCCAGTTTTATCTTCTTGAAGCGAATACCTCGCCGGGCATGACCAGCCACAGTCTGGTGCCGATGGCGGCGCGCCAGGCGGGAATGAGCTTCTCGCAGCTGGTTGTAAGCATTCTGGCATTGGCGGACTGATATGTCGCAGGCGGCACTGAACACGCGCAACCAAAGCGAGGAAGAAATCACCTCCTCACGGCGGAGTAATGGAACGCGTCTGGCAGGGATTATTTTCCTGCTTACGGTAGTGTGTACCGTGCTGGTGAGCGGCTGGATGGTGCTGGGCTGGATGGATGATGCACAGCGTTTACCCCTCTCCAGACTGGTGGTCACGGGTGAACGGCATTACACGCGTAATGATGATATTCGTCAGTCCATACTGGCACTGGGATCCCCCGGCACCTTTATGACGCAGGACGTTAACATCATCCAGAGTCAGATCGAGCGCCTGCCGTGGATCAAACAGGCGAGCGTTCGTAAGCAATGGCCTGATGAATTGAAGATTCATCTGGTTGAATATGTGCCAATAGCACGGTGGAATGACCAGCACATGGTTGATGCCGACGGAAATTCGTTCAGCGTGCCCGCCGATCGCGTCAGTAAAGAGGGGTTACCTCTGCTGTACGGGCCGGAAGGGAGCGAAAACGAAGTCCTGCAGGGCTACCGTGATATGGGCAAAGAGCTGGCTAAGGATAAGTTCACGTTAAAAGAGGCGGCCATGACCGCACGGCGCTCCTGGCAGTTGACGTTGAACAACGATATTAAGCTCAATCTTGGGCGGGGCGATACGATGAAACGCCTGTCCCGCTTTGTTGAACTGTACCCGGTGCTTTTGCAGCAGGCGCAGACCGATGGTAAAGAGATTAGCTACGTTGACTTGCGCTATGACTCAGGCGCGGCAGTCGGATGGAAACCGGCTCCCATTGAGGATCCTAATCAGCAACAGAATCAGGCACAGGCAGAGCAACAATGATCAAGGCGACGGACAGAAAACTGGTAGTTGGACTGGAGATTGGCACCGCGAAGGTCGCCGCTTTAGTAGGGGAAGTTCTGCCCGATGGTATGATCAATATCATTGGCGTGGGCAGCTGCCCGTCCCGTGGTATGGATAAAGGTGGGGTTAATGACCTGGAGTCCGTGGTTAAATGCGTACAGCGCGCCATTGACCAGGCCGAATTAATGGCAGACTGCCAGATTTCGTCAGTGTATCTGGCGCTTTCAGGTAAACATATCAGCTGCCAGAATGAAATTGGCATGGTGCCGATTTCAGAAGAAGAAGTGACGCAGGAAGACGTTGAAAACGTTGTGCATACTGCTAAATCCGTGCGTGTACGCGATGAACACCGTGTCCTGCATGTGATCCCGCAGGAGTACGCCATTGATTACCAGGAAGGGATCAAGAACCCGGTGGGTCTGTCTGGCGTGCGTATGCAGGCAAAAGTGCACTTGATCACATGTCACAACGATATGGCGAAAAACATTGTTAAAGCCGTTGAACGTTGTGGCCTGAAAGTTGACCAACTGATCTTTGCCGGACTGGCATCCAGTTATTCTGTCCTGACAGAAGATGAACGTGAGCTGGGTGTCTGCGTGGTAGACGTCGGCGGTGGTACAATGGATATTGCCGTCTATACCGGTGGAGCGTTACGTCACACAAAAGTGATCCCGTATGCGGGGAACGTCGTCACCAGCGATATCGCGTATGCCTTCGGTACGCCGCCGAGCGATGCCGAAGCGATCAAAGTGCGCCATGGCTGCGCACTCGGCTCCATCGTCGGTAAAGATGAGAGCGTTGAAGTACCAAGCGTAGGCGGTCGTCCGCCACGCAGCCTGCAGCGTCAGACGCTGGCAGAAGTGATTGAGCCACGGTATACCGAACTGCTCAATCTGGTAAACGAAGAGATTTTACAGTTGCAGGAGCAGCTTCGTCAGCAGGGTGTGAAACATCATCTGGCGGCGGGGATTGTGTTGACAGGCGGTGCCGCGCAGATCGAAGGCTTAGCTGCCTGCGCACAGCGCGTGTTCCATACGCAGGTGCGTATTGGTGCGCCGCTGAATATTACCGGACTTACGGATTATGCCCAGGAGCCGTATTATTCCACGGCGGTTGGGTTGCTTCACTACGGGAAAGAGTCCCATTTAAGTGGTGAAGCAGAGGTGGAAAAACGTGTGTCAGTCGGCTCGTGGATCAAACGACTCAACAGCTGGCTGCGAAAAGAGTTTTAATTTTTCAGAGACCGGAGAATATTAGCGGTCTCAGGCGACAGGCACAAAACGGAGAGAAATTATGTTTGAACCTATGGAACTGACCAACGACGCGGTGATTAAAGTCATCGGCGTCGGTGGTGGCGGCGGTAACGCCGTCGAACACATGGTGCGCGAGCGCATCGAAGGTGTGGAATTCTTCGCGGTGAATACCGATGCTCAGGCGTTGCGTAAAACGGCGGTGGGTCAAACCATTCAGATTGGCGGCGGCATCACTAAAGGTCTGGGAGCAGGCGCTAACCCGGAAGTCGGCCGCAATGCGGCAGAAGAGGATCGTGAAGCACTGCGTGCAGCGCTTGATGGCGCTGACATGGTGTTTATCGCAGCGGGCATGGGCGGCGGTACCGGTACCGGTGCAGCGCCAGTGGTGGCTGAAGTAGCAAAAGATTTGGGTATTCTGACCGTTGCTGTCGTGACCAAGCCTTTCAATTTCGAAGGCAAGAAGCGTATGGCATTTGCGGAGCAGGGTATCACCGAGCTCTCCAAGCATGTGGACTCGTTGATCACCATTCCTAACGACAAACTGCTGAAAGTGCTGGGTCGCGGTATCTCCCTGCTGGATGCATTTGGCGCAGCGAACGACGTGTTAAAAGGCGCCGTGCAGGGTATCGCCGAACTGATCACCCGTCCGGGTCTGATGAACGTCGACTTTGCAGACGTGCGCACCGTGATGTCCGAAATGGGCTATGCGATGATGGGCTCCGGCGTGGCCAGCGGTGAAGACCGGGCAGAAGAAGCGGCAGAAATGGCGATCTCCAGCCCTCTGCTGGAAGATATCGATCTGTCTGGTGCGCGCGGCGTGCTGGTTAACATCACCGCCGGCTTTGACCTGCGTCTGGATGAGTTCGAAACCGTGGGTAACACCATTCGTGCCTTCGCTTCTGATAACGCGACCGTGGTTATCGGTACGTCGCTTGATCCGGAAATGAACGACGAGCTGCGTGTGACTGTGGTGGCGACCGGTATCGGCATGGACAAACGTCCGGAAATTACGCTGGTGACCAACAAGCAAACGCAGCAACCGGTTCTGGATCGCTACCAGCAGCACGGTATGGCACCGCTGACTCAGGAACAAAAACCGGCAGCAAAAGTGGTTAACGACAATACGCCGCAGACCACGAAAGAGCCGGATTATCTGGATATCCCGGCGTTTCTGCGTAAGCAGGCTGATTAAGAATCGGCTGGAAGTTGGGCATCTCCGCTCTTTGTGCTAAACTGGCCCACCGGTTGTGTAGTACAATCTGGTTGGATAGGTAATTAGGCGAGATAATACGATGATCAAACAAAGGACTCTTAAACGTATCGTTCAGGCGACTGGCGTCGGTTTACATACCGGCAAGAAAGTCACACTGACGCTACGCCCTGCGCCGGCAAACACCGGGGTCATCTATCGTCGCACTGACTTGAATCCACCGGTAGATTTCCCGGCCGATGCCAAATCTGTGCGTGATACCATGCTCTGTACCTGCCTGGTGAACGAGCATGACGTACGTATTTCTACCGTAGAGCACCTTAACGCTGCCCTGGCGGGTCTGGGTATCGACAACATTATGATTGAAGTCGATGCGCCAGAAATTCCGATCATGGACGGCAGTGCTGCTCCGTTCGTTTACCTGCTGCTTGATGCCGGTATCGACGAACTGAACTGCGCGAAGAAATTCGTTCGCATTAAAGATACGGTTCGCGTTGAAGATGGCGATAAATGGGCTGAATTTAAACCGTACAATGGTTTCTCGTTGGACTTTACCATCGACTTCAACCATCCGGCGATTGACTCCAGCAACCAGCGCTATGCGATGAACTTCTCTGCCGATGCGTTCATGCGTCAGATTAGCCGTGCACGTACCTTCGGTTTTATGCGTGATATCGAATATCTGCAGTCCCGCGGTTTGTGCCTGGGCGGTAGTTTCGATTGTGCCATCGTCGTTGACGATTATCGCGTACTGAACGAAGACGGTCTGCGTTTTGAAGACGAATTCGTACGTCATAAAATGCTGGATGCGATTGGCGACCTGTTCATGTGTGGTCACAATATCATCGGTGCATTTACCGCGTACAAATCCGGCCATGCGCTGAACAACAAACTGTTGCAGGCAGTCCTGGCAAAACAGGAAGCCTGGGAATATGTGACGTTCCAGGACGAGGCAGAAATGCCGCTGGCGTTCAAAGCACCGACAATGGTTCTGGCTTAACAGTCCACACCATTATTAAAATTCGACTGGTTAACCTGGCACTCTCTCCGGTCAGGGGCGCCAGTCGTTTTTGTTTTTAACTCCCTGTTTTTCGGTTCTTCTTCCCGTCAGCCGCCTGTCATGTGTTTTTCAGCAATTTTCCTGGTGCGTTCGCCGCTTTCTTAAGCAGATTTACGCCGTCCATGCCCTCATTACTGCTGTCGTATCCCGGCATTAGTGGTAATATTTGGGCGCACAAAAACAATACACAATAAACCTGTGCAGGTTTGCATCAATTCAGGTGAGGTAAGTGAGCGGATTACTGACGCGCTGGCGACAATTTGGCAGACGCTACTTCTGGCCGCATCTCTTGTTAGGGATGGTCGCGGCGAGTCTCGGCCTCCCCACGCTCAATAACAACGCTGACGCCGCTCAACCTGCAAAGACCGCCGCCAGTAATCACGATCGCATTACCCCGGTAAACTTCACCAGCCTCGCGCTGCTGGAGGCAAACCGCCGTCCCAGTTTCACTGTTGATTACTGGCATCAGCACGCTATCCGCACCGTTATCCGCCATCTCTCATTTGCGATGGCACCGCAGGCGCTTTCCGTTGTGGAAGAACCGCTGCCCATTGAAGCGCACCATCGCGCGCTGCTGGATACGCTGAATGCTTTACTGACTCAGGAGAGAAAACCTCCGGTCATCGTTCGTCAGTACGTTACTGCCTCGTCTTTCTCCCCGGCGGCATTTACCGTCTCTGCCTGGCTAAGCCAGGTGCAGGGGATCCGCGCCGGACCTCAACGCCTCAGCTGATCTTTTCTGGTGATTTCCTTTTTTAGTAGACTCCGCGAAGCGGGGCGTTTGAGACTTTATTATGCTAATCAAATTATTAACAAAAGTTTTTGGTAGTCGTAACGACCGTACCCTGCGCCGTATGCGTAAAGTGGTGGGCGTCATTAACAGCATGGAACCGGCAATGGAAAAGCTCACCGACGATGAGCTGAAAGCCAAAACCGGTGAATTCCGTGCACGCCTGGAAAAGGGCGAGACCGTTGAAAGCCTGATCCCGGAAGCCTTTGCGGTGGTCCGTGAAGCCAGTAAACGCGTATTCGGCATGCGTCACTTTGACGTACAGCTGCTGGGCGGTATGGTGCTCAACGAACGCTGCATCGCCGAAATGCGTACCGGTGAAGGTAAAACTCTGACCGCGACCCTGCCGGCTTACCTGAACGCCCTGAGCGGTAAAGGTGTGCACGTGGTTACCGTCAACGACTATCTGGCGCAACGTGACGCCGAAAACAACCGTCCGCTGTTTGAGTTCCTCGGCCTGACGGTAGGCATTAACCTGCCTAATATGCCAGCACCAGCGAAGCGTGAAGCTTACGCTGCTGATATCACCTACGGCACCAATAACGAATACGGCTTTGACTACCTGCGCGATAACATGGCGTTCAGCCCTGAAGAACGCGTGCAGCGTAAACTTCACTACGCGCTGGTGGATGAGGTGGACTCCATCCTCATCGATGAAGCCCGTACGCCGCTGATCATCTCCGGCCCGGCTGAAGACAGCTCCGAGATGTACATGCGCGTGAACAAAATCATTCCGCATCTGATCCGCCAGGAAAAAGAAGACTCCGACACCTTCCAGGGTGAAGGTCACTTCTCGGTGGATGAGAAATCCCGCCAGGTAAACATCACCGAGCGCGGTCTGGTACTGGTAGAAGAATTGCTGGTAAAAGAAGGCATTATGGAAGAGGGTGAGTCGCTGTACTCTCCGGCGAACATCATGCTGATGCACCACGTTACCGCTGCGCTGCGTGCGCACGTGCTCTTTACCCGTGACGTTGATTACATCGTTAAGGACGGCGAAGTCATCATCGTTGATGAGCACACCGGTCGTACCATGCAGGGCCGTCGCTGGTCTGATGGTCTGCACCAGGCGGTTGAAGCCAAAGAAGGCGTGCAAATCCAGAATGAAAACCAGACGCTGGCGTCCATCACCTTCCAGAACTATTTCCGTCTGTATGAAAAACTGGCCGGTATGACCGGTACCGCAGACACGGAAGCCTTTGAATTCAGCTCCATTTATAAGCTGGATACCGTGGTGGTGCCGACCAACCGTCCGATGATCCGTAAAGATATGCCGGATCTGGTCTACATGACCGAAGCGGAAAAAATTCAGGCCATTATCGAAGACATTAAAGAGCGTACCGCGAAAGGCCAGCCGGTGCTGGTGGGTACCATCTCCATCGAGAAATCAGAAGTGGTCTCTCACGAACTGGAAAAAGCGGGTATCAAGCACAACGTGCTGAACGCCAAATTCCACGCCAACGAAGCCGCCATCGTCGCGCAGGCCGGCTATCCGTCCGCGGTGACCATCGCCACCAACATGGCCGGTCGTGGTACGGATATCGTGCTGGGCGGTAGCTGGCAGGCAGAGCTTGCTGAACTTGAAGATCCGACGCCGGAGCAGATCGCGCAGCTTAAAGCCGACTGGCAGGCGCGTCATGATGCCGTACTGGCTTCCGGTGGTCTGCACATCATTGGTACCGAGCGTCATGAATCCCGTCGTATCGATAACCAGCTGCGTGGCCGTTCTGGTCGTCAGGGTGATGCGGGTTCTTCTCGTTTCTACCTGTCGATGGAAGATGCGCTGATGCGTATTTTTGCCTCTGACCGTGTGTCGGGCATGATGCGTAAACTGGGTATGAAGCCGGGCGAAGCTATCGAACACCCGTGGGTGACCAAAGCCATTGCCAACGCTCAGCGTAAAGTGGAAAGCCGTAACTTCGATATTCGTAAGCAGCTGCTGGAATATGATGATGTGGCGAACGATCAGCGTCGTGCGATTTACACCCAGCGTAACGAGCTGCTGGATGTGTCCGACGTAAGCGAAACCATCAACAGCATCCGCGAAGATGTCTTCAAGGCCACCATTGATGCGCACATTCCGCCGCAGTCGCTGGAAGAAATGTGGGACATCCAGGGTCTGCAGGAACGTCTGAAAAACGACTTCGATCTGGATCTGCCGATTGGCGAGTGGCTGGATAAAGAGCCAGAGCTGCACGAAGAAACCCTGCGTGAGCGTATTCTGACTCAGGCGATTGAAGTCTATAAACGCAAAGAAGAAATCGTCGGCACCGAGATGATGCGCCACTTCGAAAAAGGCGTAATGCTGCAAACGCTGGATTCCCTGTGGAAAGAGCATCTGGCGGCGATGGATTATCTGCGTCAGGGCATCCACCTGCGTGGATACGCGCAGAAAGATCCGAAGCAGGAATACAAACGCGAATCCTTCGCCATGTTTGCGGCGATGCTGGAATCACTGAAGTATGAAGTGATCAGCACCCTCAGCAAGGTGCAGGTGCGCGAGCCGGAAGAAGTGGAAGAGATGGAGCAGCAGCGCCGTCAGGAAGCTGAACGTCTGGCGCAGATGCAGCAGCTCAGCCATCAGACCGATGAAGCAGAAGCCGCAGAAGCGCTGGCCGCCCAGACCGGCGAACGCAAAGTGGGCCGTAACGATCCCTGCCCGTGCGGTTCCGGCAAGAAATTCAAACAGTGTCATGGCCGTCTGAACTGATCCGGTAACGACCACCACAAAAGGCGCAGATATCTGCGCCTTTTTTATGGAGCGAGGTGAATGAAAGTACTGCATATTTCAGCGGGCATTATCCGCAACGCGCAGGGCGAAATCTTTATTACTCAACGTGCCGCCGACGCGCATATGGCGAACAAAAAAGAGTTTCCCGGCGGTAAGATCGAAGCGGGAGAAACGCCGGAACAGGCGCTGGTGCGCGAGCTGGAAGAGGAAGTAGGGATTGTTGTCACCCGCGCGCAGCTGTACGAGCGGCTGGAGTACAGCTACCCGGAATTGCATATCACGCTGTGGTTTTATCTGGTGGAAAGCTGGGAAGGCGAACCCTGGGGCAGGGAAGGTCAACCGGGCGGCTGGATAGCGCAGCAGGCGCTGAACGCGGATGATTTCCCGCCCGCGAACGCGCCCATTGTCACCCGGTTACACCAGGAGCTTTAAAGCTTCTCTTCACTCCAGTCATCGCTGTCATTAAGCTCGCCGGAGCTCGGGATGCGTTTTTCTTCCGCAGCCCACTCGCCGAGATCGATCAGCTGGCAGCGCTTCGAGCAGAACGGGCGAAACGGACTGACGTCGCCCCAGACAACTTTTTTCCCGCAGGTCGGGCAGTTTACGATCATGACTTCAGACATATCAGTTCCTTAACAACAGGCCAGTTCAAAATCCAGACGCTCAGGGATAACGCCATTTTCGCTGTCCAGCGGCAGGAAGCGAATGGCGAAGCGGCTTTTATGGCCGGAAATTTGCGGGTAGAGCGCATCCGGCAGGGCGATGTGCAGCCGCAGTAAATCGGCATCATCGCCGTTATCCTGGTAAAAACCATGCAGACTGGTCTGCTTACGGAATGGCGCGGAATTACGGACTAAATCGAGGATCAGGGTAAGCGTCTGCGTCAACGGTTGCAGACTATTAAGCCAGATGCTGACCTGCTCGTCCCGCTGTGCCTGGGGCAAATGCAGCCACAGATGCAGCGTCGGCAAATCAAAGCTACAGCAGCCGCCAGGAATGCTCAGACGCTGGCGCACCAGACCAATCAGCTTATCTTCCCGCAGTAACTGACCAATGCGCGGCGCGGACATCAGCAGGGTGCTGCACTGCCGAAGCTGTTCACTCACGGCGGCGATCCGCTCCTGATCCACGCCCGGCACTTCAATCCAGGCTTTTAACTTACGCTGCTGGCGCTCCAGCTCTTTCAATAATTCTGTGCGCACTTCACCGCGCTCGAACACATCCAGCAGATCGCCGATATTACGGAAAAAATGCAGCGCATCGGTGGCATCGGCGATGGGTAAACGGCAGGACAGCTGCTGGATCAAAAATTCAATGCGCAACCAGGTGCGCATTTTCTCGTTAAGCGGATGTTCAAAAAGGACGTGGGTGTGCATTAGCGTTTTTCCTGTGAAGCGGCCTGCGCGGCGTAGCGGAGGTACGCGGCATGCAGACGGGCAACATCCGATGCCACTGCATCTGGTGCGCCATTATTGTCAATAACATCATCAGCGACGGCCAGGCGAGCCTCCCGCGTCGCTTGCGCGGCGAGAATTTGTTCGGCATGTTCGCGTGTTACGCCATCGCGCTGCATGGTGCGAGAGAGTTGTATTTCAGGCGAGACATCCACTACCAGCACCCGATCGGCTTTGGTATGTAACTGATTTTCCACCAGTAGCGGAACGACCCATAAGACGTAAGGCGATGTCGCCTGCGCAATCTGGCGCTGGGTTTCCTGGTGAATTAACGGATGAAGTTGTGCGTTAAGCCAGGCTTTGTCTGCCGGGGAGGAAAAAATGCGTTCGCGCAGCATGCGACGGTTTAACGTGCCGTCTGCGTTAATGACCGTGTCGCCGAAGCGCTCGCCGATGGCGGCCAGGGCGGGCGTACCCGGTTCTACTACCTGGCGGGCGATAACATCTGCGTCAACTACGTTAACCCCACAGCGGGAGAAAGCGTTCGCGACAGTGGTTTTGCCACTGCCAATACCCCCGGTTAAGGCGACCGTATACCCCATAAAGCAAAATCCCAAAGTGGTCAGCCAGACGACGACCGGTCAATTTATTTGGTTCGTAAATCAATCGGTTATAATTTGTACAGAAAACGGCGTGTCAGATGTGACGAAACAGGCCTGTTTTCCAGGTAAATTTATAGGATTGTAGCGTAAAAAAAGAGAATTTCGCAGTCTTGCGCAGACCTATTTAGTGCGTATGATAGCGTCACTGGAGTTGTGTGTTTGACAGATTGCTTTTATCGCCATTAACCCCAGGACCCCTACATGCGTATCGAAGAAGATTTGAAGTTAGGTTTCAAAGACGTCCTTATCCGCCCTAAACGTTCCACCCTCAAAAGCCGTTCCGACGTTGAACTGGGACGCGAATTCACCTTTAAGCATTCAGGTATGGCCTGGTCAGGCGTGCCGATTATTGCCGCCAATATGGATACCGTCGGCACTTTCGCGATGGCAAAAGCACTGGCTTCATTCGACATCCTGACGGCGGTACATAAACACTATTCCGTGGCCGACTGGCAGGCATTCGCTGAGCGTGAATCCGATGCGGTGTTAAAACACGTGATGGTTTCCACCGGTACCTCTGATGCGGATTTCGACAAAACCCGTCAGATCCTCGCCCTGAATCCGGCCCTGAACTTTATTTGCATTGACGTGGCAAATGGTTACTCCGAGCACTTCTCGCAGTTTGTGACCAAAGCGCGCGAAGCCTGGCCGAATAAAACCATCTGCGCGGGCAACGTAGTGACCGGCGAAATGTGTGAAGAGCTGATCCTCTGCGGCGCGGATATCGTCAAAGTGGGCATTGGCCCGGGCTCCGTCTGTACCACCCGTGTAAAAACCGGCGTGGGCTATCCGCAGCTGTCCGCGGTGATCGAATGTGCTGATGCAGCGCACGGTCTGGGCGGTCAAATCGTCAGCGACGGCGGCTGCACCGTACCGGGTGACGTGGCGAAAGCCTTCGGTGGCGGCGCAGATTTTGTGATGCTCGGCGGTATGCTGGCGGGCCATGATGAAAGCGGCGGCACCGTGGTGGATGAAAACGGTGAGAAATTCATGCTGTTTTACGGCATGAGCTCTGAATCCGCGATGAATCGTCATGTTGGCGGCGTTGCGGGTTACCGTGCAGCCGAAGGGAAAACCGTGAAGCTTCCCATGCGTGGCCCGGTTGAAAACACCGCCCGCGATATCCTCGGCGGCCTGCGTTCTGCCTGCACCTACGTGGGCGCATCCCGTCTGAAAGAGCTGACCAAGCGCACCACCTTTATCCGCGTAGCGGAGCAAGAGAACCGCGTGTTCAACAGCCTCTGATGCCTCTGCTGGCGCGGCTCGCTGCGCCAGCCTTATCCCATTCCACTCATTGCATCCCCCAGATGGAACACCGGCAGATACATTGCCACCACCAGCGTACCAATAATTAATCCCGTCACAATCAGCATCACCGGCTCCAGCAGTGCGGCCAGATTATCCGCCAGATGCTGGGTTTTTTCGCTGTGATAGCGGGCCAGATCCCCCAACATGGTATCCAGCGCCCCTGACGCTTCACCGGTTCTGACCAGCTGTACACAGAGCGGGGTAAATTCGCGGCTGTTTTTCAGTGCCTGCCATATCGGCATTCCCTGCGTGACCTCCTGATGGACGTTATGCAGCACATCCTGCCAGTACGGGCAGGGCAGCGTATGCTTCACACTCTCCAGCCCCTGCAAAAAGGCGATACCGGCGTTTTGCGTCAGTGCCAGCACGGTAAAAATCTGGCTGAGCTTTTGCCCGCGCAGCAGATCGCCCACCACCGGGAACCGCAGCAGCAGGCGCTGACGAAAGCGCAACCAGCCGGGCTTTTTGCGCAGTCCGTGCAGGGCGAGCAGTAACAGGATGAACAGTATCAGTACCGCCGCGCCCCACTGCTGGATCAGGTCTGCCAGCGCCATCACCCCGCGCGTGAGTGCCGGCAGCGGCGCGTTGAAGGTACGGTAGATGGCAGCAAACTCCGGCAGCACCAGATAGACCATGGCCAGCACAATCAGCACCGCCAGCGATAACACCATCAGCGGATAGCGCAGCGCCTTTTTAACCTTCGCCGCCAGCAGCCGCTGCGCTTTTTGCTGGGCCGCCAGTTCAAAACAACAACTATCGAGCTTACCCGTCAGCTCACCGGTGTGGATCAGGGCAACGTACAGCGGTGGAAACGCCTGTGGCCATTGCTGGATCGCCGCCGAAAAGGGCGTGCCCTGTTCCAGCGCTTCCGCCATATGTTGCAGCAGTGCCTGCCACTGGGGGCGAGGATGCTGTCCGGCTAATAGCCGTAACGCCTCCGGCAGCGTCAGCCCCGCCTGCAACAGCGTGGCTAACTGGCGGATCAGCTCCATGCTCTGCGTTCCCCGCCAGGCGTGAATGCGCACCGGGCAGCGTTTGAGTGCTAAGAGATGGATAGCGCGGCGTTGCAGCACCATTGCCACGCTGACCCGATCCTCAGCCCATAACAGTCCCTTCTGCGGCGCACCCGCCTGATCCAGCCCGCGCCATTGCCACAGCGTTTTAATCGGCATGGGGCATTCCCAGCACGCGTAGCAGCTCTTCCTGGGTGGTCAGTCCCTGCTCGACCGCCAGACAGCCGCTCTCGAACAGCGTGGTCATCCCCGCCTGTCGTGCTTTGCGCTGAATATCGCTGGCGGCATCCCCGGCGGCGATAGCATGACGCAGCGCTTTATTCACTGGCAGCACTTCAAACAGCGCGACCCGACCATAAAAGCCGTGATAACACTGGTCGCAGCCGGTGGACTGCCACAGTGGCAGCGGGCGCGGCCACAGCGATGTCGGGATCAGCGTGTCGCCCGGCGTTTTTGACCGACAGTGGGGGCAGAGTTTGCGCACCAGCCGTTGCGCCACCACCAGCGAAAGCGCGGAGGCGAGCATCCACGGCGCCACGCCCATTTGCTGAATGCGCGTCAGGGTTTCGCTGGTGGAGTTGGTGTGCAGCGTCGACAGTACCAGGTGCCCGGTCTGCGAGGCTTTAATGGCGATTTCTGCGGTTTCGCCGTCGCGGATCTCACCGACCATCACGATATCCGGATCCTGCCGCAGCAGTGCGCGCAGTACGCTCTGAAAGCTCAGCCCCGCACGGGGATTGATCTGCGTCTGGTTAAGCCCTGCCAGCGGGATCTCAATGGGATCTTCCACGCTGCAAATATTCACCTCAACGCGGTTGCGTGATTGCAGGGCGCTGTAGAGCGTCACCGTTTTGCCGCTGCCGGTTGGCCCGGTCACCAGCAGCAATCCCTGGGGTTTGCTGAGGGCGGTCTGAAATTGCGCCAGCTGTTCCGGTAGCATCCCGAGCTGTGTCAGATCCAGAGCCTGACTGACCTGATGCAGCAGACGCAGAACGACTTTTTCGCCGTAGCGGCAGGGAAGGGTGGCAATGCGAAAGGAAATGGCTTTGCTACCGAGCGTGACGGTGAACTGCCCGTCCTGCGGCAGGCGACGCTCGGCAATGTCCAGATTGCCCAGCACTTTCAGACGCGCCACAAGGGTATTCGCCATTGACGGTGAAACCGGCGGCAGCGAATGCAGCACGCCGTCCACCCGCAGACGGATACGAAAATCACTCTCGCCCGGCTCAAAGTGAATATCCGATGCCCGTAGCGTTAATGCCTGTTGCAGAGTGTGATCGAGAAAGGCGGTTGCCGTGACGCTGTCCTGCGGCACCACGGACAGATGCGGGGCCGAGAGACGCTGCCGCTGTTTTTCCATCTCCTCCGGCGTTCTGCATACGATGTCGATGCGCTTTTGGGTGGCGAAGCGCAGCGCGGCCAGCAGATCTGCCGGAGCATCACCCGGCACGGCAATGCTGATGCGCTCATCGTCGCTCTCCAGCAGCAGCGCGTTGTGGCGCTGACACAGGGCGATTAACTGTTCCTGTTTCATTTCGCCCCCTGTTCACCGCTGAAGCGAAACACCTCTTCGCAGGCCTGTTTCAGTGCGCCATCGTCCTGCACGGTGCACAGCCGATCCCAGCCCGTCATGCCACTGCTGTTATTCCACTGAGGCGTAAGGGTGACGCCAAGTCCGGTCAGGCTCTCCTGCCCGGTGAGCGCCACGACGCCTTTCACCACGCTCATGGCGGAGACGTAGCGCGTGGTAGTGGGGGAAGGAATGCCGTTGCTGCCCCCGTCACAGACCGTAACGCCGCCGTGATCGAGAGCGCACAGCTCAATGGCCGTCCGGTAGGGAATAAAGGTTTGCAGCATGTCCGTTAACGCCGCTTTGCGCAGGTAATTCTGGTAAGCGGGAATGCTGATGGCGCTGAGGATGGAAATGATGCCGATAACCACCATTAGCTCAATTAAGGTAAATCCTTTTTGCGTGTCCATAGTGTGCTCCTTGATGACCTGGAACGACTGTGGCAGTAACGGCGGGGCGGTGCGAGGGGATAAAATCCGTCTGAGAAGACGGCTTCAGAAGATGTTGTGCATGTTGCATAAACCGACACGGCTTATGCGATCGGCGACGGAAAATTGCCCGGCGGATCGCGCCGGGCAAAAAGTTTCAGCGGAAACGCATCGACAGATCCAGCGCCTGCACATGCTTGGTCAGTGCGCCCACCGAGATGTAATCCACGCCGGTATCGGCAAATTCGCGGAGGGTTTCTGCGGTGACGTTGCCGGACACTTCCAGCCGCGCCTGACCGTTGGCGCGTTTTACCGCTTCACGCATCTGGGCGGTGTCGAAGTTGTCGAGCATGATGATGTCGGCACCGGCCTTCAGGGCGTCATCCAGCTCTTCCAGCGTTTCGACTTCCACTTCCACCGGCACGTCAGGGTGCAGCCAGAAGGCCTTTTCCACGGCCTGACGTACGCTGCCCGCGGCGATAATGTGATTCTCTTTGATCAGAAACGCATCCGACAGCCCGAGGCGATGGTTCGCGCCGCCGCCGCACAGGACGGCATATTTCAGCGCTGTGCGCAGCCCCGGCAGGGTTTTGCGCGTGTCCAGCAACTGCGTTTTGGTGCCTGCCAGCAGCGCTACATAGCGGCTGACCACGCTGGCGACGCCGGAGAGCGTCTGCACAAAGTTAAGCGCCGTGCGCTCGCCGGTCAGCAGCACGCGGGAAGGGCCGTCCAGTTCAAAGAGTGGTTGATTCGCGGTGATGGCATCGCCATCGGCGACGTGCCATGTCAGCGTGACATCGTCGCCAGCCAGTTGAATAAACACTTCTTCAACCCAGCGTTTGCCGCAGAAAATGCCATCTTCACGGGTGATCACCACCGCATGGGAACGGTCGTCTGCGGGCAACAATTGTGCGGTAATATCATTGTTCGCATCCACCTCACCACCGAGATCTTCCCGCAGCGCAAGCGCCACGGCAGCAGGGATGTCGAGGTTGATACGTTCTAACAGCGCGTCACGTCGATGGTCGGGGTTGTAGCGGCGAGGCGGCATGATAAAACTCCAAAAAGGGTAACGAATCAAAAGATTGAAACATGCTACTCTGAACCGTGTATCAGCACCATATCTTAGGAGATCCTGCATGCTGTTAAACAAGGGCTGGCTGGTGGATGCGCGTCATGTGCCTTCACCGCACCATGATTGCCGCCCGGACGATGAGACCCCCTCGTTACTGGTTGTGCATAATATTAGCCTGCCGCCCGGACAATTTGGCGGGCCATGGATTGATGCGCTGTTCACCGGTACGCTGGATCCGCAAGCCGATCCCTTCTTCGCTGAGATTGCCCACCTGCGCGTGTCAGCACACTGCCTGATCCGTCGCGATGGCGAAATTGTGCAGTACGTTCCTTTTGATAAACGCGCCTGGCATGCGGGCGTGTCACGCTACGCGGGCCGCGAGCGGTGTAATGATTTTTCGATTGGCATTGAGCTTGAGGGAACGGACACCATCCCCTATACCGAGGCGCAATATCAGCAACTGGCTGCGGTGACGAAAACTTTGATCGGGCTTTATCCGGCGATTGCTGACAATATAACCGGGCACAGCGATATTGCACCTGAGCGTAAAACCGATCCCGGCCCGGCTTTTGACTGGGCGACATTTCGTGCTCTGGTCACCCCCTCGTCAGATAAGGAGATGACATGACGTTGTTTACCATGCTGTTAGTTTTGATTGCCGAGCGTCTGTTTAAACTCGGCGAGCACTGGCAGCTCGATCACCGCCTTGAAGTGCTGTTCCGCCGCATCCGCCATTTTTCCATGTTCCATACGCTGGGAATGACCGCGCTGGCGATGCTGGCAACCTTTCTGGTGTTACGCGCCCTTTATGGCCTGTTTTTCAATGTGCCGCTGCTGGTGGTGTGGATCATGCTCGGGCTGTTATGTATCGGCGCGGGCAAGGTGCGATTGCACTACCATGCCTATCTGAAGGCCGCCGCCCGTGGCGATGCCCACGCGCGTGATGCCATGGCCAGTGAACTGACGATGATCCATGGCGTACCGCCGGACTGCGATGAACGCGAGTTTCTGCGCGAACTGCAAAATGCTCTGCTGTGGATTAACTTCCGGTTTTACCTCGCGCCGCTGTTCTGGTTTATCGTCGGCGGTACCTGGGGACCGGTGACGCTGGTAGGGTATGCATTTTTACGCGCCTGGCAGTCATGGCTGGCGCGTTATATGACACCGCCGCAGCGCCATCAATCCGGCATTGATGCCATTCTGCATGTGCTGGACTGGATCCCGGCGCGGCTGGTGGGCGTGGTGTATGCGCTGATTGGTCACGGTGAAAAGGCGCTTCCGGCCTGGTTCGCGTCGCTTTACGATCGCCACACGTCGCAGTATCAGGTATTAACGCGCCTGGCGCAGTATTCGCTGGCGCGTGAGCCGCATCTGGACCGCGTCGAAACGCCAAAAGTGGCGGTTTCCATGGCGAAGAAAACGTCCTTTGTGGTGGTGGTGGTTGTGGCGCTGCTGACGATTTACGGGACGCTGGTGTAATTTTCGAGAAGATGCCGGGTGGCGCTTCGCTTACCCGGCCTACAGATACTTACCAATACATGTAGGCCCGGCAAGCGAAGCGCCGCCGGGCAATCAGGCACTAGTTGCTGTCCGCCGGTGGTACCCCAAAGTCCGGCATGCCGTCCTCTTTCCAGTGGATCACTTTCAGACGCGTATGACGGTTCGGATCGTAGAGCGGATCGCCCTCGATCTCCGTGTAGTTGCGCGCGTGGTAAACCAGCACGTCTTCGCCATCCGGGGTCTGCGTAAAGCTGTTATGTCCAGGCCCGTACTGGCGATTCTCATAGCTGGTCACAAACACCGGCTGCGGTGATTTATGCCAGTTTTCCGGGTTCTGCGGGTCGGCATGAATATCGATCCACAACAGGCCAAGGCAGTAGTTTTCGTCGGTGGCGCTGGCGGAGTAGCTGACAAATAACCGATCGCCATGGAACAGCACCGCCGGCCCTTCGTTGACCTTAAAGCCCCGACATTCCCAGTCAAACTCCGGTTTGCTTAACATCACCGGTCTGCCCTTAAGCGTCCACGGATTTTCCAGCTCTGCCAGATACAGATTCGAGTTGCCGTCAATGGCCGGATCTTTTTGTGCCCACAGATACCACTGTTTACCCTGATGGTTAAACGTGGTCGCATCCAGGCAGAAAGAGTCAAACTGCGTTTTTATCTGCCCTTTTTCCGTCCAGTGGCCGGTCAGCGGATCGGCGTCGGCGCACTCCAGCACGAACATGCGGTGCTGGAACATATTCAGTGCATCCAGATCGTGAGTGTGTGTGGCAGCAAAGTAGAGATACCACTTGCCATCAAGGTGATGCAGTTCCGGCGCCCAGATGAGCTGGCTCATCGGGCCGCTGGCGGGTTTACGCCACACCACGGTCGCGGGTGCCTCGCGTAATCCTTCGAGCGTGCTGGCGCGGCGGATTTCCAGCCGATCGTATTCCGGTACCGAGGCGACAAAGTAGTAAGCGTTATCGTGGCGCAGAATAAAGGGATCGGCGCGTTGTTCGATAAAGGGATTAGGCCACGTGTTCATCAGGCTTTCCTTATGGTTTAACCGGGTGATGTGAAGCAGTCTCGCTCAGTTCCCGATAGTTAGCGCGGCGTTTTTCCAGATCGCTCTGGATCTGTTTCATGGTTTCACGGTCGACCTTCAGCAGGCGAACCACGCCCGCCGTGATCAAGTAGCCCAGGCCAGGAATGATGCTGAACAGCAGCACGATGCCGTTGATGGCGCTCGGGCTTTGCGCTTTCGCGCTCGCGTCGTAACCATACCAGGAGAGCAGGAAGCCGACCATCGCCCCGGCAACCGCCAGGCCCACTTTCAGGAAGAACAAATTACCGGAGAAGCTGATGCCGGTGATACGTTTACCGGTTTTCCACTCGCCGTAATCATCCACATCCGCCATCAGCGACCAGTGCAGTGGAGAGGGAATTTGATGAATGATATTGAGCAGGAAATAGAGCACCACGATAAGGGTGGTCGCCTGCGGATCCAGGAAGTAGAAGCCGCCGGAGAAAATCGCCAGCACGATGTTGGTCCAGAAGAAGACCTGCAATTTACACCAGCGGTCGGTCAGCACTTTCGCCAGCATGCTGCCGATCATCATGCCCACTACGCCGAGGCTGATAAACAGCGTAGCGAAATGGGTGCTTTGCCCCATTACCCAGGTCACGTAATACATGGTGGCCGCCATGCGGATGAAGCCCGGGCAGACGTTGCACAGCGTCAGCAGCAGAATGCGCACCCACTGGTCGTTTTTCCAGACGTCTTTAAAGTCTTTTTTCAGATCATCATTGGTAGGAACGGCAGGCTTAACACGCTCGCGCACCGTTGCAAAGCAGTAGAGGAACATGCACATGCCGATAAAGGCCAGCACCGTCATCGCCATCTGGTAGCCTTTGGCTTTATCTTCGCCGCCAAACCACTCAGCCATTGGCAGCAGCGTCAGGGAGAGCAGCAGGGTGGCGATCCCCACCATCACAAAACGGTAAGACTGGCAGGCCACGCGCTCTTTGGGATCGTTGGTGATAACGCTGCCGAGAGAGCAATAAGGGATGTTGATGGCGGTATAGGTCAGCGACAGCAGGAAGTAGGTGATGAAGGCATAGATAACTTTGCTGTTATAGGTCCAGTCCGGCGTGGTAAACATCAGCACGCTGAACACCGCGTAAGGTACGGCAATCCATAACAGCCATGGACGAAATCGCCCATATTTGCTTTTGGTGCGATCCGCCAGCGCCCCCATGATCGGGTCAGTTACGGCATCAATAACACGGATTGAGAGTAGCAACACGCCCACCAGCGCCGGGGCAAGGCCAAATATGTCCGTATAGAAATAATTCACAAACAACATGATAGCGCCAAAGATGATATTACATCCGGCGTCTCCCATTCCGTAGCCGATCTTTTCTTTGACTGACAGTTTCGCGTTGTCCATCGACAATTCTCCCGTTGAGATATGGAGAGAATTATTCGCGCGCACTGAGGTTTTTGCGTTGCAGGTTTACGTTAAAGACATGGATAAAACAGCTATGCGCGGGAAAGTGTGAACCAGGTAACAGGGGAAACCCTCTCCCGGCGGGAGAGGGGGGGGATAAACAGGAGGATTAATGCGCTTTGGCGGTTTTCAGGTTCTTCTGCTTAATGAAGTAACCAATGCCGAGGATGACCATCCACACCGGGATCAGCCAGACGGAGATCGCCATGCCCGGGGTCATCGCCATGATGACCAGCACGGCAGCCATAAAGATCAGGCAGATCCAGTTACCCAGCGGATAGAACAGGGCAGGGAAGCGCGTTTTCACGCCCTGCAAATCTTTCGCGCGGCGGAATTTCATGTGCGCGAGGCTAATCATCGCCCAGTTAATCACCAGTGCCGAGACCACCAGCGCCATCAGCAAACCAAAGGCTTCGCCCGGTGCCAGGTAGTTAATCAGCACGCACAGTGCAGTAAAGAGCGCGGAGACGAGAATGGTGGCAATGGGTACGCCACGCTTGTCGACTTTCGCCAGCGCTTTCGGGGCATTGCCCTGCTGCGCCAGGCCGAACAGCATACGGCTGTTGCAGTACACACAGCTGTTGTACACCGACAGCGCGGCGGTCAGCACCACGATGTTCAGGGCATTCGCCACGAAAGTGTCGCCCAGCTCATGGAAGATGAGCACGAACGGGCTGGTGTCAGCGGTAACGCGCGTCCACGGCAGCAACGACAGCAGCACCGCCAGTGAACCCACATAGAAGATCAGGATGCGGTAAATCACCTGGTTGGTGGCTTTCGGGATGCTGACCTGCGGGTTATCAGCTTCGGCAGCGGTGATACCCACCAGTTCCAGACCGCCGAACGAGAACATAATGATCGCCATCATCATCACCAGCCCGGTAAAGCCATTAGGCAGGAAGCCCCCTTGTTCCCACAGGTTACGCACGGTAGCCTGCGGACCGGCGCTGTCGCTGAACAGCAGCCAGCCGCCGAACAGGATCATCGCCACCACCGCGATAACTTTAATAATGGCGAACCAGAACTCCATCTCGCCAAACACTTTCACGTTAGTAAGGTTAATGGCGTTGATCACCACGAAGAACACCGCCGCTGACGCCCAGGTCGGGATCTCTGGCCACCAGAACTGAATGTATTTACCGACGGCGGTCAGTTCCGCCATGGCCACCAGCACGTACAGCACCCAGTAGTTCCAGCCGGACGCGAAACCCGCGAAACCGCCCCAGTATTTATAGGCAAAATGGCTGAATGAGCCGGCTACCGGCTCTTCTACGACCATCTCGCCCAACTGACGCATGATCAGAAAAGCGATAAAACCTGCGATCGCATAGCCGAGAATAATTCCCGGCCCGGCGGACTGGATGACTGACGCGCTGCCCAGAAACAGGCCAGTCCCGATAGCTCCACCCAGCGCAATAAGCTGAATGTGGCGGTTTTTGAGGCCGCGCTTCAGCATTTCACCCTGCTGTTGACCTTCCATCATGAAACCTCGTGTGTGGTTATTATTAGTACGCTGTCGTGTGCGTGTACGGATGAAATTCCATTTGTTGTATTTATATGTTTACGAAAGGTCTTTCATAAATATCGCTCTGAGTCTTTCGTCTGCATCAGAATAGTGATAAGCGCGCGCGAATGCACCTGCTTTATTAAGGGTGGATAACGAGTGGATAAAAAGAAACCAATTGTAAATGGCAGCCTTGTGCGTCTCCCATCCCCTCAAATGCATAATTTCACTCTCAAAATGGGTATTTACTCGTTTTTTGCTCGACTGAATCGGTTCAATTAAGCCACTTTAGGTTTCACATAAGTTAAATCTGCCTCTTTATGAGTAGCAGGTTGATTTGTGCGAAGTTACATTTCTGAAACGTTATTTCTGTAATGTTGTTAAAATGTGCGTGGTTCCCTGATTTCAATCAAAACCTGTATGGACAGAAGGTGAATACTTTGTTACTTTAGCGTCAAGAACATGAAATTGGTCAGACCAATTGACTCCGGTTAAATGGCACTCCGGGAAAACGGCTTAGGACAGGGAACAATGGCCTACAGTAAAATCCGCCAACCTAAATTATCCGATGTGATAGAGCAGCAACTGGAGTTTTTGATCCTTGAAGGGACATTGCGCCCCGGTGAAAAACTTCCTCCGGAACGCGAGCTGGCTAAACAGTTCGATGTTTCCCGTCCTTCGCTGCGCGAGGCGATCCAACGCCTTGAAGCCAAGGGCCTGCTACTGCGTCGTCAGGGCGGTGGTACCTTTGTCCAAAGTAATCTGTGGCAGAGCTTCAGCGATCCGCTGGTAGAGCTTTTGTCCGATCATCCAGAATCCCAGTTTGACCTCCTCGAGACGCGCCACGCGCTGGAAGGCATTGCCGCCTATTACGCGGCCTTGCGTGGCACCGATGACGATCGCGAGCGTATCCGCGAGCTGCATCAGGCGATCGAGCGCGCGCAGGAATCCGGGGATCTCGATGCCGAAGCCGATGCCGTCGTCATGTATCAGATTGCCGTCACCGAAGCGGCGCACAATGTGGTGTTGCTGCATTTGCTACGCTGCATGGAGCCGATGATGGCGCAGAATGTTCGCCAGAATTTCGAATTGCTGTATTCCCGGCGGGAAATGCTCCCGTTGGTAAGCAACCATCGCTCCAGAATTTTTGAGGCGATTATCGCCAGAGAGCCGGAAAAGGCGCGTGAAGCGTCTCACCGGCATCTGGCGTTTATTGAGGAAATATTGCTGGACCGCAGCCGTGAGCAGAGCCGTCGTGAACGCTCAATGCGCCGCCTACAGCAAAGAAAGGATTAAGCGCCATACTTTAGAGCGCGGCAACTAAACGCAGAACCTGTCTTATTGCGTTCTTACAGTCAGATGCCCGGACGTGAGAGCGCAATGGGACAGGTTCCAGATTAATCAACGAAAATTAGATAGATAAGGAAAACCCCATGTCAGAACGTTTACTCAATGACGTGGATCCGATCGAAACTCGCGACTGGCAACAGGCGATCGAATCGGTCATCCGTGAAGAAGGTGTTGAGCGCGCTCAGTATCTGATTGACCAGTTACTGTCCCAGGCCCGCAAAGGCGGCGTTAACGTGGCAGCTGGTTCAAACGCTCGCAACTATGTAAATACTATTGCCGTTGAAGATGAGCCGGAATACCCGGGTAATCTGGAGCTGGAGCGTCGCATTCGTTCTGCTATCCGCTGGAACGCCATCATGACCGTGCTGCGTGCGTCTAAAAAAGACCTCGAGCTGGGCGGCCACATGGCATCTTTCCAGTCTTCTGCGACCGTATATGAAGTTTGCTTCAACCACTTCTTCCGCGCACGCAGCGAGAAAGACGGTGGCGATCTGGTGTACTTCCAGGGCCACATCTCTCCGGGCGTTTATGCTCGCGCATTCCTGGAAGGGCGTCTGACTGAAGAGCAGATGAACAACTTCCGTCAGGAAGTACATGGCAATGGCCTGTCTTCCTACCCGCACCCGAAACTGATGCCGGAATTCTGGCAGTTCCCGACCGTTTCTATGGGTCTGGGTCCGATTGGTGCGATCTACCAGGCTAAGTTCCTGAAATATCTGGAACACCGTGGCCTGAAAGATACCTCTCAGCAAACCGTTTACGCCTTCCTGGGCGATGGTGAGATGGATGAGCCGGAATCCAAAGGCGCGATCACCATCGCGACCCGTGAAAAACTGGATAACCTGGTCTTCGTCATCAACTGTAACCTGCAACGTCTGGATGGCCCGGTCACCGGTAACGGTAAAATCATCAACGAACTGGAAGGCATTTTCGAAGGTGCTGGCTGGAACGTGATCAAGGTGATGTGGGGTAGTCGTTGGGATGAGCTGCTGCGTAAAGACACTAGCGGTAAACTGATCCAACTGATGAACGAAACCGTTGACGGCGACTATCAGACCTTTAAATCCAAAAACGGCGCATACGTGCGTGAGCACTTCTTCGGTAAATACCCGGAAACTGCCGCACTGGTTGCCGACTGGTCTGACGATCAGATTTGGGCACTGAACCGTGGTGGCCACGATCCGAAGAAAATCTACGCTGCATTTAAGAAAGCGCAGGAAACCAAAGGCAAAGCAACTGTTATCCTGGCCCATACCATCAAAGGTTACGGCATGGGCGACACCGCTGAAGGTAAAAACATCGCCCACCAGGTGAAGAAAATGAACATGGACGGTGTACGTTACATCCGTGATCGTTTCAATGTGCCGGTGACCGATGAGCAGGTTGAGAAGCTGTCCTACATTACCTTCCCGGAAGGTTCTGAAGAGCACACTTACCTGCACGCCCAGCGTCAGAAGCTGAACGGCTACCTGCCGTCTCGTCAGCCGAAATTCTCTGAGAAGCTTGAGCTGCCGACCCTGGCTGACTTCAACCAGTTGCTGGAAGAGCAGAACAAAGAGATCTCCACCACTATCGCCTTCGTGCGTGCCCTGAACGTGATGCTGAAGAACAAGTCGATCAAAGATCGCCTGGTACCGATCATCGCCGACGAAGCGCGTACTTTCGGTATGGAAGGTCTGTTCCGTCAGATTGGTATTTACAGCCCGAACGGCCAGCAGTACACCCCGCAGGACCGTGAGCAGGTTGCTTACTACAAAGAAGACGAGAAAGGTCAGATCCTGCAGGAAGGTATCAACGAGCTGGGCGCAGGTTCGTCCTGGCTGGCTGCTGCGACCTCTTACAGCACCAACGATCTGCCGATGATCCCGTTCTACATCTACTACTCCATGTTCGGTTTCCAGCGTATCGGCGACCTGTGCTGGGCAGCAGGCGATCAGCAAGCTCGTGGCTTCCTGATTGGTGGTACTTCTGGTCGTACTACGCTTAACGGCGAAGGTCTGCAGCACGAAGATGGTCACAGCCACATTCAGTCGCTGACCATCCCGAACTGTATCTCTTACGATCCGGCTTACGCTTACGAAGTTGCGGTCATCATGCATGACGGTCTGCATCGTATGTACGGTGAAGCGCAAGAGAACGTGTACTACTACATCACCACGCTGAACGAAAACTACCACATGCCAGCGATGCCGGAAGGCGCCGAGGAAGGGATCCGTAAAGGTATCTACAAACTCGAAACTATCGATGGCGCGAAAGGTAAAGTTCAGCTGCTGGGCTCCGGTTCTATCCTGCGTCACGTACGTGAAGCAGCGCAGATCCTGGCAAAAGACTACGGAATCGGTTCTGACGTGTTCAGCGTGACCTCCTTCACCGAACTGGCGCGCGATGGCCAGGATTGTGAACGCTGGAACATGCTGCACCCGACCGACGAGCCGCGCGTACCGTACGTTGCACAGGTTCTGAGCGACGCACCGGCAGTAGCATCAACTGACTATATGAAACTGTTCGCTGAGCAGATCCGTAACTTCATCCCGGCAAGCGATTACCGCGTACTGGGTACTGATGGCTTCGGTCGCTCTGACAGCCGTGAAAACCTGCGTCACCACTTCGAAGTTGATGCTTCTTATGTGGTTGTTGCAGCACTGGGCGAACTGGCTAAACGTGGCGACATCGACAAGAAAGTAGTTGCAGACGCAATTACCAAATTCAACATCGATGCAGATAAAGTTAACCCGCGTCTGGCGTAAGAGGTAAAAGAAGAATGGCTATCGAAATCAATGTACCGGACATCGGGGCTGATGAAGTTGAAATCACCGAGATCCTGGTCAAAGTGGGCGACAAGGTTGAAGCTGAACAGTCGCTGATCACCGTAGAAGGCGACAAAGCTTCTATGGAAGTCCCGTCACCTCAGGCTGGCGTTGTTAAAGAGATCAAAGTCTCTGTTGGCGACAAAACCGAGACTGGCAAACTGATCATGATTTTCGATTCCGCTGACGGTGCTGCTGATGCAGCACCTGCGAAAGCAGAAGAGAAGAAAGAAGCAGCACCGGCAGCAGCATCTGCGCCGGCAGCCGCCGCGGCTAAAGACGTAAACGTACCGGATATCGGCGGCGACGAAGTTGAAGTGACCGAGATCATGGTTAAAGTCGGCGACAAAGTGGCTGCTGAGCAGTCGCTGATCACCGTAGAAGGCGACAAGGCTTCTATGGAAGTTCCGGCACCGTTCGCGGGTACTGTGAAAGAAATCAAAATCAGCACCGGCGACAAAGTGTCCACCGGCTCCCTGATCATGGTCTTCGACGTTGAAGGTGGCGCATCGGCGGCCAGCGACGCGAAACCGCAGGTTAAAGAAGAAGCGGCTTCTGCTCCGGCAGCAGCAGCGGGCGCTAAAGACGTAAACGTACCGGACATCGGCGGTGACGAAGTTGAAGTGACCGAAGTGATGGTGAAAGTGGGCGACAAAGTTGCCGCTGAGCAGTCACTGATCACCGTGGAAGGCGACAAAGCCTCCATGGAAGTTCCGGCACCGTTCGCGGGCACCGTGAAAGAAATCAAAATCAGCACCGGCGACAAAGTGTCTACCGGCTCCCTGATCATGGTCTTCGAAGTGGAAGGCGCAGCCCCTGCTGCGGCTCCGGCTGCGGCCAAACAGGAAGCGGCTCCGGCACCGGCGGCGAAAGCACCGGCCGCCGCTGCTCCGGCGAAAGCGGAAGGCAAATCTGAGTTTGCTGAAAACGACGCTTACGTCCATGCAACGCCGCTGATCCGCCGCCTGGCGCGCGAATTTGGCGTGAACCTGGCGAAAGTGAAAGGTACGGGTCGTAAAGGCCGTATCCTGCGCGAAGACGTTCAGGCTTACGTGAAAGACGCGGTGAAACGCGCTGAAGCGGCACCTGCTGCTGCCACCGGAGGCGGTCTGCCTGGCATGCTGCCATGGCCGAAAGTGGACTTCAGCAAGTTCGGTGAAGTGGAAGAAGTTGAACTGGGCCGTATCCAGAAAATCTCTGGTGCTAACCTGAGCCGTAACTGGGTGATGATCCCGCACGTTACGCATTTCGACAAAACCGACATCACTGACCTGGAAGCCTTCCGTAAGCAGCAGAACGCTGAAGCTGAGAAGCGCAAACTGGATGTGAAATTCACCCCGGTTGTCTTCATCATGAAAGCCGTTGCCGCAGCGCTCGAGCAGATGCCTCGCTTCAACAGCTCTCTGTCTGAAGATGCACAGCGTCTGACGCTGAAGAAATACATCAACATCGGTGTGGCCGTTGATACCCCGAATGGCCTGGTGGTTCCGGTGTTCAAAGACGTGAACAAGAAGAGCATCACCGAGCTGTCCCGCGAACTGACCGTGATCTCCAAAAAAGCACGTGACGGTAAGCTGACGGCGGGCGAAATGCAGGGCGGTTGCTTCACCATCTCCAGTATTGGTGGCCTGGGTACCACGCACTTCGCGCCGATCGTTAACGCGCCGGAAGTGGCTATCCTCGGTGTGTCCAAATCCGCGATGGAGCCGGTCTGGAATGGTAAAGAGTTCGTGCCGCGTCTGATGATGCCGATCTCTCTGTCCTTCGACCACCGCGTGATCGACGGTGCTGATGGTGCGCGTTTCATCACCATCATCAATAACATGCTGTCTGACATTCGCCGTCTGGTGATGTAAATAAGAAAGCCGGCCTGACGGTCGGCTTTTTTCTGGTAATCTCATTATGTTGTTGAGGTTATTAGGACAAAGGACAAATCGTTTACCGTTTGTTGTTTCAAAATTGTTAACAATTTTGTACTATGCGGGCGGATAGAACGTCCCGGCGATGAAGGGCGATACGTCCCCTGGACTGCCGGAAATCAATAAGAGGTCATGATGAGTACTGAAATCAAAACTCAGGTCGTGGTACTTGGGGCAGGCCCGGCAGGTTACTCTGCTGCCTTCCGTTGCGCTGATTTAGGTCTGGAAACCGTCATTGTTGAACGTTACAGCACCCTCGGCGGTGTTTGCCTGAACGTCGGCTGTATCCCTTCTAAAGCGCTGTTGCACGTTGCTAAAGTTATCGAAGAAGCCAAAGCGCTGGCCGAGCACGGTATCGTCTTCGGCGAACCGAAAACCGATATCGACAAGATTCGTACCTGGAAAGAAAAAGTTATCACCCAACTGACTGGCGGTCTGGCCGGTATGGCGAAAGGCCGTAAAGTGAAAGTGGTTAACGGTCTGGGTAAATTCACCGGGGCTAACACCCTGGAAGTTGAAGGTGAAAACGGCAAAACCGTGATCAACTTCGACAACGCTATCATCGCGGCGGGTTCCCGTCCGATCGAACTGCCGTTCATTCCGCATGAAGATCCGCGCGTGTGGGATTCCACCGATGCACTGGAACTGAAAGAAGTACCTAAGCGCCTGCTGGTTATGGGTGGCGGTATCATCGGTCTGGAAATGGCGACCGTATACCATGCGCTGGGTTCAGAGATCGACGTGGTTGAAATGTTCGACCAAGTGATCCCGGCGGCTGACAAAGACATCGTTAAAGTCTTCACCAAGCGCATCAGCAAGAAATTCAACCTGATGCTGGAAACCAAAGTTACCGCCGTTGAAGCAAAAGAAGACGGTATCTACGTTTCCATGGAAGGCAAAAAAGCGCCGGCTGAAGCACAGCGTTATGACGCCGTGCTGGTGGCTATCGGCCGTGTGCCGAACGGTAAAAACCTCGACGCAGGCGCTGCTGGCGTGGAAGTGGACGACCGTGGCTTTATCCGTGTCGACAAACAGCTGCGTACCAACGTACCGCACATCTTTGCTATCGGCGATATCGTCGGTCAGCCGATGCTGGCGCACAAAGGTGTTCACGAAGGTCACGTTGCCGCTGAAGTTATCGCAGGCCAGAAGCACTACTTCGATCCGAAAGTGATCCCGTCCATCGCGTATACCGAGCCAGAAGTTGCCTGGGTAGGTCTGACCGAGAAAGAAGCGAAAGAAAAAGGCATCAGCTACGAAACCGCCACCTTCCCGTGGGCTGCTTCTGGCCGTGCTATCGCCTCCGACTGCGCAGACGGTATGACCAAACTGATTTTCGACAAAGAGACTCACCGTGTGATCGGTGGTGCGATTGTCGGTACTAACGGCGGCGAGCTGTTGGGCGAAATCGGTCTGGCTATCGAAATGGGCTGTGACGCGGAAGATCTGGCGCTGACTATCCATGCGCACCCGACTCTGCATGAGTCCGTGGGCCTGGCCGCTGAAGTGTTCGAAGGTAGCATCACCGACCTGCCGAACCCGAAAGCGAAAAAGAAATAAGCGTCTGAGCTTGTGTTGCCGGGTGGTGGCTACGCCTTACCCGGCCTGCAAATTTAAAAGATGTAGGCCCGGCAAGCTTGCGCCGCCGGGCAACAGAATTGCACAGCAAAGCGGCTTAAAAGCCGCTTTTTTTATGCCTGCGTTTTACCTTCAGGGCTGCACCGGCTGCCAGGCCTGGTCTGGCATAAACTGCGTTATGCCCTCCACTTTCTGCGCCGTCTGCGCGCCGAAATCCTGCTGATAGATGCGATCCTGACCATCAATCACAAAAGTCGTGACCCCGGTTTTGGCATACTCCACCGGCCATGCCAGCAGGGCGGCCCGCGCATTGTCACCTTGCGCATCGGCCGTTAACAACCGGAAGCGGTAGCCGTGATAGCCCTCGCCGGGCGCCCGCGGACTGAATGCCGGGCCGAGCGGGCTGGGGACTTCCCCTGATGATACCGGCCAGTACAGGCCATCTTTTTTGCCTTCGCTGCTGATAAGTTTCAGCGCGTAATGCTGGTTCAGGGCGAAGTAATCCTGCTGCGCGTCCCCATACGCCTGAAGCGCGGTAATGGCTGACAGCTCGTTGCGTCCGAGGGTACGGGTGAGGATCTCATCGGCAGCGCGCGCCGTATCAAACTGCCAGCCGGCGGCGGTTTTTACCATCGGGATCGGTAGCTGCCACTGGCTGCGCCCGACGCTGAGGTGCGCCACGCCGTTCTGCTCATCAATCTGATGACTTATCTGCCAGTCGCGGAGGAAACGCGCCACGGCTTGCGGATCTGCCCCGTCCGGCGGCAGGATCTGATGCCAGTCATCCCCGAGCAGATGCGTCAGCGCGCTGTCATTCTGATCCTGGATGGCGCTAATCAGGGTGCTGGCGGCCTGTTCCGGCGTGGAGAACGCCTGTTGCGCCTGAGCCATCACCGGCAGCAGCAGTAACAGCCCTGCAATAATCTTCTTAAGTTTCATGATGCCTGCCTGATTAACGACGATTGAGTTCACGGCGATCCGCCGCATGTTCGCGCAGCGTGCTGCGCTGCTGGCTGTTCAGACGCTGGCGGCTCTGTTCACCGCGCTGACGCTGCGCCTGCCAGGACGGTGAACGGCTGTCATTGCCGCTAAGAGCCGTGGCGCGAGGCGCGGTCTGCCGTTGCTGGAGTGTCTCCCGTCGCTGCTGCTGTTGTGGCGTGGGATTATCATGTCGGGCTTTAAGGGCCTCGCGGTGCTGTTGCTGCTGTGCGGTCGGATTATCCCGACGAGCCTGTATAGCCTCGCGTTTTTGCTGTGTCGTTGACTGACTGAACTGCGCTTTTGCAGCGTCCCGGCGGGCTGCCGTTGTGGACGGGGTATCGTAACCGCGATAATTATTGCGCCGGGCGATCTGGTTTACCTGTTTTGAGGCCAACTGACGCTGCGCATCACGGGAGGGCTGCGTATTGCGGAAGGCCGAATTATGCTGCCACACCACTCGATCGTTATGGGTGACCAGCGTGCCGCCGGAGATACGGTTGAAGTTGTTGACGTTGATATTGATGTTATCGCCATTGTGATCGTAGCCACGGTGGTAATGATCATCATCGTCGTCCCAGTCGATATCGCTGAACAACGCATAAGTGGTGGCGACGCCGAGGCTGAAACCTAAACCCCGCACCAGGCTGTCGGTAAACTGCTGTCCGGGAGGCGGCGGCAGATACACCGGCGGATACGCGGGCGTCGGCCAGTAGCCGTACACTACACCGGGGTTATAGCTCGGCACATATACCACTTCTGGATCGGCAGGTTCGATTTTGATCACCGTTGGCGCGGGTGTACTCACCACCGTGGTGCTGCCGGACGAGGCAGGCGCGGGCTGTGCCTGCCCACTGTTTTTTGCCGGCACAGTTGTGACTTTCTGCTGCGGGGTGGAAGTGAGCGCACCCGTCTGCTGCGCCAGGGCGCGTAGCTTTTGCACTGCGTCCATTACATCCTTCGGCTGCGCCAGAAACGCATCGCCGAGGTTTTGCACCCACTGTGGATTTTCACCCATCAGCGCCATCAGCGACGGAAAGGCCACCAGCGATCTGACGCTCGGATCCCAGGGCTGGTTAATCACCGCCTGGATCGCCGCATCGCCTTGCAGGGTGGGGTTATCCTGCGACCACTGCGCCGCCTGCACCACATTTGCGGGATAGGTGGCGGCCATCAGTACCTGGGACAGCAGCGCATCAGGATAGAGCGCGACCGGTGCCACCCACTGATCGATTTGCGCCGTGCTAAAGGCGGGCGTGGCGACGGGGGACGCCGTTTGCGTAGCAGGTGGCGGCGCGGGTATCGCGGGTTGCGTCACCGCAGCAGCAGGGGCCACCGCAGCAGGCGGTGCATCGGGCGTTCTGCTTTTGACATACAGCGCGCCCGAGGCGGCTAATACCCCGAGGCTGCACAGCAGCATCAGGATCTGAGGTTTGAATGACAACTTCATGGGATTCTCCCGGTATCCGGTGGGATACGCGCGGTAACGACACAGGCCAGATGGCGGTAAATGCCCGCGAGTATAAAGTGCTGATTGTTTATTTTTTGATTAAAACAGGCATCGCGCAGCGCCCTGTCCATAACCGGACAAGAAGAGTGTTAGTAAACATTGCAAAGAGTAGGGGTAAGCCCTTATAGGTCGTCAGCAGGCGGGCAAAAAAAGGTATTTTCGACTGTCTGAGAAGCCCTGAGAAAGACAGGTGTATCGCCCTTAACGATTCAGCTAATTTTTAATGTTGCTTTTTTGTAAACGGATTAACACCCCCTCTAAATCCTGCTATGCTGCCCGTCGCGGTACCGGGCTTTTACCCTACAAACTGCTGTCTCACAGGAGCGTGAAGAAACTGCCGGCCGCACTATGACAATGAGAGCGAGGAGAACCGTCGTGCTAGAAGAATACCGTAAGCACGTAGCTGAACGTGCCGCTGAAGGGATTGCACCAAAACCCTTAGATGCAACGCAAATGGCTGCGCTGGTCGAACTGCTGAAGACCCCGCCAGTGGGCGAAGAAGAATTCCTGTTAGATCTGTTAGCCAACCGTGTCCCGCCGGGCGTTGATGAAGCCGCCTACGTGAAAGCCGGTTTCCTTGCTGCCGTCGCTAAAGGCGAAACCACATCTCCGCTGGTCACCCCGGAAAAAGCGATTGAACTGCTGGGTACCATGCAGGGTGGTTACAACATCCATCCGCTGATTGATGCCCTGGACGATGCCAAACTGGCACCGATTGCGGCTAAAGCGCTGTCCCACACGCTGCTGATGTTCGACAACTTCTACGATGTGGAAGAGAAAGCGAAAGCGGGCAACGCTTACGCGCAGCAGGTGATGCACTCCTGGGCCGAGGCCGAATGGTTCCTGAGCCGTCCGCCGCTGGCTGAAAAAATCACCGTCACCGTATTCAAAGTGACCGGCGAAACCAACACCGACGATCTCTCCCCGGCGCCGGATGCCTGGTCGCGTCCGGACATCCCGCTGCACGCGCTGGCGATGCTGAAAAACGCCCGTGAAGGCATTGTGCCGGATCAGCCGGGTGCCGTTGGCCCGATCAAACAGATCGAAGAGCTGAACAAAAAAGGCTACCCGCTGGCCTATGTGGGTGATGTGGTCGGTACCGGTTCATCCCGTAAATCCGCGACCAACTCCGTACTGTGGTTTATGGGCGACGACATTCCGAACGTGCCGAATAAACGCGGCGGCGGTCTGGTGCTGGGCGGCAAAATCGCGCCGATCTTCTTTAACACCATGGAAGACGCCGGTGCGCTGCCTATCGAAGTGGACGTAAACGCGCTGAACATGGGCGACGTGATCGACGTTTATCCGTTCAAAGGAGAAGTGCGTAACCACGAGACTGGCGAACTGCTGGCGACCTTTGAGCTGAAAACCGACGTGCTTATCGACGAAGTGCGTGCCGGTGGTCGTATTCCGCTGATTATCGGTCGTGGCCTGACCACCAAAGCGCGTGAAGCGCTGGGTCTGCCGCACAGCGAAGTCTTCCGTATTGCTAAGCCGGTTGCGGCGAGCGATAAGGGCTTCTCACTGGCGCAGAAAATGGTTGGTCGTGCCTGCGGCGTGAAGGGTGTGCGTCCTGGCGAATACTGTGAACCGAAAATGACCTCGGTTGGCTCGCAGGACACCACCGGGCCGATGACCCGTGATGAACTGAAAGACCTGGCGTGTCTGGGCTTCTCTGCCGATCTGGTGATGCAGTCCTTCTGCCACACCGCGGCCTATCCGAAGCCGGTGGATGTCACCACTCACCACACGCTGCCGGACTTTATTATGAACCGTGGCGGCGTCTCGCTGCGTCCGGGCGACGGCATCATCCACTCGTGGCTGAACCGTATGCTGCTGCCGGATACCGTGGGTACCGGCGGTGATTCCCATACCCGTTTCCCGATTGGTATCTCCTTCCCGGCAGGCTCCGGCCTGGTGGCCTTTGCCGCCGCGACCGGCGTGATGCCGCTGGATATGCCGGAATCGGTGCTGGTGCGCTTTAAAGGCAAAATGCAGCCGGGTATCACCCTGCGCGATCTGGTGCACGCCATTCCGCTGTATGCCATTCGTCAGGGCCTGCTGACCGTTGAGAAGAAAGGGAAGAAAAACATCTTCTCTGGCCGTATTCTCGAAATCGAAGGTCTGCCGGAGCTGAAAGTGGAGCAGGCATTTGAACTGGCGGATGCGTCAGCGGAACGTTCAGCGGCGGGCTGTACTATCAAACTTGATAAAGCGCCGATCACTGAATACCTGACCTCCAACATCGTTCTGCTGAAGTGGATGATTGCGGAAGGTTACGGCGACCGCCGTACGCTGGAACGTCGTATTCAGGGCATGGAAAAATGGCTGGCCGATCCGCAGCTGTTGGAAGCCGATGCTGACGCGGAATACGCGGCGGTGATCGACATCGATCTGGCGGATATCAAAGAGCCAATCCTGTGTGCGCCAAACGATCCGGACGATGCACGTTTGCTGTCTGACGTTGCGGGCGAGAAGATCGACGAAGTGTTTATCGGTTCGTGCATGACCAACATCGGTCACTTCCGTGCTGCCGGTAAGCTGCTGGACAGCCATAAAGGGCAGCTGCCGACCCGTCTGTGGGTCGCGCCGCCAACTCGTATGGATGCCGCACAGCTCACCGAAGAAGGTTACTACAGCGTGTTTGGTAAGAGCGGTGCGCGCGTTGAGATCCCGGGCTGTTCACTGTGCATGGGTAACCAGGCGCGCGTGGCAGATGGCTCGACGGTTGTCTCGACGTCAACCCGTAACTTCCCGAACCGTCTGGGCAACGGCGCTAACGTGTTCCTGGCGTCCGCTGAGCTGGCGGCGGTTTCTTCGCTGCTCGGCAAACTGCCGACGCCGGAGGAGTACCAGACCTATATGGCGCAGGTCGATAAGACCGCGGTAGATACCTATCGCTATCTGAACTTCGACAAGCTGGGCCAGTACACAGAGAAAGCCGACGCGGTGATCTTCCAGACTGCCGTATAAGTCATTTCTCTGCTTAAGTAAGACGTTAAGGGTGAGGGCGGTTTTCCGCGCTCACCCTTTTTATTTCCACATCCTCTGCCCGCCCCGCTGTTTTTCTTTCTCCCTGCTGCGATAATTACCTTATTGCTGGATCAGAGGAATGCATCATGGATTACGAGTTTTTGCGTGATATCACCGGCGTGGTGAAGGTACGCATGTCGATGGGCCACGAAGTGGTCGGTCACTGGTTTAATGAAGAAGTAAAAGAGAACCTTGCGCTGCTGGATGAAGTGGAACAGGCGGCGCGGACGGTTAAAGGCAGCGAACGCCAGTGGCAGCGCGTCGGGCATGAGTACACCCTGTGGATGGACGGCGAGGAGATCATCGTGCGTGCCAACCAGCTGGAGTTTTCCGGCGACGAAATGGAAGAGGGGATGAACTACTATGACGAAGAGAGCCTGTCGCTGTGTGGCGTTGAGGATTTCCTGCAGGTGGTAAAAGCGTACCGCGAATTCCTGCAGCAGAAATAAACCCGTCTGGTCGTGAAAAACCCGCCGTCCTGGCGGGCTTCTTTTCGCGGTCGCGATATTGGCGTCAGAAGTATGACCCGCTGAGCTTAGTCAGCAACAATGCGAAAGCGTTTAAAACGCGGTCGTTACCAGTCTCCATGTAAGCCCACGCTGCCACCGAATGCTTCGGCATCGTAGCTGGTTTGCACCGTTACCGCCGTGTGTTTACCGCTGGTAAACTGAACGCCTCCCGCAAGCGCGGTTTCACCGTTATATTCGCCCACCGCGAGGGCATAGCCATTACGGTTAGCATTGTAATGAAGATTCCCGGTAGCCTGAGAAGAAGCGCCCAGACGCTTAATGGCGCGTTTGTTGTCGGTGATTTGTTTCTGTAAGCCTTTCGCGACGTGATCGGTATAGGTGTTTGCCGATTTAACTGCCTCAGCACCTGCCTGTGATACCGCACGGTCTGTGTAATGGGTTGAGTAGTCTACTGCGGTGTTCGCCAGTTGTTCGGCATAATCATCCGCTTCTTTTACTGCTTCGCCTTTCGCCTTATTGGTATAGGTTTTAGCGTGAGCTTCAGCCGCTGAAGCGGCGTTATCCGCGTGAGTGTTGGCATGCTTCTCTGCATCTGCCGCAGCCTGGTCAGCATGGGCATTGGCTTCTTCTGTTACATCGGCTACCGCGTTATCGGTATAACCTTCTGCGGCCGCTTCAGCATGGTCAGAAACGGCGTCGGCGTAAGTCATCGTGATTTGATCGCCCGCTTGTGCCTGTGCAGGCGTTATATAGTTCAGCGAGTTTTGGCTGCCATCGTTATTGCTATCGTTATTGCTATCATTATTGCCATCACTATTTTTATCGCCAGAATTATCGTCCGGTGTTGCCGGATGGTTATCAATGAGAAAGTGTGCAATATCACCATAGCTATTTAACTCAATGCCTAAACGGCTCTCAGCAACGTTATGCACCCGGCTAAACCATGCGTTATAACTATCGCCCCATTTGCTGAAATCGTCTGTAGGCTGGATAGGCTGCATTGGGGTGTTAATAACGCTAATCACTTCTTTAATTGATTCACTACAATCAATGTCGTTGTTACAGGCATTTGCGCTACCTGCGGCTAACAGAATAGTGATCGATAATAACGTTTTTTTCATTGCTTTAACCTCTCTTTAATAATTAATGAAAATAAGTGAGTAACGCAAAGAAAATAACGATTCTGATACGCCAGGCAGGCGGATCTCTTTAATGCTATTTGCGCTATCTCTGACGGCACGGCGTATATCGCGAGGATGTTCGTGACCAGGGGGTGTATTTATTACGCTGTATCTATAATAGAGATGGTATATTAAACGAATCATCACCAAAGGTAAATTAGCGGTGATGATGAGAAAGCAGGACGGGCCAGAGGGGGCGCGGATGAGGAAAAAGGGAGCGAAAGGTTAATTCAGCCAATAACGTTTAAGGCGGAGTATCCGTACTCCGCATCACAGTTACACGGCGGGGATATTGCGGCCGTAATAGATCTCGCGCATTTCTTTCCACAGCGCTTCGGTGATCACTTTACGCTCGTTGGCGGTCAGATCTTCCGGGCGGGTGTGGAACATATAGTGTTTCAGGTCGAACTCTTTCAGCAACATTTTGGTATGAAAGATATTTTCCTGATAAACGTTTACATCCACCATGTCATACAGCGCTTTCATGTCATCGGACAGGAAGTTCTGAATCGAATTGATTTCGTGGTCGATAAAGTGTTTTTTGCCCGACACGTCGCGGGTAAAGCCGCGCACGCGATAATCAACGGTCACAATATCTGACTCAAGCTGGTGGATTAAATAATTCAGTGCTTTCAGCGGTGAAATTACCCCGCAGGTCGACACTTCAATATCGGCGCGGAAGGTGCACAGTCCACCCTCCGGATGGCTCTCCGGATAGGTGTGTACGCAGATATGGCTCTTATCGAGGTGAGCAACCACGGTTTCCGGCAGCGGGCCGGGATGTTCTGTGTTGTCGATCAGGTGCGGTTCAACGGGCTCTTCGCTGACGAGGATCGTCACGCTGGCGCCCTGTGGCTCGTAATCCTGACGGGCGATATTCAGGATATTCGCGCCAATAATAGAGCAGGTTTCCGTCAGGATCTCCGTCAGTCGATTGGCGTTATAGAGTTCATCGATATAGGCGATATAACCATCGCGCTCTTCAGCCGTGTTGGCATAACAGATATCGTAAATACAAAAACTCAGGCTTTTGGTCAGGTTGTTAAAGCCATGTAGTTTAAGCTTTTTCAATTTTTATCACCCCCTTAGGATCACTGCGTAAACAGTGCATCTTGCAAATATTGTGGTAACGCGAACGCCGCCGTATGTACTGCCGGATTGTAATAACGACATGTCAGGTTTGCGCTGTGGAAACGCGCCTGAATAATGCCGGTGGAAAGGTGACGCAGTGCGCCGTTGTCCGTCGCCCAGGCAAAGGTCATCACGCCGCCGTAATAGGTGGGGATAGCGGCCTGATAAAAACTCACGTCGTCAAAGTAATGGCTGAGTTTACGGTGACTGTCGATGGCTTCATCCTGCTGCAAAAAGCTCACGCCGTTCTGCGCGACGAAAATACCGCCAGGATTCAGGCAGCGTTTGCAGCCTTCGTAAAACGCCGAGGTAAACAGACTTTCGCCCGGCCCAATAGGATCGGTGCAGTCGGAGATGATCACGTCAAACGTTTGCGCGGTCTGGTTAACAAAATTGACGCCATCGTCAATGACCAGCGTAAAGCGCGGATCGTCGTAAGCCCCGGCATTGTGGTTGGGTAAATACTGGCGGCAGAACGACACGACGCCGGCATCGATTTCGACCATCGTGATGGTCTCGATGTTTTTATGACGGCTCACTTCGCGCAGCATCGCACCATCACCGCCGCCGATGATCAGTACATGCTTCGCGTGACCGTGCGCCAGCAGCGGCACATGGGTCATCATCTCATGATAAATGAACTCATCCCGTTCGGTGGTTTGTACCACGCCATCCAGCGCCATCACGCGCCCGAACGCGGCGTTTTCAAAGATAATCAGATCCTGATGATCGGTTTTTTCGTGGTACAGCACCTTGTCCACGGCGAAGTACTGCCCGAACTGGTCATGCAGCGTTTCGTGCCACAGTTTGCTATCAGTCATTGCTCGCTCCTTCGTTAACGCCCATTTAAAACGGGCGTAACATGATAGCTAACTACTGACGGGGATGCACGGAGAGAGTCAGGGTGTGGGAAGGGGGAGAAAATTACTTCACGTAGGCAAGCAGGCTCAGGGAATCACGGGCCAGCGCTTTGCACTTTTTATCCGTGGCGATGCCGATGCCGCTGAGATCGCGGTAGCTGTCTTCCCCCAGCGATTTCATGTCAAAGCTCTCGTAGTTGCTCAGATCCCACTGATTCTGCTGGGCGAAAAACACCAGCGCACGACGGATCTGACCGTTCGGTAGATTCTGGTAGCCACAGTCGTTTTTCAGGAATACAAACACCGCCGTTAAATCGGCCATGTCTTCGGCTTCTGACTCACTGAGTGCATAACTATTTGCTGATACAGCCAGCAGGCTGGCGAACGTAATTGTTCTGAAAAACGTCTTCATTATTTCTACCGCAACATCGAGGAAATTTAACGTTAGCATACTTGGGGGCGGGGCGACGATCTTTATTATTAGTGGTTCGCTTGACCTTACCGCAAGGGCAGGGTTTATGCTCAAAAGCTCGCCAGCCGACTACAAAAGGGAATAAACATGCAACGTCGTGATTTTATAAAATACTCCGCTGCGCTGGGCGCGATAAGCGCGCTGCCAGGGTGGTCGAAAGCCGCCTTTGCCGCCACGCCACAGACCCTGCCGATCCCGGCGTTGCTGACGCCGGACGCGCAGAGCCGCATCACGTTGCGGGTGCAGGCCGGTACCTCTACCTTCGCCGGTAAAAATGCCACCACCTGGGGTTATAACGGCAGTCTGCTGGGGCCGGCCATCAAACTGCGCAAAGGCAAGACGGTAACGGTTGAGATCAATAACCGGCTGGCCGAAGAGACGACGATCCACTGGCATGGCCTGGAAGTCCCCGGCGAGGTGGATGGCGGCCCACAGGGCATTATCAAACCCGGCAGCCAGCGCACGGTTACCTTTACGCCGAACCAGCGTACGGCAACCTGCTGGTTTCACCCCCATCAGCACGCGAAAACCGGCCATCAGGTGGCGATGGGACTGGCCGGGCTGGTGCTGATTGAAGACGATGAAAGCCGCATGCTGCGTCTGCCGCAACAGTGGGGCGTGGATGACGTCCCGGTGATCGTGCAGGACAAACGTTTTAACACCGACGGGCAGATTGACTATCAGCTGGACGTGATGAGTGCGGCGGTCGGCTGGTTTGGCGACACCCTGCTCGCCAACGGCGCGATCTATCCCCGGCACGCTGCCCCGCGCGGCTGGTTACGCCTGCGTCTGCTGAACGGCTGTAACGCCCGATCCCTTAACTTCACCACCAGCGACAAGCGCCCGCTGTACGTTATTGCCAGCGATGGCGGCCTGCTGGCGGAGCCGGTGAAGGTCGACGCGTTGCCGATGCTGCCGGGTGAGCGTTTTGAAGTGCTGGTGGATACCCGCGACGGAAAAGATTTTGACCTGGTGACGCTGCCGGTCAGCCAGATGGGCATGGCCGTGGCGCCTTTCGATAAGCCACAGCCGGTGCTGCATATTCAGCCGCTGACCATTGTGGCGTCCGGTGAATTGCCTGATACGCTGGCGACGATACCGCCGTTGCCGTCGCTGGATGGTCTGACGCAGCGCACGCTCCAGCTGTCGATGGATCCGATGCTCGACATGATGGGCATGCAGGCGCTGATGAAAAAGTACGGCGACGGGGCAATGCGCGGTATGGCTCACGGCAGCATGGATCACGGCAGTATGGCTCACGGCAGCATGAATCACAGCGGTATGAACCACGGTGGTCAGGGCGTCGATTTCCATCACGGCAATATGATCAACGGTAAAGCGTTCGACATGAACACCCCGGCCTTTGCCGCCGCAAAAGGGCAATACGAGCGCTGGGTGATCTCCGGAGAAGGGGACATGATGCTGCATCCGTTCCATATCCACGGCACGCAGTTCCGCATTCTGTCAGAAAATGGCAAGCCCCCTGCGGCGCATCGCGCAGGCTGGAAAGATATCGTGAATGTCTTTGGTGCACGCAGCGAAGTGCTGGTGAAGTTTGACTATGACGCCCCGAAAGCGCAGGCCTATATGGCGCACTGCCATCTGCTGGAGCATGAAGATACGGGGATGATGCTTGGGTTTACGGTATAAAAATAACCCCTCAACCCGGCCCTCTCCCTCAGGGAGAGGGAGTAAACCAGGCCTGATACTCTCATCAGAGGAGAGTATCAGGGTGAGGGGATAACGATCTCTTACTTTGCCTCGTCCGGCAGTGCATAGGCCACGATATAGTCGCCCATTTTGGTGCCAAACGAACCGTGACCACCGGCGGAAATGACCACATACTGCTTGCCATTCACTTCATAGGTCATCGGCGTAGCCTGGCCACCTGCTGGCAGACGACCCTGCCACAGTTTCTCACCGTTGCTCATGTTATAAGCGCGCAGGTAGTTATCTGCGGTCGCGGCGATAAACAGTACGTTACCGGCGGTGGAAATCGGGCCACCCAGCATCGGCATACCCATATTGAACGGCACCGGGATCGGCATCGGGAACGGCAGGCTGTCCTGCGGGGTACCAATGCGTTTTTTCCACACTACGTCGTTGGTTTTCAGATCCAGCGCGGAAATGTAACCCCAGGCAGGCTGTTTACACGGCAGGCCAAACGGTGACAGGAACGGGTTCAGCGTCACGCCATACGGCACGCCGTACTGCGGCTGGATCCCGGCTTCAGTACCGCTGCCTTTTGCGTCTTTCGGCTGTTCCATTGGATTGCCCGGACCGCGCGGCATCAGTTTGGAAACAAACGGCAGCGCCATCGGGTTAGCAATCGCTACCTGACGGTTTGGATCGACGGAAAGACCGCCCCACTCGAACATACCGAGGTTACCCGGGAAGACCAGCGTACCCTGCTCAGACGGCGGTGTGAAAATACCTTCGTAGCGCAGTTGATGGAACATGACGCGGCAGACCAGCTGGTCAAACATCGTCGCGCCCCACATATCCGCACCGGTCAGATCTTTCTTCGGACGGAAGCTCAGGTCAGAGAACGGCTGCGTTTTGGTAACATAATCACCTTTCGCCGCGCCCTGCGGAACAGGTTTTTCCGGTGCCGGGACAACCGGCTCGCCATTACGACGATCGAGCACGAAGATGTTACCGGTTTTCGCCGGGGCGTAGATCACCGGTACGGTTTTACCGTCAACGGTAATGTCCGCCAGCGTTGGCTGGGCCGGTAAATCCATATCCCACAGATCGTGGTGAACGGTCTGATAGCTCCAGGCCAGCTTACCGGTGGTGGCGTTCAGCGCCAGCACGGAACTGGCATAACGCTCCTGCTCCGGCGTACGGTTGCCGCCCCAGATGTCCGGGGTGCTCACGCCCATCGGCAGATACACCAGGTCCAGCTTCGCGTCATAGGCCGCAGGCGCCCAGGAGTTCGGCGAGTTAAAGGTGAAGCTGTGCTCGTCAGACGGGATCGCGTTCGGATCTTTCGCGCCCGGATCGAAGGCCCACAGCAGTTTACCGGTGTTGACGTCAAAACCACGGATCACGCCGGAGGTTTCGCGGGTGGAGAAGTTATCGGTGACGGAACCGGCAATCACGATCGCTTTATCGGTAATGATCGGCGGCGAGGTCGGCTCGTACAGACCCGGCGTGGTATCCGGCATATTGGTTTGCAGATTCAGAATACCTTTGTTGGCAAAGGTTTCGCACAGCTTACCGTTGTCTGCGTTGATGGCGAACAGACGACCATCGTTCACCGGCAGCATGATACGGCGCGGACAGTCAGCGATCACTTCCGGGCTGGCGTTGTCGGCACGCGCTTCGTGGTAAGAGACGCCACGACAGGTGACGTGCTGGAACGAGGTATTGGTATTCAGCTGCGGATCGAAGTGCCATTTCTCTTTACCGGTCGCCGCATCCAGAGCAAACAGACGCTGGTGGGCGGTGCAAAGATAAAGCATGTTGCCGACTTTAATCGGCGTGACTTCGTTGGTGATTTCACCCGGATCGTTAGGCTGTTTCAGGTCGCCGGTGCGGAACACCCAGGCTTCTTTCAGATTTTTAACGTTATCGGCGTTGATCTGTTTAAGCGGGGAGTAGCGCTGGCCTTCCTGATTACGGCCATAGGCTGGCCAGTCACCATCGGCAATCTGGGAAATCGGCTCGGCCGGCGTTGCATCGGCACTCAGAGTACCGTTCACTTCCTGCGGATCGTTAAAGCCTGCCCAGGTCAGCATCGCGCCGCTGACCAGCAGCGCCACAACCAGCGCCGCGACCGCGCCGCGGGACGGCACCAGCAGACGACGCCAGACAAACGGCAGGATCAGCCAGATACCGAAGAAGACCAGAATATCGCTGCGTGGGGTCAATGCCCAGAAGTCAAAGCCGACTTCCCATACGCCCCAAATCATCGTACCCAGTAACAGCGCGGCGTAGACCCACAGTGCTGAGCGCTTACTGCGCCACAGTAGCCAGGTCACGGCGAGCATCACCAGCCCTGCGACAGGGTAGTACCAGGAGCCGCCAATCGCGACCAGCCAGGCACCCCCGATAAGCAAGTACAGTCCGCAGAAAGCGGCGAACAGCGCGGTGATCGTCACGAGTGTGCGTGACGGATGCGGTTTATTTTCTGCCATAAAAGACACTCATCTCATTTTGTTAATATTTTGGAAGCAATTAATTATAGGATTTAACAAGTGTGAGCGTCATCACAATTTTGGCTTTTATTAACTCGTCCCCCGAATAAGTCCATTTGCTGGTATACTAGCGCGCTTATGAATTGATGCCGGACGATAGGCTATCCGCATTGAGTGATTGTTTTTTAAATCATACGGTTAGAGAAATGAAACATACTGTTGAAGTGATGATCCCGGAAGCCGAGATCAAAGCGCGCATTACCGAACTGGGTCGTCAAATCACCGAGCACTACAAGGACAGCGGCAGCGAGATGGTGCTGGTGGGCCTGCTGCGTGGCTCGTTTATGTTTATGGCGGATCTGTGTCGTGAAGTTCAGGTGCCTCATGAAGTCGATTTTATGACCGCCTCCAGCTACGGCAGCGGCATGTCGACCACCCGCGACGTTAAAATTCTTAAAGACCTGGATGAAGATATTCGCGGTAAAGACGTGCTGATCGTCGAAGACATTATCGACTCCGGCAATACACTGTCGAAAGTGCGTGAGATCCTGAGCCTGCGTCAGCCGAAATCGCTGGCTATTTGCACGCTGCTGGATAAACCGTCGCGCCGTGAAGTGACGGTGCCGGTGGAATTTGTCGGTTTCTCTATTCCGGATGAGTTCGTGGTGGGTTACGGCATTGATTATGCACAGCGCTACCGTCATCTGCCGTATATCGGCAAAGTGGTGATGCAGGGCGAGTAAGCGTAAAAAAGCCGGGTGGCGGCGACGCCTTACCCGGCCTACATGTCAACTCGCAGGCCCGGCAAGCTTGCGCCGCCGGGCAATATAACGAATTTATTTGTGATTGATGTGCTTCTGGCTAATGTTGGACAGCCCCTGGCGGTAACGGGCTTCCAGCGTGTCGCGGCTGGTGGCGGTCACTTCCAGATCGCGCAGCAGGCCATCGTGAATGCCGTACGCCCAGCCGTGGATTGTCACCTTCTGTCCGCGCTTCCACGCTGACTGCATGATCGTCGAGTGGCCGAGGTTATATACCTGTTCCATCACGTTCAGTTCACACAGGGTATCCATACGACGCTCTTCCGGCATTTCGCCGAGCAGTGCGCTATGTTTAAACCAGATATCACGGATGTGCAGCAGCCAGTTATTGATAAGCCCCAGTTCCGGGTTGTCTACCGCCGCCTGAACACCGCCGCAGCCGTAGTGACCACAGATGATAATGTGCTCAACTTCCAGCACATCCACCGCGTACTGGACGACTGACAAGCAGTTCAGATCGGTGTGGATCACCAGGTTTGCGACGTTACGGTGGACAAATAACTCACCGGGTTCGAGACCGGTAAGGCGCTCAGCCGGAACACGGCTGTCTGAACATCCAATCCATAGAAAGCGCGGCTTCTGTGCCTGTGCTAATGTCTCAAAAAATCCCGGATCCTCTTCGACCAGCATTTTTGACCATAGTGCGTTGTTACTAATGAGTGTATCTATGTCTTTCATGGAGGTTAACGACCTGTAACCAAGTAATTGCGTTGAGCTAATATAGGTCAACTCCATTTTTTTTTAAACCACACATAGAGTGTAAGAAAAAAGGTAAGAAAGACGTCATGACCATTGCACTGGAGCTTGAGCAGCTTAAAAAAACCTATCCGGGCGGCGTTCAGGCGCTGCGAGGTATTGATTTACAAGTAGAAGCCGGCGATTTCTATGCGCTACTCGGGCCTAACGGTGCCGGTAAGTCAACCACCATCGGCATTATCAGCTCGCTGGTAAATAAATCTTCCGGGCGGGTGAGCGTATTCGGTTACGATCTTGAAAAAGATGTCGTCAACGCCAAGCGCCAGCTTGGGCTGGTGCCGCAGGAATTCAACTTCAACCCGTTTGAAACCGTGCAGCAGATCGTGGTGAACCAGGCCGGTTACTACGGCGTTGAGCGCGCCGAAGCGGTGACGCGCAGCGAAAAATACTTAAAGCAGCTGGATCTGTGGGAAAAACGCGGCGAACGCGCACGGATGCTCTCCGGCGGGATGAAGCGCCGTCTGATGATTGCCCGCGCCCTGATGCATGAACCTAAGCTGTTGATCCTCGACGAACCGACGGCGGGCGTCGATATCGAACTGCGCCGTTCTATGTGGGGATTTCTGAAGGATCTGAACGACAAAGGCACCACCATCATTCTGACCACTCACTATCTGGAAGAGGCGGAAATGCTGTGCCGGAATATCGGCATTATTCAGCACGGACAATTGGTGGAGAACACCTCAATGAAGTCGTTGCTGTCGAAGCTGAAATCCGAAACTTTTATTCTCGATCTGGCGGCGAAAAGCCCGTTGCCGAAGCTCGAAGGCTATCAGTATCGTCTGGTAGATACCTCGACGCTGGAAGTCGAAGTGCTGCGCGAGCAGGGCATTAACAGCGTGTTCAGCCAGCTGAGCGCGCAGGGTATTCAGGTATTAAGTATGCGTAACAAAGCGAACCGTCTTGAAGAGCTGTTTGTCACGCTGGTAAACGAAAAAACAGGAGACCAGGCATGATGCAGCTTTATTGGGTCGCGCTGAAAAGCATCTGGCATAAAGAAATTCAGCGGTTTATGCGTATCTGGATCCAGACGCTGGTGCCGCCGGTCATCACCATGACCCTCTATTTCATTATCTTCGGTAATCTGATCGGCTCGCGCATTGGTGAAATGCACGGCTTTACGTATATGCAGTTTATCGTGCCGGGTTTGATCATGATGGCGGTGATCACCAACGCTTACGCTAACGTCGCCTCGTCGTTCTTCAGCGCCAAGTTCCAGCGCAACATTGAAGAGCTGCTGGTGGCGCCTGTGCCGACGCATGTGATCATTGTCGGCTATGTGGGCGGTGGTGTGGCGCGCGGGCTGTGCGTCGGCGTGCTGGTGACGGCAATTTCGCTGTTCTTCGTGCCCTTCCAGGTGCACTCCTGGCTGTTCGTCGGCCTGACGCTGCTGCTGACGGCGGTGCTGTTCTCGCTGGCCGGTTTGCTCAACGCCGTGTTCGCCAAAACCTTCGATGACATCAGCCTGATCCCGACCTTTGTGCTGACGCCGCTGACCTACCTCGGCGGGGTGTTCTATTCCCTGACGCTGCTGCCGCCGTTCTGGCAGGCGTTGTCCCACTTAAACCCGATCGTCTACATGATCAGCGGTTTCCGCTTTGGTTTCCTCGGCATCAGTGATGTGCCGCTTATCACCACTATTGCCGTGCTGGTGGTGTTTATCGTGGCGTTTTATGCCTTGTGCTGGTATCTGATCCAGCGCGGACGCGGTCTGCGCAGTTGATCGCTTCCCCTCACCTTGATCCTCTCCCCAGGGAGAGGGGAGCGTCCGGTTTTCTCCCTCTCCCTCCGGGAGAGGGCCGGGGTGAGGAGGGCTAAAAAGCATTGGTATTATGAATGCATTTGTTACAATGCGCGCAGAATTTCCTCACCACAGTTAAGCCATGCTGATCCGTTTTGCTTTTACTTTTATGCTTCTGCTCTCAGGCAGCGCTTTCGCCAGCCTGTTGGGCCAGCCAACCGCCACCGAACGTTATATGCAAACCACCGAAGATGCCGCTGTCTGGGCGCAGGTGGGTAATGAAGTCATTACCGTCGGTCATCTGAATGCCGGGCAGATCATCGCCGTGGCACCCACTGCCGCAGACTATTACGAATTTCGCTTCGGCTTTGGTACCGGCTTTATTGATAAGCAGCATCTGGAAGCGGTGCAGGGGAAACAGCGGGTGCAGGACAGCCTGGGCGATCTGAACAAGCCGCTCAGCAATCAGAATCTCATCACCTGGAAACCCACGCCGGTTTATAACGCCCCCAACACGGGCAGCGCGCCCTTTGGCATGCTGGTGGAAAACCTGCGTTATCCGGTGATAGGTCGGCTAAAAGATGGCCTTAACCAGACCTGGTTTCAGATCCGTATTGGCAACCGACTGGCGTACATCAGCGCGCTGGATGCCCAGGAAGATGCGGGGCTGCCGATCCTGACGTATCACCATATTCTGCGTGACGAAGAAAACACCCGTTTCCGCCATACCTCCACCACCACCTCCGTCCGCGCCTTCAACAACCAGATGGCGTGGCTGCACGATCAGGGGTATACCACGCTGACCATGTACCAGCTGGAAGGCTATGTGCGCAACCGCATGAATCTGCCAGCGCGGGCCGTGGTGATCACCTTTGATGATGGCCTGAAGTCGGTGAGCCGCTATGCATATCCGATCCTTAAGCAGTACGGCTTTAAAGCCACCTCGTTTACCATTACGTCACGCATCAAGCGTAAGCCGGAAAAGTGGGATCCGAAATCGTTGCAGTTTATGAGCGTGTCGGAAATGCAACAGATCCGCGATGTGTTTGATTTCCAGTCGCACACGCATTTTTTGCATCGCGTAGATAATAGCCGCCATCCCATTTTGCTGAGCCGCAGTTATCACGTGGTATTGTTCGATTTTGAACGCTCCCGCCGCGCGCTGGCGCAGTTTAATCCGCATGCGCTGTATCTGTCCTACCCGTTTGGCGGCTATGACAGTAAAGCGGTGAAAGCGGCCCAGGATGCGGGTTTTCATCTGGCGGTGACGACGGTGAAGGGAAAGGTCAAGCCGGGGGATAATCCGTTCTTATTAAAACGCCTTTATATTCTAAGAACGGATCCGCTGGAAACCATGGCGCGGTTAATTGTTAACCGGCCACAGGGATAAATCAGGCGACCTGCACCGGCACGGCTTTCGCCGTGCGTTTCATGTCGTTGTCACCGTCAAAATAAGCCACTTTCGGCTGCCAGCTGCGTGCCTGCTCATCCGGCATGGTGACGTAGCTGGCGATGATCAGAATATCACCTACGTCTGCGCAGTGCGCCGCCGCACCATTCACGGAAATGATGCGTGAACCGCGCTCACCGGCAATCGCATAGGTAGAAAAGCGCTTACCGTTGGTGACGTTGTAAATATCAATGGCTTCGTATTCCAGAATACCAGCCGCCTCAAGGAAATCCTGGTCGATGGCGCAGGAGCCTTCGTAATGCAGGTCAGCCTGCGTCACTTTGACGCGGTGGAGCTTGCCTTGCAGCATAGTGCGGATCATAACGTTAACCTTCGTTGCTGTGTTTATCAGGGGTGGAAGCCCGCTTTAGCGGGGCAATTCCACGACTTTATTATCGATCAGGCGTGCCTGACCGAGCCAGGCGGCCATCAGGATCACCGCGCGTTTACTGGCTGGAGACACCTCCAGCAGCGTATCAGCGTCGCGGATCTGAATATCATCCGCGCGAAAACCGCTGCTATTCAGCTCCTGCTCCGCCACGGCAATAATCTCATGAATATCGTTATCGCCCGTCCGCAGTTTTTCTGCCATCGCGTTCATGACTTTGCTGAGGCCTGGCGCGATTTTGCGCTGATCGCTGGTGAGATAACCGTTGCGTGAACTCAGCGCCAGACCATCTTTCGCGCGTACCGTCGGCACGCCAATGATCTCAATGTCATAGCCCATATCCGCGACCATTTTGCGGATCACCGCCAGCTGTTGGTAATCCTTTTCCCCGAAGCAGGCAACGTCCGGCTGCACCAGGTTAAACAGTTTGCTGACGATAGTCGCCACGCCGCGAAAATGTCCCGGACGGCTTGCGCCCTCCAGCATATCTGACAGGCCCGGCACCTCCACCCAAGTTTGCGAGTCGGTGCCGTGCGGATAGATCTGATCCGGTGCCGGAGCAAAAACAATGTCCACTTTGCGTTTGTTCAGCTTTTCGCAGTCGTCCTGCAACGTGCGCGGATAACGCGCCAGATCGTCAGCCCGGTCAAACTGCATCGGATTGACAAAAATACTCGCCACCACCACATCGGCCGCGTTTTTCGCTTCATCCACCAGCTTCATATGCCCGTCGTGCAGGTTACCCATCGTCGGGACCAGCGCGATGCGTTTACCTTCCTGACGCAGGCGACGGATATGCTGACGCAGCAGCGGCAGGGTTTCGATAATCAACACAATAAGACTCCTTAATGGAAACTGTGCTCGTCGCCGGGATAGACTCCCGTTTCGACCTCTTCCACGTACTGACGCACTGCCGCGCGCAGGTCGCCTGTACCGGTAAGGAAGTTTTTAGCAAATTTTGGAATATGCCCGCCGGTAATGCCAAAGGCGTCGTGCATCACCAGGATCTGTCCGTCGGTGACATTGCCCGCGCCAATCCCAATGACCGGAATGCGCAGCGCGTCGGTGATGCGTTTTGCCAGTTCTACCGGCACGCACTCCAGTACCAGCAACTGCGCGCCCGCGGCTTCTAATGCCAGCGCATCGTCGAACAGCGTTTGCGCGGCTTCGCCACGGCCCTGCACTTTATAGCCGCCAAAGATATTCACCGACTGCGGGGTCAAGCCCAGATGACCACACACCGGCACCGCGCGATCGGTCAACATTTTTACCGTCTCCGCCAGCCAGCGTCCACCTTCAATTTTGACCATATTGGCCCCGGCGCGCATCACCTCTGCGGCACTGGCGAATGCCTGCTCAGGCGTGGCGTATGCCATAAACGGCAAATCGGCCAGCAGCAGGCAGTTCGGCGCACCACGGCGAACGGCGCGCGTGTGGTAGGCAATATCTTCTACCGTTACCGGCAGCGTGGAATCATGTCCTTGTACCGTCATCCCTAACGAATCGCCCACCAGCATGACGTTGATCCCTTCTTCGGCAAACAATTTTGCGAAGCTGAAATCATAGGCGGTGATCGTGGCGAAGCGCTTTTTTTCCTGTTTACATTTCAGTAGCGAGGAGATGGTGGTTGGTTTCATAACGTTTCCTGAGGGAGCCTTCAGACTTCCGGCATTCTATCAGTAACATTGATGCGAACAATGATTTTAGGCAGGCTTTCGCGGGGGAGGGGAGGCTTACCAGAGGGCGGGTTTTGGCGCACCGCACTGCGTCAGCACGCAGGCAAGGGGAGTACCGTCCGGGAAGAGCACTTCAGGGGCGATTTCAAACAGCGGCCACAGCATAAAGCCACGGTTATGCATGTCGTAATGGGGCACCGTCAGACGGGGCGTATTAATCACCTCATCGCCAAACAGCATGATGTCCAGGTCGAGAGTACGCGGCCCCCAGCGCTCGGCTTTGCGCACCCGGCCCTGGGCCAGCTCAATACGCTGGGTATGATCGAGCAGGGCTTCGGCATCAAGCGTGGTTTCAAGCGCCACGGCGGCGTTCAGATAATCGGGCTGATCCTGCGGGCCAAGGGGCGGCGTGCGGTAAAATGCTGAACGCGCAACAATCTGGCTGTGCGGGATCTCTCCCAGCGCCGTAATGGCCGCATTCACCTGCTCAAGAGGTGAGGCCAGATTGCTGCCGATAGCGATATACGCCAGTGTCATGCACTGCCTTCGCGGCGCGGTGCGCGTTTACGCGGGCGGCGATGACGGCGACGTTCCTGCGGTTCGTCATCCAGCACGTCGAGCATGCCTTTTTGCGCCGGAGGTGCAGACACCTGGAATTCACCCCACCACTGCGTCAGACGTTGCAGTTCGTGGTTGTTTTCCGCTTCAGCACGCAGCGCCATTAAATCGTAGGCGGCGCGGAATTTTGGATGCTCCATCAGCTTCCAGGCGCGTTTGCCCTGACGGCGGGACATGCGCAATTGCAGTTGCCAGATGTCGCGCACCAGCGTGGTGATGCGTTTTGGAATAGCCAGCGTGCGGCAGGCTTCGTCCAGCACATCGTTCATCGCCAGCGCAAAGGCGTCGTTATAGGTCAGCCCGCTTTCCTGGGCGATGCGCTGGGCTGTTTCCAGCTGCGGATACCACAGCATGGCAGCGAACAGGAAGGCCGGATTGACGCGCATATCGTTATGAATACGGTTATCGGTATTCTTCAGCACCTGATCGATGATGCGTTCCATCGGCGAATCACCGCTCTCAGTGAAGTAGCGGGTGATGGTCGGGAACAGCGGCTGGAACAGGCTGTATTCGCACAGCAGCTTATAAGTTTCGTAACCGTAGCCCGCCTGCAACAGCTTGAGCGACTCTTCAAACAGGCGTGCTGGCGGCACGTCGTTAATCAGCGTCGCCAGGCGTGGGATCGGCTCAGCCGTTTCCTCGCTGATACGCATATGCAGTTTGGCGGCAAAGCGCACCGCGCGCAGCATACGCACCGGATCTTCACGATAGCGGGTTTCCGGATTGCCAATCAGACGGATCACACCGTCTTCCAGATCGCGCATCCCGCCCACATAATCGCGTACGGTAAAATCCGCGACGCTGTAATAGAGGCTGTTGATGGTGAAATCACGGCGCTGTGCATCATCTTCGATCGAACCGAAAATGTTATCGCGTAGCAGCATGCCGTTCTGACCGCGCTGGGAGGTCGTACGATCGGCGGACTGCTCTTCGTGATGACCACGGAAAGTGGCGACCTCGATGATTTCCGGGCCAAACATCACGTGCGCAAGACGGAAACGACGACCGACCAGACGGCAGTTGCGGAACAGTTTACGGACCTGATCCGGCGTGGCGTTGGTGGTGACGTCAAAATCTTTTGGCTTTTTGCCCAGCAACAGGTCACGCACGCCGCCGCCGACAAGGTATGACTCATAGCCGGCTTTATTCAGGCGATAGAGGACCTTGAGGGCATTTTCACTGATATCTTTGCGGGAAATCGTGTGCTGCTCACGCGGGATAACCGTCATCTGTGGTTCGGCGATGGCGACATCTTCAGCCATGCTCTCCTCGCGGCTTAGCACCTTGCGGCAAAAATTAGCGACTCGGGTAAAAATAGTGCACCTCGGTTGTGTCAGTCTTCTGGACAAAAAAATTGCGGCTTATCATAGCTCAGCGTGGGGCATTTGAGAATGCCGGATTCACGCAGGCTTGCAGTGGCACCCGTGACAGGGACCAGTTTTGCACCGCTCGTTGTAACAGGGCCTCAACGGACAGATCCTGCCATTCTTCTGTTACATCCTGATTTAAAAACGCTAACGCACTGATAAGTATGGGGCGCGGGTCCCCCTGCGGCAGTGCCGGAGCGTGATTCTGCTTCGACAACTTATCGCCTGCGGCATTGAGCGCCAGCGGCAGGTGGATATACCCCGGCACCGGCCAGCCAAGCTGTTGATACAGCGAAATCTGGCGTACCGTCGGCTCAATCAGATCCGCACCGCGCACAATTTCAGTTACGCCCTGGAAATGATCGTCCACGACCACCGCCAGATTATATGCAAATAACCCATCACGGCGATGAATAATAAAATCTTCGTGTGCAAGCGCCGCATCGGCGACGATCTCGCCGCGCAGTCGATCGTGAAAACGGGTCACCGGCTGATGCTGAATAAGCCGCAGCGCGGCGTTTTCCGGGCCATTGCCCCGCGTGCGGCAGTGGCCGTCATAGACGCCGCCAATGCTTTGAATGCGCGCCCGGGTGCAGGTGCAGTAATAGCAGCGCCCCTGCTGATGCAGCAGCTGTAACACGTCGCGGTACGCCTGATGACGCTGTGACTGCCACAGCACTTCGCCATCCCAGTGCAAACCATAGTGTTCCAGCTGGCACAGAATAGTATCGGCGGCACCGGGGACTTCACGGGGGGGATCTATATCTTCGATACGCACCAGCCAGCGACCGGCATGGGCGCGCGCCTGCAGATAACTGCCAAGGGCGGCGATTAGCGAACCGAAATGGAGTTCACCAGATGGGGATGGCGCAAAGCGCCCAATATAATCAGCGTCAGGCATGATGGGGTAAAGCTAAGAGGGCGGGAGAGACTCCCGCCTGAGAGAACATTACGAAAGCGCCGCAGGTTAACCCGCCATCTGTTTTTCGCGGATTTCTGCCAGTGTTTTGCAGTCGATGCACAGGTCGGCCGTAGGACGGGCTTCCAGGCGGCGAATGCCAATTTCAACACCACAGGATTCGCAGAAGCCGAAATCTTCGTCTTCCACTTTCTTCAGCGTTTTCTCGATCTTTTTGATCAGTTTACGTTCGCGGTCACGGTTACGCAGTTCAAGGCTGAACTCTTCTTCCTGTGCGGCACGATCTACCGGATCAGGGAAGTTAGCGGCTTCGTCCTGCATATGTGTGACAGTGCGATCGACTTCATCCCTAAGTTGATTACGCCACGCTTCAAGAATGCGCTTGAAATGCGTGAGCTGGGCTTCGTTCATATACTCTTCGCCCGGCTTCTCCTGGTATGGCTCCACCCCAGCGATGGCGAGAATACTCAGGGACGATGTTTTACGGTTTTGCCCTTCTTGCATGTTGTTTCTCCTTAACACGCACTATCGATCCCCGTGTCGGGGGAAAAATCAGGCCGCTATAAATAGCAGATGCTTTTCCGGATAGCAATTATCTAAACGTTACACTTGACAACCGTGTGAGGAAAAGCGTATTTGCGCACGTAGACCAGAACACTATTTACCCAGCCACTACGCCTTTAAAATTCGACAGATAGCGGCAAACTCAGACTCATATTTTCGGCAGAAAGTTCCGCTTTATAAATCAGAATTTCTACCCCCTGCCGCTGCGCTTCACTCAGAAGCTGTGCGTATTTAGGATCGATGTGGCGAGCCGGTAAAAAACGGTCGATGGCTGAATGTAATACGGCAAACAACAGCACAGCCCGATCGCCTGCGGCTGCCACGCTCATTAACTCACGCAGATGCTTCTGCCCCCTCAGCGTGACCGCATCGGGGAAATAGCCCTGCGCCTTATCGGCCAGCGTGACTGATTTCACTTCAATATAGCAGTTGCGGCGTTCTTCTGCCTGTAACATGAAATCGATACGGCTCTGCTCAGAACCATATTTCACTTCACTTTTCAACGCGCTATAGCCCGTTAGTGTGGGCAAACGATCTGCCATTAATGCTTCTTTGACTAACATATTGGCGCGCAAAGTATTGACGCAAATCCACGCGTCCGCTTGCGTTTGAGTTAATTCCCAGGTGTGCGCATATTTCCGTTTAGTATTTTCTGAAGTGGAATACCAGACGGTGTCGCCAGGCGTCGCGCAACCGGTCATCGCGCCGGTATTGGGGCAGTGCAACGTCAGGGTTTCACCCGCAGGCGTCACCACATCTGCCAGAAAGCGTTTATAGCGCTGGATGAGGGTGGCGGACTGAAGCGGCGGAGAAAACTGCATAGGTTATTCCTTATGGCTGAGCGTCCAGCGGCTGAGCGCCGTGTAACGCGTGCGTCCCTTAACAAACTGCGATTCGTACAGCACAAATTCATTCACGGCGAAAGACCAGCGAAAACCCGGCGGCGGAATGTTTACCGCATGGCTGGCATCGCGCAGCAGCGTGACGTGAGGGTGAAACGGCTGCGGGCTTTGATAGCAACCGCTGCGGGCAGCCTGCGCGCGCAGCATACTCGCCAGTTGTAACAGGCCACGCGGCGGCTGACGTGTGCCGAGCCAGACGACCCGCGAGCGCAGCCACTGTCCGGCATCGTCCAGCGTCAGCGTAAAGCCCGGCTGACGAATACGCCCGGCCAGGTCGCACAGCGCCTGCTGTTTGTCGGCGCTGACCTCGCCTAAAAACGCCAGCGTCAGGTGCAGATTAGCCGCCGCTATCGGGCGACCGGCATCCGGTGCAAAGTGCGCGGCGCGCCACTGGATCACCTGCTGCTGAACATCAGCAGGCAGTTCGAGGCCGAAAAACAGCCGTCTGGTGTCTGGCATAAGGGATACTCGGTAATGATTTACGGCGATGCTACAATGCACGCCGATGAAATGAAAGTTAACCCACTGGAGCCTTGCGTGTCCTCTTTGCCGGTTGCCGCCGTACTGCCTGAACTGCTTGCCGCGCTGAAAAGCGCCTCTTGCGTGCTGCTTAATGCCCCGACCGGGGCCGGGAAATCCACCTGGCTGCCGCTGCACATTCTGCAACAGGGGGGGATCGCGGGCCGTATTTTACTGCTTGAGCCGCGTCGTCTGGCTGCGCGTAACGTCGCACAGCGGCTGGCGGAAAGCCTGAACGAAAAGCCCGGCGAGACCGTTGGCTACCGTATGCGCGCTGAAACCTGTGTCGGGCCGCATACACGTCTTGAAGTGGTCACTGAGGGGATCCTCACGCGCATGATCCAGCAGGATCCCGAGCTGACTGGCGTGGGGCTGGTGATCCTGGATGAATTCCACGAACGCAGCGTGCAGGCGGATCTGGCACTGGCGCTGTTGCTTGATGTGCAGCAGGGGCTGCGGGACGATCTCAAACTGTTAATTATGTCGGCGACGCTGGATAACGAGCGGCTGCGCGGGCTGCTGCCCGAGGCGCCGGTGATTGTGTCCGAGGGCCGCGCGTTTCCCGTGGAACGCCGCTACCAGCCGTTGCCCGCGCATCAGCGTGCCGATGAAGCGATCGCCATTGCTACCGCCGAACTGCTGCGGGCGGAGCGCGGATCGCTGCTGCTGTTTCTGCCGGGCGTGGGCGAGATCCAGCGCGTGCAGGAACACCTTGCCTCGCGCGTGGGGGCCGATGTGCAGCTCTGCCCGTTATACGGCGCACTGCCGCTGGCCGAGCAGCGCAAAGCCATTCTCCCCGCGCCGGACGGTCTGCGTAAAGTGGTGCTGGCGACCAACATCGCGGAAACCAGTCTCACTATCGAAGGGATCCGGCTGGTGGTGGACAGCGCCCAGGAGCGGGTGGCGCGATTCGATCCGCGTACCGGGCTGACGCGGCTGGTGACCCAGCGTATCAGCCAGGCGTCGATGACCCAGCGCGCGGGCCGCGCCGGGCGACTGGAAGCCGGGATCTGCGTGCATCTGCTGGCAAAAGATCAGGCTGAACGCGCTGCTGCGCAGAGCGATGCGGAGATCCTGCAATGCGATCTCTCCGGCCTGCTGCTGGAACTGCTGCAATGGGGATGCCCGGATCCGGCGCAGCTGGCTTTTCTGGATGCGCCGCCCGCCGCGAATCTGGCCGCCGCGCGGATGTTACTGACGCAGCTTCAGGTGCTGGCGGAGGATCGCCTCACCCCGCGCGGGCAGAAAATCGCCCGGCTTGGCACCGATCCGCGCCACGGCGCGATGCTCATCGCCGCGAATACGCCAGATGAAATCGCCACCGCCGCGAAGCTGGTCGCCATTCTTGAAGAGCCACCGCGCGGCGCCAATACCGATTTAAGCGTGGCGTTCTCGCGCCATCAGCCCCACTGGCAGCGGCGTAGCCAGCAGCTCATCAAGCGCCTCAACCAGCGCGCAGGTGCGGAGGACAGCGATCTGCTGCCGGGTCTCTTAGCCAGTGCTTTTGCCGATCGTATTGCCCGTCGTCGCGGGCAGGAAGGGCGCTATCAGTTGGCGAACGGGATGGGCGTGATGCTCGACAGCGACGATGCGTTGGGGCGGCATGAGTGGCTGATCGCCCCGTTGTTGTTGCAGGGCAGTCATACCCCGGACGCGCGCATTTTGCAGGCGCTGGCGCTGGACATCGACGCGCTGGTCGCCGCGCACCCTGAACTGCTGCGGCAGTCGGATTCTGTCGAATGGGATGATGTGCAGGGCACCCTGAAAGCCTTCCGCCGCAGCCAGATCGGACAACTGACGCTCAGCGTCCGGCCACTGGCGAAGCCGTCGGAAGAAGAACTGCATCTGGCGATGCTCAACGGCATTCGTGAAAAGGGGCTACACGTACTGAACTGGACGCCGGAAGCGGAGCAGTTGCGACTCCGGCTGCACTGCGCCGCGAAATGGCTGCCGGAAACGGCGTGGCCCGCCGTGGATGATGACTCGCTTTTGGCAACGCTTGAGCTATGGTTACTTCCCGGTATGCAGGGCGTTCACTCCCTGCGCGCCCTAAAAGCGCTGGATGTCAGCCGGGCGCTGGAAAATTTGCTGAGCTGGCCAATGCGTCAACGGCTGGATAGTGCGCTGCCGTCGCATTACACTGTGCCGACGGAAAGCCGGATCGCCATTCGTTATCACGAAGATAACGACCCGGTGCTGGCGGTGCGGATGCAGGAAATGTTTGGCGAGGCGACGACGCCCGCCATTGCCGACGGACGTGTGCCGCTGGTGCTGGAGCTGTTGTCTCCCGCCCGGCGTCCCTTACAGATCACCCGCGATCTCAGCGCCTTCTGGCAGGGCGCGTATCGTGAAGTGCAGAAAGAGATGAAAGGGCGCTATCCCAAACATGTCTGGCCGGATAACCCGGCAACGGCAGCGCCCACGCGGCGCACCAAAAAGTATTCGTAGGCAATTATCACACCCTGTAGGCCGGATAAGCGTCAGCGCCGTCCGGCACGGGTGCAATGAACTTTGAGAGATTTCTTCTTCCGCCGTTTTGCGGAAGCAATGAGGATCGGGCCTTGCGCCTGAAAAATGTAGCGGAGAGAGAACATGGCGGGGAATGACCGCGAACCTATTGGACGCAAAGGCCGACCAGCGCGTCCGGTAAAAGAGAAAGTAAGCCGTCGTCGTCTCAGAGATGAGGACGCGGATGATTATGATGATGAGGACGACGAACCCATGCCGCGCAGGGGTAAAGGCAAAGGGAAAAAGCCGCGTGGCAAACGTGGCTGGTTCTGGCTGCTGGTAAAAATCGGTCTGGTCATTGTCGTGCTGCTGGCAATGTATGGCCTGTATCTCGATCAGAAGATCCGCAGCCGCATCGACGGCAAAGTCTGGCAATTGCCTGCCGCCGTTTATGGCCGCATGGTGAACCTTGAGCCGGATATGGCGGTCAGCAAAAACGAGATGGTGAAGCTGCTGGAAGCCACGCAGTACCGCAAGGTTACGGCGATGACCCGTCCTGGCGAATTTACCGTGCAGGCGAACAGCATTGAGATGATCCGCCGTCCGTTCGATTTCCCGGACAGCAAAGAGGGCCAGGTGCGTGCGCGTCTGACCTTCAGCGGCGATCGTCTGGAAACCATCGAGAATATGGAAAACAACCGCCAGTTCGGTTTCTTCCGCCTCGATCCGCGGCTGATCACCATGCTCTCCTCGCCGAACGGTGAGCAGCGCCTGTTTGTGCCGCGCAGTGGCTTCCCGGATCTGCTGGTGGATACGCTGCTGGCTACCGAAGACCGCCATTTCTATGAGCATGATGGCATCAGCTTCTACTCCATCGGGCGTGCGGTGCTGGCGAACCTGACGGCAGGACGCACGGTGCAGGGGGCGAGTACGCTCACCCAGCAGCTGGTGAAAAACCTGTTCCTCTCCAGCGAACGCTCGTATGGCCGTAAAGCGAACGAAGCTTATATGGCGCTGATCATGGATGCGCGCTATAGCAAAGACCGCATTCTTGAGCTGTATATGAACGAGGTGTACCTCGGTCAGAGCGGCGACAACGAAATCCGCGGCTTCCCGCTGGCGAGCCTGTACTACTTCGGGCGTCCGGTGGAAGAACTGAGCCTTGACCAGCAGGCCCTGCTGGTGGGTATGGTGAAAGGCGCGTCCATCTACAACCCGTGGCGTAACCCGAAACTGGCGCTGGAGCGTCGTAACCTGGTGCTGCGTCTGTTGCAACAGCAGCAGGTTATCGATCAGGAACTTTACGACATGCTGAGCGCCCGTCCGCTGGGCGTACAGCCGCGCGGCGGCGTGATCTCCCCGCAGCCAGCCTTTATGCAGATGGTGCGTCAGGAGTTGCAGGCGAAGCTGGGCGATAAAGTAAAAGATCTCTCCGGCGTGAAAATCTTCACTACCTTCGACTCAGTGGCGCAGGACGCCGCCGAGAAAGCGGCGGTGGAAGGTATTCCGGCGCTGATCAAGCAGCGTAAGCTGACCGATCTGGAAACCGCGATGGTGGTGGTTGACCGCTTCAGCGGTGAAGTCCGCGCCATGGTCGGCGGGGCGACGCCGCAGTTCGCTGGCTATAACCGTGCGATGCAGGCGCGTCGTTCCATTGGCTCGTTGGCGAAACCGGCGACCTATCTGACCGCGCTGAGCCAGCCGAATCAGTACCGTCTGAATACCGTGATCGCCGATGCACCGATCTCCCTGCGCCAGCCGAACGGCCAGGTGTGGTCGCCGCAGAACGATGACAAACGCTTCAGCGGCCAGGTGCTGCTGGTGGATGCGCTGACCCGTTCGATGAACGTACCGACGGTTAACCTCGGAATGGCGCTCGGCCTGCCGGCGGTCACCGATACCTGGCTCAAGCTGGGCGCGCCGAAAGATCAGCTGCACCCGGTGCCGTCCATGCTGTTGGGGGCGCTGAACCTGACGCCGGTGGAAGTGGCGCAGGCGTTCCAGACCATCGCCAGCGGCGGTAACCGCGCGACGCTCTCCGCGCTGCGTTCGGTGATTGCCGAAGACGGCACGGTACTGTACCAGAGCTTCCCGCAGGCAGAGCGTGCGGTGCCAGCACAGGCGGCGTACATGACGCTGTGGACCATGCAGCAGGTGATCCAGCGCGGGACCGGGCGTCAGCTTGGCGCGAAGTATCCGGGTCTGCATCTGGCGGGTAAAACGGGCACCACCAACAATAACGTCGATACCTGGTTTGCCGGCATCGACGGGCGTGAAGTGACCATTACCTGGGTAGGCCGCGATAATAACCAGCCGACCAAACTGTACGGGGCGAGCGGGGCAATGGCGATCTATCAGCGCTATCTGGCGAACCAGTCGCCATTCCCGCTGGAGCTGACTGCGCCGGAAGATATTGTCGACATGGGCATTGATGACGCAGGCAACTTTATGTGCGCCGGTGGCAGTTCCCGCACCATCCCGGTGTGGACAACCAATCCGGACAGCCTGTGCCAGCAGAGCCAGGCGTTGCAGCAGTCGAACAATCCGTTCGATCAATCGACCCCGCAGCAGCCGCAACAGCAGCCTCAGCAACAGCAGCAACAACCGCCGCAGCAGCAAGAGAAAAGCGATGGCGTAGCGGGCTGGATCAAGGATATGTTCGGCAGTAACTAAGCTTCATCTTTCTGTATCACCGCCCCAGAGCCGATTAGCGTCGCTCTGGGGCGGTTTTTTTTAAGATTGTTCCCTGCCTGTGTCGTCTGACATACTTTCCTTTTACTGATATTTGCCGTTCCTCAGATACGCCTTTGGCAGGCACAGACGTGAAGATAATACGCATTCAGAATGATTAATTACGGTTAAGTAACTGATCCTGCGTGTAGCACAGTATTACTATTTCTCTTATGAATATATATAGCAAAATTTAATGCTTAATTAAATGTGATATCTGCTTAATCAAAAGCGCTATTAATATTAATTGCATGAATATATGGATGAGGCATTTTCTGTGGTGGGAAAAGTCAGGCTATTGCATTAATTTTTGAGTGAAGTTAACATAATTGCACACGCAGGAATAAGCATGGAATGTATGCGAATATATTTTCGCTGCATAAGCTCATTCTTTTGGTTAGTTAAAATATCAATTCTCCATATTATCACCTCTGTGATGTAAATTTTTTAATCGACATATGTAAGGAACACGTTATGTTTAAAAAATATCTCCTGCCACTGATTGCGGGTACTGTGTTTGCTGCCGTTATTCCATCAACCAAAGCGGTAGATACCGGCACTATCACCTTTACGGGGAAGATAGTTCCCGATACCTGCAACGTTAAAGTTAACGATGCTGGAGCGGATGGAACGGTTATGTTTAAAACGCTGTCACAAACCTCATTCGGCGTGGATCAACAAGTTGGAGACAGACAGCCTTTTAAGATCACCGTGAGCGACTGTGATGCCACCACTATTAACAAGCTTAATATCAAGTTCACTGGTGCGCGTATTGAAGGTTATGGCGATCAAATATTGGCAACTACAGCGGCGGATACAAATCTGGGGGTTCGTATAGCACCAGAAAATACGAGCAATTATATTAAATTTGATGGGTCCGCTTCTACACTCGATAAAATAGTAGTTCAGGGCCAGGATGCTGTATTTAATTATGTCGCTGAAGTCGTTCAGGTTGGTTCAGTATTACCCAAAACAGGTGATTACTCAGCTCAGGCGACTTATACCCTACTTTACCCTTAATTAAAAAAAGACTGGCCCATGATGGGCCATGTTTTTCGATAGAATGAAGAAAATGCGAATTTATCAAGCTTTACTGGGCATTCTGTTTTTGCTGGGTACTACCCTGGCACAGGCAGGGATTGTGGTTGGCGGGACACGTATTATCTATCCCGCTGACCAGGCAGAGGTCCAGGTCTCATTAAAAAATCGAGATGACGCAAAGCGTTATCTGGTGCAAAGCTGGGTCAGTAATACCGATGACAGCAAAGCGCCTTTTGTCATCACACCGCCGATCTACAAACTTGATGAAAACCGTCAAACGCTGCTGCACGTCGTATATACCGGTGATAAAGCGAAATTGCCGCAGGATCGTGAATCCTTATTTATGGCAAATATTAAATCGGTGTCTGCATTGCCTGAAGAACTGCGCGATAAAAATACCCTGCAATTTGCGATCAAAACGAAAATTAAACTGTTTTATCGCCCGACCGCGCTTAGCGACACGGCCGCGAAAACGGCATGGCAGTCATTGCAATTCAGCCGCCGCAACAATCAACTGACCATCAAAAACCCGACGCCGTTCTACGTTACCCTGGGCCAGCTTAAGGTGGCCCAGAAAGAGGTCAAACCGCTTGGCAAGCCGGATGCACCCTCTGCGCTCTCCATGATGATTGCCCCGTTTGGCGAGCAGGTTTTTGCCCTGCCGGCAGGGGCGCAGAGTCCGGTGATGTGGACCGCCATTAACGATTTCGGTGCTGAAACCGAAGCACGTCAGCAGGACTTATAAGCTGGCGGTATCGCATCGTGGGTGGCGTATATGTCTTCTTATTGTTCTGTGCGGATTTTTGCGCTCAGCGCGCTGGCCTTTGCCATCTCGACGGCGAGCGGCGTGGTATATGCCGACGACTATTTTAATCTCAGCGTACTGGAAACTGAGACGCCGCTTGAAAATACCGGCGCGGTGGAGGCGTATTTACGCCATAACGGCCTGTCGCCCGGTCAGTACCTGACGTCAATCGTCTGGAATGAAGACCGTCTTGATAAACGAAATCTCACTTACCTGCTCTCAAAAGACAACAGTGCGCTGATCCCACAATTTACCAAAGCCGAACTGGCTGAGCTGGGCGTGAAGGTCGATGCGGTAGCGGCATTACAGCCGCTTGATGATAATGCGCCGGTAGGCGATATCAGCGAGTACATACCCGGTGCTCGCTATGACTTCAGCCCCGACACCCAGGTACTGCAACTGCGTATTCCACAGCAGTTTCGCAACCCGCGCCTGTCAGGTGAGACTAATCCGGCGAACTGGGATGACGGCATACCGGCGATATGGTCCAGCTATTATGTCTCGGGATCGCGTCAGCAAACCGATGCTGACAGCAGCCGGGCAAACTTTGCGAGTCTGGACTCTGGGGTAAACATCGGCCCCTGGCGTTTCCGCAACACCAGTAACTGGGGAAGCGATACCGGTTGGCAATCGATCAATATTACCCTTGAACGTGATGTGAAGCGCTTGCGCAGCCAGTTTCGCGCCGGACAAACGTCAACCAATGGCGAGCTGTTCGACAGCGTACAAATGACGGGCGTGACGCTGGAGACGGATACCGCTATGTCTCCCGGCGGCTTACAGGGCTTTGCTCCCGTGGTGCGTGGCATTGCCAACAGTGACGCGAAAGTGACTGTTAAGCAAAACGGCTACACGATCTACCAGACCAACGTTTCGGCAGGGCCGTTTGAGCTGCGCGATCTCTCGCAGGTGACGGCGGGTGCTGACCTTGAAGTGACGGTCGAGGAAGCCGATGGCACCCAGCGCAGCTTTATCCAGGCCAGTTCGTCCGTGCCCATCATGCAGCGCGAGGACGCGCTGAAATACAGTGTTTCAGCCGGTAAATACCGCGATGTTAATCATGGAGAAGAGCCCGCGTTTGGACAGGCGACGCTGATTTACGGTCTGCCGTTCGGAACCACGGTTTACGGCGGCGTGCTCGGCGCGTCAATGTATCGCGCCGGGCTGATAGGTGTGGGCGCTGACTTACACCGTTTAGGCTCCTTTTCGCTGGATCTCACCCAGGCGCAGACCGCTTTTGCCGATACGCGTGGGAAGGCAACAGGGCAGTCATGGCGTGCGCAGTACGCGAAAGACTTTCCGGCCACCGATACCACGCTGACGCTGGCCAGTTACCGTTATTCCACGTCGGGTTTTTACACCTTCCAGGAGGCGTTAGATCAGCGTAATGGCGGCGATGACGGCAACGATATATACAGCTATCGCAATGCCTACAACCGGCGCAGCCGTCTGCAGCTTAATGTGTCCCAGTCGTTGAACGGATGGGGTTCCGTCTACGCTAACGCCTGGCAGCAGAACTACTGGGGAATGTCAGGGCGCGAGCGCAGCGTCAGCCTTGGTTACAGCAGCAGCTGGCATGGGGCGAACTGGTCAGTCAATTACAGCCTGACCAAAACGCCGTCCACCCGTGACGATCGGCAGTTCTCCCTGTCGCTCAATATTCCGCTGTCACGCTTTTTGCCGGAAGCCTGGGCGACTTACAATCTCACCAGCTCCAAAACCGGGACCGCGACGCATCAGGTAGGGATCAACGGTTCGTTACTGGAGGACAACAATTTGACCTATAACCTCCAGCAAAATTACACCCGCGATAATGTCGGCAATGGCGCTTATCTTTCTTCGCGCTATCGCGCGTCGATGGGGGATTTCAGCACCAGCTACAGCTATCAGAAAAACAGTAAGCAGTGGGGGTACAGTGCGCAGGGCTCTGTGGTGGGGCACTCCCACGGCGTGACACTGGGACGCTCGGTGCAGGATGCTTTCGCCGTGGTGCATATTACCGATGGCGACAATGTGAAAGTGGAGAGTGCGCAGGGCATTTATACCGACGCCTGGGGCAATGCCATTGTACCGACACTGACGCCTTACCGTCGCAACACCGTCACGGTGAATACCCACGGGCGGGACGATATTGATATTCAGGATGCGGCCGTCGACACCATCCCGACCAGAGGCGCGGTAGTGGCAGCAGATTTTTCCGCCCGTGCCGGAAAACGTGCGCTGTTAACCCTGACGCACCATCGCGGCGTGGTGCCTTTTGGTGCCGTGTTAAGTATGGAAGGCATGACGGCGATTGTCGGTGAAAGCGGGGAAGTGTATGTCACCGGATTAAAAGGCACGCAGGCGTTTACCGTGCAGTGGGGCGATACGCCAGAGGCGCGCTGTGCAGGCCGCGTCAGCGTTCCGCAAAAAATGGACACGGCGTTGCTGATGACCTCTGTCAGTTGCCAGTAAAACAGGATGTTACGATGATAAACAAAGAAAAGATTTTACGGCTATGGCGCGGCGGTCTCACCCTGTTGCTGGTGTGTGCGGCGCTGCTGAGCGCCTCCACACAGGCCTCCTGCACCATACTCGACAAAAAACCGTCTGCGCGTCTGTTTTTCGGGCCGCCGACGTTAATCGTCAGCAGTGATGCCAAACCTGGCACCGTCATTTATACCGAGAGTCATGCCAGCGGGGCGATCAAAATTGACTGTACCAGCCTGGCGGAGATCTGGCAGGGCTATAACGATATCACCTCTGCGGATGAGCGTACGGATAACCCTCTGCAGGGCGTTTATCAAACCAACGTGCCTGGCATAGGCGTGCGCGCGGCCTGGGCAAACGAGACCACGCCCACCTTTAATGCCGACGCACTCATCAGGCCCTGGCACCGGGACATGTCACCGGTCAAAACAGAAGATGGTTATTACACCTTCACGCTCAATGCCGCGCTACAGGTTGTGGTAACCGGACCGGTGAATACCGGGACGATGTATATCGATAAATTTAACGCGGACTGGAAGTTCGATGATCTGAGTGTTGCGAGCGTGCATTTTAATTCCAGTGTCGTTGATGTTGAGTACACCACCTGCAATCTGGTGGAAAAGAATATTACCGTGCCGCTCCAGGAACTTAATGTCAGCGAATTTATGGATACGGTTTCAAAAGTGGTCTCCGATGACAGATTTAAGCTCCAGATTGACAACTGCGATGCTGGCAGAAAAATCGATTACAAATTTACCACTACCGGATCTACCGGCGTCATTAACGGCAATATCCTCACTATTGCGTCAGGCGAGGGGGCAGCGCAGGGCGTCGGTATTCAGATCCTGAACAGTTATAATGCGGTATTGCAGTTTGACCAGGAATACACGGCGGTGTCACAAACCAATGCCGGGCAGTCGATCGCCATTCCGTTAAAAGCGCGCTACATCAAAACCGGCACCGTCAAAGGGGGCCAGGTTAACGCGGCGGCAACCTTTGAGGTTTATTATCGCTGAAATGTGAACATTGCACGGGTGAGTAAACATTCGTGCACATCTTTTTTACCCTTTCTGATCATCTGACTATTTCTTAAACCCTTAATTCTCGTAGGGCCGCATAGCCCTTGCTTTCAAGCCGGGTGCTCGCATAATATGCTGCGGTCATAATAATAATTATCGTTTACGTTATCATTCATCACATTCCAGAGAGACACACAATGGCGCGTCCTGAAACGGCTCTGCCGATCAATTCTTCACTGCGTAAGATCGCAGTCGTGGTCGCTACCGCCATCGGCGGTATGTCTTGTTATGCGCATGCAGCACCTCAAGAAGACACAATCACCGTTACCACGTCCGCCGCACCGCAAGAAAGCGCGTGGGGCCCGGCGGCGACAATTGCTGCCAAACACACAGCAACTGCCACCAAAACCGATACGCCGATAGAAAAGACGCCGCAGTCGATTTCGGTGGTAACGCGTGAAGAGATGGATCTTAAACAACCGGGCACGGTGAAAGACGCGCTGAGCTATACGCCGGGCGTGTTCGCCACGCGCGGCAGCTCCACCACCTTTGATGTGGTGTCTATTCGTGGTTTCACCACCTCAACGACGGTTAACACCAATCAGTATCTCGACGGCATGAAGCTGCAGGGCGATAACTACTCTGAAGCGTCCATCGATCCCTATTTCCTTGAGCGCGTGGAATTGCTGCGCGGCCCGGTTTCCGTGCTGTATGGCAAGAGCCATCCGGGCGGCGTCGTCAGCATGGTGACCAAGCGCCCGACGACAGAACCGCTCAAAGAAGTACAGTTCAAAATGGGTACCCACAATCTGTGGCAGACGGGCTTTGATTTCAGCGACGCCATTGATGACAACGGCGAGTTCTCTTACCGTTTAACCGGTCTGGGGCGTAGCCAGAATGCGCAGCAGGAGAATATCAAATCCACGCGCTATGCCATTGCGCCGGCCTTTAGCTGGCGTCCGGATGACAAAACCGATTTCACCTTACTGAGCAATTTCCAGAGCGATCCGGATGCAGGCTATTATGGCTGGCTGCCGCGTGAAGGGACGGTGGTGCCGTATTACGATGCCGCTGGTAAGGCGCACAAGCTGCCGACCGACTTCAACGAAGGCGAGAAAGATAACCGCCTGTCTCGTCGTCAGCAGTTGATTGGCTACAGTTTCGCGCATGGCTTTGACGATACCTTCACGGTGCGTCAGAACCTGCGTTATACCCGTGTTCATACGCTTTACACCTCGACCTACGGCAACGGCTATCAGGCACCGGCGCAAATTAACCGCGCCTTTGTGCGCTCCGATGAAGATCTGAACTCCTTTACTGTGGATACGCAGTTGCAGTCTGATTTCGCCACCGGCGCGGTTGATCACACCCTGCTGACCGGTGTTGATTACCTGCGTATGCGTAACGATATTGATGCGGATTATGGCACCGCCAATCCGATCAGCATGACCAACCCGCAGTACGGCAATGCCAACGTCAATATCAACTTCCCGTATGCGGTGATCAACCGTCAGGAACAGACGGGCCTGTATGTGCAGGATCAGGCGGAATGGAACAAGTGGATCCTCACCTTAGGCGGTCGCTACGACTTTGCGAAGACCTCTACTTTTACCCGCTCTTCCAGCTCGCTGGCTGAAATTAACGATGAGCAGTTCACCTGGCGCGGTGGCCTGAACTATGTCTTTGATAACGGCATTGCGCCTTACATCAGCTACAGCGAATCCTTCGAGCCGATTTCCGGTTCAACGCTGGGCGGGAAGCCGTTCGATCCGTCCCGCGGTAAGCAGTATGAAGCGGGCGTGAAATACGTGCCGAAAGATCTGCCGGTGACGGTGACCGCCGCCGTTTATCAGCTGACGAAGGACAAAAACCTGACAGCGGATCCGGCAAATACGGCCTTCAGCGTACAGGGCGGCGAGATCCGCTCCCGTGGTTTCGAGTTAGAAGCGAAAGCCGCGGCGACGCAAAATATCGATATCACGGCGTCCTACAGTTTTACCGATGCGGAATACACCCACGACACCCTGTATGAAGGTAAACGTCCGGCGGAAATTCCACGCAATATGGCTTCGCTGTGGGCTGACTACACCTTCCATGAAACGGCACTCAGCGGCCTGACTCTTGGCGCAGGTGCCCGTTATGTTGGCAACACCTCCAGTTTCTACGGCAGCGGTCCGAAGACCAATCAGACCTTTAACGTAGCGAGCTACACGGTGGCAGACGCGATGGTGAAATACGATCTGGCGCGCTTTGGCCTGCCAGGCTCGTCCATTGGCGTTAACGTCAATAACCTGTTTGACCGTGAATACGTCTCCAGTTGCTACCGCGATCATGCCTGTTACTGGGGCGCGGAACGTCAGATTGTCGGTACCGCAACCTTCCGCTTCTAATCTTCTTTTGGGCACGGCTTGTCGTGCCCTTTTTATAAGTTGGCGCTATGCAGGAAAACAACTCCCATCCCGATACCACGTTTCGTCTTACCGATGTCGCCTTCCGGGTGCCTGGCCGCACGCTGCTGCATCCGCTGGCGTTAACCTTCCCGGTGGGCAAAGTGACCGGGCTTATCGGTCATAACGGCTCCGGTAAATCCACCCTGCTGAAAATGCTTGGCCGCCACCAGCCGCCGTCAGACGGCGATATACTGCTGGACGGGCAACCGCTGGCAAGCTGGAGCAGCAAAGCCTTTGCGCGCAAGGTGGCCTATCTGCCGCAGCAACTGCCGCAGGCGGAGGGGATGACGGTGCGCGAACTGGTGGCGATTGGGCGTTACCCCTGGCATGGCGCGCTGGGACGTTTTGGCGTCGCCGACCGGGAAAAAGTTGATGAGGCCATTGCGCTGGTGGGACTCAAACCGCTGGCGCAGCGGCTGGTGGACAGCCTCTCTGGCGGCGAGCGTCAGCGGGCGTGGATCGCCATGCTGGTGGCGCAGGACAGCCGTTGCCTGTTGCTCGACGAGCCGACCTCGGCGCTCGACATCGCCCATCAGGTGGATGTGCTGGCGCTGGTGCATCGCCTCAGCCAGCAGCGCGGCCTGACGGTGATCGCCGTGCTGCATGATATTAATATGGCAGCGCGTTACTGCGATTTTCTGGTGGCGTTGCGCGGTGGGGAGAAGATCGCCGAAGGCACGCCGGAATCGTTAATGCGCGCTGAGACGCTGGAAAAAATCTACGGGATCCCGATGGGCATTCTGCCTCACCCGACAGGGGCTGCACCGGTGAGCTTTGTTCTCTGATGACTGACGTAAACCTGTTTAGCCGTCGCCGCCTGCTGACGGCCATGGCCCTGTCGCCGCTGCTACTGAAAATGGGCAGCGCCCGTGCGGCAGCGGTGGATCCGCACCGTATTGTCGCCCTTGAGTGGCTGCCGGTGGAACTGCTGCTGGCGCTCGGCATCACGCCTTATGGCGTGGCTGATATACCTAACTACAACCTGTGGGTCAACGAACCGGCGCTGCCCGACTCGGTGATCGACATTGGCCTGCGCACCGAGCCAAATCTCGAACTGCTCACCCAGATGAAACCGTCATATATGGTCTGGTCTGCTGGCTATGGCCCGTCAGCAGATGTGCTGGCACGCATTGCGCCGGGCCGCGGTTTTACCTTCAGCGACGGCAAAAAACCGCTCACCATGGCGCGTCAGTCGCTCCAGGAAATGGCGCAGTTGATTGGCCGGGAACCTGCCGCGCGGACGCATCTCGCGGAGTTCGACGCCTTTATCGACACCATGAAACCACGCTTTGCGGCGCGGCGCGGCAGGCCATTGCTGATGGTCACGCTGCTGGATGCGCGTCATATGCTGGTGTTCTGTCCGAACTGCCTGTTCCAGGAGCCGCTCGACGCCATCGGCATTCCCAACGCCTGGCACGGGGAAACCACCTTCTGGGGCAGTACGGCGGTCGGTATTGACCGGCTTGGCGAATTTAAAGACGTGGATGTGCTCTGTTTTGATCACGGTAACGAGAGGGAGATGCAGACCCTGATGGCGACCCCGCTGTGGCAGGCGATGCCCTTCGTGCGCGCCGGGCGTTTTTACCGCGCGCCCGCGGTGTGGTTCTACGGTGCCACGCTGTCGGCGATGCATTTTGTGCGCGTGCTGGATAAGGTGATGGGAGGCCAGGCATGAGCCGTCGTATCGCACCTTTCCCGGCGGCGCTGCTTGGGGTGCTGTTTATCGTCGCCCTTGGGCTGACGTGGAATAACCTCAACGTCGGGTTGCCCCGTGCGCAGTGGCAGCAGGGGTTCTGGCAGCCGGACATTCATTCGATTGAGCAGATGCTGTTCCATTACAGCCTGCTGCCACGGCTGGCGATCTCGCTGCTGGTGGGGGCAGGGCTGGGGCTGGTGGGCGTGCTGTTCCAGCAGGTGCTGCGCAATCCGCTGGCGGAGCCGACAACGCTCGGCGTCGCTACCGGCGCGCAGCTGGGGATCACCCTCACCACGCTATGGGCAATGCCGGGCGTGATGACCACACAGTTTGCCGCGCTGGCCGGGGCCTGCGTGGTCGGCGCGCTGGTGTTTGGCGTCGCCTGGGGCAAACGCCTCTCGCCGGTGACGCTGATCCTCGCGGGGCTGGTGGTCAGCCTGTATTGCGGGGCAATCAATCAGCTGCTGGTACTGTTTCACCACGATCAACTGCAAAGTATGTTCCTGTGGAGCACCGGTACACTGACGCAGACCGACTGGAGTGTGGTGCAGCGCCTGTGGCCGCAACTGCTGGGCGGCGTGCTGCTGACGCTGTTGCTGTTACGGCCGCTGACGCTGATGGGGCTGGATGATGGCGTGGCGCGTAACCTGGGCCTTGCGCTGTCGCTCGCCAGACTTGGCGCGCTGATGCTGGCGATTGTGCTCAGTGCGCTGCTGGTCAACGCGGTCGGCATCATCGGTTTTATTGGCCTGTTCGCGCCGCTGCTGGCGAAAATGCTCGGCGCACGGCGTCTGCTGTCGCGGCTGCTGCTTGCACCGCTGATTGGCGCGCTGATCCTCTGGCTCTCCGATCAGGTGGTGCTCTGGCTGATGCGCGTGTGGATGGAAGTCTCCACCGGATCGGTGACGGCGCTGGTGGGGGCACCGCTGCTGCTGTGGTTGCTGCCGCGTCTTAAGAGCATGAGTGCGCCGTCGATGGACGGGGGCGATCGCGTGGCTACTGAGCGCCAGCATGTGAGCTGGTTTGCGCTGGCTGGCGTCATCGTGCTGCTGCTCGGCATGACGGCGGCATTGTCGCTGGGGCGCGATGCGCAGGGCTGGCACTGGGCGAGCGGCTCGCTGCTCAATGAACTGATGCAGTGGCGCGCGCCGCGTATTCTGGCAGCGCTGACGGCGGGCGTGATGCTGGCGGTGGCGGGCTGTATTATCCAGCGCCTGACCGGTAATCCGATGGCCAGCCCCGAAGTGCTGGGCATCAGCTCCGGGGCGGCCTTCGGTGTGGTGGTGATGCTGTTCTTTGTGCCAGGTAACGCCTTTGGTTGGTTGTTACCCGCGGGCAGTCTGGGGGCGGCAATGACGCTAATGATCATTATGCTGGCCGCCGGGCGCGGGGGATTCTCGCCGCACCGGATGCTGCTGGCGGGCATGGCGCTCAGCACCGCTTTCACGATGCTGTTGATGATGTTACAGGCGAGCGGCGATCCGCGAATGGCGCAGATCCTGACGTGGATCTCAGGTTCCACCTATAACGCGACGATGCAACAGGTGAAGTGGGCGATGGCCGCCACTGTCGTGCTGCTGGCCCTCACGCCGCTGTGCCGTCGCTTGTTGACCATTTTGCCGCTCGGCGGTGAAACGGCCCGTGCGGTGGGTGTGGCGCTCACGCCGTCTCGCGTAGGACTGTTGTTGCTGGCATCCTGTCTGACCGCTGCCGCGACCATGACCATCGGCCCGCTGAGTTTTGTTGGTCTGATGGCACCGCATATCGCACGCATGATGGGGTTCCGCCGCACGATGCCGCATATGGTGATGTCTGCCTTAACGGGGGGATTACTGCTGGTGTTCGCGGACTGGTGTGGAAGGATGATCATGTTCCCGTACCAGATCCCGGCCGGGCTGCTGTCGACCTTTATCGGCGCGCCGTACTTTATCTATTTGCTGCGAAAGCAAAGCCGGTGAGAAATGTCGGGTGGCGCTTCGCTTACCCGACCTACAGGTCAAACGGTGGTATGTCGGGTGGCGCTTCGCTTACCCGACCTGCGATTCTGTAGGCCCGGCAAGCTTGCGCCGCCGGGCACAATAACAACCATTACAGCTGCGCAAACACCTTACGCGCCGCGTCAATCGTCTTATTAATATCTTCTTCGCTGTGCGCCACTGACATAAAGCCCGCTTCGAACGCCGACGGTGCCAGGTAGATGCCTTCTTCCAGCATCAGATGGAAGAAACGCTTAAAGCGCTCCACGTCGCATTTCAGCACATCCTGATAGCAGGTCACTTCGGCTGCGTCGGTGAAGAAAATACCGAACATGCCGCCGACGTGGTTCACGACCAGCGGCACGCCTGTTTCCTGCGCCGCATCCAGCAGACCATTCGCCAGACGGGTGGTCAGATCGGTCAGGGTTTCGTGCACGCCTGGCTGCGCGACTTCCGTTAAACAGGCATAGCCTGCCGCCATGGCAATTGGGTTGCCGGACAGCGTACCCGCCTGATAAACCGGGCCGGTCGGGGCCAGCGCATCCATCACATCACGACGACCGCCAAAGGCACCCACCGGCATACCGCCACCGATAATTTTGCCCAGACAGGTCAGATCCGGTACCACATCGTAGTAAGACTGCGCGCCCGCCAGCGCCACGCGGAAGCCGGTCATGACTTCGTCAATAATCAGCAGCGCGCCAAATTCATCGCACAGCGCGCGCAGGCCGGGCAGGAAATCTGGCTGCGGCGGAATGCAGTTCATATTGCCCGCCACCGGTTCGACGATGATGCAGGCGATCTCCTGCGGGAACTCTTCGAACGCTTCACGGACGGACGCCAGATCGTTATAGGTGCAGGTCAGGGTATGCTTCGCAAAATCTGCCGGTACGCCTGGTGAATTCGGCTGGCCCAGGGTCAGCGCGCCGGAGCCGGCTTTCACCAGCAGGCAGTCGGCGTGACCGTGGTAGCAGCCTTCGAATTTGATGATTTTGTCGCGGCCGGTGAAGCCACGCGCCAGACGGATCGCGCTCATGGTGGCTTCGGTACCGGAGTTCACCATGCGCACCATGTCCATGGTCGGCACCAGTTCGGTGACCAGCGCTGCCATTTTTACTTCCATTTCGGTCGGCGCGCCGAAGCTCAGGCCACGCTCCGCGGCCTCAATGACCGCGTTGCGGATCGCCGGGTGGTTATGCCCCAGCACCATCGGTCCCCAGGAGCCGACATAATCCACATAGGCTTTGCCATCGGCGTCGTACAGGTAAGCACCATCCGCACGCTCAATAAACAGCGGCGTGCCGCCGACGCCGGTAAACGCGCGTACCGGCGAGTTTACGCCGCCGGGGATAAGTTTACGGGCGGCGCTATAGAGGTCTTGAGACTTACTCATGGGTGAGTTCCTGGTTCGTGGAAAAAGGATTTATGGGCCATTCTAAAGTATTCGCCAAAGGTTATAAAAGTTTCGCCCGATGGAAAGGGCACTTTTCCGGGCATTTTTATTGCCACTCTGGCGCTACGCATGGGTAAAATAGGCAAACTCATTTGTGTGACGAATTGATTAAACCATTATGAAAGCAGAAAAACCTTCATTCCGGACACAGCAACTGGTGCGTTTACGACGCGGGGATCTGATCCGCCGTCTGTTGCAGCGGGACAAAACGCCGCTCGCGATCCTGCTAATGGCGGCGCTGGTCGGCACCCTTGCGGGTCTGGTTGGCGTGGCGTTCGAGAAAGCAGTAAACGGGGTGTCAAACATGCGCATTGGCACGCTGGCGCAGGTAGCGGATCGCGCCTGGCTGGTATGGCCTCTGGCCTTTGTACTCTCGGCGCTGCTGGCAATGGTTGGTTATTTTCTGGTGCGACGCTTTGCGCCGGAAGCGGGCGGCTCGGGTATACCGGAAATCGAAGGCGCGCTGGAGGAGTTACGCCCGGTACGCTGGTGGCGCGTATTGCCCGTCAAATTCATCGGCGGTTTGGGTACGCTCGGCGCGGGCATGGTACTGGGGCGCGAAGGGCCGACGGTGCAGCTTGGTGGCAATGTTGGCCGTATGGTGCTGGATATTTTCCGCATGCGCAGCGCCGAAGCCCGCCACACGCTGCTGGCTACCGGTGCGGCGGCGGGGCTGTCGGCGGCGTTTAACGCGCCGCTGGCGGGCATTTTATTTATCCTCGAAGAGATGCGCCCGCAGTTTCGCTACAACCTGATTTCCATTAAAGCGGTATTTACCGGCGTGATCATGTCGAGCATCGTGTTCCGTATTTTTAACGGCGAAGGCGCGGTGATCGAAGTCGGCAAGCTGGCGAATGCGCCGGTCAATACGTTATGGCTTTATCTTGTGCTTGGCATGGTGTTCGGCTGCATCGGGCCGCTGTTTAATTCCCTGGTGCTGCGTACGCAGGACATGTTCGCCCGGCTGCATGGCGGCGAGATTAAAAAATGGGTGCTGATCGGCGGTGTCATCGGCGGGCTGTGCGGTGTGCTGGGACTGATTGTGCCGGAAATCGCCGGGGGCGGCTTTATGCTGATCCCGATTGCCGCCGCCGGAAATTACGCGGTGGGGATGCTGCTGTTCATTTTTGTTGCCAGGGTGATCACCACGTTATTGTGCTTTTCGTCGGGCGCGCCGGGTGGGATTTTCGCACCAATGCTGGCGCTGGGTACGCTGTTAGGTACGGCATTTGGCATGGCCTGCGCCGGGCTGTTTCCGGCTTATCATCTGGAGGCCGGTACCTTTGCCATTGCCGGGATGGGCGCGCTACTGGCGGCTTCCGTGCGTGCACCGCTCACCGGCATCGTGCTGGTTCTGGAAATGACCGACAATTATCAGCTCATATTGCCAATGATTATTACCTGTCTTGGCGCAACACTACTGGCACAATTTTTAGGCGGCAAACCGTTATACTCCACGATCCTTGCCCGCACGCTGGCACGGCAGGAAGCAGACCTTCAGGCGAAGACCCACGCGCAGGCATTCCAGGAGAATACTTGAACGATTTACCAGGGTATTAGATAATAATTTAAAGATCGGGTTAATTTTTGCCCGCATCGCCGTATCAATGGGAGCAAAAAATGAGTGATGAAGTAGCGCTGCCGCTGCAGTTTACCGAAGCAGCAGCCATTAAAGTAAAAGACCTGATCGCAGACGAAGAAAACCCGAACCTTAAGCTGCGCGTCTACATTACTGGCGGTGGTTGCAGCGGCTTCCAGTACGGTTTCACCTTTGACGATCAGATTAACGATGGCGACATGACCATTGAGAAATCCGGTGTGGCGCTGGTGGTGGATCCGATGAGCCTGCAATATCTGGTGGGCGGTGCGGTGGATTACACCGAGGGTCTGGAAGGATCGCGCTTTGTGGTCACCAACCCGAACGCCAAAAGCACCTGCGGGTGCGGGTCGTCGTTCAGCATTTAAGCGTGTGCTCTGTTGCCGGGCGGCGGCGACGTCTTGCCCGGTCTGGGGCAAGCAACGTGCCGTTGTCGTCGTTGTAGGCCCGGTAAGCGTAGCGCCACCGGGCGAAGCAGGGCAGTTCCAGGCCCGGTAAGCATCGCGCCACCGGGCATATCATTTCTTATCGCGGATTATCATCCAGCGCAAAAGTCGGCAGTTTCAGATGCCAGCGGATCGCCGCCAGACGAATGGCGAGCGTTACCACCATCCCAATCATACTTGCCGTTTCCAGCGGCACCCCAAAGGTGTAAAACGCCGTCGCATGCACGATGCCGCCAATAATGCACGCCGTGGCATAGATTTCGGTACGCAGGATCATCGGAATTTCACGGGCCAGCATATCGCGGATAATCCCGCCGCCCACGCCGGTGACCACCCCCATGCAAATCGCCACCAGCGGCCCCGTTCCGGCCAGAAATGCCTTGTTTACGCCTATGCCCACAAATACCGCTAATCCCACGGCATCAAATACGGGCAGCACCCATTTCGGCAGACGCCGCGGCTGGCGCACTAAAAGAATGGTTAACAGGCAGGTGACCATCGCGATCACCAGATCGGTTGGATCTTTGACCCAGAACACCGGGCCGTGATCCAGAGCCATATCGCGGATGGTGCCGCCGCCGACAGCGGTGACTACGCCCAACACCAGCACGCCAAAGGGATCCATGCGCAGTTTTCCGGCAAGCAGTACGCCGGAAATGGCGAAAACGGCGGTGCCGATAATATCCAGCCAGTAGACAAGCATTTTATTTTACCTGTGCGAGAGCGGTACAGAGTTGTTTTGCGGCGAGGATAATACGCGGGGATGCCCGTTCAAACCAGTCACTATTGAGGGCGATCACCTCACTTTTGAGATGATTATTCCAGAATGTCTTCACTTTCAGAATGGCGTCCGCTCCGCCGGTGACCACGATGGCCTGCGGATCGCGGGCCAGCACCTGTTCGCGGCTCACCTGCGGCCAGGGAACCCTCGCTGAAGCAAAGATATTTTCACCGCCGCACAACGTCACCACCTGGTGCTGGATGGTTCCGCTACCGCTGGTAAACAGAGGGTGGGTACTGAACTGCATAAAGACACGTTTCTTTGGCACACTGGCATACTGCGTTTTCAGCGCGGCATAGTCGCTGAGCATGGCCTGTGCGCTGGCGTGAGCCTGTTCAGGATGTGGGCTGTATTCGGCCAGTTGCTCCAGCGAGTGCGCCACCTGCTCGATAGTTTCGGCGTCGATCCACAGGACGCGGATACCAAAACGGGTGAGCTGATTTACCTGTCGCTCGGCATTGCCGCCGCGCCAGGCCAGCACCACATCGGGCTTAAGCGCCACGATGCGCTCAAGATTGATGCCCTGCCAGCTGGCGATCTGCTCGATTTTACGGGCTTCTGGTGGGTAATCGGAATAGCTGCTGACGCCTACCGGCGTGATCCCGGCGGCAAACGCCAGTTCGGTGTTTGACGGTGAGAGGGAAATCACGCGCGGCGCAGCATACAGCCACACCGGCGTCAGCAGAAGCAGGGCGGCAAGCGCCCTTAGTGAACGCTTAGCCACGCGTAAGATTCTGCACCAGTGTTTCAACCATCAGGCTGGACTGCTTCGCCGCCACCACGAGGAACTCATCAAAGCTCAGGTGAGATTCCTGATCGGCCACGTCGGAAATGGCGCGCACCACCACAAAAGGCACGCCCATGTTATGGCATACGTGGGCAATCGCCGTTGCTTCCATCTCTACGGCAATCGCCTGAGGGAAGTTATGGCGAATTTTCGCGAGGTTTTCAGAACCATTGATAAAGGCATCACCGCTGACAATCAGCCCGCGCACGGCGTTCAGATTCAATTGCGCAATGCAGGCTTCGGCGGCGGCAACCAGCTGGTCGTCGGCTTTAAAACCTGCCGGGCAGCCCGGTAACTGACCGAGTTCGTAACCAAACGCGGTGACGTCGGCATCGTGATAGCGCGCTTCGTCGGAGACCACGATATCGCCCACTTTCAGCGTCGGCGCCAGACCGCCTGCCGAGCCGGTATTAATGATCACATCAGGTTTGCAGCGCTCCAGCAGCAGCGTAGCACCCATCGCCGCTGCGACTTTGCCAATACCCGATTTCAGCAGGGCGACTTCTGTACCATTGAGCGTACCGGTGTAAATTTCGCAGCCCGCGATTTTCTGCGTCTGGCGATTTTCGATTTTGTCACGCAGCAGCGTCACTTCTTCTTCCATTGCACCAATAATGCCAACTTTCATAGAGATACTCGCTAATGTGATAAGACAGAGTTACGTTTTCAGGGCATAGTCTATCATGGCAGGCAGGAATGCATTACTTCACATGACGCGCGATCGCGGGAGAAGAAATGGCTGAGATCGATTTTCGCAGAAAAATAAACTGGCATCGTCGCTACCGTTCACCGCAGGGCGTCAAAACCGAACACGAGATCCTGCGGATTTTTGAAAGCGATCGTGGACGTATCGTGAATTCACCGGCGATCCGCCGCCTGCAACAGAAAACCCAGGTATTCCCGCTGGAGCGTAACGCTGCCGTACGTACCCGGCTGACGCATTCGCTGGAAGTACAACAGGTGGGGCGCTACATCGCCAAAGAGATCCTGAGCCGTCTGAAAGAACAGCGACTGCTGGAAACCTATGGTCTTGACGAACTGACCGGGCCGTTTGAAAGCATCGTTGAAATGGCTTGTCTGATGCACGATATCGGCAATCCCCCGTTCGGGCATTTTGGCGAAGCGGCGATCAACGACTGGTTTCGCCAGCGTCTGTTCCCGGAAGATGCCGCCAGCCAGCCGCTGAGCAGCGATCGCTGTCAGGTGACCGCGCTGCGTCTGCGGGAAGGGGAGGACGCGCAAAATGAGTTACGGCGTAAAGTGCGCCAGGATCTGTGTCATTTTGAAGGCAATGCGCAGGGCATCCGGCTGGTGCATTCCCTGATGCGCATGAACCTCACCTGGGCGCAGGTAGGCTGTATTTTAAAATATACCCGTCCGGCATGGTGGGTGGGCGAGCCACCCGCCAGTCATAATTATTTAATGAAGAAGCCCGGCTATTATTTTTCTGAGGAAGCTTACGTCGAGCGCTTACGTAAAGAGCTGGAACTGGACACGTATAGCCGTTTTCCGCTCACCTGGGTGATGGAAGCCGCCGATGATATCTCTTATTGCGTCGCGGATTTGGAAGACGCCGTCGAGAAACGAATATTTACCGTCGAACAGCTTTACCAGCATCTTTATGATGCCTGGGGCATCCATGAAAAAGGCTCACTGTTTGCTCAGGTGGTAGAAAATGCCTGGGATAAATCCCGTGCCAACCGGTTAAGCCGCAGCGCGGAAGATCAGTTCTTTATGTATTTGCGGGTCAATACGCTTAATAAGCTGGTGCCTTATGCGGCACAGCGTTTTATTGATAATCTGCCGCAGATTTTCTCCGGGGAGTTTAATCATGCGCTGCTGGAAGACGAAAGCGGCTACAGTCAATTACTTGAATTATATAAGAACGTGGCGGTTGAAAATGTCTTTAGCCACCCCGATGTAGAGCAACTGGAATTGCAGGGTTATCGGGTGATCAGCGGCCTGTTAGATATCTACCGGCCGCTGCTGCAATTAACGTTGAACGATTTTAGCGAGCTGGCGGAAAAAGAACGGCTGCGCCGCTTCCCGATTGAAACGCGTCTCTTTCATAAGCTTTCGACACGTCATCGGCTGGCGTATGTGGAGGCGGTCAGTAAATTAGATCGTGCGGCGACAGACTTCCCGGTACTGGAGTTTTATTACCGTTGTCGTCTGATCCAGGATTATATCAGCGGCATGACTGACCTGTACGCCTGGGATGAATACCGCCGTTTAATGGCCGTTGAATAATAGTGCTGCAATTGTAAAGACCGACAATAAATTTTTACTTTTGCAGAAAGTTCGTTTTGGAACTTCGCGCTATAAATCGACTCTCATTGAAACAACACAGCCCCTTTGCGTAATCAGTAATCAGAGATTGAAAAACATGAAAAAAACGACGTTAGCAATGAGTGCACTGGCATTAAGTTTAGGTTTAGCGCTTTCTCCGATGTCGGCCATGGCGGCTGAAACGGCGTCCTCCGCGCCTGCCGCGCAGCCGATGCCAAGTCTGGCGCCGATGCTGGAAAAGGTGATGCCATCAGTAGTGAGCATTAACGTGGAAGGCAGCACGACGGTCAATACACCGCGTATGGGCCGCAACTTCCAGCAGTTCTTTGGTGACGATTCCCCGTTCTGCCAGGACGGTTCCCCGTTCCAGAGTTCGCCGTTCTGCCAGGGCGGTATGCCTGGTGGGCCTGATGGCGGTCAGCAACAAAAATTCATGGCGCTGGGTTCCGGCGTGATTATTGATGCCGCGAAAGGCTATGTCGTTACCAACAACCATGTGGTGGATAATGCCACCACAATTAAGGTACAGCTGGGCGACGGACGTAAATTCGACGCGAAAGTCGTGGGTAAAGATCCGCGATCTGACCTTGCGCTGATCCAGATCCAGAGCCCGAAAAACCTGACGGCTATCAAGCTGGCCGATTCCGATGCGCTGCGCGTGGGCGACTATACCGTGGCGATCGGTAACCCCTTTGGTCTGGGCGAAACCGTGACCTCAGGGATCGTATCGGCACTGGGCCGTAGCGGTCTGAATGCTGAAAATTATGAAAACTTTATCCAGACGGATGCGGCCATTAACCGCGGTAACTCCGGCGGCGCGCTGGTCAACCTGAACGGTGAGCTGATCGGTATTAATACCGCGATCCTCGCCCCGGACGGCGGCAACATTGGTATCGGCTTTGCTATCCCAAGCAACATGGTGAAAAACCTGACCGCGCAGATGGTGGAGTTTGGTCAGGTTCGCCGTGGTGAACTGGGTATTCTTGGTACTGAACTCAACTCCGAACTGGCGAAAGCGATGAAAGTCGACGCTCAGCGCGGGGCCTTCGTCAGCCAGGTGATGCCGAACTCGTCCGCGGCGAAAGCCGGCATCAAGGCGGGTGACGTGATCACCTCCCTCAACGGTAAAGCGATCAGCAGCTTTGCGGCGCTGCGTGCGGAAGTCGGTTCTATGCCGATTGGCAGCAAAGTCTCCCTTGGCCTGCTGCGTGACGGTAAACCTGTCACCGTGACGCTGGAACTGCAACAGAGCAGCCAGAATCAGGTGGATTCAAGCACCGTCTTCAGCGGTATTGAAGGCGCGGAAATGAGCAACAAAGGTAAGGATCAGGGCGTGACGATCAACAATGTGAAAGCCAACTCTCCGGCTGCCCGCATTGGCCTGAAAAAAGGCGATGTGATCATCGGCGCGAACCAGCAGCCGGTGAAAAATATTGCTGAGCTGCGTAAGATCCTCGACAGCAAACCGTCGGTACTGGCGCTGAATATTCAGCGTGGCGATACGTCTCTTTATCTGTTGATGCAGTAATCTGCCGCGCCCTTCTCCGCGATGGGGAAGGGCGCTCCTCCCCGCATTCTGTGAAGCTTTCCACAACTCCACACTTCCGATCGCTGCTTTGTGCATCTGCACAATGCACGCTGCCGCTATACCTCATATTCTGGCTCTCATGTTCGGGCGCGCGGCTCACGGGAGGGTGACATGGCTGGCTGGCATCTTGATACCAAAATGGCGCAGGATATCGTGTCACGCACGATGCGCATTATCGATACTAATATCAACGTGATGGATGCGCGTGGCCGGATCATCGGCAGTGGCGATCGGGAGCGTATTGGGGAATTGCACGAAGGTGCGCTGCTGGTTCTGTCTCAGGGACGAGTGGTGGATATTGATGACGCCGTAGCACGCCACCTCCATGGGGTGCGACAGGGGATTAACCTGCCGCTGCGTCTGGAAGGGGAGATCGTCGGTGTTATCGGTCTTACCGGTGAGCCGGAAACACTGCGCAAATACGGCGAACTGGTGTGCATGACCGCTGAAATGATGCTGGAACAGTCTCGTCTGATGCATCTTTTAGCGCAGGACAGTCGTCTGCGCGAAGAGCTGGTGATGAACCTGATCCAGGCAGAAGAACATACCCCGGCGCTGACCGAGTGGGCGCAGCGTCTGGGTATCGATTTAAATCAGCCGCGCGTGGTGGCGGTGGTAGAAGTGGACAGCGGTCAGCTCGGGGTCGACAGTGCGATGGCGGAATTGCAGCAACTGCAAAATGCGCTGACCACGCCGGAGCGGAATAACCTGATCGCTATTGTCTCTCTTACGGAAATGGTGGTGCTGAAACCGGCGCTGAATCCCTTTGGCCGCTGGGATGCGGAAGATCACCGTAAGCGGGTGGAACAGCTGATTGCGCGCATGAAAGAGAACGGACAGTTGCGTTTTCGGGTGGCGCTCGGCAACTATTTTACCGGGCCTGGCAGCATCGCCCGCTCGTACCGGACAGCGCGTACGACCATGATGGTGGGCAAGCAGCGCATGCCGGAAAACCGCAGCTATTTTTATCAGGATTTGATGCTGCCGGTGCTGCTCGACAGTCTGCGCGGCGGCTGGCAGGCAAATGAACTCTCCCGTCCACTGGCGCGTCTGAAGGCGATGGACAACAATGGCCTGCTCAGGCGTACCCTTTCGGCCTGGTTCAGGCATAACGTGCAGCCGCTGGCGACGTCAAAAGCGTTGTTTATCCACCGCAATACGCTGGAATACCGGCTGAACCGCATCTCGGAATTAACAGGCTTAGATTTGGGGAATTTTGACGATCGGCTGCTGCTGTATGTGGCGTTACAGCTGGATGAACAGAGGTAGTTAAAAGTGCCGGGTGGCGGCTTGCGCCTTACCCGGCCTACAAATTGCCTCGTTCCAGGCCCGGTAAGCGTGCGCCACCGGGCAAGTGACGGGCTATTTATTGCGGGTCAGCTTTTCCAGATCGGCTTCAATTTCACTGATCTTGTTGGTTACCACTGATTCCAGGTGACGGAGATCGTCCAGGATCTTACGTTTCAGATCGACTTCTGTGCGATCGCGCTGGCAGATCTGATCCAGCTCATCGATCACATAACGCAGATTAGGGCTGATTTCCTGTACTTCTTTATAGCCCTGACCCACGCCGTCCGCGACGATGGTTTTACGCTGGCGCGGGTATTTAAACTTCACGCTTTTCGCAAAAAACTCGCCTTTGTCCTTATGAAAATAGATTTTCAGAATATCGTTATTGGCTTCCTGACGGAGGCTATAGCGATCGATTTCATCAGGATTGGTAATGCCTAAACTTTTCAGATTATCGTACATAGCGGTACCCTTAAGCTCAACATAACCTATGAATAATTAACGAAAAAATCTATCTCCGCCACTGCCTTGTGCAAAAAAGACGGCCTGGGTCACCATCGGATAAACCGGGAGAGGAAAGACCTTAGTCGATTGTACGCAGCAGTTCGTTAATGCCTACTTTTCCGCGTGTTTTCGCATCTACTTTTTTCACAATCACCGCACAGTACAGGCTATAGGAACCGTCTTTCGACGGCAGGTTGCCGGAAACGACAACCGAGCCTGCCGGGACGCGACCGTAATGGACTTCGCCGGTTTCGCGATCGTAAATACGGGTGCTCTGACCGATGTATACACCCATCGAGATCACAGAACCTTCTTCGACGATAACACCTTCCACCACTTCAGAACGTGCGCCAATGAAGCAGTTATCTTCAATGATAGTCGGGTTCGCCTGCAGTGGTTCAAGAACGCCACCGATACCCACGCCGCCAGACAGATGAACGTTCTTACCGATCTGCGCGCAGGAACCGACGGTCGCCCAGGTATCAACCATGGTGCCTTCATCGACGTACGCGCCGATGTTGACATAGGACGGCATCAGCACGGTATTACGGGCGATGTAAGCACCCTGACGTACAGCCGCTGGCGGCACGACGCGGAAGCCTTCTTTTTGGAAACGCGCTTCGTCGTAGTTGGCGAATTTCATCGGCACTTTGTCGAAGTAGCGGCTTTCAGCGCCTTCGATCACCTTGTTATCGTTAATGCGGAAAGAGAGCAGCACCGCTTTCTTCAGCCACTGGTGAGTGACCCATTGGCCGTCAATTTTTTCTGCGACACGCAGCGCGCCGGAATCCAGCAGGGCAATAACCTGATTAACCGCTTCACGGGTTACGGTATCCACATTTGCCGGGGTAATGTCGGCACGGCGCTCGAAAGCGGTCTCAATAACGTTCTGTAACTGCTGCATTGTTTACTCTTTCCATCTGTGTAAAAAAAATCGTTACCCTTTATCGTTTGGATTGAGGGCCGCTGTCAACCGTTGTTGCACTTCCTGCTGGAGCACATTATTAAGTGCACGCCGGTCCGCTGTGGCGATTATAAATAAATCTTCTACTCGCTCGCCAATTGTCGAAATTCTCGCCCCATGTAAGGAGATTCCCAGGTCTGCAAACACCTGGCCGACGCGGGCCAGAAGCCCTGGCTGATCGAGGGCAATCAGTTCGAGGAACGATTTTCTGTCGGTGTGAGTAGGCAGGAAATTGACCTCGGTATCGACGGTAAAATGGCGCAATTTTGAGGGCTGTCGGCGAGGCTGCGGCGGCTGCCAGCTGTTCTGCGTGATCGCCTGCAGCAGACCGAAGCGGATAACCTCATGACGATCCGCTGCCAGCGGTTTGCCGTCCGGCTCCAGCACGATAAAGGTGTCCATCGCCATACCGTCGCGGGTGGTAAAGATTTGCGCGTCATGCACGCTCAGGTTGCGGCGATCCAGCTCGGCGCACACCGCGGCAAACAGATAAGGACGGTCAGGACTCCAGATGAAAATCTCTGTGCCGCCGCGCGTCGCCTGCGGGCTGAGCAGGATCATCGGCTCGCGTAAATCGTGCTGCAACAGATTACGCGCATGCCATGCCAGCTGATTTGGGCTGTGGCGCACGAAATAGTTCGCCCGGCAGCGCGCCCAGATATGATGCAGCGCTTCTTCATTAATATTGTCCATGCGCAGCAACGCCAGCGCCTGGATCTGATGATGACGCACGCGCTCGCGCATATCCGGCGTGTTCTGCATGCCGCGACGCAGCTGTTTTTCAGTGGCGAAATAGAGCTCGCGCAACAGGCTCTGCTTCCAGCTGTTCCACAGGGTTTCATTGGTGGCGCAAATGTCCGCCACCGTCAGACAGACCAGGAAACGCAGACGGTTTTCGGTCTGCACTTCTTCGGCGAACTGCTTAATCACTTCGGGATCCTGAATGTCACGGCGCTGGGCGGTCACCGACATCAATAGATGCTGGCGCACCAGCCAGGCAACCAGCTGTGTTTCCCGCGAGTTCAGACCGTGCAGCTCGGCGAATTTCAGCACGTCCTGCGCCCCCAGCACGGAGTGATCGCCGCCACGCCCTTTGGCAATATCGTGGAACAGGGCGGCGATAAGGATCAGCTCCGGGTGCGAGAGGCGCGGCCACAGTTCCACGCACAACGGATGTTTCTGGCGCGTGGCCTCATCGGCAAAGCTTTCCAGCTTCAGCAGCACACGAATAGTATGTTCGTCCACGGTATAGGCATGAAACAGATCGAACTGCATCTGGCCGACAATGTGCGACCACTGGGGCATATAGGCCCACAGCACGCTGTGCCGATGCATCGGCAACAGGCCACGACTGACCGCGCCAGGGTGACGCAGCATGCTGAGAAACAGCGTGCGCGCTTCCGGGATAAAACAGAGCGGCTGCGTCAGATGACGACGCGCATGGCGCAAATGGCGCAGGGTGGTGGAATAAATGCCGGTGATGCTGCTGTTACGCACCATCATATAGAACATGCGCAGAATGGCCTGCGGCTCGCGGATAAACAGCGTCTCATCGCGCAGATCGATAAGCGTGCCGCGCAGCTGAAACTCATCGTCAATGGCGCGCGGCTTTTCATCTGCCGTCAGCGCCAGAATGGCTTCGTCGAACAGTTGCAGCAGCATCTGATTCAGTTCGGTCACGCGGCGGGTCACGCGATAAAAATCTTTCATCATATGCTCAACCGGCTGGTTGCCGTCGCCGGTATAGTTCAGGCGCTGGGCGACGCTCAACTGGCGGTCAAACAGCAGTCGGTTATCGTAGCGGCTCAGCTCCAGGTGCAGCGCAAAACGAATGCGCCACAGCAGATGCTGACATTCGTTCAGTTCGTTACGTTCGGCCTGGGTCAGAAAGCCAAAGCCGACCATCTCGTTAAGCGAGGTGGCGCCAAAATGACGGCGGGCGATCCACTGTAAGGTATGGATGTCGCGCAGGCCGCCGGGGCTGTTTTTGATGTCCGGCTCAAGGTTGTAGCTGGTGCCATGGTAACGATGATGGCGCTCGTTTTGCTCTTCCAGTTTGGCGGCGAAGAACTTTTCCGACGGCCAGAAACCGTCGCTGAAAATGTGCTTTTGCAGTTCCAGAAACAGGGCGACGTCGCCAATCAGCAGACGGGATTCAATCAGGTTGGTGGCGACCGTGAGATCCGATAAGCCTTCCAGCAGGCACTCTTCCAGCGTGCGTACGCTGTGCCCGACTTCCAGCTTGATATCCCACAACAGGGTCAGCAGCTCGCCAATTTTTTGCGACTGCTCGTCGGACAGCTTTTTGCGGCTGAGGATCAGCAGGTCGATGTCAGACAGCGGATGCAGTTCGCCACGCCCGTAGCCGCCCACCGCTACCAGCGCCGCGTCGGGAACCTCGCCGAAGCCGTATTCCATCCACAGGCGCTGTAACAGCTGATCGATAAATTCGGTACGGGCTTCAATCAGCTGTTCGGCGGAAAGGCCGGCATCAAACACCTCACCCAGCCACTGCTGGAATGCGTCCATCCGCGCTTTAATACCGGCGCACGTCAGCTCTCCCGCAGGCCAGGCGTTGGGGTTTTGCGGCTGGCCTGGAAGAGTAGGGGCCGTGTGACTGAACTGCTCGGAGAGGTTATGACTCATATCGCGCCCATTTATAAGAAAAAACTATCGCCATAAAAAAAGCCGGCAATCGCCGGCTTCTTTATCATTCGTTGTGCGAGAGTATCGCCGGGATGGTGTCATCCTTTCGTAACGTCAGAATTTCGCAGCCGTTATCCGTCACCACAATAGTATGCTCGTATTGTGCAGACAAGCTGCGATCTTTGGTTTTCACCGTCCAGCCGTCTTTCATGGTGCGAATGCGGTAATCGCCTGCGTTAACCATAGGTTCAACGGTAAAGGTCATACCGGCCTGCAACACCACGCCGCCGTCATCCGCATCATAATGCAGTACCTGCGGCTCTTCGTGGAAGCCACGCCCGATGCCGTGTCCACAGTATTCGCGCACCACTGAGAAACCTTCCGCTTCCACGAATTTCTGGATAGCGGCGCCAAGGCTGCGCAAACGAATGCCGGGTTTTACCAGGCGCAGGGCCAGGTAGAGGCTCTCCTGAGTGACGCGGCACAAGCGCTCGCCCAGAATGGTCGGTTTGCCGACGATAAACATTTTGGAGGTGTCGCCATGGTAATCATCTTTGATCACCGTGACGTCGATGTTGACGATATCGCCATCCTTCAGCAGTTTTTCGTCATCCGGAATGCCATGGCACACCACTTCATTAATAGAGATGCACACGGATTTCGGGAAACCGTGATAGCCGAGGCAGGCAGACACCGCCTGCTGTTCGTTAACGATATAATCGTTGCAGATACGATCCAGTTCGCCGGTGCTGACGCCTGGTTTGACGAAAGGCTCGATCATTTCCAGCACGTCGGCAGCCAGACGGCCAGCCACGCGCATTTTTTCGATTTCTTCCGCAGTCTTAATAGAGATAGCCATTGATTCTGTCCATCGGGGCCGATCAGGTCGACCATAATAGTGTAAGTGGCGTCAATGGTATCAGCCTGACGCGCTGCCTGCCAGATTGAGAAGCATTAAGCGCATCCGTCGCCAACAACTGTTGGTGTCATGGGCGTATTTATGGTATAAAGCGCGCCGGACTTCCGTTCCATTTGGCACGTGAAGCCACAAATCTCACTTTGTGTAAATAACACACACGTATCGGCACATATTCCGGGGTGCCCTTCGGGGTCGGTAATATGGGATACGTGGAGGCATAACCCCAACTTTTATATAGAGGTTTTAATCATGGCAACTGTTTCCATGCGCGACATGCTCAAGGCTGGTGTTCACTTTGGTCACCAGACCCGTTACTGGAACCCGAAAATGAAGCCTTTCATCTTCGGCGCACGTAACAAAGTTCACATCATCAACCTTGAGAAAACTGTACCGATGTTCAATGAAGCCCTGGCTGAACTGAGCAAGATCTCTTCTCGTAAAGGCAAAATCCTTTTCGTTGGTACTAAACGCGCTGCAAGCGAAGCGGTGAAAGAAGCTGCTAACAGCTGCGACCAGTTCTTCGTGAACCATCGCTGGCTGGGCGGTATGCTGACTAACTGGAAAACCGTTCGTCAGTCCATCAAACGTCTGAAAGACCTGGAAACTCAGTCTCAGGACGGTACTTTCGAAAAGCTGACCAAGAAAGAAGCGCTGATGCGCACTCGTGAGCTTGAGAAACTGGAAAACAGCCTGGGCGGTATTAAAGACATGGGCGGCCTGCCGGACGCACTGTTTGTAATCGATGCTGACCACGAACACATTGCAATCAAAGAAGCAAACAACCTGGGCATCCCGGTGTTTTCTATCGTTGATACCAACTCCGATCCGGACGGCGTTGACTTCGTTATCCCGGGTAACGACGATGCAATCCGTGCTGTAACCCTGTACCTGAGCGCTGTTGCTGCAACCGTACGTGAAGGCCGTTCTCAGGATCTGGCTGCTCAGGCTGAAGAAAGCTTCGTAGAAGCTGAATAATAAGGCACGCTCCCCGGAGCCCTTATTAACCAGGTAGTATCGAGTTTGGTTAAGGGGCCTTTTTATGGCCCCTTTTTCACTTTTAAGCTGTTTGGTCGTCACGACCAGGCAGATCAAATCTCCCGAGGATTTAAGAATGGCTGAAATTACCGCATCCCTGGTAAAAGAACTGCGCGAACGTACTGGCGCAGGCATGATGGACTGTAAAAAAGCGCTGACTGAAGCTAATGGCGACATCGAGCTGGCCATCGAAAACATGCGTAAATCTGGCGCGATCAAAGCGGCGAAAAAAGCAGGCAACGTAGCTGCTGACGGCGTGATCAAAACCAAAATCGACGGCAACTACGGTGTGATTCTGGAAGTTAACTGCCAGACTGACTTCGTTGCTAAAGACGGTGGTTTCCAGGCGTTCGCTGACAAAGTGCTGGATGCAGCAGTTGCTGGCAAAATCACTGACGTTGACGTGCTGAAAGCACAGTTCGAAGAAGAGCGCGTGGCGCTGGTGGCAAAAATCGGTGAGAACATCAACATTCGCCGCGTTGCTTCCATCGAAGGCGATGTGCTGGGCAGCTACCTGCACGGCGCACGTATCGGTGTTCTGATCGCCGCTACCGGTGCTGACGAAGAGCTGGTTAAGCAGCTGGCAATGCACGTTGCTGCAAGCAAGCCGGAATTCGTTAAGCCGGAAGACGTGTCTGCTGAAGTGGTAGAGAAAGAATACCAGGTACAGCTGGACATCGCCATGCAGTCTGGCAAGCCGAAAGAAATCGCAGAGAAAATGGTTGAAGGCCGCATGAAGAAATTCACCGGCGAAGTTTCTCTGACCGGTCAGCCGTTCGTTATCGATCCGAGCAAAACTGTTGCTCAGCTGCTGAAAGAGCACAACGCTGACGTGACTAACTTCATCCGCTTTGAAGTGGGCGAAGGCATCGAGAAAGTTGAGACTGACTTCGCAGCAGAAGTTGCTGCCATGTCCAAGCAGTCTTAATCACTAAAAGGAGCCGCCTGAGGGCGGCTTCTTTTTGTACCCCGCATGATAAAAATCAGCAAAATACCTATGTTATTTGTGCTGGTTTGCGACGTAATATGTCGCCTGAAATAACCCCCTCTCAATCGTTGACAGTCTCAGGAAAGAATCATGGCTACCAATGCAAAACCCGTCTATAAACGCATTCTGCTTAAGCTTAGTGGCGAAGCGTTACAGGGCTCCGAAGGCTTCGGTATTGACGCAAGCATCCTTGACCGCATGGCACAGGAAATCAAAGAGCTGGTTGAATTAGGCATCCAGGTCGGTGTGGTTATTGGTGGTGGTAATCTTTTCCGTGGCGCAGGTCTGGCGAAAGCGGGTATGAATCGCGTAGTGGGCGACCACATGGGCATGCTGGCGACCGTAATGAATGGCCTGGCGATGCGTGACGCGCTCCACCGCGCCTATGTGAACGCCCGCCTGATGTCCGCTATTCCGCTGAATGGCGTGTGTGATAACTACAGCTGGGCGGAAGCGATCAGCCTGCTGCGTAATAACCGTGTGGTGATCCTCTCTGCCGGTACCGGCAATCCGTTCTTTACCACTGACTCCGCAGCCTGCCTGCGCGGTATCGAAATCGAAGCCGATGTGGTGCTGAAAGCCACCAAAGTTGACGGCGTGTTCTCTGCCGATCCTATGCAGGATCCGACCGCCACATTGTACGATCAGCTGAGCTATGCTGACGTGCTGGATCGTGAACTGAAAGTGATGGATCTGGCGGCCTTTACCCTGGCTCGCGATCATAAACTGCCGATCCGTGTCTTCAACATGAACAAGCCGGGTGCACTGCGCCGCGTGGTCATGGGCGAAAAAGAAGGCACTTTAATCACGGACTAATTTCCGTGAGCGTTAAATAAAGGTAAGATCCTGCTTTAATTAAAAGCGGTTTTTATCAGACACTATGACAGTGTGATGAATGAAACGAGGCTATACTTAGCGCACCTTTTGGTGTGGCCATGTGTGGCCTGCCTGAGACAAGTTTTCAAGGATCCGTAACGTGATAAACGACATCAAAAAAGATGCTGAAGTACGCATGGAAAAATGCGTAGAAGCATTCAAAACCCAAATCAGCAAAGTGCGTACTGGCCGTGCTTCCCCAAGCCTGCTGGACGGGATCGTTGTGGAGTACTACGGTACCCCGACGCCGCTGCGTCAGCTGGCCAGCGTCACGGTTGAAGATTCACGTACGCTGAAAATCAACGTGTTCGACCGTTCTATGGGTCCGGCCGTTGAGAAAGCGATCATGGCATCCGATCTGGGTCTGAACCCAAACTCTGCCGGTAGCGATATTCGTGTTCCGCTGCCAGCGCTGACGGAAGAACGTCGTAAAGATCTGATCAAAGTGGTGCGTGGCGAAGCGGAAGGCGCGCGCGTTGCCGTGCGTAACGTCCGTCGTGATGCGAACGATAAAGTGAAAGCACTGCTGAAAGACAAAGCCATCAGCGAAGACGACGATCGTCGCTCGCAGGATGAAGTGCAGAAGCAGACCGACGCGGCGATTAAGAAAATCGATGCGGCGCTGGCGGATAAAGAAGCGGAACTGATGCAGTTCTGATCCTGCGCACATGATGACAACGCCGTACAGAAATCCACAGGGTTTGCTGGCGGCGTTTTGCTTTCTATCCTCCAACATTATGCCGGGCGTCTGATGAAGCAATTAACCCTCCTTGGCTCAACCGGATCTATTGGTTGCAGCACCCTTGATGTGGTTCGCCACAATCCTGAAACCTTTGCGGTGACGGCGCTCGTGGCCGGAAAAAACGTGGCGCGCATGGTGGAACAGTGTCTCGAATTCACCCCGCGCTATGCGGTGATGGATGATGACGCCTGCGCCCGACAGCTGAAAGCCGCACTGGCGCAGCATGGTAGCCGTACCGAGGTGCTGAGCGGTCAGCAGGCGGCCTGTGACATGGCCGCGCTGGATGAGGTGGATCAGGTGATGGCGGCCATCGTCGGGGCGGCAGGGCTGCTGCCAACGCTGGCGGCTATCCGTGCCGGCAAAACCGTCTTACTGGCCAATAAAGAGTCCCTGGTGACCTGTGGACGGCTATTTATGGACGCCGTGCAGCACAGCGGCGCGCAGCTTTTGCCGGTCGATAGCGAACATAACGCTATTTTTCAGAGTTTACCGCAACCTTTCCAGCACAACCTGGGGTACGCTGATTTAGAGCAGAACGGCGTGATGTCGATTCTGCTTACCGGGTCTGGTGGCCCCTTTCGTGAAACGCCGCTGTCTGAACTGGCTGCAATGACGCCGGATCAGGCCTGCCGCCATCCGAACTGGTCAATGGGACGTAAAATCTCCGTTGATTCAGCCACCATGATGAATAAAGGTCTGGAATACATTGAAGCACGCTGGTTATTTAATGCCTCTGCCGATCAGATGGAAGTGTTGATCCACCCCCAATCGGTGATCCACTCCATGGTCCGTTATCTGGATGGCAGCGTGTTAGCGCAGCTGGGCGAGCCAGACATGCGCACGCCGATTGCTCATACGATGGCCTGGCCCAATCGTGTGGCCTCCGGCGCGAAGCCGCTGGATTTCACCACGCTGAGCGCACTGACGTTTTGCGCGCCTGATTACGATCGCTACCCTTGCCTGAAGCTGGCAATGGAGGCTTTCGAGCAGGGACAGGCGGCAACCACAGCGCTGAATGCGGCAAATGAAGTGACGGTCGCGGCCTTCCTGGACTCGGCGATCCGCTTTACCGATATCGCCGCCCTGAATCTGTCTGTGCTCGAAAAGATGGATTTGCGCGAACCGCAGAGTATCGATGATGTGCTGGCTGTTGATAAACTTGCGCGTGAAGTTGCACAAAAACAAGTGACGCAACTCGCAAGCTGGTGATATTACAGCCACTCGTGGTTGTGCTATTTGTTAGCGTATTACTTCAGTGATATAGTCTGCGCCACCTGATCGTGGGGCTTTTGTCCTTTCAGGTCAGGTAAGCCGTGGTTTTACACGGCTTTTTTATGTAAAGGCTTCAGTATTCCTGGCTACCGCTAAATCCTTTTCAGGGACTAATAACGCGTTATGTTGTCTGCTAATCAACCATTAAGCGAGAATTTGCCAGCGCATGGCTGCCGTCATGTTGCGATAATTATGGATGGCAATGGTCGCTGGGCGAAGAGACAAGGGAAATTACGGGCTTTTGGACATAAAGCCGGAGCCAAGTCTGTTCGTCGTGCGGTTTCGTTTGCTGCGAATAACGGCATCGATGCATTGACGCTGTACGCTTTTAGTAGTGAAAACTGGAACCGGCCAGCGCAGGAAGTCAGCGCGCTGATGGAACTGTTTGTGTGGGCGCTGGACAGTGAAGTAAAAAGCCTGCACCGTCATAACGTGCGACTGCGTGTTATTGGCGATACCAGCCGTTTTAATGCCCGTCTGCAAGAGCGGATCCGTAAAGCTGAGGCCCTGACGGCACAGAATACGGGCCTGACGCTGAATATTGCAGCGAACTATGGCGGACGTTGGGATATTATTCAGGGAGTACAGCAGTTAGCTGTTCAGGTCCAGGAAGGGCTGTTGCGCCCCGACCAGATTGATGAAGACGCGCTGAGTAAGCAAATCTGCATGCATGAACTGGCTCCCGTAGATTTAGTAATTAGGACAGGGGGAGAACATCGCATTAGTAACTTTTTGTTGTGGCAAATTGCCTATGCCGAACTTTACTTTACTGATGTTCTTTGGCCTGATTTCGATGAACAAGACTTTGAAGGTGCGCTGCATGCCTTTGCCAATCGAGAGCGTCGTTTCGGCGGCACCGAGCCTGGTGGCGACAAAGCCTGATGGGGGTAGCTTTTGCTGAAGTATCGCCTGATTTCTGCTTTTGTATTAATCCCTGTGGTTATTGCGGCACTGTTTTTACTGCCGCCCGTGGGATTTGCCATTGTCACTATTGCCGTGTGCATGCTTGCTGCATGGGAATGGGGACAGTTTAGCGGTTTTACTTCCCGGAATGCCCGGGTATGGCTGGCGGTATTGTGCGGGCTGCTGCTTGCAGGCTGGCTACTGATGATGCCGGAATACCATTACAGCGTGCATCAACCTCTGGTTGAAGGGGCGCTGTGGGCATCCATCGGCTGGTGGGTAGTCGCGCTGCTGATGGTGCTGTTTTATCCGGCATCGGCCACCCTGTGGCGACACTCGAAAGCGCTGCGTCTGGTGTTCGGTATCCTCACAATCGTGCCGTTCTTCTGGGGCATGCTGGCGCTGCGCGCCTGGCATTATGACGAGAACCACTACAGCGGTGCGCTGTGGCTGCTCTACGTTATGATCCTCGTGTGGGGCGCAGATTCCGGTGCCTACATGTTCGGGAAGCTTTTCGGCAAGCATAAGCTGGCCCCTAAAGTCTCTCCAGGCAAAACCTGGCAGGGGTTTATTGGCGGTTTATTCACCGCTGCGGTAATATCCTGGGGCTATGGCGTGTGGGCGAATCTGGATGTTGCGCCGCTTACGCTGCTGGTATGCTCGATTGTAGCCGCGCTGGCTTCCGTTCTCGGCGATTTAACAGAAAGTATGTTTAAGCGTGAAGCCGGTATCAAAGATAGCGGTAACCTTATTCCAGGACACGGCGGTATACTTGATCGCATAGATAGCCTGACAGCGGCGGTGCCGGTGTTTGCCTGTCTGTTATTGCTGGTATTCAGGACGATTTAACGGAAGATTATATGCTGAGTATTCTCTGGAATCTGGCGGCGTTCATTATTGCGCTGGGCGTGCTGATCACGGTGCATGAATTTGGCCATTTCTGGGTTGCTCGTCGTTGTGGTGTGCGGGTAGAGCGTTTTTCCATTGGTTTTGGTAAAGCGCTCTGGCGTCGCACCGATAAGCAAGGTACGGAATTCGTTATCGCGCTTATCCCTCTTGGCGGTTACGTTAAAATGCTCGATGAGCGTGTTGAGCCGGTGATCCCGGAGCTGCGCCATACCGCGTTTAACAATAAAACCGTCGGGCAGCGTGCTGCCGTCATCGCTGCGGGTCCCGTAGCCAACTTCCTCTTCGCTATCGTTGCTTACTGGCTGGTGTTCATCATCGGCGTGCCCGGCGTGCGTCCGGTAATTGGTGAAATAACGCCCGATTCTATTGCCGCCAGCGCGCAAATTACGCCCGGCACGGAACTTAAAGCGATTGATGGTATCGAAACGCCTGACTGGGATGCTGTGCGTTTACAGCTGGTGTCCAAAATCGGTGATGCGCAGACGACTGTTACCGTTGCGCCATTTGGTACGGACAGCCGCCAGACGAAGACACTGGATTTACGCCACTGGGAGTTTGAGCCTGACCGCGAAGATCCGGTCGCTTCGCTCGGCATCCAGCCACGTGGTCCGCAGATTGAACCGGTACTGGCGCAAGTGCAGACAGACTCCGCTGCAAGTAAAGCAGGTTTGCAAGCAGGCGACAGGATCGTTAAAGTCGATGGTCAGCAGTTAACGCAGTGGATGACCTTTGTCACCCTGGTCCGGGATAACCCGGGTACGCCGTTAGCACTGGATATTGAAAGACAGGGCAGCCCCTTGTCTTTGACACTGATACCAGATACAAAACCGGGTAGCGGCAAGGACGAAGGGTTTGCAGGCGTGGTGCCTAAAATTATCCCGCTGCCGGACGAGTACAAGACAGTACGCCAGTACGGACCATTCAGCGCTATTGTCGAAGCCACGGATAAAACCTGGCAATTGATGAAGCTGACGGTCAGTATGTTGGGGAAATTGATAACCGGTGATGTCAAACTGAACAACCTCAGCGGGCCGATCTCGATCGCTCAAGGGGCTGGGATGTCAGCAGAATTTGGGTTGATTTACTATCTGATGTTTCTCGCTCTTATCAGCGTGAACCTTGGAATTATCAACCTGTTCCCGCTTCCTGTTCTGGACGGGGGGCATCTGCTGTTTTTAGCGATTGAAAAGCTGAAGGGCGGACCGGTATCCGAGCGAGTTCAAGACTTTAGTTACCGCATTGGCTCGATTTTGCTGGTGTTGTTAATGGGGCTTGCACTTTTCAATGATTTCTCTCGGTTATGAGAGCTAGTTAGGAAGAACGCATAATAACGATGGCGATGAAAAAGTTGCTCATAGCGTCGCTGCTGTTTAGCAGCGCCACCGTATACGGTGCTGATGGATTCGTAGTGAAGGACATTCATTTCGAAGGCCTTCAGCGTGTCGCCGTTGGTGCGGCCCTCCTCAGTATGCCAGTCCGTCAGGGCGATACGGTTAATGATGAAGATATCAGTAATACCATTCGTGCATTGTTTGCCACTGGCAACTTTGAGGACGTCCGCGTCCTGCGTGATGGTGATAACCTTCTCGTACAGGTGAAAGAACGTCCGACAATCGCCAGCATCACTTTCTCTGGTAACAAATCAGTGAAAGATGACATGCTGAAACAGAACCTTGAGGCTTCTGGTGTGCGTGTCGGCGAATCCCTGGATCGCACCACCCTTTCCGATATCGAAAAAGGGCTGGAGGATTTCTACTATAGCGTCGGTAAGTACAGCGCCAGCGTAAAAGCGGTTGTTACACCGCTGCCGCGTAACCGTGTTGACCTGAAACTGGTCTTCCAGGAAGGCGTATCGGCTAAGATCCAGCAGATCAACATCGTTGGTAACCACGCATTCAGCACTGAAGAGTTGATCTCAACCTTCCAGCTGCGTGATGAAGTGCCATGGTGGAACGTGGTCGGCGATCGCAAATACCAGAAACAAAAACTGGCCGGCGATCTGGAAACCCTGCGCAGCTACTATCTGGATCGCGGTTATGCGCGTTTCAACATTGATTCGACGCAGGTCAGCCTGACGCCGGACAAAAAAGGCATCTACATTACCGTTAACGTGACCGAAGGCGATCAGTACAAGCTTTCTGGCGTGGAAGTCAGCGGTAATCTGGCAGGACACTCTGCCGAGATTGAAAGCCTGACCAAAATTGAGCCGGGTGAGCTGTATAACGGCACCAAAGTGACCAAAATGGAAGACGATATTAAAAAGCTTCTCGGTCGCTATGGTTATGCGTACCCGCGTGTACAGTCGCAGCCAGAAATCAACGACACGGATAAAACCGTGAAGCTGCATGTCAACGTTGATGCCGGCAACCGCTACTATGTGCGTAAAATCCGCTTTGAAGGTAACGACACCTCGAAAGATGCCGTTCTGCGTCGCGAAATGCGTCAGATGGAAGGGGCATGGCTGGGCAGCGATCTGGTCGATCAGGGTAAAGAGCGTCTGAACCGTCTCGGTTACTTCGAAACGGTGGATACCGATACCCAGCGTATCCCGGGCAGCCCGGATCAGGTTGATGTCGTTTACAAAGTGAAAGAGCGTAACACCGGTAGCTTCAACTTCGGTGTCGGTTACGGCACGGAAAGCGGCGTGAGCTTCCAGGTGGGTGTGCAGCAGGATAACTGGTTAGGTACCGGTTACTCGGTTGGCATCAACGGGACGAAAAACGATTACCAGACCTACTCTGAGTTCTCGATCACCAACCCGTACTTCACCGTTGATGGTGTGAGTCTGGGCGGTCGCATCTTCTATAACGACTTCGAAGCGGATGACGCAGACCTCTCCTCGTATACCAACAAGAGCTACGGCGTTGACGGTACACTGGGCTTCCCGATCAACGAATACAACACGTTGCGTCTGGGCTTAGGTTATGTGCATAACGATCTGTCCAACATGGAACCGCAGGTCGCCATGTGGCGTTACCTCGACTCCGTGGGTCAGAGCTCCAGTACGCAAAGTGACGACAACGGCTTCACGGCTGACGACTTCACCTTTAACTATGGCTGGACCTATAACAGACTTGACCGTGGCTACTTCCCGACGGAAGGTTCGCGCGTCAACCTGAACGGTAAAGTCACCGTACCGGGTTCTGATAACGAGTTCTACAAAGTCACGCTGGATACCGCGTCGTACTTCCCGATTGATGATGACCACAAGTGGGTCGTTCTGGGTCGTACTAAGTGGGGTTATGGCGATGGCCTGGGCGGCAAAGAGATGCCGTTCTATGAGAACTTCTATGCGGGTGGTTCCAGCAGCGTACGTGGCTTCCAGTCCAATAACATTGGTCCGAAAGCGGTGTACTACGGCGGTAACGGCCAGGATAACTGTGATAACAAAGTAGCAGGTTCTGTCTGTAGCTCTGATGATGCCGTAGGCGGTAACGCCATGGGCGTCGCCAGCCTGGAGTTCATCACACCGACGCCGTTCATCAGCGATAAATATGCTAACTCGGTTCGTACCTCATTCTTCTGGGATGCCGGTACAGTATGGGATACGAACTGGGAAGACACCGCGCAGATGAAAGCCCTTGGTGTTCCTGACTACAGTGACCCGAGCAATATTCGTATGTCTGCCGGTATCGCACTACAATGGATGTCTCCATTGGGACCGTTGGTCTTCTCTTACGCCCAGCCGTTCAAAAAGTACGATGGCGACAAAGCAGAGCAGTTCCAGTTTAACATCGGCAAAACCTGGTAACTGATCTTGGCAATGGACTGCAATAGCAGTGTAGCGTGACATGGGTTCGCCCAGTCACGCAAAGAATGGTACCTGCGGGTACATTTGGGATGGTAAGGAGTTTACAGTGAAAAAGTGGTTATTAGCGGCAGGTCTTGGTTTAGCGATGGTAACGTCCGCGCAAGCGGCTGACAAAATTGCAGTCGTGAACATGGGCAACCTGTTCCAGCAGGTCGCACAGACGACTGGCGTTTCCAAAACGCTGGAAAATGAGTTCAAAGGCCGTGCCGGTGAACTTCAGAAAATGGAAACCGATCTGCAGTCTAAAATGCAGCGTCTGCAGCGTGATGGCTCTACCATGAAAGCCGCCGATCGCAGCAAGCTGGAAAAAGACGTAATGGCACAGCGTCAGACTTTCTCTCAGAAAGCACAAGCTTTTGAGCAGGATCGTCAGCGTCGTTCCAACGAAGAGCGCGGCAAACTGGTTAACCGTATCCAGGCTGCTGTGAAAAAAGTGGCTGATGACCAGAGCATCGATCTGGTTGTTGACGCAAATACCGTTGCTTACAACAGCAGTGATGTGAAAGACATTACCGCTGATGTGCTGAAACAGGTTAAATAAGTAATGCCTTCAATTCGACTGTCTGAATTAGCAGGGCAGTTGGATGCAGAGTTACACGGTGATGGCGATCTTGTCATCACCGGCGTTGCGTCCATGCAGTCTGCTAAAGCAGGTCACATTACTTTCATGGTAAATCCAAAATACCGTGAACACCTGGCCGCCTGCCAGGCGTCTGCCGTCGTCATGACGCAGGACGATCTCCCTTATGCCAAAAGCGCTGCGCTGGTAGTGAAGAATCCCTACCTGACTTACGCACGTATGGCCCAAATTCTCGATTCCACGCCGCAGCCGGCTCAAAACATCGCACCCAGTGCGGTGATTGATGCAACGGCCACGCTGGGTCAAAACGTTTCCATCGGCGCAAATGCCGTTATCGAATCTGATGTGATATTAGCCGATAACGTGGTCATTGGTGCCGGTTGCTTCGTTGGGAAAAAGACAAAAATTGGTGCAGGCTCGCGTTTATGGGCCAACGTTACCGTTTACCATGAGATTGAGATCGGTGAGAATTGCCTGATCCAGTCCGGTACGGTGATCGGCGCGGACGGTTTTGGCTATGCCAACGATCGCGGCAATTGGGTTAAGATCCCGCAGTTGGGCCGTGTGATCATTGGCTCTCGCGTAGAGATCGGCGCCTGTACCACCATCGATCGCGGCGCGCTGGATGACACCATTATTGGCAATGGCGTCATCATTGATAACCAGTGCCAGATTGCACATAACGTTGTGATTGGCGACAATACCGCAGTTGCGGGTGGCGTCATCATGGCGGGCAGCCTGAAAATTGGCCGTTACTGTATGATTGGCGGTGCCAGCGTGATTAACGGTCACATGGAAATCTGCGATAAAGTCACCGTAACGGGTATGGGCATGGTGATGCGTCCGATTACTGAACCGGGCGTATACTCATCAGGCATCCCGCTGCAACCCAACAAAGTGTGGCGCAAGACAGCAGCACTGGTGATGAACATTGATGATATGAGTAAGCGTCTTAAAGCCGTTGAGCGCAAGGTCAATCAACAAGACTAATAATTCATCCGTTTTACGCCCAAACTTCCCGGCCTGACGGCATTCGATTGTCGCGGGCCGTGTTATTATTGCCATTAAGTATATTTTAGACAGGAAGAGTATTTTGACTACTGACACTCATACTCTGCACATTGAAGAGATTTTAGAGCTTCTGCCGCACCGTTACCCGTTTTTGCTGGTTGATCGTGTGCTGGATTTTGAAGAAGGTCGTTTTCTGCGCGCAGTAAAAAATGTTTCGGTTAACGAACCATTTTTCCAGGGCCATTTCCCTGGTAAACCTATTTTCCCGGGCGTACTGATCCTGGAAGCCATGGCACAGGCCACCGGTATTCTGGCGTTTAAAAGCGTTGGCAAACTGGAGCCAGGCGAGCTGTATTACTTTGCGGGTATCGATGAAGCGCGTTTCAAGCGTCCGGTAGTCCCGGGTGATCAGATGATCATGGAAGTGACGTTCGAAAAAACGCGTCGCGGCCTGACACGCTTTAAAGGCGTGGCTACGGTTGATGGCAAAGTTGTTTGTGAAGCTACTATGATGTGTGCACGTAGCCGGGAGGCCTGATACGTGATTGATAAAACCGCCTTTATTCATCCTACCGCCATTGTGGAAGACGGTGCCATCATTGGCGCTAACGTTCATATTGGACCGTTTTGTCTTGTTGGACCCCATGTTGAAATTGGTGAGGGTACCGTACTGAAGTCTCACGTTGTGATTAATGGCCACACTGTTATTGGCCGTGACAACGAGATATATCAGTTCGCCACCATCGGTGAAGCAAACCAGGATTTAAAATATGCTGGTGAGCCGACCCGTGTGGAAGTTGGCGATCGTAACCGCATTCGCGAAAGCGTCACCATTCACCGTGGAACCGTTCAGGGTGGTGGATTGACGAAGGTGGGCAGCGACAACTTGCTGATGGTTAACGCGCACGTTGCGCATGACTGTACCGTCGGGAATCGCTGTATCCTTGCTAACAATGCGACGCTTGCAGGCCACGTTTCCGTTGATGATTTTGCGATCATCGGCGGCATGACGGCGGTGCATCAGTTCTGCATTATTGGCGCTCACGTTATGGTTGGCGGTTGCTCCGGTGTGGCGCAGGACGTCCCACCGTATGTGATTGCCCAGGGTAACCACGCCACGCCGTTCGGTGTCAACATCGAAGGGCTGAAGCGCCGTGGCTACAGCAAAGAGGCGCTGTTCGCTATCCGTAATGCTTACAAACTGCTCTATCGCAGTGGGAAGACATTAGAAGAAGCGAAGCCAGAAATTGCTGCACTGGCGGAAGAGCATCCGGAAGTGAAGGCGTTCATTGAGTTCTTTGAACGTTCAACCCGTGGTCTGATCCGTTAATGTCTGGTCGTCCTCTTACGATAGCCCTGGTCGCCGGAGAAACCTCCGGCGATATTCTTGGTGCCGGCCTCATCAAGGCGCTAAAAGCACGCCATCCTGACGCGCGTTTTGTTGGCGTCGCGGGGCCGCGTATGCAGGCCGAAGGCTGTGAAGCCTGGTACGAAATGGAAGAACTGGCGGTCATGGGCATTGTGGAAGTGCTTGGTCGCTTACGTCGCTTGCTGCATATTCGTGCCGATCTGACCCGCCGTTTAACCGATCTTAAGCCTGATGTGTTCGTTGGCATCGATGCGCCGGACTTTAACATCACGCTGGAAGGCAATCTTAAAAAGCAGGGGATCAAAACGATCCATTACGTCAGCCCGTCCGTCTGGGCCTGGCGACAAAAACGCGTTTTCAAAATCGGCAGATCCACCAATCTGGTGCTGGCTTTTCTGCCTTTCGAAAAAGCGTTTTATGACCGGTTTAATGTCCCGTGTCGTTTTATCGGCCATACCATGGCGGACGCGATGCCGCTCGATCCCGATAAAAACGCAGCCCGCGATGTGCTGGGTATTGCTCATGATGTGCATTGTCTGGCGCTTTTGCCTGGCAGCCGCGGCGCGGAGGTGGAAATGCTGAGCGCAGATTTCCTGAAAACCGCGCAGATCCTGCGTAGCCACTATCCGGATCTGGAAGTGGTGGTGCCGTTGGTTAACGCGAAACGTCGGGAGCAGTTTGAGCGTATTAAAGCAGAAGTTGCACCGGATCTGCCTGTCCATCTGCTCGACGGTATGGGCCGTGAAGCCATGGTCGCCAGCGATGCCGCATTACTGGCTTCCGGCACCGCCGCGCTGGAGTGCATGCTGGCGAAGTGTCCGATGGTGGTGGGCTATCGCATGAAGCCGTTCACCTTCTGGATCGCCAAACGTCTGGTGAAAACCGATTACGTGTCGCTGCCAAACCTGCTGGCGGGGCGTGAACTGGTAAAAGAATTATTGCAGGAAGAGTGTCAGCCGCAGGCATTAGCCGACGCGCTGCTGCCTCTGCTTGCGAATGGCAAAACCAGCCATGCCATGCATGAGACATTCCGCGAACTGCATCAGCAGATCCGTTGCAATGCCGATGAACAAGCAGCCGATGCGGTGCTGGAGCTAGCGCAATGATGGAATTTATTTATCCGCACACCCACTTAGTGGCGGGTGTGGATGAAGTGGGCCGTGGCCCGCTGGTCGGTGCCGTGGTTACCGCGGCGGTCATTCTCGATCCGTCGCGCCCGATTGTGGGTCTGAATGACTCAAAAAAGTTATCTGAAAAGCGCCGTCTGGCGCTGTTCGATGAAATCAAAGACAAGGCGCTGAGCTGGAGTCTGGGCCGTGCCGAACCGCATGAAATCGACGAGCTGAATATTTTACATGCCACTATGCTGGCCATGCAGCGTGCCGTTGCCGGGCTGCACATCGTCCCGGAATATGTCCTGATTGACGGCAATCGCTGTCCGGCGCTGCCGATGCCTGCAATGGCAGTGGTAAAAGGTGACAGCCGGGTCGCAGAAATCAGCGCGGCGTCTATTATTGCCAAAGTGACGCGCGATGCGGAAATGGCAGCGCTGGATCTGACTTTTCCTCAATATGGCTTTGCCCGGCACAAAGGGTATCCGACAGCCTTCCATCTGGAGCGGCTGGCGATGCACGGTGCAACAGAGCATCACCGGCGTAGCTTTGCGCCCGTAAAACGCGCACTGGGACTGGTGTCCTGATCCTTGCAGCACAATAAGTAAACCGGAAGCTAAAATGGCTGAACCACGTTTCGTACACCTGCGGGTACACAGCGACTATTCCATGATCGATGGGCTGGCAAAAACCGGGCCGCTGGTGAAAAAGGCGGCCTCACTGGGCATGCCTGCGCTGGCGATCACCGATTTTACCAACCTCTGCGGTCTGGTTAAGTTCTACGGGACGGGCCACGGCGCGGGGCTGAAGCCCATTGTCGGCGCAGATTTCCATGTGCAGAGCGACATTATGGGCGACGAGCTGACGCAAATCACCGTGCTGGCCGCCAATAACGACGGTTACCAGAACCTGACGCTGCTGATCTCCCGTGCCTATCAGCGTGGCTATGGCGCGCAGGGGCCGTGGATCGATCGTGACTGGCTGGCGGAGCTGGGCGACGGCCTGATCCTGCTGTCCGGCGGGCGTATGGGCGACGTTGGCCGCAGCCTGCTGCGCGGCAACAGCGCGCTGGTCGATCAGTGCGTGTCATTCTACGAAACGCATTTCCCGGACCGTTTTTTCCTGGAGCTTATCCGTACGGGGCGTCCGGACGAAGAGAACTATTTACATGCGGCTGTTGAGCTGGCGCAGGCGCGCGGTCTGCCGGTGGTCGCCACTAACGACGTACGTTTTATTGATACCGGTGATTTTGACGCCCACGAAATCCGCGTGGCGATCCACGATGGTTTTACCCTCGACGATCCCAAACGCCCACGTAACTATTCGCCGCAGCAGTATCTGCGTACCGAAGACGAAATGGTGGAGCTGTTCGCCGATCTGCCGGAAGCCCTGCAAAACAGCGTGGAAATCGCCAAACGCTGTAACGTAACGGTACGCCTCGGCGAATACTTCCTGCCGCAGTTCCCCACTGGTGACATGAGCACTGAAGATTTCCTGGTCCTGAAATCGAAAGAGGGGCTGGAAGAGCGTCTGGAATTCCTCTTCCCGGACCCGGCGGTGCGCGCAGAGAAACGCCCTGAATATGATGAGCGTCTGGACATTGAACTCCAGGTGATCAACCAGATGGGGTTCCCAGGCTACTTCCTCATCGTAATGGAATTTATCCAGTGGTCGAAAGATAACGGTGTACCGGTAGGGCCTGGTCGAGGCTCAGGTGCGGGCTCGCTGGTAGCCTATGCGCTGAAAATCACCGACCTCGACCCGCTGGAATTTGACCTGCTGTTCGAACGCTTCCTTAACCCGGAGCGTGTGTCGATGCCTGACTTCGACGTTGACTTCTGTATGGAGAAACGCGACCAGGTCATTGAGCACGTAGCCGAGATGTATGGTCGCGACGCGGTATCACAGATTATTACCTTCGGTACGATGGCAGCGAAAGCGGTGATCCGCGACGTGGGCCGCGTACTGGGGCATCCTTACGGTTTTGTCGATCGTATCTCGAAACTCATCCCGCCCGATCCGGGGATGACGCTGGCGAAGGCCTTTGAAGCCGAGCCGCAGCTGCCGGAGATCTACGAGGCCGACGAAGAAGTTAAAGCGCTGATCGACATGGCGCGCAAGCTGGAAGGCGTAACGCGTAACGCCGGTAAACATGCGGGCGGCGTAGTGATCGCGCCAACGAAAATTACCGACTTTGCGCCGCTGTATTGCGATGAGTCAGGCCAGCATCCGGTCACCCAGTTCGACAAGAACGACGTGGAATATGCCGGTCTGGTGAAGTTTGACTTCCTGGGTTTGCGAACGCTCACTATCATCGACTGGGCGCTGAAGATGATCAACCCGCGCCGGGCCAAACAGGGTCTGGAGCCGATTGATATTGCCGCGATCCCGCTCGATGACAAGAAAAGCTTTGATATGCTGCAGCGCTCGGAAACCACGGCGGTATTCCAGCTTGAATCGCGCGGCATGAAAGATCTGATCAAACGTCTGCAGCCTGACTGCTTCGAAGATATGATCGCACTGGTGGCGCTGTTCCGTCCGGGGCCGCTTCAGTCCGGCATGGTGGATAACTTTATCGACCGTAAGCACGGGCGTGAAGAGATCTCCTACCCGGATGTGCAGTGGCAGCATGAATGCCTGAAACCCGTACTGGAGCCGACCTACGGTATTATCCTGTACCAGGAACAGGTTATGCAGATCGCTCAGGAGCTCTCCGGCTATACCCTGGGCGGCGCGGACATGCTGCGTCGTGCGATGGGTAAGAAAAAGCCCGAAGAGATGGCCAAGCAGCGTTCTGTGTTCGAAGAGGGCGCAAGAAAGAACGGTATCGACGGCGAACTGGCGATTAAGATCTTCGATCTGGTGGAAAAATTCGCCGGTTATGGCTTTAACAAATCGCACTCCGCTGCCTATGCGCTGGTGTCTTACCAGACGTTGTGGCTGAAAGCGCACTACCCGGCCGAGTTTATGGCAGCGGTAATGACCGCCGATATGGACAACACCGAGAAGGTGGTGGGGCTGGTGGATGAGTGCTGGCGGATGGGACTTAAGATCCTGCCGCCGGACATCAACTCCGGGCTATATCATTTCCACGTCAACGACGACGGGGAGATTGTTTATGGAATTGGCGCAATCAAAGGCGTGGGGGAAGGCCCGATTGAGGCGATTCTCGAAGCGCGGAATAAAGACGGCTATTTCCGCGAGCTGTTTGATTTGTGCGCCCGTACCGACACCAAAAAGCTGAACCGCCGGGTGCTGGAAAAACTCATTATGTCCGGGGCCTTTGACCGCCTCGGGCCGCACCGCGCGGCACTGATGAATGCGTTGGGCGATGCGCTGAAAGCCGCCGATCAACATGCGAAAGCCGAGGCGATCGGCCAGGCTGACATGTTTGGCGTGCTGGCTGAAGAGCCGGAGCAGGTGGAGCAGTCCTACGCCAGCTGTCAGCCGTGGCCGGAACAAGTGGTGCTGGATGGTGAGCGTGAAACCCTGGGTCTGTACCTGACCGGGCACCCCATCACACAGTATCTGAAAGAAATTGAGCGGTATGTCGGCGGCAATCGCCTGAAAGACATGCACCCGACGGAACGTGGGAAAGTTACCACGGCGGCGGGGCTCGTCATTGCGGCGCGGGTAATGGTCACCAAGCGCGGCAATCGTATCGGCATCTGTACGCTGGATGACCGCTCCGGACGTCTGGAGGTGATGTTATTCACCGATGCGCTGGATAAATATCAGCATTTGCTGGAAAAAGACCGCATACTTATCGTCAGCGGACAGGTCAGCTTTGATGACTTCAGCGGTGGGCTTAAAATGACCGCCCGCGAAGTCATGGACATTGACGAAGCCCGGGAAAAATATGCTCGCGGGCTTGCTATCTCGCTGACGGACAGGCAAATTGATGACCAGCTTTTAAACCGACTCCGTCAGTCTCTGGAACCCCATCGTTCGGGGACCATTCCAGTACATCTCTACTATCAGAGGGCGGATGCACGTGCGCGGTTGCGCTTCGGTGCAACGTGGCGTGTCTCTCCGAGCGATCGTTTACTCAACGATCTGCGTGGCCTTATTGGTTCGGAGCAGGTGGAACTAGAGTTTGACTAATACAGGAATACTATGAGTCTGAATTTCCTTGATTTCGAACAGCCGATTGCTGAGCTGGAAGCGAAAATCGATTCCCTGACGGCGGTAAGTCGCCAGGATGAGAAACTGGATATTAACATCGATGAAGAAGTGCATCGTCTGCGTGAAAAAAGCGTAGAACTGACGCGCAAAATCTTTGCCGATCTCGGCGCATGGCAGGTCGCGCAACTGGCGCGTCACCCGCAGCGTCCGTACACCCTGGATTATGTCCGCCTGGCATTTGATGAGTTCGACGAACTGGCAGGTGACCGTGCTTACGCTGACGATAAAGCTATTGTTGGCGGGATCGCGCGTCTGGATGGCCGTCCGGTGATGATCATTGGTCATCAGAAAGGGCGGGAGACCAAAGAGAAAATTCGTCGTAACTTCGGCATGCCCGCTCCGGAAGGCTATCGCAAAGCGCTGCGCCTGATGGAAATGGCAGAACGTTTTAACATGCCGATCATTACCTTTATCGACACCCCGGGTGCATATCCGGGCGTGGGTGCGGAAGAGCGCGGTCAGTCCGAAGCCATCGCCCGCAACCTGCGTGAAATGTCACGTCTGAACGTTCCGGTTATCTGCACCGTAATTGGTGAAGGTGGTTCCGGCGGCGCGCTGGCGATTGGCGTGGGCGATAAAGTTAACATGCTGCAGTACAGCACCTATTCGGTGATCTCACCGGAAGGTTGTGCGTCAATTCTGTGGAAAAGCGCTGACAAAGCGCCGCTGGCCGCCGATGCCATGGGCATCATCGCGCCGCGCCTGAAAGAGCTGAAGCTGATCGACGCCGTGATCCCGGAGCCGCTGGGTGGCGCGCACCGTAACCCGGAAGCCATGGCGGCATCGCTGAAAGCGCAGCTGCTGGCCGATCTGGCCGATCTCGATGTGCTGAGCAAAGAAGATCTGCGTAACCGTCGTTATCAGCGTTTGATGAGCTACGGCTACGCCTGATAATCACCTCTTCTGCCTTCAAGGGTCGGTTATACCGGCCCTTTTTTTATCATCTCATCATGCTGATGAGTTGTGATCCCGCCGATGAGATGACGTGAGATTTTCCTCTTTTTATCCCCCCTACACTCAGGGCGTTGCGACATGGAGTTGGCCTGCGCAATACGGATAAAACTAACGAGGGGAATCCTGATGAAACGACAAAAAACCATACTTCTGAGCGCGATAGCTGCCGGCGTGTTGCTGAGCCTGTCAACAGGCCAGGCCGCCCTGAAAGCGACCACCAGTGCGCCTTACACCATCAAGGCCAGCGATCTGGCGAAAAAAGAACAGCAGCTGACCAGTTCGCCGCTAATGCAGTCAGTTAAAACCTCCATTGCCACCCTGGATAATGCGGAAGTGGAAAAGGTGGCACCGGGCCGCGCGGAAAATCCGCCCAATGTGAAGCGTGTCGAAAGCATTATTCGCAGCAGCGACTGGGATTACCTTTTCCCGCTGCGTGCACCTGAGTACACCTACAGCAACTTTCTGAAAGCAATCAGTAAATTTCCGGCTGTATGTGGCAATTACAGCGATGGACGTAATGCTGACGCCATCTGTCGTAAATCGCTGGCGACGATGTTTGCGCATTTTGCGCAGGAGACGGGCGGTCATGAAAACTGGCGTCCGGAAGCGGAATGGCGCCAGGCGCTGGTTTATTTACGGGAAATGGGTTGGAGTGAAGGGCAGAAAGGCGGCTACAACGGCGAATGCAACCCGGATGTCTGGCAAGGACAGACCTGGCCGTGTGGTAAGGATAAAGACGGCGACTACATGAGTTATTTTGGCCGCGGTGCGAAGCAACTGTCTTATAACTACAATTACGGCCCCTTCTCGGACGCCATGTATGGTGACGTAAAAACCCTGCTGGAAAAACCCGAGCTGGTGGCCGATACCTGGTTAAACCTCGCCAGTGCGGTCTTCTTCTTTGTGTATCCGCAGCCGCCGAAACCCAGCATGTTGCACGTTATAGATGGTACCTGGAAACCTAACGAACGTGATAAAGCGAACGGGCTGGTCAGCGGTTTTGGCGTCTCCATCCAGATCATTAATGGCGGCGTGGAATGTGGAGGCGCGGCAGAAAATGCCCAGTCTCTTAATCGTATTAGCTATTATCAGGAGTTTGCAAAATACCTGAAGGTCACCGTGCCTGCCGATGAGGTACTTGGCTGCAAAAATATGAAGCAGTTTGACGAGGGCGGCGCTGGCGCACTACCCATTTACTGGGAACAGGATTGGGGCTGGTCAGCCGATACACCGACAGGGGAGACGTATGCTTGCCAACTGGTGGGATACCAGACGCCGTTCAGCGCCTTCAAAGCTGGGGACTACGGTAAATGTGTACAGCACTTCTTCAATGTTAAGCTGGTGGATGACGGCGGCACAGTAGCACCAGAACCTGAAACGCCGGTTACTCCTGCGCCTGCGCCGGATAACGCAAACCAGGCACCCGTCGCCCATATTGCCGGACCGGTTGGGGCGGTGGAAAGTGGCAGCCAGGTTTCGCTAAGCGGGGCAGGCTCATCGGATGCGAACGGCGATGCACTAACCTACAGTTGGATCCTGCAGGACGGTCAGATCATCACCGGCAAAGACAAGTCGGTGCTCGCCTTCACCGTACCGGCCACCGCGAAAGACACGCAGTATGTCTTTAGCCTGACGGTGAGTGACGGCAAGCTGACGCATACCGCGACCTATACGCTGAATGTCAAAGCGAAAGCCGCGACGCCTGCCGATGACAGCGGCGCGATGACCTATCCGGCATGGAGCGGTAAAGGCAACTGGAAATCGGGTGACATCGTGATCAATAACGGCAAACTCTTCCAGTGCAAGCCCTTCCCGAACGGCGCATGGTGCAACTCTTCCCCGGCGTACTATGAGCCAGGAGCAGGCATTGCCTGGCAGGATGCCTGGAACGCTCTTTAACCCTCGCCACGCCAGCGCTTGCCGCTGGCGTGGTCCACGTCGTCTATGCTTACAGAAGGTTTTTTGCAGGAGTGACGTGTGAATATTATTGCCATTATGGGAACGCATGGCGTTTTTTATAAAGATGAGCCGGTCAACGAACTGGTCATTGCACTGGAAAAACAAGGTTTTAAGATCATCTTTCCGCAGAGCAGTGCCGATCTGCTGAAGTTTATTGAGCATAACCCGCGTATCTGCGGCGTCATTTTTGACTGGGACGAGTACGGTATCGAGCTGTGCAGCGACATCAACCAGCTCAATGAATATCTGCCGCTGTATGCTTTTATCAATACCCACTCAACGCTGGACGTTAGCGCCCACGATATGCGTATGGCGCTGTGGTTCTTCGAATACGCGCTGGATGTCGCTGAAGACATCGCCACCCGCATTGAGCAGTACACCAGAGAATATCTCGAAAACATTACGCCACCCTTTACCCGCGCGCTCTACACCTATGTGAAAGAGGGGAAATACACCTTTTGCACGCCAGGCCATATGGCGGGAACGGCCTATCAAAAAAGTCCGGTGGGCTGCCTGTTTTACGACTTCTTTGGCGGTAATACGCTGAAAGCGGATGTGTCGATTTCTGTCACCGAGCTGGGCTCGCTGCTCGATCACACCGGCCCGCATCTGGAGGCGGAAGAGTACATCGCCCGCACCTTTGGCGCTGAGCAGAGCTATATGGTGACGAATGGCACCTCGACGTCGAACAAAATCGTCGGCATGTATGCTGCCCCCACCGGCAGCACGTTGCTGATTGACCGTAACTGCCATAAATCCCTCGCCCATCTGTTAATGATGAGCGATGTTGTGCCGCTGTGGCTGAAGCCCGGACGTAACGCGCTGGGTATTCTGGGTGGCATTCCACGCCGTGAATTCAGCCATGAAAGTATCGCGACAAAGGTGGCGACGACTACCGGCGCGGCCTGGCCGGTGCATGCGGTGATCACCAACTCCACCTATGACGGGCTGCTGTATAACACCGACTGGATCAAGAAAACCCTCGATGTACCTTCGATTCATTTTGATTCCGCCTGGGTGCCGTACACCAATTTCCATCCCATCTATGCCGGTAAAAGCGGCATGAGTGGCGAACGCGTGCCGGGCAAAGTTTTCTTCGAAACTCAGTCGACGCACAAAATGCTGGCGGCGTTTTCTCAGGCTTCACTGATCCACATTAAAGGCGAGTACGACGAAGAGACCTTTAACGAAGCCTATATGATGCACACCACGACTTCACCGAGCTATCCACTGGTGGCATCTATTGAAACGGCGGCGGCAATGCTGCGCGGCAATCCCGGCAAGCGGCTGATTAACCGTTCCGTTGAACGGGCCCTGCATTTCCGTAAAGAAGTGCAGCGGCTGAAAGATGAAGCCGACGGCTGGTTCTTTGACATCTGGCAGCCAGAGGAGATTGATGAAGCCGATTGCTGGCCGGTCGCGCCGGGGGAAAGCTGGCATGGATTCCGTGACGCGGACGCCGATCATATGTTTCTCGATCCGGTCAAGGTGACTATTCTCACCCCTGGCATGGATGAGCAGGGCAACATGAGCGGAGAGGGGATCCCGGCGGCGCTGGTGGCGAAATTCCTTGATGAGCGTGGCGTGGTGGTGGAAAAAACCGGGCCTTACAATCTGCTGTTCCTGTTCAGTATCGGTATCGACAAAACGCGAGCGATGGGGCTGTTGCGCGGGCTGATGGAGTTCAAGCGCGCCTACGATCTCAATCTGCGGGTGAAAAACATGCTGCCGGATCTCTATGCGGAAGATCCCGATTTTTACCGCAACATGCGCATTCAGGATCTGGCGAAGGGCATTCATCAGCTGATCCGTCAGCACGATCTGCCGCGTCTGATGTTGCAGGCTTTTGACGTGCTGCCCACCATGCGCATGACCCCGCACCAGGCCTGGCAGCAGCAGGTGAAAGGCGAGGTGGAAACCGTGGCGCTGGAGGAGATTGTCGATCGCGTGTCGGCCAATATGATCCTGCCTTACCCGCCGGGCGTGCCGCTGCTGATGCCGGGAGAGATGATCACCCGCGAGAGCCGCGCCGTGCTGGATTTCCTGTTAATGCTCTGTGCCATAGGCCGCCATTATCCCGGTTTTGAAACCGACATTCACGGGGCGAAGCGCGATGAAGAGGGCATCTACCGGGTACGAGTCCTAAAACAGGGCTGACCCCTTGCAGAGCGCAACGGGCGATCGTAACGTGCAGGGATCGGAAAAAGGAGACAGCATGCTCGGCTTAAAACAGGTTCACCATATCGCGATCATCGCGAGCGATTACACCCGCAGTAAGGCATTTTACTGCGACATTCTGGGCTTTACCTTACAGAGTGAAGCCTACCGCGCAGAGCGGGACTCCTGGAAAGGGGATCTGGCGCTGAACGGCCAGTATGTGATCGAGCTGTTTTCATTTCCGTTTCCGCCGGCGCGCCCGAGCCATCCGGAAGCCTGCGGGTTACGCCACCTGGCGTTCAGCGTGGATGACGTCGATGCGGCTATCGCCCATCTGGAAGCGCATAAGGTGAAGTGCGAACCGGTGCGTGTCGATCCCTTTACCGGCAAACGCTTCACGTTCTTTAACGATCCCGACGGTCTGCCGCTGGAACTTTACCAGCAGTAACATTTGCCTCTGTGGAAGATGCCCGGTAACGTACCGGCATCTTCCTTTTACTGCGATCACCATGACAATTTCCGCCCTTGCACAGTTCCTTGAACCGCATCGCCAGCTGCTGGTGGGGTTCAGCGGTGGGCTCGATTCCACCGTACTGCTGCATCAACTGGTGTGCTGGCGTGAACAGCAACCGGATGTGTCGCTGCGCGCGATCCACGTGCATCACGGTCTGAGCGCCCATGCGGATGAATGGGTGGAGCACTGCCAGGCGCTGTGTGCACAGTGGCAGGTACCGCTTTCCATCGTGCGCGTGCACGTAAACCTGGCAGGAGAAAGTATCGAAGCGCAGGCCCGCCAGGCGCGTTATCAGGCTTTTCGTGAGACGCTCATCCCCGGCGAGGTGCTGCTCACCGCCCAGCATCTGGACGATCAAAGCGAAACTTTTCTGCTGGCGTTAAAGCGTGGCAGCGGGCCGGCAGGGCTGGCAGCGATGCCCGCGTCCCTGCCTTTTGGCGACACGCTTTTGCTGCGGCCTCTGCTCCAGACGCGCCGTACGGCGCTGGAGGCCTGGGCGCAACAACACGCGCTGCGCTGGATCGAGGATGACAGTAATCAGGACGACAAATATGACCGCAATTTTTTGCGTTTGCATGTCCTGCCGGTGCTCACTACCCGCTGGCCGCATTTTGCCGACGCGGTTGCGCGCAGCGCGGCGCTGTGTGGCGAGCAGGAGCAGTTGCTGGACGAATTGCTGGCCGATGAGCTGGCTGCGCTGACCACGGCAGCCGGTGCGCTGCATATCGCCCCGCTGATCACCAAAAGCGCTACCCGACGCGCGGCGATCCTGCGTCGCTGGCTGGCGCAGCTGGGCGTGGTTATGCCGTCGCGGGACAGGCTGGCGCGCATCTGGCAGGAAGTGGCGCTGGCGCGCGACGATGCCACTCCCGGTGTGAAGCTGGGGGAGGGTGAGATCCGCCGCTATCAGGGGCGGCTGTGGTGGGTTCAGATTACGCCCGGGCAGCGCGATACGCAGCTCGGCTGGGAGGATCCTTTCACGCCACTGACGTTACCCGCCGGTCTCGGGCAACTGCAACTGATCCCGGATGGTGAGATACGCGCCCCGCATGCCGGAGAGCCGGTAACGGTGCGTTTTTACGCGCCGGGAACGTTACATATTGTTGGCCGTGCAGGGGGACGCAAGCTGAAAAAAATCTGGCAGGAGCTGGGGGTGCCGCCCTGGCAGCGGGATAACACGCCAATTCTGTTTTATGGTGAAACGCCGATCGCGGCGGCGGGGCAGTTTATTACCCGGGATGGGCTGGCAGAAGATGAAACGGGTTTTACGTTGAGATGGACAAGATAACGGGCAGCCAGGCTGCCCGCATATTTGACTCAGGACTCGCTCACCACGACGGTGCCGATTTGCGGATGGCTGAAGCTGGCTATTCTGTCGAGGCGGAGTTCCCGCGTCGTGCCAGCGGCATCAGCGACCAGATATTCAACGTTCTTACGCATCACCAGGTCACTGGCTTTTGCCTGCAAAACTTCGCCGTCTTTGAGTTCCAGCGTCAGTAAAAGATGATGCTGGCAGGCGAGCTCGAGGTTGTCATAGTCATCACAATTGATGGGTTGATAAGTATCATTCATTGACATAATCGCTCACCAGTAAGTTCGCGGCAGCAAACGCCGCCTTTTCCCTGACAGACTCGGAAGCGGCACTATCGGAGGCCACTTCATTGAGTACTTTTAACACGCAGCCCAGCGCATCGGGGATATACCCTAAGTCTCCGCTGGCGATCTCCGCATACCGCTTGCGTATTAACTCACAATATTTTTCCACATGCCCTCCTGTCAGTGTGCTGACTTCACCATGGGATGTAAGTTTAAGCCTACGAAGATAAACTCTGTTTAGCAAGGTGACTATACCATACTCATTTGCGCTTTATCAGCGTAGTAAGCGGTCACTACTTTAAGAGTAAACAGCGCTTTATCCCCGAATTCGCTACAATGGGGACAAATTTGTGCAGGAGTGGTGTCATGGCGTTAAAAGCGACAATTTATAAAGCGACGGTCAATGTGGCCGATCTGGATCGTAATCAGTTTATGGATGCTACGCTCACGCTGGCCCGCCATCCTTCTGAAACCCAGGAGCGCATGATGCTGCGCCTGCTGGCGTGGATCAAATATGCTGACGAGCGCTTACAGTTTTCTCGCGGCCTCAGCGCTGAAGATGAGCCGGAAGCCTGGCGTCATAACGATCATATGGGCATTGACCTGTGGATCGAGCTGGGTCTGCCGGATGAGCGGCGCATCAAAAAAGCCTGCACCCAGGCCAAAGAAGTGGCGTTGTTTACCTATAACAGCCGGTCAGCGCAAATCTGGTGGCAGCAAAACCAGAGCAAGCTCGCGACCTACAATAACCTCAGCATCTGGTATCTGGATGATGACCAGCTGGCGAAACTCAGCGACTTTGCCGCCCGTACCATGACGTTGCAGGCCACTATTCAGGAAGGGGCGATCTGGCTGTCTGATGCGCAGAATAACCTTGAGATCCATCTGACCACCTGGCAACAACCGGCATGATCACGCTGTCATCAAACGTCACTATCCCGGATAACGAACTGGAGATCACGGCGATCCGTTCGCAGGGCGCGGGCGGGCAAAACGTCAATAAAACCTCGACGGCTATTCATCTGCGCTTTGATATTCGCGCATCCAGCCTGCCGGAGTTTTACAAAGAGCGCCTGCTGGCGGCGACGCACCATTTGATCACTGCGGAAGGCGTGGTGATTATCAAGGCGCAGGAATACCGCAGCCAGGAGATGAATCGTGAGGCGGCGCTGGCGCGACTGGAATCGCTGATCAAAGAGTTAACCGTGGTGCAGAAAAGTCGCCGCGCCACGCGGCCCACACGCGCGTCGAAAGAGCGGCGTCTGGCGGGTAAAGCCCAGAAATCGTCCGTTAAATCCTTGCGCGGGAAAGTGCGCCCATAAAAAAAGCCCGGTCAGGTTAACCTGTACCGGGCTGTCGTTTGCCGGGTGGCGACTGCGTCTTACGCGGCCTACATGAGCTTATGTAGGCCCGTCAAGACAGCGCCGCCGGGCAGTAACAATCCTCAGCCTTTAATCGCCTTGACCAGATACGGCAGAATGTCACCGGTTTTGATCATCTGCTTCTCGCCGTTACGACGGTATTTGTACTCGATTTCGTCGCTGTCGAGGTTACGGTCGCCGATGACGATAGTGTGCGGAATGCCAATCAGTTCCATGTCTGCAAACATCACGCCCGGGCGCTCTTTACGGTCATCCATCAGCACTTCAATACCCTGCGCGCGCAGTTCGCTGTACAGCTTCTCTGCCAGCTCCTGCACACGGAAGGATTTGTGCATGTTCATTGGCAGGATAGCGACCTGGAACGGTGCGATGGCGTCAGGCCAGACGATACCGCGTTCGTCGTGGTTCTGCTCAATCGCGGCAGCCACTACACGGGTCACACCAATACCGTAGCAACCCATGGTCAGCGTGACGTTACGGCCATCTTCACCCTGTACAGAGGCTTTCAGCGCTTCGGAGTACTTGGTGCCCAGCTGGAAAATATGACCCACTTCGATACCGCGTTTGATCAAGAGCGTACCCTTACCATCCGGGCTTGGATCGCCGGCCACCACGTTACGCAGATCCGCAACTTCTGGCGTTGCCACATCGCGATCCCAGTTGATGCCAAAGTAGTGTTTTCCGTCGATGTTCGCGCCCGCAGAGAAGTCGCTCATCGCGGCAACGGTACGGTCGATAACCACCGGCACAGGCAGGTTTACCGGACCCAGCGAGCCTGGACCGGCTTTCACCAGTGCACGGATCTCTTCTTCGCTGGCAAAGGTCAGCGGGCTGGCAACCTGTGGCAGTTTTTCAGCTTTCACTTCGTTCAGTTCGTGATCGCCACGAACCAGCAGTGCAATCAGCGGGGAACTGCTGCCTTCAACCGCTTTCACCAGCAGCGTTTTCACGGTTTTTTCGATTGGCAGATTAAACTGCTCGACCAGCTCGGCGATGGTTTTCGCATTCGGCGTATCGACCAGCGTCATTTCCTGCGTCGCGGCGGCACGCGGTTCTTTCGGGGCCAGCGCTTCAGCAAACTCAATGTTAGCCGCAAAATCGGAGCTGTCGGAGAAGATCACATCGTCTTCGCCGCTCTGCGCCAGCACCTGGAATTCGTGCGATGCGCTACCGCCGATAGAACCGGTGTCCGCCTGCACTGCGCGGAAGTCCAGACCCATACGGCTGAAGATTTTGCTGTAAGCCGCGTACATCGCGTCGTACGTTTCCTGCAAGGATTCCTGAGACGTGTGGAAGGAATAGGCATCTTTCATCAGGAATTCACGGGAGCGCATCACGCCGAAACGCGGGCGAACTTCGTCACGGAACTTGGTCTGGATCTGGAAGAAGTTCAGCGGCAGCTGTTTGTAAGAGCTGAGCTCGTTACGGATCAGGTCAGTGATCACTTCTTCATGCGTCGGGCCGAGCACGAACGGACGTTCGCCACGATCGACAAAACGCAGCAGTTCCGGGCCATACTGCTCCCAGCGGCCACTTTCTACCCATAGATCGGCGGGCTGAACGACCGGCATGGACACCTCGATCGCACCGGCGTTGTTCATCTCTTCACGCACGATGTTTTCGACTTTTTTCAGAACGCGCAGGCCGGTCGGCAGCCAGGTGTATAACCCGGAGGCCAGCTTGCGGATCATCCCGGCGCGCAGCATCAACTGGTGGCTGATGACTTCGGCATCGGCAGGTGTCTCCTTCAGAGTGGAGAGCAGATATTGGCTAGTACGCATGTAGTTACGGTTCCATTTGGACGATGAGCACAGGCTCAAAACGAGCCTGACACAAAAAAAGTGGTTTAGTTTATCAGCCTGGCAATGATGCCAAAAGAGAGCGCACTAAAATTAGCGCGTTTCCAGCGCAAAGACCTCAAATCCCGACGGCGTTACGCGCCAGCGCACGTTAAAATCCAGCAACCATACGGCATAAGTTTTGCCCATCTCTTCTTCTTTTTTGCGGTAGGCCGGTCGGGGATCCTGCGCCAGCACATCGCTGATGAACTGCCGCAGCGCAGGGTAGCGCGGTTCAAGCGCCAGCAGTTGCCCGGCAATGTCTTCGGTAAAAAACACCGGCATATCTGCCTGAGGCGCAAGTTGCGCATAGCTGGCTTTCGCCGCAGGCAATGCTTCGGCGAACGGCAGATAGGGCTTAATGTCGATCACCGGCGTGCCGTCGACCAGATCGAGGCTGCCAAGATCAAGGATCACCTGGTCTTTCTGGCAGCGGATACCTTTTAATTCAACCAGCGACATGCCGACCGGGTTAGGGCGGAACGTTGAACGCGTGGCGAATACACCCATTCGGGCATTGCCGCCCAGACGGGGAGGGCGAACGGTGGGCCGCCAGCCCCCTTCCATTGTCTGATGAAAAACAAACAGTACCCACAGGTGGCTGAATGCCTCAAGGCCGCGCACCGCGTCGGCCTGATTAAACGGAGCAATAAGATGAAGTTCGCCGCGGCTGTTTACCAGCCCAGGCTGGCGCGGCACGGCAAACTTCTCTTTATAGGGCGAACGAATAACGCCTATTTGCTCAAACGAGAATGCACTCATTTTGCCGTGATGTTAAGCGCGGTACCGATGCAGACGGCCTGACGATAGCAGCCCGGCGTACCGCTGGTAACTTCACAGCTGTGCTGTAACACGGCGTTGGCGCGCAATTTAGAGGCGTTAATCTGCATGCGTTTACGCGCGGTCGGGATGTTCGGCGGTGAATCCTGATTGGTTGCCTGGCAAGAATCACCGGACACTTCACCCAGATCGCGGAACGGTTTACCGACTAACTCTTCGGCGTTGGTGATGATCCTCACCGGCGCTGGGCGCGGCGCTTTCGGTTTTTCCGGCTCTGTTCTGGTCGTGGTTGCGGTATTTTTGGCCGGTTCGACGGGCGATCTGCTTAGCATGGAACAGCCGCTCAGCATCAGTGCCAGTAAACAGATCGGTAAAGCGCGCATAATATATCCTCAGTAAATAATGGCATTACCAGGTATTGAAACAGGAGAGTACCGAAATGACAAGGCGGGCTTATGCCCGCCTTGAAGGATATTACAGAAAAAAGTGATTACCAGCCTTTAACCGCACCGCCGTTAAAGACTTTATTGGCTTCCTGGTAAACTTCATCAGACTGGTAAGCCTGAATGAATTTCTTCACGTTTTCCGCATCTTTGTTGTCTTCACGGGAAACGAGCAGGTTTACATACGGGGAGTCTTTGTCTTCAACAAAGATGCCGTCTTTCGCTGGCGTCAGGTTGATCTGGCTGGCGTAAGTGGTGTTGATCACGGCCAGCGCGATCTGCGCATCGTCTAATGAACGCGGCAGCTGCGGCGCTTCCAGCTCCACAATCTTCAGGTTTTTCGGGTTTTCTACCACGTCCAGCACGGTCGGCAGCAGGCCCACACCATCTTTCAGTTTGATCAGACCCTGTTTTTGCAGCAGCAACAGGGAACGGCCCAGGTTAGTCGGGTCATTCGGTACGGCAACCTGCGCGCCTTCCTGCAACTCATCGATGGATTTGATTTTTTTGGAGTAGCCGGCAATCGGATAAACGAAGGTGTTCGCCACGGAGGTCAGCTTATAACCGCGATCTTTGATCTGCTGATCCAGATACGGTTTGTGCTGGAAGGCATTCAGATCGATGTCGCCTTTGCTCAGCGCTTCATTCGGCAGAACGTAATCGTTAAAGGTCACCAGTTCAACGTCCAGACCGTATTTCTCTTTTGCCACTTTCGCGGCGGTTTCCGCTACCTGCTGCTCAGCGCCGACGATCACGCCCACTTTAATGTGGTTGGGATCTTTCTCGTCCTGACCGCAACCCACCAGGGCCAGAGAACCAATCAGGGCACCCACTGCCGCAAAGGTCTTGAATTTAAACGCCATGCTTTTTCCTTAACTCTCAGAGTCGATTGTGTTGTTTATAACGTTATTTGTGAGTGACAGCCCGGACAATACGATCGCCCGAGAACTGGATCAGATAAACCAGCACGACCAGTAATACCAGCACCGTATTCATTACGGTGGCGTTATAGCCGATGTAACCGTACTGATAGCCAATTTGTCCCAGCCCACCGGCACCCACAGCACCGCCCATGGCGGAATAACCCACAAGGGTGATCAGGGTAATGGTAGCCGCGTTCACCAGACCAGCAAGGGCTTCCGGCAACAGGACCTTCCGAATGATCTGCATCGGCGTGGCACCCATGGCGCGTGAGGCTTCGATAAGTCCGGTCGGGATCTCCAGTAACGCGTTCTCAACCATACGGGCAATAAAGGGGGCTGCGCCCACGGTCAGCGGTACGATGGCCGCCTGCAAACCGATGGAGGTGCCAACAATTACGCGGGTGAAGGGGATCATCCAGACCAGTAAAATAATGAACGGAATGGAACGGAAAATATTCACCAGTGCGGAAATGCTGCGGTACAGCTTTGCATTTTCACTGATCTGACCGGGGCGGGTGACGTACAGCAGTACGCCTACCGGCAGTCCGATGACAAAACCGAAGAAACCGGAGACAAAGGTCATCGCCAGCGTCTCCCAGACACCCCGCGCCAGTAACCACATCATTGGCTCAGACATAACCCAGCACCTCTACTTTTACATGGTGTTCCTGCAGCCAGGCAATGGCGGCTTGCGTATCCTGTTGTGTTCCGTGCATTTCCGTCAGCATGATGCCGAACTTCACGCCACCGGCGTAATCCATCTGCGCACTGATAATGTTGTTGTTCACATTAAAACGGCGTGCGGTTTCAGAAAGCAGGGGCGCATCCACCGACTGACCGGTAAATTCCATACGCAGCATCGGCACGCTGGTGGCACCCGGCTCTGTCGTCATGCGCTGCTGATAGTCTTCCGGAATATCCAGATGCAATGTGGACTGAATAAACTGCTGCGCCAGCGGCGTTTTCGGATGCGAGAACACTTCACTGACGGTGTCCTGCTCGATAAGCTCGCCATTGCTGATCACGGCCACGCAGTCACAGATACGTTTCACCACATCCATTTCATGCGTAATAAGGAGGATGGTTAAACCCAGACGGCGGTTAATGTCTTTGAGCAGTTCGAGGATAGAGCGGGTTGTCGCCGGATCGAGCGCGCTGGTGGCTTCATCGCAGAGCAAGACTTTTGGATTGCTGGCCAGCGCACGGGCAATCGCTACGCGCTGTTTTTGACCCCCGGAGAGATTTGCCGGATAGCTGTCATGCTTATCGCTCAGGCCTACTAAATCCAGCAGCTCGCTGACGCGGCGTTTAATTTCAGCGGCGGGCGTGTTGTCGAGTTCCAGCGGCAGGGCGACGTTGCCCGCCACAGTGCGTGAGGCAAGCAGGTTAAAATGCTGGAAGATCATGCCAATCTGACGACGGGCTTTAGTCAACTGGGATTCGCTTAAGGCGGTAAGATCCTGGCCATCGACCAGTACGCTGCCCTGCGTTGGACGCTCCAGCAAATTCACGCAGCGGATCAGGGTGCTTTTACCTGCTCCGGAAGCGCCAATGACGCCATAAATTTGACCGGCAGGGACATGCAGGCTGACATTATTCAGCGCCTGGATGGTGCGGTTTCCCTGCTGGAAGACTTTGGTGATATTCGAAAGTTTAATCATTAGATTATTTTTATCGTTTAAAAGTTAGCCGTGGCATTTTGTACTGCCAGATACGGGCGATGACCGTAAACAAAACGGATGTTAAGGCATCCAGACGTCTATTTCAATGTAACTCTGTATGATGAGCACTTTCTTGCGTTCAGAAACATGAGATACTAGCGCTATCAGCCTTATATAAAGGAGTAAACCGGTGGCACAGTCAGTACCCGCAATTTTTCTCGATCGTGATGGCACGATTAATGTCGATCATGGCTATGTCCATGAGAGTGATAACTTCGAATTTATCGATGGCGTAATAGATGCCATGCGTGAATTGAAAGCAATGGGCTATGCGCTGGTGGTCGTCACCAATCAGTCCGGGATTGCACGCGGTAAATTTACGGAAGCTCAGTTTGAAACCTTGACCGAATGGATGGACTGGTCGCTGGCGGATCGTGGCGTCGATCTGGATGGCATCTATTACTGCCCGCATCATCCGGAAGGCAGTGTAGAAGAGTTCCGCCAGGTTTGTGATTGCCGTAAGCCGCAACCGGGCATGCTTATCTCTGCACGCGACTTTTTGCACATCGATATGTCAGCTTCTTATATGGTTGGCGACAAACTCGAAGATATGCTGGCAGCAGCAGCTGCAGGCGTGGGTCATAAAGTACTGGTGCGCACAGGCAAGCCGGTCACGGCTGAAGCGGAAAGTGCAGCGGATTGGGTGATTAATAGCCTTGCTGACCTGCCTTCAGCGATCAAAAAGCAGTAAAAATAAGCGTTATGATGAAAAGGTGAGCGGTTGAAACAAAAATGCAGTTTTATGCTTGTCATCCCGTCCGGACTCCCTATAATGCGCCTCCATCGACACGGCGGATGTGAATCACTTCACACAAACAGCCGGTTCGGTTGAAGAGAAAAAATCCTGAAAATGAGGGTTGACTCTGAAAGAGGAAAGCGTAATATACGCCACCTCGCAACGGTGAGCGAAAGCCGCGTTGCACTGCTCTTTAACAATTTATCAGACAATCTGTGTGGGCACTCAAGGACATGGATTCTTAAACGTCTTCGGACGCTAAATGAATACCAAGTCTCTGGAGTGAACATACGTAATTCATTACGAAGTTTAATTCACGAGCATCAAACTTAAATTGAAGAGTTTGATCATGGCTCAGATTGAACGCTGGCGGCAGGCCTAACACATGCAAGTCGAGCGGTAGCACAGAGAGCTTGCTCTCGGGTGACGAGCGGCGGACGGGTGAGTAATGTCTGGGAAACTGCCTGATGGAGGGGGATAACTACTGGAAACGGTAGCTAATACCGCATAACGTCGCAAGACCAAAGAGGGGGACCTTCGGGCCTCTTGCCATCAGATGTGCCCAGATGGGATTAGCTAGTAGGTGGGGTAACGGCTCACCTAGGCGACGATCCCTAGCTGGTCTGAGAGGATGACCAGCCACACTGGAACTGAGACACGGTCCAGACTCCTACGGGAGGCAGCAGTGGGGAATATTGCACAATGGGCGCAAGCCTGATGCAGCCATGCCGCGTGTATGAAGAAGGCCTTCGGGTTGTAAAGTACTTTCAGCGGGGAGGAAGGTGTTGTGGTTAATAACCACAGCAATTGACGTTACCCGCAGAAGAAGCACCGGCTAACTCCGTGCCAGCAGCCGCGGTAATACGGAGGGTGCAAGCGTTAATCGGAATTACTGGGCGTAAAGCGCACGCAGGCGGTCTGTCAAGTCGGATGTGAAATCCCCGGGCTCAACCTGGGAACTGCATTCGAAACTGGCAGGCTAGAGTCTTGTAGAGGGGGGTAGAATTCCAGGTGTAGCGGTGAAATGCGTAGAGATCTGGAGGAATACCGGTGGCGAAGGCGGCCCCCTGGACAAAGACTGACGCTCAGGTGCGAAAGCGTGGGGAGCAAACAGGATTAGATACCCTGGTAGTCCACGCTGTAAACGATGTCGACTTGGAGGTTGTGCCCTTGAGGCGTGGCTTCCGGAGCTAACGCGTTAAGTCGACCGCCTGGGGAGTACGGCCGCAAGGTTAAAACTCAAATGAATTGACGGGGGCCCGCACAAGCGGTGGAGCATGTGGTTTAATTCGATGCAACGCGAAGAACCTTACCTACTCTTGACATCCACGGAACTTGGCAGAGATGCCTTGGTGCCTTCGGGAACCGTGAGACAGGTGCTGCATGGCTGTCGTCAGCTCGTGTTGTGAAATGTTGGGTTAAGTCCCGCAACGAGCGCAACCCTTATCCTTTGTTGCCAGCGGTTCGGCCGGGAACTCAAAGGAGACTGCCAGTGATAAACTGGAGGAAGGTGGGGATGACGTCAAGTCATCATGGCCCTTACGAGTAGGGCTACACACGTGCTACAATGGCATATACAAAGAGAAGCGACCTCGCGAGAGCAAGCGGACCTCATAAAGTATGTCGTAGTCCGGATCGGAGTCTGCAACTCGACTCCGTGAAGTCGGAATCGCTAGTAATCGTGGATCAGAATGCCACGGTGAATACGTTCCCGGGCCTTGTACACACCGCCCGTCACACCATGGGAGTGGGTTGCAAAAGAAGTAGGTAGCTTAACCTTCGGGAGGGCGCTTACCACTTTGTGATTCATGACTGGGGTGAAGTCGTAACAAGGTAACCGTAGGGGAACCTGCGGTTGGATCACCTCCTTACCTGAAAGAACCTGCCTTGCAGTGTCCACACAGATTGTCTGATGAAAAGTAATGAGCAAGACGGCTACGAAGTCGTGACACATCGTGTCCCCTTCGTCTAGCGGTTAGGACTCCGCCCTTTCACGGCGGCAACAGGGGTTCGAATCCCCTAGGGGACGCCACTTGCTGGGTGTGAGTGAAAGGCACAACCAATCAGTATCTCAAAACAGACTTCCGAGTCTCGTTTGAGATATTTGCTCTTTAAAAATCTGGATCAAGCTGAAAATTGAAACGACGCACTGTTTCTTTTCTCCGTAATAAGAAAAGAAAAACGGTGTGTTCGAGTCTCTCAAATTTTCGCAATCAGAAGTGAAACATCTTCGGGTTGTGAGGTTAAGCGACTAAGCGTACACGGTGGATGCCCTGGCAGTCAGAGGCGATGAAGGGCGTGCTAATCTGCGATAAGCGCCGGTAAGGTGATATGAACCGTTATAACCGGCGATACCCGAATGGGGAAACCCAGTGCAATCCGTTGCACTATCATGTCATGAATACATAGTGGCATGAGGCGAACCGGGGGAACTGAAACATCTAAGTACCCCGAGGAAAAGAAATCAACCGAGATTCCCCCAGTAGCGGCGAGCGAACGGGGAGGAGCCCAGAACCTGAATCAGCATGTGTGTTAGTGGAAGCGTCTGGAAAGTCGCAGGGTACAGGGTGATACTCCCGTACACAAAAATGCATATGTTGTGAGTTCGAAGAGTAGGGCGGGACACGTGGTATCCTGTCTGAATATGGGGGGACCATCCTCCAAGGCTAAATACTCCTGACTGACCGATAGTGAACCAGTACCGTGAGGGAAAGGCGAAAAGAACCCCGGCGAGGGGAGTGAAACAGAACCTGAAACCGTGTACGTACAAGCAGTGGGAGCCTCTTTTATGGGGTGACTGCGTACCTTTTGTATAATGGGTCAGCGACTTATATTCTGTAGCAAGGTTAACCGTATAGGGGAGCCGAAGGGAAACCGAGTCTTAACTGGGCGTTAAGTTGCAGGGTATAGACCCGAAACCCGGTGATCTAGCCATGGGCAGGTTGAAGGTTGGGTAACACTAACTGGAGGACCGAACCGACTAATGTTGAAAAATTAGCGGATGACTTGTGGCTGGGGGTGAAAGGCCAATCAAACCGGGAGATAGCTGGTTCTCCCCGAAAGCTATTTAGGTAGCGCCTCGTGAATTCATCTTCGGGGGTAGAGCACTGTTTCGGCTAGGGGGTCATCCCGACTTACCAACCCGATGCAAACTGCGAATACCGAAGAATGTTATCACGGGAGACACACGGCGGGTGCTAACGTCCGTCGTGAAGAGGGAAACAACCCAGACCGCCAGCTAAGGTCCCAAAGTCATGGTTAAGTGGGAAACGATGTGGGAAGGCACAGACAGCCAGGATGTTGGCTTAGAAGCAGCCATCATTTAAAGAAAGCGTAATAGCTCACTGGTCGAGTCGGCCTGCGCGGAAGATGTAACGGGGCTAAACCATGCACCGAAGCTGCGGCAGCGACACTTATGTGTTGTTGGGTAGGGGAGCGTTCTGTAAGCCGTTGAAGGTGGACTGTGAGGTCTGCTGGAGGTATCAGAAGTGCGAATGCTGACATAAGTAACGATAAAGCGGGTGAAAAACCCGCTCGCCGGAAGACCAAGGGTTCCTGTCCAACGTTAATCGGGGCAGGGTGAGTCGACCCCTAAGGCGAGGCCGAAAGGCGTAGTCGATGGGAAACAGGTTAATATTCCTGTACTCGGTGTTACTGCGAAGGGGGGACGGAGAAGGCTATGTTGGCCGGGCGACGGTTGTCCCGGTTTAAGCGTGTAGGTGGAGCAATTAGGTAAATCCGGTTGCTTATTAACACTGAGGCGTGATGACGAGGCACTACGGTGCTGAAGTGACAAATGCCCTGCTTCCAGGAAAAGCCTCTAAGCATCAGGTAACACAGAATCGTACCCCAAACCGACACAGGTGGTCAGGTAGAGAATACCAAGGCGCTTGAGAGAACTCGGGTGAAGGAACTAGGCAAAATGGTGCCGTAACTTCGGGAGAAGGCACGCTGGTGCGTAGGTGAAGTGACTTGCTCACGGAGCTGAAACCAGTCGAAGATACCAGCTGGCTGCAACTGTTTATTAAAAACACAGCACTGTGCAAACACGAAAGTGGACGTATACGGTGTGACGCCTGCCCGGTGCCGGAAGGTTAATTGATGGGGTTAGCGGCAACGCGAAGCTCTTGATCGAAGCCCCGGTAAACGGCGGCCGTAACTATAACGGTCCTAAGGTAGCGAAATTCCTTGTCGGGTAAGTTCCGACCTGCACGAATGGCGTAATGATGGCCAGGCTGTCTCCACCCGAGACTCAGTGAAATTGAAATCGCTGTGAAGATGCAGTGTACCCGCGGCAAGACGGAAAGACCCCGTGAACCTTTACTATAGCTTGACACTGAACACTGGTCCTTGATGTGTAGGATAGGTGGGAGGCTTTGAAGCGTGGACGCCAGTCTGCGTGGAGCCAACCTTGAAATACCACCCTTTAATGGCTGGTGTTCTAACGTAGACCCGTAATCCGGGTTGCGGACAGTGTCTGGTGGGTAGTTTGACTGGGGCGGTCTCCTCCTAAAGCGTAACGGAGGAGCACGAAGGTTAGCTAATCCTGGTCGGACATCAGGAGGTTAGTGCAATGGCATAAGCTAGCTTGACTGCGAGCGTGACGGCGCGAGCAGGTGCGAAAGCAGGTCATAGTGATCCGGTGGTTCTGAATGGAAGGGCCATCGCTCAACGGATAAAAGGTACTCCGGGGATAACAGGCTGATACCGCCCAAGAGTTCATATCGACGGCGGTGTTTGGCACCTCGATGTCGGCTCATCACATCCTGGGGCTGAAGTAGGTCCCAAGGGTATGGCTGTTCGCCATTTAAAGTGGTACGCGAGCTGGGTTTAGAACGTCGTGAGACAGTTCGGTCCCTATCTGCCGTGGGCGCTGGAGAATTGAGGGGGGCTGCTCCTAGTACGAGAGGACCGGAGTGGACGCATCACTGGTGTTCGGGTTGTCATGCCAATGGCATTGCCCGGTAGCTAAATGCGGAAGAGATAAGTGCTGAAAGCATCTAAGCACGAAACTTGCCCCGAGATGAGTTCTCCCTGACCCTTTAAGGGTCCTGAAGGAACGTTGAAGACTACGACGTTGATAGGCCGGGTGTGTAAGCGCAGCGATGCGTTGAGCTAACCGGTACTAATGAACCGTGAGGCTTAACCTTACAACGCCGAAGATGTTTTGGCGTAATTTGAGAGATTTTCAGCTGATACAGATTAGTGTTTAATGCCGCAGGGCGTTAGACGAACAGAATTTGCCTGGCGGCACTAGCGCGGCGGTCCCACCTGACCCCATGCCGAACTCAGAAGTGAAACGCCGTAGCGCCGATGGTAGTGTGGGGTCTCCCCATGCGAGAGTAGGGAACTGCCAGGCATCAAATTAAGCAGTAACCCGGGATGACAGCCGGGAGTGGTAAAGAAATTCGGTGGAGCGGTAGTTCAGTCGGTTAGAATACCTGCCTGTCACGCAGGGGGTCGCGGGTTCGAGTCCCGTCCGTTCCGCCACTTATTTGTAAGACGTTTATTTAGCGTCTTTGTGAAAGAAGCCGTATCACTGAGGTGATACGGTTTTTTTTCGTCTGTAGAAAACCTGTCGTCAGTCGATATCCCCGTATCCACATCATCACGTTGAGGCCAACGGCATTACGATACCGTTGGCCATGGCATTACTCAGCCTGATTACGCTTTCTGCTGCCCGCCAGCCCAAGGGCGATACACGCCACGGCGATTGGACATGCCAGCCAGATAAACACATCAGACAGTGTCTGAGCCTGGCTAAACAGCAACCCCCCTGACAGCGACCCACAAATTGAACCCGCCCGGCCAGCGCTCAACGCCCAACTGACGCCCGTTGCTCTTGCATGAGTAGGGTAGAACGTTGAAGCAAGGACGCTCAAATTGTTCATAGTTCCGGTCAGGGTAAAGCCCAAAATAAATATTGCCGCCAGTAACAGTTGCGGATGCTGAAGCTGGGCGCCCGTTACGGTTAATGTGATCGCGGCGATAACACTGGCGACGGTCAGCACATGCAGACTCGATAAACGATCCAGTAATGTCGCCATCACAATTCCGCCGATCACCCCGCCCAGCGGTAGCATCGCCGCGATATGACTCATTTCCGTTAGCGGATAACCGCTTTTCGACAGGATCATCGGCAGCCAGCTGGTCAGCAGATAAAACACAAACATACAAGCGAAAAACGCGCACCACAACACCAGGGTAACGCGAACAATTTCTTTATTAAACAGAGCCCCGACAGGAGATGAAACCCGCACGGTTTCGTTATTGCTATAACAAACCGCATCGTTTTTCACGCCGGTAATTTTGCTGACGAGATGGTTAAGCTGTCTGCGATAACGATCGCGCCCTGCCATAAAGCAGAGGGATTCCGGCAGCCAGACGATGGTAATGGGGATCAAAAGAAGCGGGGCGATACCACCTGCCAGCAGCAGACCATGCCAGCCGAAGGCCGGTAAAATGATCCCGGCGATCCATCCTCCCGCCGCCAGCCCCAGCGTAAAGCCGGAATAGCTTAAGGTCACCAGCACGATTTTACGGCGCGCCGGGGAATACTCTGCGGCGAGCGTAATACTGTTTGGCAAAATGGCGCCCATCCCAATCCCGGTAATAAAGCGCAACACGGTCATTTCCATCACCGTATCTGTCAGGACAGTGCCCAGCGTGCCTGCTGCAACGATCATGAGGCTTAAGATCAACACGATCTTTCTGCCGTACCGATCCGCCACAATGCCAAGCCCGGTGGCCCCGGCAAACATGCCGAACAGGCCAGCGGCAAATACCGGTGCCAGCGCCTGCGGCGAGATGTGCCAGGTTTTCGTTAACGTTGGGGCGATATAACCAATAACCGCAGCATCAAAACCATCCAGTACGACCAAAATACAGCACAGTAGCAGTACCCTTATTTGTAGCGCGGAAAGTGGCGCTGCATTAATAACTTCTGAAATAGGTACGCGCGTGTCGTCCATGTTTATTTTTCCTTGAAGGTGAGTGTGTTAAAGAGCGTCTGCCCCGTCCGGCAGTGAATAAAGATCAGGGCAGGCAGGGTGATTAAAGATATAGCGTGAGCAGCACATTGAGCTGCGTGTCGAATGGCGCTGCGCCATAGAGGGTATCGTTGCCTGGAGAATAGTGCTGCCACTGCAAGGCCGCATCCCAGCGCGTGAAGTGATAACGGAACTCCCCCCAGTAGAGCTGGCTGTCGTTAACCTGATCGAGGCGAAGCATCGCATTCACCTCCAGCTTATCGACGAGGCTGTCCTGCCAGTTAAAAAAGAAAAAGATCCCTGCGCGCGTGGCGATCTCCTGCGATCGGGCAAGATAACCGCTATAGGCGGCCTGCATCAGCGGAGATAGCGTACGCAGCTTTTCCCAGTCGTCACGGTCAGGCGCGGCTTCGTTGTACTGGTATTCCGCCGTCAGCGAGATTTTGCTGGCGGAGGTGAAGGTCCCCCCGACGGTCAGTTGCGAGCGAAAATGATCGGCGCTATCCCGCAGCCAGGCTTTGTCCCATTGATCCTGCTGTCTGCCTCCCGCCCATTCCGTATAAAGCGTGGTGTTGTCGTTAAGTAACAGACTCAGATTGACGCCCGTCTGCGGAGCGTCGTCTTCGGAAAATAGCGCCAGAAACTGTGGCTTGAGGCGATCGTTTATTTGCGGACTGTAGCTGAGCTGGCCGCGCTGCTGAGCATTGGTGCTACCCAGGTCAGCGCTAAACGAGGCGGTACTGGTCTCCTGAGACAGGCGCGGTGACCACAGCAGAGACACCGCGCCGCTGTCCCACAGCCATTGTCCGTTGAGCATCACGCTGCCCTGACGATTCTGACGCAGGCTTGTCGGATCGATATCGGTAACGACGCGGGTTGCGCCCTCGCGGAACCAGTCGGTGGGCGAATAGCCCGTGGCGACGCCGTTGCGGATGTTGATCCGCCCGGCATCCATCGCCAGACCTTCCACAGGCTGCCAGTTCAGGTAGCCCTCCTGCCAGCTATTGAGGGTGTGATGACCCTGCAACCCGGCGGCATCAACGTGATCCAGCCGGTCGCGGAACACCAGCCGCACGCTGTCGGTCAGGCTGCTATCGAGACTGAATTGTTCCGCACCACGCCAGTAGCGGCTCTGTCCGTCATCGCCCTCCTGATAGCCCGCCGCGCCGTCAATTTGCAAACGCCAGGACTTAGGTGCCGGGGTTTCCACCACCGCGTCGTCCGCCAGCGCCAGCGCAGCCAGCGAACTATCATCAGCCTGCGCACCCGCCGCCAGCAGCCCGCAGGTTGCAGTAATAATCAACGGTTTCATGGTGTGGCATCTGCCCGGAAGTTAACCAGATAGTCACGCTGGAACCAGCGTTCCGGGATGTCGCGGAAGTGATAGTCCTGATTGCGCATAATGGTGACAAGTTGTGGGTTCAGCCCGTCAATGATCACGATTTCAGTCGGACGCGACGCCCCCAGCTGTTGCTGATAGCGGCGATACCAGGCGGTTTTCAGCAAACGTTCGCTCTCGCTGTAAAACTGCGCTTTGATTGGGTTCCAGCGATCCTTTTCCACCCATAGCTCAATGTGGTGATAGACGGCCTGCGGTGTGCTGGCCTTCAGCGTCAGGCGGATGCTGGCCTGGGGCTGGCGATGCCCGTCTTCAATGTTCTCTTCCACCTGCGCCGTCGCCTGATAGTCAGCGGCAAAGTTGGTGGATACTACATCGCCGTTGGCGGCCTGTCCCAGCAGGCGCTGCTGCGGCGAAATACGTACGCTGGCTTTGCTGGCCGGCTCATAAAACCAGATATCCTGATCCTGCTTTAGCATCAGCTTGCCGGCATCGCGTTCCGGCGCGGTAAAGCGCAGCAGGCTACGATACTGACCGCTGCGCGGATCCGGACGGGAATAGACGACGACCGTGGTGGCATCTTTCTGTTTGCCGTTCTGATAATCCAGCAACTGAGTGGTCAGCGAAAAACTCTGCGTCGGGTTACGGATCGCATCGCTGGCAGAGAGGATCGCCTGTGGATCCTGGGCAGCAAAGGCTGTCGGCAGGTAGCACAGCAGACCGAACACCATCCGGCGCGCCTCATTCCTTGTAATAAACATACGTTTTCCTTTCGTTAGGTTCAGACGTACCGCAGGGCATCAATAATGTTCAGACTGGCTGCCCGTCTTGCGGCGAAGCCGACGGCCAAGATCGCAAGGCATGTCGCGCCAAGGCTGACCTGGACGATAAGCGCCGGATGGCTGGCAACGTTCGCCAGCAGCGGCACAGAATAGGTCATTCCCGGTGGTATCCATCGCAGCGAAAACAGGCGCAGCGCGGCATCGCCTGTCAGCGCCAGCGCAATGCCCGCCCCGCAACCGAGCAGCACCATCAGCAGACTTTCCGTAATAAACAAACCGATAACACCGCCACGCTGTACTCCCATCGCGCGCAGCGTGCCGATTTCCATGGTGCGTTCCATGACCGCCATACTCATGGTGTTGCCGATCATAAACATGGCGACAATGCCCACCAGCAGCGAAGCGAGGCCAAAAAAGGTATCGAACATATGCATAATCTGGCCGTGCATCGGGTTGAGTTCAAAAACGTCGTGCAACTCCAGCGGCTGATCGCGAAAGGACGTCGCCATCACTGCTTCGATACGCGCCCGCGCGGCGGCAATCTGATCGGTATGCTCAAGCTGAATGATAATGCCGGTCACGCGGCGATCGCCTGCGCCGAAGACCAGGCGCTGTGCCGTCGCCAGATGCATCGCCAGATAGACGTTATCCAGCGGCTGTAGGCCCTGGTTGAGGGCATCGATCACCGTCAGGCGGGCAATATCGGGCGCACCAGTCAGGCGCGTGGTCAGTACATCAACCTGGCGGTCGGTTTGTTGCGTCAGATTTTGCGTCTGCTGTCCGGCGAGGGCGGCGATGTCATCATCCAGCGGGGCGGCAGCATCGTTCTCTGCCGCAACAGCTGCCCGGGACGGGCAATCATCGAGCTTCAGCGTATGGCACAGCCCAAGGATCCTGGCGACGCCGGTACCGATAAGTGCACTGTTTTCTCCGCTACCCGCCAGCGGGTAGGGCGGTAGGGTGATCGGATAGTGGTAGTCATTCCACTGCTGCAACCGGTTTTGCTCATCGGGGATCACGCCGCTGATCATCACCTGCGTGGAGGTCTGGCGCAGGAAATTTCCCGCGATACCCCCGGTATCCAGTACCGGCGTTACCACGCGCAGCATCGGCTTTAACAGCGCATCGTTTTTTAGCGCCGTGATCAGCCGCTCGCTATCGGCAATACTGAAAGCCGTGGGATTGCCGCTGCCGAGCGCCAGATAGCCCTCGCGGTGCAGTTGCAGATGGCCTGACCGCTGCACATAGGCGGTTTCCAGGCCGCTGGCGATATCGCTGACAAAGCCGCCGAACAGCAACAGCGCGGCGGTACCAATAGTCAGCGCCAGCTGGGTGGAGAGCGTACGACGTCCATTACGCCGCAGATTACGTAACGCAAGGCGCAGTAATTTCATGGCGTCTCCTGCACTAACTGGCCGTCTTTCAGGGCGAATACCCGGTCAGCGTGGGCGATCAGCTGCCCATCGTGTGAGGAAAAGACGAAGGTGGTCTGATGTTCGTGCTGGAGCCTGCGCATCAGCAGGATAATTTGCAGCCCGGTAGCGCTGTCCAGATTCGCCGTCGGCTCGTCCGCCAGCACCAGTTTTGGGGTATGCGCCAGCGCGCGGGCAATCGCTACCCGCTGACGCTGTCCGCCGGACAGCTCCCCCGGCATGGCGTGGGTTTTCCCTGCCAGCCCAACCTCATCAATTAAGCGGGCGACGCGCTCGCGGCGCTGTGCGGGCTTCATGCCGCCCATCAGCAGCGGATATTCAATGTTCTCTCCGGCGGTCAGCACCGGCAGCAGGTTAAAATTCTGGAACACAAAACCAATGTTAGTGGCGCGATAGGCAGTCATCTGACGATCGGACCAGCCGCGAACCGACTCGCCGTGCAGATAAATCTCCCCGTCGTCCTGCTTATCGAGACAGCCGATCAGATTCAGCAGCGTGCTTTTACCGCTGCCGGACGGCCCGGCCAGAACAGAGAACTGATTCGCGGGGATCGAAAGGCTGACATCGCTCAGCGCCGCCACCCGCTCCCGTCCCATCTGATAATATTTCGAAACCTTGCTCAGGGTGACTGCAGTCATTGCGCCTCCCGGTACTGCCAGCTGATGTCCGCCACCGAAGCGAAACGGGCCGGCACGCGCCAGCGCACCATATTTTGCGTGATATCCAGCATGTGCAGACTCATGGCTGCGGTCAGTCGTGGCGCAGACACCCCCGCGAACAGGTCGCTACTGCGGGCGATCTCGTGGGCGGTTTCCGCGCGCTGGACGGCACCGGCGAAACGCGCTTTTGAGCGCAACATACAGTGGAAGCTGCGGATGTCGCCGTCAGTGGGCAGCAGAACCGGCGCGTCGGTATCCTGGGCGTTCAGCAGTCTTGCACCGACATTATCCAGCAGCAGCAAGCCGTTCGTCGCGCGCGGATTGCACTCCACGATGGCCAGGCCGTCCGGGGTCTCCATCAGATCAAAACTGATTTGTCCGCTGAGAGCGTGCTGCGCGATAAAGCGACGGCAAAAGGCTTCGACATCAGGATGGTGCAGCGCCTCAAAGCCAAAGGCTGCGCTTTGTTTCCAGCGGTGGCGGGGCAGATAGCAGGCGTGAGCGAGCAGTTTGCCGTTGTGCGCCAGATTGTAAGTGCAGACTTCCCGCCCGCTCAGTCTCTCCTGGATAAGCCAGCGGCCGCCATCGCGGCGCGGTAACTGCGCTTCAATGAGTGGGATGCGTGGATCCAGAAAAACGCCATGGCCGAAGCTGGAAAACTCCTGTTTGAGCAGCGGGGCGCGATAATCGACAGAAAGGCGTCGCCAGTCCGCTACGTTGTTGACTATCCCGGTGCGCGGCGCGATCAAACCCGCCGCTTGCGCCAGCGCCAGCACATCGAATTTACTGTGCAGGCGGGTAATCAGCGCATCCGGCAGCGCAAACAGCGCAATGGAGGGATCCAGCCGACCGAGCGCATGCTGGCGCGCCAGCCAGAAGCTTTCTTCAAACATCGGGATAAGGCGCGTCGCCGGAGCCTTTTGCGCCAGTTGGTTTACCGCATCTAAAAATTGCCCGGGGTGCGCGCGCAGACAGGGCAGGCGAACAAAGGGCACTGCGGGGGCGATCAGCTTAGAGAGTGCGGCCCGGTTGCTGTCGAGGGCGGTAACCTGCGCACCGGCCGCCTGTAGCGAGCGGGCAAGCCAGGCGGCGAAGGGAAAGCGAAAGCCGCTAATCAAAAATTGGGGGGTATTCACAAGGTTACCTCTTCCTTGAGCCAGGCGATGATGCTCGCCGCAACCTGCGGCAGAGCGTCATTTTTCAGCATTTCATAATGGTTGGCGTTGACGCTGCGTACTTCCACGGCCGCGGTAAATGTCCCCCAGCCGTAGTCGCGTTGTTGCAGGTTTTGCCGGAACTGGTTCATCGCTTGGGTCAGGGTTTTATTGCCCAACAGCCGCAGTGAGAGACGCGAGAACCAGTCGATGCGGTTGTGCTCGCCCCGCAGCAGCAATAGCCTGACCGGGCAGGGCTGGGGCTGGTAGCGCATGACGGCGTTATTGATGCTGATGTAAGTGGCCAGCGTGCGCTGGATCTGCTGTGGGCTGAGCCGCCAGGCTTGTCCGCCGACGCGATAGCTGATGAACTCCAGCGCCTGCCAGCGCGGGGCGGCAGGCACCAGACCGAGTAGCGAGCCGAGCAGACCGGCCACCAGCGTTTTACCCCACTGGGGGATCAGGCGCAGAAGCGGGCGCTCGGCCGAGACCAGACCGAGAAAATCACGCAGGAACATCTGGAAATAGAGCTTTTCCGACGGTGGCGGGACGTCATAAATACAAAAGGCGTCGATAAAACACAGGCTCACCTGTTCTCCGGCGCAAACCAGCTGTCGCGCCATCTCAAAGGCGGTCTGCGCGCCAAAAGAATAGGCACCGATAAAATAGGGGCCGCAGGGCTGTGTACTGCGTACAGCCTGAAGATAGTAAGCGCTCATCGCTTCCACACTCTCGTGCGGCGTGGTGCCCTCCGCTATGCCGGAGGCCTGCAAATAATAAACGTCCGCGTAGGGCCGTAAAAACGGCGTCAGACCGGTGTAATGTGAAATGTTGCCATCGCCGGCGTGAACCAGAAACAGCGATGGACGCGTGGTTTTAAGGGTATTACCCATTTTTCATCCCTGAAGTCTTTATTTTATGCGGCGGCGCGTCCTTCCCGGGCTGCGCCGCCGTCGTGCATTTACGCTTTTATAAGCGGGCTTGCCGCGGCTGGTTTCAGCGGGGCGTTTCCTTCCAGCAGCTGTTTTGCGCTGGGGCGGCGATACATATCTTCCAGCTCTAACGGCAGGCCATAATCGCTGCGCAGTTCATAGAGGATCTGCACGATCACCAGCGAAGTCGCGCCGTAATCAAGGAAATTCCCTTCATAGGGCAGATCGTTACCAATGTACTTCTGAAACACGGAGAACGCCTGCGGGTGCGCGGTCGGCTGGCTCGGTTCGCTGGTGGTCTGATTAATCAGCGCCAACAGCGCACGGCGGTCAAATTTCCCGTTAGCGGCATGACGCGGCAGTTCATCCACCAGATGGATATGCTGCGGCACCAGCCAGTCCGGCAGATGGTGCAGACAGTGCTGGCGCAGGGTCGTGGCATCGCAGCCGGGAGCCACCACCACGCTGTGCAGCTGCCGCAACGCGCCATCGCTGGCAAGCGTCGTGCAGTACACCACCTGCGGATGGGCCATCAGCGCGCCGTCGATTTCCTGCGGGTTCACGCGATAGCCGGAAATTTTGACCTGACCATCTTTGCGACCAAAGAAGGTCAGCCCTTCTTCCGGTGACCAGCGCACCAGATCGCCGGTGGCGTAGCGTTGCGGCGGCAGTAGCCCCTCGCCCGGCGCGCTAAATGGACGATCACAGTAGCCACGGGCGACGTGACGGCCTGCGACGATCAGCTCGCCCAGACACCCTGCGGGCACAGGCGCGCCGTTTTCGTCGGCCACCATGAATGCGCAGTGCGGCAGGGGATGGCCGATGGGCACACCGGTTTTGCGGTACTCATCCATTTTTTGCGGGTCGACTTGCGCTGCGCTGACGATACAGGTGGCTTCGGTCGGGCCATAGGTATTGAACAACAATGGCGTGCGCGGCAGCGCAAACCAGTGCTGTAGCGTCTCGTAACGCATTTCATCACCACCGGTGATCAGACACTCAAGGCTGGCCGGGAAGCGCGCCTCTCTTTCCTGCATCCAGGGCGTCAGCAGCGACCAGAACGGCGTCGGCAGCGAGACATGCGTGGGTTGCCAGCCTTTCAGCAGTTCAAGAAACACGGCGAAATCCCGGCGCACCGCCCGGTCATCACTGACCAGCAGCGTGCCGCCAGCGCACAACGTGCCGTAAACTTCTTCCACGCTGGCGTCAAAGGTCAGCATGTTGAATTGCAGCATGCGGCTGTGGCGATCAAGGGCGTAGAGCGGAATGGCGCTGGCAATAAAGGTCGCCAGCGCCGATGCCTGTACGCAGACGCCTTTTGGTTCGCCGGTTGAGCCAGAGGTGAAAATAATGTATGCCTCGGCCTCGTCAAAGGAGCTCAGGTCAGGCTGCCAGAGCGGTAACCCCGTGCTATTCAGACGCAGTCGGTGGTGGTGATACGGTAGGGTGCCTACGGGATCTGAGGTATCACCGAGGGTCATCTGGCAGCCGCATCGTTCGAGAGCGGCATCAAGCCGACCACTGCGCAGATCGTCGCAGGCGACCGGTATGTAGCAGATGCCCAGCGACAGGCAGGCAAGCATAACGATGATCGCATGGTGGCGCGCAGAGACGCAAAGCGCCACCCGATCGCCCGCTTTCAGGCCGTAGCGGGTCAGATCCTGCGCGCACAGATAGACCGCCTGCCACAGTTCGCGATAGGTAAGCGTCAGCGTCGGCGTTTCCAGCGCGATATGCCAGGGATCATCCACGGCATGTTGCCGGATGGCGACCAGCACATGGGCGGGCAGGGGCAGATCCTGCTCAGGCTGAAGCGCCAGCGCGGGGATGCTGCGCCTTACCGCTTCCAGCGCCAGCCGGTTCCCGGCCTGACGCAGATAGTGCACACAGGTCTGGGCGATACGTTGCAGTTGTGGCGCGCTGAACAGCGCCCCGTTGCCGATAAAATTCAGTTCAATAGCGTCATCTGAGGCATTCACCATCAGCGATACCGGCACGTCATCATCTTCCGCTTCGTAGATCCACTGCACGCTAACCGGGAACTCACCGAACTGCAGGCTTTCTTCCGGCACATAGTTAAAGTGCAGGCTGGCACCCCTGGCCGTCGGCGCATCTGCGTTGCGGATTTCCAGGGCGATGTCGTCCGCCAGTTGTTGCAGGCTCGCACGGGTATCGACGTTGAGGGAGAGGGTGCGCGGCTCCATCATCAGCCCGAATGTTTCACGCCAGCGTGGTGATTTACGGTTATGGGTAAAAATTCCGATATCCAGCGTGGATTGCTGACACACGTCGGCAAAGGTGGCGGCAAACGCGGCCAGAAACAGGTTTGCCTGTGCCTGGTGTGGACGGGCGGGCGACAGGGATTGGGTGAACTGCCGAAGCTGGCGCAGCGTATCGCCGCTGATTTTCTCCTGTACCAGCAGATTATGTCCGCTGCGGCAGTGGGCGGCAGCGATACCATGGAAACTCAGCGGTGCGGGTGGTTGTGGCATAAGGGCTTGTGCTGCGCTGAACGCCCCGGCCAGTTGCGGATAATGGCAGTCCGGCAGGACGGCCTCGGGCGCATGATAGCGACGGGCCACGGCAGTAAACATCACCCGCGCCGCATGGTGATCGTAAATCAGATGATGACAGCGGAAGAACCAGACAAACTGCTGCTCCGCCAGCTGGAACAGCCATGAGCCCGCCAGCGGGGCCAGCGGTGACCAGGGCTGTTTATTCAGATTTTCGATCTGCGTCCGGACATCCACCGCGCGGCCACGTAAATCAACAAACTGATGAGGGATCTCACAGGTATCGTCGTGCCACAGCGTGATGTCACGGCCCTGCTGCTGATAAACGGTACGTAGTGCGGTGAAATGGCGCGTCACGTCACGCACCGCCTGCGCCATTCGTCCGGCATCCAGCGGCGCAGTGATCCAGTAGCTTTCGCCCCAGTTATAGGTCAGTGCGGAAGGGTTGCGCGCCAGCGCGGTAAGCATCGGCTGTTGCTGACGGGTGGCCGCCAGACGTTTGAGCGGCGTCGGACGCTGTTGCCGCGGCGCGATAGCGGGCAGCGCGTCCTGGGCTGGCACGGTGAACAGGGTGTTCAGCGCCGCCGTCGCGCGCGTTACCAGCGCTTCAACGTCGTGTTTCGCCGCCCATTGCGCGTTCATATCCACATGCAGTACCAGGCCATCGTGCCGGGCATCGGTGCGCAGCGAGAACACCACGGACGCACCGTGCAGACCGCCGCCCGCCCAGTCATTCAGCCCGGTCAGCTCTTCCTCATCCTGGCGCGAGGTGGCGGGCAGGATGGTGAATACCACGTCACTGTTGATCGGCGCACCAGCAATCTGATTAAGCTCGCTCATGGAGATCTGCCGGTTGCGGAACAGGCGGAACAGCACCTTCTGGCACCGGGCGATCCATTCCTGTAACGAGCAGGGTTGCGGCACGGAGAATAACGTCGGCAGCAGGGTGACAAAATTTCCCAGCGCGTCCGGAGCCAGCCCGGGTTTGTCACATACCGGCAGCCAGGCGAGGAAATCGGGTTCGTCGCTGACAACGTGCCACAGCCAGGCCATAACGCTGTAGTAAAGTGTATTGAGCTGGTTTTCCGCCAGCCCTGCGTGTACCGCCAGCTGCGCCTGGTCACAAGGGATAAAAAAGTTGCGGCGAATGATAGCGGTGGATGAAAGCGCCGGTTTGCTGAACGGTAACAGCGTTGGCAGCGTCTGCTGCCAGTAGCGGGTAACGGCAGGCGACGTGAGTTGCGGGCCGCACTGCTCCAGGTAATCGCAGCGCATCTCCGGCTGTGCACCGGCATCGTCCACGCGTTTACGGCTGGCGCTGTACGCCAGCGCCAGGGTTTTCAGACGGCACAGCGACAGGCCATCGACAATCGCGTGATGGAGGCGAAACGTGGCGACCAGCCGATCGCCGCAGTAAAACAGGCGAGCGTCGTACAGCGGCGCGTCAAACAGCTCTGCCGGTTCATATTGCCAGGCTTCCAGCATCCCGGAAATCGTCCGGGCATCGCAGATCTCAGGCGCGGTTTCCCACTGCGGCATCTGGTCATCCACATACTGGCGAATGCCTTCGTCCGTGCGGGTAAAACGCACGCGCAGGATGGCTTTGTCATGCCACAGGCGGGTCAACGCGTCTGTGACGCGCTGCCAGTCGTGACCCGCGGGAAAAGAGACCGCCGAAACCATCTGAAAGCGTTCGCTGTGCCCGTGGATCGCCTGGCTCATGACGATTTCAGTTTGCTGCCGGTATAAAGGGTAGGTCTGTCGCGCGGTCACTTTTGTCCTTTCTCCCAGTTCGCGATGTGCTTGTGCGCGGCAGCCAGCTTGTCGGCGTCCATTTTGGTTTTTTCAGGATGGAAGCCCGGCATAAACCAGGGCAGAAAATCGGTAATGATAGTGACGTACAGCCCCTTCCAGCCATACAGCTTCCATAACGTACCGGGAATGCTCGCCAGAGTGAGTTCGCCGCGGGCTTTCATCGCGCCGGTGCTGAGTTTTAACAGCAGCAGGGCGAAGATGACGAAAGACGCCAGCGACCAGAAAATACGGTGCGGATAGTTGCCGCCGGTTTTCATGTAGATATCGAAAGGCACGCTGCGGTGCTCTACCTCTTCAATGGCGTGCCAGTACCACAGAGCCTTCATTTCATCGCTGGCACCTTCAAGCCAGCGCGGATTGCCAATCACCTGCTTGCCGCCGATAGAGGTCAGGTGTTCCAGCGCACAGGTGACCGCCAGTTGGTTACGTGGTTTCAGGCTGCGCAGCCAGCTAAAGCAACGGCCCAGCAGACGTTCATTGTTATCAACGAAGCGCTCCGGCAGGCCCAGCGAGCGGTTATATTTATTGTGCCAGCGCGTATGCTCCGCTTCCTGATAGTAAAAACGGCGGGCAATTTCCTGCGCATCCTCCATATCGGGATGGGCTTTCAGCGTCTGTTTAACCGAGTTGATAAACTGGCGCTCCGCTTCCGGAAACATCAATGACAGCGCATCAAGGTTTGCCGCAAGCGTGGCGTCGCGCTTTAACCAGTAAGGATGGGCTTCATCCGGTGTGAACGAAAAATCCATATGGCGGAGCGTTAATTCTGAAGTTAAATTCCCTTTCATCGTCATTCCTTAACAATTAGTGGCTATGAAGCCTGTGTGGTGGGGGTAATACGACCATGTTTGCGGTGCGCCGTCGCCCAGGTGTGGCTGGCCATCGCACAGGCCAGCGAAAGCTCGCCCGCCAGCACTGTGGCGGCGACGATTTCGGCGAGTTTGTTGGCTTTTCCTGTACCCTGGCAGCCCAGCAGGGCAAGGCCCGCCTGAGCATAGGGCTGGTTCACGCCGCCGCCGACGGTGCCGACGATCAGCGACGGGATGGTGATGCTGACGCGCAGATCGCCGTCCGGCGTCTGGCGGCAGTCCATGATCATGCTGCTGGATTCCGCCACGCAGGCGGCGTCCTGTCCGAGGGCGATAAACAGGGCAGCGATGCCGTTGGCACTGTGGCACCCGTTGCTGGTGGCACCCGCCAGCCAGCCGCCTTTTGTCGCCAGCCAGTACAGCTCCATAAACTGTTCCGGGGTGGTCTTCATGATCCGGTAAAGCGCATCCGCAGGCACAACGATCTCGGCGGACACGCGGCGTCCACGACCACTGATCATATTGAGGGCGGAGTGCTTTTTATCGGTATCGAAATTGCCGGACAGCAAATAGCGGTATGGCCACGGGCAGCGGTCGAGGAGCCATAAACAGAGCTTTTCGGTCACGATCGTCACCATGTTTTGCCCGGCCGCGTCGCCGGTGGTGTAGTTAAAGCGCACAAACACGGTGCGATCCAGCGGCTGGACGTCAAGCGAGCGCAGTTTTGCGAAGCGCGAGTGGATGCTCACCTGCTGTTGTAACGCCGGAAGCTGTGAGGGTAGCCAATGGGCGAAGGCGGTGGCGTCGATCAAGCTGTCAAAACAGAAGACCGGTGAGCGCTGCATGTTCTCGCCGCTAATAACCGTTTTAACCGGATTATCAGCGTTAAACAGCTTCATCCCCCGGTGGTAGCTGGCGACCATCGAGCCTTCCGTGGTGGCCAGCGGAACGTAAAATCCGCCACTGGCGTACTGTCCCTGCACATGTAACGGTCCGGCGATGCCTACCGGAACAGAGGCCGTGCCGATGGCGTTCTCGATATTGCCTTTTAAGGTGTCGGCATTCAGTGACTCATCAAACAGCGGTGCGAGCGACACGCCGGTGTGCTGTTCCAGAAACTGATGGCGTTGGTGAATATCGGCAGGCTGAAAATGTTGTTTGCTGAAGCGGCGCGGCAGGGGGGCCGCGGCGGCAATAGCCTGACGTTTGCGCATCAGTTTGCCGTTACCGTTACGCGGCAGCGCAGTGACGATATGAAAGCCGTGCGGTAGCTTGTAGTAACTTAACTGTGTGGCGAGCCATTGACGCAGACCGCTCAGATCGAATGTCGTAGCATCTTCAGGCACCAGGCAGGCCACGATGCGCTGGGTGATCTCTTTATCGTCCTCGCCGGTAACCATGCACTCTTTAATCACGCCAGATCGCAGTATGGCGTTTTCGATTTCCGTCGGATCGAGAGTGAAGCCGCGGGTAATGATCAGATTATCGATTCGCCCCAGATGGCGAAAATAGCCGTCGTTATTCTGTTCGGTACGATCACCCGTTATCAGCCAGCCTGCGAAAGGGCCGCTTTTGGCAAGAGCGCGTTCAGCGATCGCGCCGCGTACCGCCAGATAGCCCGGCATGCCTGGTGGCAAGTGCTGACCGGACTCGTCCAGCACCGCGACTTCATAGCCAGGCAACGCTTTGCCCGTCCAGCCCGGGCGGGTCTCGTCTTCGCGAGTGGAGATAAAAATATGCAGCGCTTCGGTGCATCCCAGTGCGTCGGTTAAGACCAGCCCGGTAGCCGTATGCCATTGCCGGGCGAGATCTTCCGGCAGCGTTTCACCGGCAGAAATGCATTTGCGCAGCGTTGAGGTTGGCCAGCCAGCCTTCAGTAAACGACGGTATGCAGTAGGGGCGGTAAACAACACCGTTGCCTGGAAGCGCTGAATAATCTCCGGCAGTGTTTTAGGCGTCACCTCGTTAAGTAATACCGCGCTGGCACCTGCCGTCATTGGCGCAAAGATAAGCGATCCTAAACCATAATTAAAAGAGAGCGGGGCGGTGCAGACAATAATGTCTGAGGGTTGTGGTGCTAATGTATTAATAACATAGCTTTCGCAGTTGGCTTTAATATCACCATGACTGTGAAGCGTCATTTTAGGTTTGCCGGTGCTGCCGGAAGTAAAAGCCATCAGGGCGATGTCAGCAGCATGGCTCTCCGGCCAGTAAAAAGAAGCAGGGACGGGTTCAAGCATAGCCGCTGAAATAAACGCATTATTTTCTCTTTCAGAATGAATGCTAATCATTTTAGAAAATAACGGGTGATTCTCATCAGGGATATGTTTTTCGCGTAAGGCCTCATCAATAATAATCAGACCGGGTGATGCCAGTTCAATAATACTGGCGAATTCAACCGAACTGGACGCAGGATTGACGGTGGTGATGATGCCTCCCGCCCGTACAACCGCCAGCCAGCACAGCGTCTGGGCGATACTGCACGGGGAAAGTAACACGACCGTGTCGCCAGGTGTAAGCTTCCGTTTAATCAAAAGATTAGCGGCAATGTTATCCACCGTTTGGTTTACATCCCGGTATGTCCAGGTGTGATTTAGCGTTCTGAAACAAACATTATCCTGAGAGGGAGTTTGATTCATCAACCAGGTGGATATATTAAGTTTTTCTGCATCCTGCGATAACAAAGATGATGAAGTATTGGCAACGTCCATTGTTGTCTCTGTGATATATAAATAAAATATATATATTTCTTGTCGGGTGTCCTTGAGAAATAGGGATGTGCGACATTTCCAATTGCACATGTAACTAAGTGTATAGGTAACAGAATTACTGTGTCAATGGGCGCTTGAAAGTTGTAATATTTAACGGAATTAATTCTGGATGCTTAGTGCTGTTTTCTTAAATAAAACAGCGGCAAATGTATATGTATCGAAAAATTATAAATGTAATGGATACTGTTATTTCTATCCAGGATGAAACTTAACCTTGTGCGCTACAAAGTATGAACATTGGCTCAGCGGGTGTGCTCGCTGAGAAAATCAATAAAGGCGCGGATACGGGTACTCACCGCCCGGTCGCTGTAATAAACGGCACTGAAAGGCATATCTACCGGCAGACGCTTCGCAGGCAGCACTTCGACCAGCTCGCCGCTGGCAATTTCCTTATCGATCATATAATCCGACAGACAGGCGATGCCGTTGCCGTCGAGGCACAGCTGTTTAAGTGTTTCCCCGCTATTGGATGAAATACCGCTAGTGATCTCATAGAGCTGTCCGTCCGGACAGGCTACCGGCCAGGTATTCAGTGACACCGGCTCGGTAAAGCCAAGGCAGGTGTGCTTCTCCAGATCCTCCACGGTTTCCGGTATGCCGTAGCGCGCCAGATAATCCGGCGAGGCGATCATGCGGCGGTAACTGCTGAACAGCGGACGGGCGCGCAGGCTTGAGTCGGTGAGCTTACCCACGCGGATCGCCACATCCACTTTACGCTCAATCAGGTTGATGAATGTTTCGGAAGAAACCAGCGACAGCGTCATTTCCGGATAGCGTTCACGGAAGGGTTTGATGAGCGGCATCAAATAATGCAGCACCACCGGGGTTGCCGCATCGATGCGCAGCAGACCGCGGGGCATCAGCCGGGCTTCCATCACCTCGTTTTCTGCCGCCGCCATCTCCTGCAAAATAAGCTGTACGCGGCGGAAATAGCGCTCACCTTCTTCGGTCAGGCTCAACTGGCGGGTGGTGCGGTTAAGGAGGCTGACGCCCAGCTTCATCTCCAGTTTTTTGACCGCGCGACTGACGGCGGAGTTGGCCTGGCCCAGCTGTTCCGCTGCCCGGCTGAAGCTGCCGCTTTCCACCACCGCCACAAAAATGGCCATCTCTTCCGACGTCGCCTTCATTATTGCCCCTGCCGCAAAATTATTACGCTATTTTAATGATAACTGACACTTATGCATCATAGTTTTGCCCGCACCGGGTCGCTACCCGCCAGCCATTAATGATGTTTTACCTGAATGGCGTTGAAAGTGTGCGCTAAAATCCCTATAACAGAAAGGCTACTCTGCTTCCGGGGCGGCTAACAGCGACAGAGGTTTAATACCAAACGTGCGAAAGAATACCTATGCTATGCGCTATATTGCCGGACAACCTGCGGAGCGAATTTTACCGCCAGGTTCATTCGCGAGCATTGGTCAGGCACTCCCTCCTGGCGCACCGTTGAGCAGTGACGACAAGATCCGCGTGCTGGTATGGAACATCTTCAAACAGCAGCGGGCGGAGTGGCTCTCAGTGCTGCAAAACTTTGGTAAAGACGCCCATCTCGTGCTGTTGCAGGAGGCGCAAACCACCCCTGAACTGGTGAGATTCGCCACCACGAATTATCTGGCTGCCGATCAGGTTCCCGCTTTTGTACTGCCTCAACATCCCTCTGGCGTGATGACGCTCTCATCGGCACATCCGGTGTATTGCTGCCCGCTGCGCGAGCGCGAGCCGATCCTGCGGCTGGCGAAATCAGCACTGGTGACGGTCTATCCGTTGCCGGATTCACGGCTGCTGATGGTGGTGAACGTCCATGCGGTGAATTTCAGTCTTGGCGTTGATGTTTACAGTAAACAATTGCTGCCGATTGGCGATCAGATCGCCCAGCATAACGGCCCGGTGATCATGGCCGGTGATTTCAATGCCTGGAGCCGCCAGCGTATGAACGCGCTGTACCGTTTCTCCAGGGAGATGTCGATGCGCCAGGTACGCTTTACCGATGACAATCGCCGCCGCGCCTTTGGTCGTCCGCTTGATTTTGTTTTTTATCGTGGTCTGAACGTGGATCAAGCTTCCGTGCTGGTGACCCGCGCCTCCGATCATAACCCGCTACTCGTCGAATTCAGTCCCGGCAAACCTGATAAATAAAGGCGTGTCAGGTCTGCCCCAGGGCAGGCCTGCAATCATGGCGCTGCCCTTCATTTAACCCACAGAAGGATGACACCATGACCACGCACTCCCATCACGATCACGTAGAAAAACAGTTTGGCTCTCAGGCCAGCGCCTATTTAACCAGCGCGGTACACGCTTCTGGCCGCGATTTACACCAGCTGCGGGCGCGGCTGGCTGAATGTCCCGGCGCACAGGTGCTGGATCTGGGCTGCGGCGCAGGTCATGCGAGCTTTACTGCCGCCGAGGTGGTGGCACAGGTAACGGCCTATGATTTATCTGCGCAGATGCTGGAGGTAGTGGAGAATGCGGCGCGGGAAAAAGGGCTGACGAACGTGAATACCCGGCAGGGGTATGCAGAAGCGCTGCCTTTTGCCGATGCCTCCTTTGAGGTGGTGATCAGCCGCTATTCCGCCCATCACTGGCACGATGTCGGTCAGGCGCTGCGGGAAGTCAAACGTGTGCTGAAACCCGGCGGGACGGTGATTGTGATGGATGTTATGTCGCCGGGCCATCCGGTGCGAAACATCTGGCTGCAAACGGTCGAAGCGTTGCGCGATACGTCCCACGTGCAGAATTATTCATCAGGGGAATGGCTGTCGATGATGACTGAGGCTGGTCTGATTTCGCGGGCGCTGACCACCGATCGTCTGGTGCTGGAGTTTGCGTCCTGGGTGGCGCGGATGCGTACGCCGCAGCCGCTGTGTGAAGCCATACGCCTGTACCAGCAAAGTGCTTCCCATGACGTGCAGCGCTATTACGAACTCAGGGAAGACGGCTCTTTTACCAGCGACATCATTATGGTCGAGGCGCAGAAAGCGCAATAAAAGCGGGATAAATAAAAAAGGCACCGGGGAAGCGGTGCCTTTTTTGCATCATCAGGAGTCAGGTGTCGCGCTGTTCTTCACAAACAGCGTCAGCTGATCGCCAGGTTTCAGGTTGTCAGTACTGTCGTTCCAGCGCATCACATCTTTGATGTTCACGCCATGACGTTTAGCAATACTCGACAGCGAGTCGCCTTTGCGAACGCGATAGGTAATGCTATCGCTGTTGTTCGCCAGGGTCTGCGCGCTGCTACCCGCACCGACGGTCAGATTCTGGCCCACCTTCAGGCTTGCACCCCGCAGATTATTCCATTGCTGGAGATCTTTGGAGGTCACACCGAGGCGTGACGCAATACCTGAAAGCGTATCGCCTGAACGTACTTTATAGCTTCGGCTGGTCAGCGGTTTATTATCCGCGAGCAGCGTCGGCTGTACGGCAGCGATCTCACCGGAAGCCAGCGATTCACGCAGCTGTTCTGCGTGTTTCTGCGGCACCATCACATACTGAGGGCCGCTTGAACCGAGCGTCGAGCCTTTAACGCCTGCGTTAAAGGTCTTCAGCTTGTTCACTGGTATTCCCGCCATTTCAGCCAGTTGATTAATTTCAACCGGGCTGTTCAACCTGACGCGTGCCAGCGCACGGCTTTCATCTGTAGAAGGCAGACGAACGCCATAACGTTTGCTGTTCTTGAGAATATCGCTCAGAGCCAGCATTTTTGGCACGTAAATCTTGGTTTCCTGTGGCAGCGAAAGTGACCAAAAGTCCGTGGGTTTGCCACGTGCTTTATTCGCTTTCATTGCCTTCAGTACACGCCCTTCACCGCTGTTATAGGCCGCGACGGTTAATAACCAGTCGCCGTCGAACATACGGTTCAGACGCTGCATCATGTCGAGAGCGGCCGTAGTGGACGCCACAACATCACGACGCGCATCGTAATTGCGTGTCTGCTTTAAACCATAATTGCGCCCCGTGCTCGGAATGATTTGCCAAATGCCTGCGGCATTGGCACCAGACGTCGCGTGTGGGTCAAAAGCGCTCTCCACTATGGGTAGTAGTACCAGTTCCATGGGCATGTTACGTTTCTTAACTTGCCCTGCTATCCAGTACATATACGGCTCTGCCCGTAAAGTTACATCGTGGAGATAGCTCTTATTGTTCAAATACTTCTGTTTCTGTTCGCGAATCCGGCCATTCTCCGGAATTCCCATCTTTAGCTCGTCGCCAATGAGAGTCCACAAGTCTTGATCCTGCGCGAAGGATGTTCCATCGTCCATCCAGCGAGCCTGACTTGTAAACTTTCCTGCTTCCCCTTGACCAGCTGCAGAAAGGCTCTGTGCATGCTGTTGTACGTTACCATCTTGATGAGCCTGGCAACCCACTAGCAAGACAGAGGCGAGTAATATCGCTTTTGCCTTCATGTGTGTGTCAATAGTTGCTTAAAAGACGACCGATCATAACGGCGATGTTTGCAGAAGACAAGCATAACCGTCAGAAGTCGTCTTTCTTTGCCCTCAACCATGCGAAACGCTGCTCAGGCTGTTGCAAATTTGTTTCTTTATTAATTTGGTCAATCAAAACAGGATCTTGCGTACGTAAAAATAAATTTATATGGCGTTCATTTTTCAGAAAAACGGGTAATGTCTTTTCTTTTCTTGCTCGTAAGTCGTTAACTTTATTGTAGTAATCGTTTATGAGCGAATCGTGCGGAAGGACGCTACGGGCAAACTTCATATTGGCTAACGTGTATTCATGGGCGCAACAAACCAGCGTCTCATCCGGAAGGGCGGCAATTTTGACAAAGGACTGATACATCTGCTCCGGCGTGCCTTCGAACAGTCTGCCGCACCCGCCAGAAAACATCGTGTCGCCGCAAAAAAGATAAGGAAAACTGAAGAAACAGATATGTCCTAAAGTGTGACCTGGCGTGGAAATCACACCGAACTCAAGGCCCAAAACGCTGACTTTATCGCCTTCAGTGACGATGTCAGTCGTCCCTTTTCCCTGGGTTTCTGCCGGACCGTAGACCGGAATATCGGGATAATGTTGCAGCAGCGTCTTCACTCCACCGACATGATCGTTGTGATGGTGCGTCAGGAAAATTGCGGCGGGCTGCCAGTGGTTTTCTTTTATGGCGTCCAGCACCGGCGCGGCTTCGCCTGGATCGACAATCAGACAGCGTCCCTCGTCGTTGCTGAGCACCCAGATGTAGTTGTCCTGGAAGGCGGGAATACTGTTAAGATTCATAATTACCTCTCAAAGCGTAGCGGAAGGTTGTGATGAAACCGGCAAGGATACCTCAAACATTTGTGGCACCCGAACACTGGAGTGACTTTCCCAGAGGCGAATACTATCGTGCGGCGCTGGAACAGCAACTCAAGCCATGGCTGGCGAAAATCTATGGATTTCACCTGCTTAAGATTGGCAATCTCAGCGCAGAAATCAATGTCGAAACCTGCGCTATTTCGCATCAGGTCAGTGTCGCCGCCCAGGGCGAGGCGTTGCAGGTGAGGGCGGATCCGCTGCATCTGCCCTTTGCTGATAAATCCATTGATGCCTGCTTGCTGGCGCACACTCACAACTGGTGTGGCGATCCGCATGGCTTATTGCGGGAAGCGGACCGCGTGTTGATTGACGATGGCTGGCTGGTAATGAGCGGATTTAATCCGGTCAGCCTGCTGGGAATGCGTAAACTCGTGCCGATACGCCGACAGTCGGCGGTCTACCAAAGCCGTATGTTTACGATGATGCGCCAGCTTGACTGGCTGGCGCTGCTCAATTTTGAAGTTTTACATTACAGCCGATTTCATGTTTTACCCTGGCGCAGGCAAGGCGGAAAGCTGCTGAGCGCCCATTTGCCTGCTCTTGGCTGTATGCAGCTGATTGTCGCCCGTAAACGGACTATTCCGTTGACGCTCACGCCGATGAAACAGAATAAAAGCAGACAACGCGTCAGGCAGGCCGTTGGCGCGACGCGTCAGTACCGTAAACCCTGATCACGCCTCCGGCTGATAACCGACATCGTCCTGCGTAGGATTCATGGCGGCATTGCGCGCCAGCTCATCGCAGCGTTCGTTTTCCGGATGCCCGGCGTGGCCTTTCACCCACTCCCAGCGTATCTCATGCTGGCCGAGCGCAGTATCAAGGCGCTTCCATAAATCGACATTTTTTACCGGTTTCTTGTCGGCGGTTTTCCAGCCGCGCTTTTTCCAGTTATGGATCCACTGAGTGATCCCCTGGCGTACGTACTGGCTGTCGGTACTCAGCACCACTTCGCAGTGCTCTTTCAGCGCTTCGAGGGAGACAATCGCCGCCATCAGCTCCATGCGGTTATTGGTGGTCAGTCGATAGCCTTCACTGAAGGTTCTTTCATGGCCGCGATAGCGTAAGATTGCACCATAACCACCAGGGCCTGGGTTACCGAGGCAAGATCCATCGGTGAAAATTTCTACCTGTTTAAGCATCTCTGGTAGACTTCCTGTAATTAAAAACGGCAAGTAAAACGATAAGTCTGACATAAATGACCGACATGAGCACTGCAATTACACGACAGATCGTCCTCGATACCGAAACCACCGGTATGAACCAGCTTGGCGTTCATTACGAAGGGCATAAAATTATTGAGATCGGTGCGGTTGAGGTCATCAATCGTCGTCTGACCGGCAATAACTTTCACGTTTATCTCAAACCGGATCGGCTGGTGGATCCTGAAGCCTTTGGCGTTCACGGTATCGCCGATGAGTTTTTGCTCGATAAACCCACCTTTGCCGATGTAGCCGATGAGTTTCTCGACTACATTCGCGGCGCGGAACTGGTGATCCACAACGCCTCGTTTGATATCGGCTTTATGGACTATGAATTCAGCAAGCTGAATCGCGGTATTCCGAAAACCGAAACCTTTTGCAAGATCACCGACAGCCTGGCGCTGGCCCGTAAAATGTTTCCCGGCAAGCGTAACAGTCTGGATGCGCTTTGCTCGCGTTATGAAATAGATAACAGCAAGCGAACGCTGCACGGGGCGTTACTTGACTCCCAAATCCTGGCTGACGTCTTCCTGCTGATGACCGGCGGGCAAACCAGCATGGCGTTTTCCATGGAAGGGGACACGCAGCAACAGCAGGACGAAACGGGGATTCAGCGCGTTATCCGTCAGGCGAGCAACCTGCGGGTGGTTTTTGCCAGTGAAGACGAAGTGAACGAGCATGAGAAGCGGCTCGATCTGGTGCAAAAGAAAGGCGGAAGCTGTCTGTGGCGCGCCTGACGCACGGTGAAAAGCGCTAAAAATCAGCATGTGGGCGATTTTTGCAGCAACTGATTCAAAACTGAAGAAAAAGCGTTGACGCCTTGTCTGGCAAACCGTAATATTCGCCTCGTTCCCACGGGAACAGTGGAGCGGTAGTTCAGTCGGTTAGAATACCTGCCTGTCACGCAGGGGGTCGCGGGTTCGAGTCCCGTCCGTTCCGCCACTATTCAAAAGGCCTGAATCAGCAATGATTCAGGCCTTTGTCGTTTCTGAAGCCACACATTTCAATGTGCCCCCTCCCGAAAGAAGAGGGCGGCGGGACTCACTCGAGAGTAAACGGATCCGCATCCTGCCAGGCGGGAAACTTCTCGCGATACTCTTTCAGCGCCGTCAGTGACAGCTCCGCCTCAATGCGCGTGGCCATATGCGGCTCGGCAGTGGCTAAGATCTCACCCTGCGGGCTGACGATACGGCTGTCGCCCCGATAATGATGCCCGTTGCCGTCGGTGCCGACGCGGTTACAGCCCACCACGTATGCCTGGTTCTCAATCGCGCGCGCCACCAACAACGACTGCCAGTGCAGCGAACGCGGCGCAGGCCAGTTGGCGACATACAGTGCCAGATCATAATCGTTGCGATTGCGCGACCACACCGGGAAACGCAGGTCGTAACACACCAGTGGCAAAATACGCCAGCCGCGCCACTCGAATACTACGCGTTCATTGCCAGCTTCATAATGATGATGCTCATCGGCCATGCGGAACAGGTGGCGTTTGTCGTAGTAATGCAGCGTGCCGTCCGGCTCGACCAGCAGGAAGCGGTTTACCGGCCCGCGTTCGCTTTGCAGCGCCGCACTGCCGGCCACCAGCGCATTGGTCTGCCGGGCCTTGTCATGCATCCAGGCGACAACTTCAGCCTGAGGCAGCGATTGCTGCGCGGCTTCCATCGCAAAGCCGGTGGTGAACATCTCCGGCAGCACGATCACATCGCGCCCGGTGATGGTTTCCAGTTGTCTGTCAAAATGACGCAGATTCGCCGGGCCATCCATCCAGACCAGCGGTTGTTGCAGTAACGTAATTTTCAAACCAGGCACATTGCATCTCCCGAAGACCAGCATTTTGACACTGTAGCACGGCGTTCAGGGAATGTGTTGGCAATAAAAAACCCCGCACAGGGCGGGGTTTGCTTAGCACACCTGAACGTCAGGCGGCTTCGATTTTACGAATATTCTCGGGTGCGGATGCCTGCTTTACCGGCTGAGTCGCCAGCGCTTCCGGCTCGAAGTCATCAACGTTGATGCTGCGTAAACGGCTCTCTTCGGCTTTCGTCAGAATAGCGGCTTCTTCAGCGGTGATAATGCCTTTCGCCTGCGCATCACGTCCCAGAGCATCGAGACGGGTGAACGGCAGATTGCGGCCCGCTTCTTTACAGATGCGCTGGTGGATCGGGTCGGCAGCCATGACGTCCAGCAGCGCCGCTTCCAGCAGACCAATCGGGTTGTATTCGCTCGGCGTCAGATACTGACCGCGACCAATACGCGACCGGGTGGCGCTCGGCGTTTGCAGGATTTTCGCGACTTTATGATCCAGTTTGTCAGACGGGGCCAGGTAGTGACGACCGGTCGGGAAGATCACCGCTCGCATCACGCCGGCGACCGCACGGTTCGGGAAGTTCGCCAGCAGATCGTCTATCGCCTGTTCAGCTTTGTAAATCGCATCCTGAACGCCCCAGTGCACCAGCGGCAGATCCGCTTCGTGACGCCCTTCATCGTCATAACGTTTCAGGGTCGCAGAAGCGAGGAACACCTGGCTTAACACATCCCCCAGACGGGCGGAGATACGTTCGCGGCGTTTCAGGCTACCGCCCAGCACCGCCATAGAGATATCTGACAGCAGGGCGAGGTTAGCGCTCAGGCGGTTCAGATGCTGGTAATAACGTTTTGTAGCATCCTGCGTCGGTGTGCGGCTGGTGAGGCCACGCGTCAGGCCAAGCCAGAAGCTGCGCACCATGTTGCTGCCGACGTGCCCGATATGTTTAAACAGCAGTTTATCAAAGGCGTTCAGATCGTTTTTCTGCGCGGCGGTCATCTCATCCAGCACATACGGATGGCAACGGATCGCGCCCTGGCCGAAGATCATCATCGTACGGGTCAGGATATTCGCGCCTTCAACGGTAATGGCGATAGGCGAACCCTGATAGGCACGCGCCAGGAAGTTACCTTCACCCAGCATGATGCCTTTACCGCCTGCGATATCCATGGCGTCAATGATTGACTGCTGACCGCGATGGGTACAGTGGTATTTCACAATCGCCGATAGCACGGCCGGTTTTTCGCCGAGCATAATGCCGTAGGTGATAAGCGAGGCCGCGGCGTCCATCACATAGGCGTTACCGCCAATGCGCGCCAGCGGCTCTTCGATACCTTCCATCTTGCCGATCGCCACTTTGAACTGGCGGCGGATATGGGCATAGGCACCGATACCCATTGCCACCGATTTCAGGCCGCCGGTTGAGTTGGATGGCAGCGTAATGCCACGACCCACCGACAGGCATTCCACCAGCATACGCCAGCCCTGGCCGGCCATTTTCGGGCCACCAATAATGTAATCAATAGGCACAAAAATATCGTCGCCGCGGGTCGGGCCGTTCTGGAACGGGACGTTTAGCGGGAAGTGACGACGGCCAATTTCCACGCCCGGCGTGTTGGTTGGGATCAGCGCACAGGTGATGCCCAAATCGACTTCACCACCAAGCAGTTTTTCCGGGTCGGAGAGTTTAAACGCCAGCCCCAGTACGGTGGCGATAGGAGCCAGCGTAATATAACGTTTGTTCCAGGTCAGGCGCATACCCAGCACCTGCTCGCCCAGCCAGTCACCCATACAGACAATCCCGGTATCCGGAATGGCGCCCGCATCCGAACCCGCTTCCGGGCTGGTCAGTGCAAAGCAGGGGATTTCCAGACCACGCGCCAGGCGCGGCAGATAATGATTTTTTTGCTCGTCAGTTCCGTAGTGCTGCAACAGCTCGCCCGGACCTAATGAGTTAGGCACGCCGACGGTGATCGCCAGGATACCGGAAACGCCGGACAGTTTTTGCAGCACGCGAGACTGGGCGTAGGCCGAGAATTCCAGGCCGCCGTACTCTTTTTTGATGATCATCGCAAAGAAGCGATGCTCTTTCAGGAATGCCCACAGTTCCGGCGGCAGATCGGCCATCTCATGGGTGATCTGGAAATCATTTGCCATGCGGCAGGCTTCTTCCACCGGCCCGTCAATAAACGCCTGCTCTTCAGCCGTCAGGCGCGGCTGCGGATAGTTATGCAGCTTTTTCCAGTCCGGGTTGCCCTGGAACAGATCGCCTTCCCACCAGGTGGTACCGGCGTCAATGGCTTCTTTTTCCGTGCGCGACATCGGCGGCATCACTTTACGGAAGCTGCGGAAGGCCGGCGCTGACATCATGGATTTACGCATCGACGGCACATTGAACGGCACCAGAATGATCGCCAGCGGTAACAGCACCCAGATGGACCACAGTCCTGCCAGGCCCAGCGCGGCGGTCCACGCCAGCAGAATGACGCTACTTAATACCAGACTGACACGGTGATAAAACAGCACGCCGAGCAGTACCACGGTTGCGAGGATACTCAAAATCATCATAAAAAATTGCTCCCTGTCTTGTAGGAGGTCTGACCACTTGTGATGTTATGGTTGTAGTGGATGTCATTTTATTTAGCAATGTGTTTACAAGATAATTACAACCTGGTTCACATTGTTGAGGCGAGGAAAGGCACGGCAAACGAAAAGGCCCGGTGATATGTCAGGCTTATGCTTCTCGCCTGAAACGCTATCCGGTACACTGCGACGAGTTATCTCATCCCTACTTAAGGATACCCTCATGTACCAGGATCTTATTCGTAACGAACTGAACGAAGCGGCGGAAACGCTGGCTAATTTTCTGAAAGATGAAGCCAATATCCACGCCATTCAGCGCGCGGCGGTACTGCTGGCAGACAGCTTTAAAGCGGGCGGTAAGGTGCTTTCCTGCGGTAATGGCGGTTCACATTGCGATGCTATGCATTTTGCCGAGGAGCTGACCGGCCGCTATCGTGAAAACCGTCCTGGCTATCCGGCTATCGCCATTTCTGATGTCAGCCATATTTCCTGCGTCAGCAATGATTTCGGTTACGACTATATTTTCTCGCGTTACGTGGAAGCGGTGGGCCGTGAAGGCGACGTGCTGCTGGGGATCTCTACTTCCGGTAACTCCGGCAACGTGATCAAAGCCATCGCCGCCGCGCGTGAAAAGGGCATGAAAGTGATCACCCTGACCGGTAAAGATGGCGGTAAAATGGCCGGTTCTGCGGATATTGAAATCCGTGTGCCGCATTTCGGTTATGCTGATCGTATTCAGGAAATCCATATCAAAGTCATTCACATCCTGATCCAGCTGATCGAAAAAGAGATGGTGAAGGCATAACTCTCATCGGGGGCAACCGCCCCCGAAGCGTGGTGGAGGTGTTGTATGTGCGAACTGCTCGGGATGAGCGCCAATGTGCCTACCGATATTTGCTTCAGCTTTACCGGGCTGGTCCAGCGCGGAGGCGGCACCGGGCCGCATAAAGACGGCTGGGGTATCACCTTTTACGAAGGCAAAGGCTGTCGCACGTTCAAAGATCCGCAACCCAGCTATAACTCGCCAATAGCGAAGCTGGTGCAGGATTACCCGATAAAATCCTGCTCCGTTATCGCCCATATTCGCCAGGCAAACCGCGGTGAAGTGGCGCTGGAAAACACCCATCCTTTTACCCGTGAGCTGTGGGGCCGCAACTGGACCTACGCGCACAATGGCCAGCTCACCGGCTATAAATCGCTGGAAACCGGCAACTTCCGCCCGGTGGGTGAAACCGACAGCGAAAAAGCATTTTGCTGGTTACTGCATAAGTTAACTGCGCGGTATCCGCGTACGCCGGGCAATATGGCGGCGGTGTTCAAATACATTGGGACGCTGGCGGAAGAATTGCGAGAGAAGGGCGTGTTTAACATGCTGCTGTCGGACGGACGCTATGTGATGGCGTACTGCTCGACCAATTTGTACTGGATCACGAGGCGCGCGCCCTTTGGCGTGGCAACGCTGTTGGATCAGGATGTGGAGATCGACTTCCAAAAAGAAACCACACCGAATGATGTGGTTACCGTTATTGCCACGCAGCCGTTAACCGGCAATGAAACCTGGCACAAGATCATGCCAGGCGAGTGGGTCTTATTTTGCCTCGGGGAGCGTGTAGTTTGACGCCAGCTGAGGCTGGATCGTGCCTTTGCTGATCGGCTTGCTCACCACGTAACGCCCGTCCACCACCGACACAACAGGGGGTTGATGGGTGCTGGCGAAATAATCATATCCCGGCTTCAGCTGCTTCCAGAAATCCGCATAGTACGAATATTTGTGGCGCGTCATATTGGCGTCAGTCATGCGGAACGGATAAATGCTCACCTGCACGCTTTGCTGACCAAAAATCAGCGCACCGGTAACAAACTGGAAGATCTCATCAATACCGGTATCGGTCATGGCATAGCAGCCGACGGACACGCAGGCACCGTGGATCATCAGGTATTTGCCTTCATAACCGTGAGCACGATCGTAGGCGTTAGGGAAACCGATATTGATCGCTTTATAGAAGCGGCTGTCCGGCTTTAGCTGGCTGCGCTGAACGTTATAAAAACCTTCCGGGCTTTTGAAATCGCCCTGACGCTGTTTTGGCCCCAGACCACCGGAATAGTTACAGATCTTATAACTATCAAGAAGCTGATACTGCTCGCCCATTTTGACATAGAGATCAAGGGTGCGTTCTTCTTTGAAGATCTGGATGTAAACTGGCGATCCCATCAGCTGCTGTTTGTACTCTTTGCTGACCGGCGTGGTTGAACTGTTGCTGCTAAGCAGCCCGGCAAAGGAGACGCACGGGATCAAAAGCATCGCAAGAAATAATGCGATTTTGCGCATACTGCTGGTTCCTTGATAAAACATCATTCACATTGCCAGGACGGCAAAAGGGATCCGAAATCAGACTAATCTGTGTCAGGAGCGCTCACATTAGCACCCCGGTAGTTTTTCGCAAGTCCGGATAAGCGCGTTTACACTATGTTTAATTGCGCCATTGCTGTTGATTATCCCATTGCTCACAAAATCATTACAACCACTTCTCATACTGGTAATAAAAGCTGTATACTTATCCAGTATGGGTGAGGGTCTGCGATGCGTAAAATAATACACGTTGATATGGACTGCTTTTTCGCAGCAGTAGAAATGCGCGACAACCCCGCGCTGCGTGATGTTCCGCTCGCCATTGGCGGCAGCAGGGAGAGGCGCGGCGTGATCAGTACGGCGAACTATCCGGCGCGCAAATTTGGCGTGCGCAGCGCCATGCCCACGGCGATGGCCCTCAAGCTCTGCCCTCATCTCACCTTATTACCGGGTCGTTTCGACGCCTATAAAGAAGCCTCCGCGCACATTCGGGAAATATTTTCCCGTTACACCTCGCGCGTTGAGCCGCTCTCCCTTGACGAAGCCTATCTGGATGTCACCGACAGCGTGCACTGTCACGGCTCCGCCACGCTGATGGCCCAGCAGATCCGCCAGGCTATTTTTGATGAGTTGCAGCTCACCGCCTCGGCAGGCATCGCACCGGTGAAGTTTCTGGCGAAAATCGCCTCCGATCTCAACAAGCCCAACGGGCAGTACGTGATCACCCCCGATGAGGTGCCGCAGTTTGTGCGTACCTTGCCCTTATCGAAAATCCCCGGCGTGGGAAAAGTCTCGGCGGCGAAGCTGGAAAAACTCGGGCTGCGTACCTGTGAAGACGTGCAGCGCGCCGATCTCGCGATGCTGCTTAAGCGCTTCGGTAAATTTGGCCGCGTGCTGTGGGAGCGCAGTCAGGGGATCGACGAGCGGGAGATCACCAGCGAGCGGTTACGCAAATCGGTTGGCGTGGAGCGCACGCTGGCAGACGATATTTATGAGTGGTCAGAGTGTGAAGCGCAGATTGATTTTCTCTATGACGAGCTGGAACGGCGGCTGGCAAAAGTTAAGCCGGATCTGCTGATTGCCCGTCAGGGGGTGAAGTTAAAGTTTAACGATTTTCAGCTCACCACGCAGGAGCATGTCTGGCCGCGTTTAAACAAAGCGGATTTGATCGCCATCGCCAGAAAAACCTGGGATGAACGGCGGGGCGGTCGGGGCGTCAGGCTGGTGGGGCTGCATGTAACGCTGCTCGATCCACAACTGGAGCGGCAACTGGTACTGGGGCTTTAATTTGGATTTCAGTGCCGGGTGGCGCTGCGCTTACCCGGCCTACGGATCCGACGGGGTTGACGTGGTAACGAATTATGACGGGGTTAACATTGTCGGTGTAGGCCCGGCAAGCGAAGCGCCGCCGGGCGTTTTTAACATTTATCGATTAACGTTTAACCGCGTCCGCTTACTTAGCCGGGATCGCCTTCAGCAGTTCAGTCAGCAGAGTCCAGTACTGGCCCACGCTTTCAATATGAACCTGCTCATCCGGCGAGTGCGGCCCGGTAATGGTTGGCCCGATAGACACCATATCCATGTCCGGATACGGTTTCTTGAACAGACCACATTCCAGACCAGCATGGATCACCTGAATGTTCGGCGTCTTATCAAACAGACGCTGATAGGTTTCGCGTACCAGCGCCATCACCGGTGAACTGGCATCCGGTTGCCAGCCTGGGTAGCTGCCTTTGGCGGAGGTTTTCGCGCCTGCCAGCGTACCGAGGGATTCCAGCATGCTCACCACATACTCTTTACCGCTGTCGATAAGCGAACGGATCAGACAGATGATTTCAGCGCTGTCGTCCTGCATGGTGACCACGCCGACGTTCAGCGAGGTTTCCACCACGCCTTTTGCCACGTCAGAATTGCGGATCACGCCGTTCGGGGTAGCATTCAGCAGCTGCACGAATGCATCGCGGGACTGAGTGGTCAGCGCGGCTTTATCCGTGGTGATCGCTTCCAGAACCACGTTCAGGTTCTTCTCTTTCGCTTCCAGCTCGTTTTTCAGAATATCGAGGTAAGTCGCCGCCAGCGTTTTCAGCTGGTCTGCTTTATCGGCAGACACGGCTACCGTGGCGAAGGCTTCACGCGGGATAGCGTTACGCAGCGTACCGCCGTTGAAATCCACCAGACGCAGATCCAGCTCATTCGCGTGACCCGCCAGGAAACGGGCCAGCAGTTTGTTGGCGTTGCCCAGGCCCAGGTGAATATCACCGCCGGAGTGACCGCCTTTCAGACCTTTCAGCGTCAGCTTGAAAGTCTGGAAACCCGCCGGAATGGCTTCACGGGACAGCGGCAGGGTGGTGATGAAATCAATCCCGCCCGCGCAGCCCATGTAGATCTCACCCTCTTCTTCAGAGTCGGTGTTGATCAGAATATCCGCCTGCAGCCAGTTGGCCTGCAAACCAAACGCGCCGTCCATACCGGCTTCTTCGGTCATGGTCAGCAGCACTTCCAGCGGGCCGTGCGCCACGTTGTCGTCAGCCAGCACCGCCAGTGCGGAGGCCATACCGATACCGTTATCCGCGCCCAGCGTGGTGCCGCGCGCTTTTACCCATTCGCCATCAATATATGGCTGGATAGGATCTTTGGTGAAGTCATGCACCGTGTCGTTATTTTTCTGCGGCACCATGTCGAGGTGCGCCTGAAGCACAACCGCTTTACGGTTTTCCATGCCGGCGGTGGCCGGTTTGCGGATCAGGATGTTACCGACGCTGTCGCGCTCGGCAAACAGGCCTTTCTCCTGCGCCCAGCCCATAATGTGCGCGGCCAGTTGTTCTTCATGATAAGAAGGATGCGGAATGGAACAGATTTTGGCAAAAATATCCCACAGCGGCTGTGGAGATAATTGAGACAGTTCAGACACGATAAGTCTCCTTGACATAGACCTGTAAAAGGAACTTACAGGTTGCAGGGTTAGCAAATAAACACCAGGTGCAATGCTTGCGCGATAGGCTGGCAGAATACCACTTTATTGGCGGCATGGTACGCTGGCGCACGTAAAAAGCAGCGCAGGTGCCCCGTAACACTGGTTTTTAGTGCGTCGGATCTCTATAATCTCGCGCAACCCATTTTCCCCTCGAACACTTTTTAAGCCGTTTTAAAATAGGCTGGGACACTTCACATGAGCGAAAAATACGTCGTCACCTGGGACATGTTGCAAATTCACGCCCGCAAACTGGCCGCGCGCCTGATGCCGTCAGAGCAGTGGAAAGGCATCATTGCCGTTAGCCGTGGTGGTCTGGTGCCGGGCGCACTGCTGGCACGTGAATTAGGTATTCGCCATGTAGATACCGTATGCATCTCCAGCTACGACCATGATAACCAGCGCGAACTGACCGTACTGAAACGTGCGGAAGGTGACGGCGAAGGTTTCATTGTGATCGACGATCTGGTGGATACCGGCGGCACTGCAGTCGCCATCCGCGAAATGTATCCAAAAGCGCATTTCGTTACTATTTTCGCCAAACCGGCTGGTCGCCCGCTGGTTGACGATTATGTAATTGATATTCCGCAGGATACCTGGATTGAACAGCCCTGGGATATGGGCGTGGCGTTCGTGCCGCCGATCTCAGGTCGTTAATCCCCGCAATTATTATGTGCTTTCAGCGCCCGGTTATGCCGGGCGTTGTTCATTTTAGCCCCCGGCAGGTTACAATAGTCATTAGTGACGTATTCATGGAGGCTGCGCGCAATGACCCAGGCTAATCTTAGCGAAACGCTGTTTAAACCCCGCTTCAAACACCCTGAAACGTCGACGTTAGTCCGCCGTTTTCAGCATGGCACGCAGCCGGCGATGCAGTCGGCGCTGGATGGCAGAAACATCCCGTGCTGGTATCGCATGAACAACCGTCTGATGTGGATCTGGCGCGGCGTTGATCCGCGGGAGCTGCTGGACGTTCAGGCGCGCATCGTGATGAGCGAAGCTGAGCGAACCGACAATACCCTTTATGACACGGTAGTGGGCTATCGCAACGGCAACTGGATCTACGAATGGGCCACCCAGGCGATGGTCTGGCAGCAAAAAGCGACCCAGGAAAACGATGCTACCCTGAGCGGCCGTCACTGGCTGCACGCCTCCACCCTTTACAGTATTGCCGCCTATCCGCATCTGAAGGGCGACGATCTGGCAGAACAGGCGCAGGCGCTGGCTAACCGCGCTTATGAAGAAGCGGCGCGACGGCTGCCTGGTTCGCTGCGCGAGCTGGAGATCCCCATTGCTGGCGGCGCGCCCTTAACGGCTTTTCTGCACATGCCCAAAGGCGATGGTCCGTTCCCGACGGTGCTGATGTGCGGCGGGCTGGATAGCCTGCAAAGCGACTATTACACCCTTTATGAGCGCTATTTCGCCCCCCGTGGTATCGCCATGCTGACGCTGGATATGCCGTCGATTGGCTTCTCATCAAAATGGAAGCTGACCCAGGACTCCAGCATTCTGCACCAGCACGTGCTGAAAGCGCTGCCGGACATTCCGTGGATCGACCACACCCGCGTCGCCGCCTTCGGCTTCCGCTTTGGTGCGAACGTTGCCGTCCGTCTGGCCTATCTGGAATCACCGCGCCTGAAAGCAGTGGCTTGTCTGGGGCCGGTAGTGCATGCCTTACTGACGGACAGCGCCCGCCAGAGCAACGCGCCGGAAATGTATCTCGACGTACTGGCAAGCCGTCTGGGCATGCATGATGCCTCGGACGACGCCCTGCGTGTCGAACTCAATCGTTACTCGCTGAAAACCCAGGGCCTGCTGGGACGCCGCTGCCCGACGCCGATGCTGTCCGGTTTCTGGAAGAACGATCCCTTTAGCCCGGAAGAAGAATCGCGTTTAATCACCTCGTCATCTGCCGATGGCAAACTGCTGGAGATCCCGCAGAAACCGCTGTACCGCAATTTCGATCGTGCGCTGCGGGATATTACCGACTGGATTAATCATAAATTGCGTTAATACATTGCTAATTTATGCCGGTTTGGTAAAACAGTGGTTACACATAAGGAGATTGCAATGACGTTACCGAGTGGACACCCGAGAAGCCGGCTTATTAAGAAATTCACCGCACTTGGCCCCTATATCCGGGAAGAACAGTGCGAAGATAACCGGTTCTTTTTCGACTGCCTGGCTGTTTGCGTTAACGTTAAGCCAGCACCAGAAAGCCGTGAATTCTGGGGCTGGTGGATGATAATGGAAGCCCAGGAAAAACGCTTTACCTACAGCTATCAGTTCGGGATGTTTAATAAAGAAGGGCACTGGCAGGCCGTGGCGATCAAAGATAAAGAAGTGCAGGATCGTCTGGAACACACGCTGCGCGATTTTCATGGCCGCGCCCGCGATATGCTGAACACGCTTGAACTGAAACTTGAGCCTGCTGATGACTTCAAAAAAGAGCCGGTGAAACTCTCCGCCTGATTTGTCGCTCAACCATACGCATAAAAAAACGCCCTTCATCGCTGAAGGGCGTTTTCTTTTCTGCCATCAGAACTGGTACGTTACGCCAACCGCCACGACGTCGTCGCTGCTCACGCCCAGTTTATTGTCGTCGTCGATCTGGTTGATTTTGTAGTCAACCATCGCGGACATGTTTTTGTTGAAGTAGTACGTCACACCCACATCAATGTATTTGACCAGATCTTCATTACCGATGCCTTCGATGTCTTTACCTTTGGACTGTACATAGCCCAGGGACGGACGCAGACCGAAGTCGAACTGGTACTGAGCCACCGCTTCGAAGTTTTCCGCTTTATTGGCAAAACCGCCGGAGATCGGGGTCATGTTATGGGAAACGGCGTACATCGCTGCCAGGTAGACGTTGTTGGCATCATACTTAACGCTGGTGCCCCAGGCGTCAGCTTTGTCACCCTGACCACGGGTGGAGAGCTGCTGCAGGTCGGTACGGTCAGAACTGGCATATGCGCCGGTAACGGTCACCGGGCTGCCGCCAAAGTCATAGGCCAGAGAGGTGCCCCAGCCGTCGCCGTTCTGCTTGTTCGCCGCACGGGTACCTTCGTTTTTACCCTGGTACTGCAACGACATGTCCAGACCGTCAACCATGCCGAAGAAATCGGTGTTGCGGTAGGTCGCCACGCCAGTGGTACGTTTAGTCATGAAGTTGTCGGTTTTACCCAGAGAATCACCGCCAAATTCAGGGAACATATCGGTTGCTGCCTGGACGTCATACATCACGCCGAGGTTACGACCATAATCCAGAGAGCCAAAATCTTTGATTTTCAGGCCAGCGAACGCCAGACGGGTTTTCTGCGCGTCGGTTGCGCCTTCAACTTTGTTACCGGCAAATTCCGCTTCCCAGCGACCAAAACCGGTCAACTGATCGTTAATCTGCGTTTCGCCTTTAAAGCCCAGACGCACGTAGGTGGTATCGCCGTCATTGGCAGCATCGTCGCTGAAGTAATGCATGGCTTTAACTTTGCCATAGAGGTCCAGCTTGTTGCCGTTCTTGTTATAAACTTCTGCCGCCTGAACCGATGCGGAAGCGACAATGCTCATCACCACTAATGCCAGAGTACTCTTTTTCATTTTGATTCCTGATTTGAAAGACACGCTACTATTCGCTGGGCTATTAGCCCCGTGAAAAAACATGAAGGGTTTTAACGCTCTGGAATGAAGGATTTATGACAAAGTCGGATTAATTTGAAAAAACTGAATTTATTTATCGCTGCCATAAAAGTGTCAAACTCTGCCGTTAGGCTTGCTGATCCTGCGCAACAAAAAACCGTGCTTTTTGCGCTGGTTATTGGCAAGCACGCTGACTCCTGTTAAAACGTCCTTTCCCATCTTTTTTCTTAATTGTTTAACGGCAGAGAATCATGAGTGACAGCCAGACGCTGGTGGTAAAACTGGGCACCAGTGTTTTAACGGGCGGATCGCGCCGCCTGAATCGCGCCCACATTGTGGAATTAGTCCGTCAGTGCGCACAGCTGCATGCCGCCGGGCATCGCATTGTGATTGTCACGTCCGGGGCGATTGCCGCCGGGCGCGAGCATTTAGGCTATCCGGAACTGCCGGCGACCATCGCCTCTAAACAGCTGCTGGCCGCGGTGGGACAAAGCCGCCTCATCCAGCTGTGGGAACAACTTTTCTCCATTTACGGCATTCACGTCGGGCAGATGCTGCTGACCCGCGCCGATATGGAAGATCGCGAACGTTTCCTGAACGCCCGCGACACCTTGCGTGCGCTGCTGGATAACAAGATTGTGCCGGTCATCAATGAAAATGACGCCGTCGCCACCGCTGAAATCAAAGTGGGCGATAACGATAATCTCTCGGCGCTGGCGGCTATCCTCGGCGGCGCTGACAAACTGCTGCTGCTGACGGATCAACAAGGGCTGTTCACCGCCGATCCGCGCAGCAATCCGCAGGCTGAACTGATCAAAGACGTTTACGGTATCGATGACACCCTGCGCGCCATCGCCGGTGACAGCGTTTCCGGCCTCGGAACGGGCGGAATGGGCACCAAATTACAGGCAGCGGACGTGGCCTGTCGCGCCGGTATCGACACGATTATTGCCGCAGGCAGCCGCCCTGGCGTCATTGGCGATGTGGTGGAGGGGATCCCGGTGGGAACGTTGTTCCATGCGCAGACTTCGCCGCTGGAAAACCGTAAGCGCTGGATCTTTGGCGCGCCGCCCGCCGGTGAAATCACTGTGGATGAAGGGGCGACCGATGCGATCCTGCAACGCGGCAGCTCTCTGCTGCCGAAAGGCATCAAAGAAGTTAACGGCAACTTCTCCCGTGGCGAAGTGATCCGTATCCGCAATCTGGAAGGGCGCGACATTGCCCATGGCGTCACCCGTTACAACAGCGATGCGCTGCGACGTATCGCGGGCCACCACTCACAACAAATTGATGCGATTCTGGGTTATGAATATGGCCCGGTCGCCGTCCATCGTGACGATATGATCACCCGCTAAGGAGCAGACGTATGCTGGAACAAATGGGCATCGCTGCGAAAGCAGCGTCGTACAAACTGGCGCAACTTTCCGCCCGTGAAAAAAACCGCGTGCTGGAAAAAATTGCCGATTATCTGGAAGCGCAGACCGAAACCATCCTGCTGGCAAACGCAGAGGATGTCGAAGAAGCGCGGCGCAACGGGCTGAGCGAGGCGATGCTCGATCGTCTGGCGCTCACCCCCGCGCGCCTGAAAGCCATCGCTGACGATGTACGTCAGGTCTGTAAACTGGCCGATCCGGTGGGGCAGGTGATCGATGGCGGTCTGCTCGACAGCGGTCTGCGTCTGGAGCGTCGCCGCGTGCCGCTTGGGGTGATCGGCGTGATCTATGAAGCGCGTCCCAACGTCACCGTGGATGTCGCCTCGCTGTGCCTGAAAACCGGCAACGCCGCTATCCTGCGCGGTGGCAAAGAAACCTGGCGCACCAACGCGGCGACCGTAAAGGTCATCCAGCAGGCGCTGGAGGAGTGCGGCCTGCCCGCCGGTGCGGTACAGGCGATTGAAAGCCCGGACCGCGCGCTGGTGAACGAGATGCTGCGCATGGACAAATATATCGACATGCTGATCCCCCGTGGCGGCGCAGGATTACACAAACTCTGCCGCGAACAGTCCACCATCCCGGTGATCACCGGTGGAATTGGCGTGTGCCATATCTTTGTTGATGACACCGCTGAGATTGCCCCGGCGCTGAAGATCATCGTCAACGCCAAAACCCAGCGTCCGAGCACCTGTAATACCGTTGAGACGCTGCTGGTGCATCAGCAGATCGCTGACACATTCCTGCCTGCGCTCAGTAAGCAAATGGCGGAAAGCGGCGTAACCCTGCATGCCGACGAGCTCGCGCTGGCACAGTTACAGAATGGCCCGGCGCAGGTTGAAGCGGTGAAAGCGGAACAGTATGACGATGAGTTTTTATCCCTCGATCTGAACGTGAAGATCGTCGCCGATCTGGATGAGGCCATCGCCCATATTCGTGAGCACGGCACCCAGCACTCTGATGCGATCCTCACCCGCACGCTGCGCAACGCGAACCGTTTTATCAATGAAGTGGATTCGTCTGCGGTCTATGTGAACGCCTCAACGCGCTTCACCGATGGCGCGCAGTTTGGTCTGGGGGCAGAGGTGGCCGTCAGCACGCAGAAACTGCATGCTCGCGGCCCGATGGGGCTCGAAGCGCTGACCACTTATAAGTGGATCGGTTTTGGTGACGATACCATTCGTGCTTAAATGAAACAGGGTGATGCAAAAGTAGCCGGTTGATTAGAAAGGTTATTGACGCATCGCCCTGTTAGTTTTAACCTTCTACACCGTCATTCACGCCCGTGAACACGTCTCAGGGCCGATATAGCTCAGTTGGTAGAGCAGCGCATTCGTAATGCGAAGGTCGTAGGTTCGACTCCTATTATCGGCACCATTTCAAACTCTTCCCAAGTCTACCGAAATCAACTAAAAGCCCGTATACTGCGGTTTCTGGCCCGTATCTTATCGCCTGTTATCAACTGGACTCAACCGAAATCAAGTCGCAGTTGGGGGCATAAGTGGGGGCATTTTGTGTTCGGTCCAGGGAGATGCCCCCAATGAAGCTTAATGCACGACAGGTAGATGCTGCTAAACCCAGAGAGAAAGCCTACAAGCTAGCAGATGGTGCAGGCTTGTATCTCGAAGTTGTTCCTTCTGGTTCTCGATACTGGCGGATGAAATATCGCTTCAATGGAAAAGAGAAGCGTATGGCTTTTGGTGTCTATCCGGCAGTGTCCCTTGCACAAGCGAGGGCACTACGTGATGAAGCCAAGAAAAAGCTGGCCGAGGGTATCGATCCGTCTTTCTCAAAGAAAGAAGAAAAGCTGGTTCGCGATGTGCAGCTCAATAATACGTTCCAGTCTGTGGCGCTTGAGTGGCACGGTACGAAGGTGAGCAGATGGTCAGAAGGGTATGCTTCTGACATTCTGGAGGCCTTTAATAAAGATATTTTCCCCTATATCGGCCAACTGCCGGTGAATGAAATCAAACCATTGGTTCTGCTGAATGTGCTACGTCGTATGGAAAGCCGTGGCGCGACAGAGAAGGCTAAGAAGGTTCGCCAGCGCTGCAGCGAAGTCTTTCGCTACGCGATAGTTACCGGTCGTGCGGAATACAATCCGGCTGCAGATCTAACCAGCGCGATGTCAGGACATGAATCGAAGCATTATCCCTTTCTTACCGTTGAGGAGTTACCTGATTTCTTCAAAGCTCTCTCAGGCTATACAGGAAGTCCGCTAGTTGTTCTTGCCGCTCGTCTGCTGATCCTTACGGGAGTTCGCACCGGCGAGCTTCGAGGTGCTTTCTGGAGTGAATTTGATCTTGAGAAAGCGGTGTGGGAAATTCCTGCCGCCCGAATGAAGATGAAACGGCCTCACCTGGTGCCCCTCTCCACCCAAGCACTAGAGATCGTACAGCAGCTCAAAGTGATGTCTGGGCAATATCCTCTGGTGTTTCCTGGGAGGAATGATCCCCGCAAAACGATGAGCGAAGCAAGTATAAATCAAGTGTTCAAGCGGATTGGATATACGGGGAAGGTAACGGGGCATGGTTTCCGCCACACGATGAGTACGATTTTGCATGAGGAAGGGTTCAATACGGCGTGGATTGAAACCCAGCTTGCGCATGTCGATAAGAACGCGATTCGTGGAACGTATAACCATGCGTTGTATCTGGAAGGAAGGAGGGAGATGATGCAGTGGTATAGTGATTATTTAAAACTGTTATAAATAATATTTCATTACTAATGATTGTTTTTGGAAATTTTAATTTAATAAAATAAAGCCATTTTTAATATTTATATAACCCCATCTCTAATTAATTATTGATGGGGTTTCATGATTATAATTTTTTGTACTTACGGAGTAATTCAGCTTTTCTTGTCTCGATCTGTCGCATTATTAAGTCTTGTATTTCATTCAACCTCTCTTGAGAGGCCCCTTTCATTTTTATATTTACAACAGTAATGCATAATTCTGGATTGAGAGAGTTTTTACGTCCGTAATCGCTAAATTCATATGAGACTTTACAATCGCCCTCATATTTACCATGTGCAATTGTATAACTTGCTAATACTTTAGTTACTTTAACGTATGGGTGAATATGTTTCCATTTTATTGATATGATTTTATCAAGATCCCCTTTAACCCGATATTGCTCAATATCTTTTTCAAGGAAATTGGTTACTAATTGAGGTTGTGTAGAGTAATCTGCATCTTTATCTGGATTGAAATGAACATCATCAATTTTTTTATAGTAAAATTCGTACCCAATGTGCTGTTTAGCAAGTTCGCTTAAAAATGATACACGATATTCATTTTCAAAATCGTTAAAGAGTACTTTCCCACCATGAGGGGAGTCTTTGATGATTTGATCTTTAAGGAGTTTACTTTCAACTAACGACACAATTCGTTCAGATATTTCTTTTGTTTCTGGTGATGTATGATTCAATTTAACATTCATTAATAGTTGAGCACGTACGCCATCATAATCTTTCTTAATTTCTACAGAACCTCTGAAAAATTTCTCGGTGATATACCAATCGTCTAATATATCTTTACGACATAACTCGAACTCCATTATTATAGAGTTATTTGATTTGCCATCTAACGATGTAAAATCGTTAAAATCAGAAATTTCAATGTTAGTATATTCATTACTTATTAAATCATCAACATCGATACATCCACTAAGTTCTTCTAAAAGTTCAGCGTCATTATCAATCTCAAAATTACGAAAATTAACTTTATCTAATTTTTCTTTTGTTTTGATGCTTTGGAGTAATTCATAGGATTCTTCAGGACTCAAAAAAGAAGTTATTAGATTGGGGACTGTTATGGTCTTTTCTGAAGAAGAGCAGAATACCCCTCTCTCCCTCAATATGTTATTAATTATTGTGGCTGTACAGTTCATTTGTCCAACTAGATTTTTTAATTCGTCACCAGATGGAATGAAGTCAATTTTATTTCTCATTTTTGATATTCCTGAAGTTAGAATTATAAGATGAGATTTGTACATCTATGCTCTCTATGATGTCATCATCTTCATTTATTTGTGACATTTTAACTTCATCTATTATAGGATCGTCGGTGAGCGCGTTATATTGTTTGAAGTATATTTCATAGTGACTTGAAAAGTCAGAGCATAATTTTCTGGCTAAATTGAAAACAAGAATTAGGGACTCTTTACTAAAATCGAAATCACAAAGTAAAATAAATCTTCGACCATTTTCAGAGGCAACAGATATAGGGATTATTGGTGATGTGATATATTCTACTGGCATGATTTTTGTGTGTGTTTTTGAAGATGCTATATTTAATGTTGTATTATTGCAAAAAAAATCGCAATCTTTATATTTTTTTCTAATGAAGTTTAATGACTCAAATAAAAATTTAGCTCTTGCATTATCAATGACATGAATTGTATTAAATTTTAATGCACTATCTATTCTGGTATTTGCTATAGTACCTTTAATATTATCTTTTTCTTCATTCTCATCATTGTTTAAATAAAACAATACACCAATATCTTCTTTTCGAGAACTGCCTTTAAAGTTTTTGGTAATGTTCCTTTTTAGTTGTGATTTATTGTAACATTCAATTGTGTTGGCAATATCTTTAAAATGATCTCTAAAGGTTGATTTGACACTAGTGTAAGATGATGCAGAGTATTTAGCAGAAACAACAACACTAACTAATGTCTGTTTTTGAAGTAGAGAATCATATACGTATAAAGCATCGACACCATGTGTTATTTTTTCATGTGTTGAAACACAGCAATCTACTTTTTTATTATTGCACATGTTTCGCCAACCAAATAGAGTTAGAAAATCATTGACAATATCTTCGCCTACTTCACCAACGTATTTTGAAAATTCACCCATAATCGTCATCACAAAGTTTAAAATAACAATATTTTACAGTAATTGATCAATGAGTGCTATGCACAATTTTCGTGATCTATATCACAATTGATGATTTTTATTCTATGCGATGAGGCACTTACTGACTTGAGTGGCTTATGCGTTAACCTTTTTAAGACTTGGAAAATCATAACAAGTGTATCGAAAATAGGGATTTAAAGATTAACGTTGATGGGACCTTTGAGTTTTTTATTAATTCAATTAATTTTTCTTCTTAAATGGTTATGTTGAAGTTATATTCACAATTTTTTATTGGTAACTAGAAAGTACCTTAGTAAATGTAATAAAGTCGAAGTGTCTACATGAATTTAAAAAGGTAAAGATTTGGACCTATCTTTAGTAATGGTCAACTTATTGATTTTCCGATACATCATGGGTGGGAATTCATAAGTTTTGGAAAAGACCCTCGTAAATGTCTGTTGGGAATCGTATCCATACTTATAAGCGATCTCCATAATTGATTCATTAGTATCAATAACATCTTTTGCTGCAAGTCTAAGTTTTGTATCTCTTATGTACTTTCCAAGGCTAACTTCTTTTACCTGCAAAAAAATACGCTGAAGATGCCACTTGGAGTATCCTGCCCGCGCAGCAACATCCTCTATCTTCAGCGGCTTATGTAAGTTTGAATCAATCCATTGAGTTATCTCATCGATGATGTCTTCTGTTCTGAACATAAATCGACGCTCACTATAAGAGGGTTGAGACACATCCTGTTCGAGATGCTAATGATTTACTTATAGATTTCAGCAACCCCGTGCAGTCGATTATTCCCCGTGGTTGACAGAATTTTGAACGACGTTGCTCCTTGCTCATCAGCCTTACGAGAGAGCGCATCCGATAACTCATCAAGTGTATAGGCATTGCTTGCCGAGACGACACCGATCTTTTCTTTCCCATCTGCATGATTAATTTCTTGAGCAGCAGAAACGGAATTCACAGAAATAAATCCCATGACCAATGTAGCAATAAGTAGTGCTTTCATATCTAATACCTCTTTAAACTCTATGTTTGAAACTGAACTCGTATCAGGGGGGAACGCCCACTGTCTATATATTCAAATATACAGACCTAAGCTGTCATGAGACTGACCGCTATATGACAAAATTGTCAGGGTTGTAGATTAGTTAATTTTTGAATACAAATTCAGCTCGTTAACAATGCACTCCGGTTCTTCCCTGAGAGGCATATTGTCTATGTCTAAAACCCCATCATTTTTTTGTGGATCATCAGTCTGCAGGTCTGCAAACAGTGGGGTAAGATCCTGTGGTGCTTCACCTCGTTCAGCCACCAGCTCGAACGTTTTATTTTTTGCCTCGTCGTGGGTCAGGGTACTGACCAGAACCTGGGCGATTTGCTCCCGGGATATCACGCCATCTTCCGGTGTTCCCGCATGGCGACGATCACCCTGAAGCATAACGATTCTGTGTTCATCATCATTGTTGTAATCAAACCAGCCGGGCCGGACGATGGTATAGGGATGACCGCTGGCCCTGACCAGACGCTCGGCACGTCTTTTCCAGTCATGAACCTCAGTGCGTTGATTCCAGGTGCTGAGCCGCTCAGTCACGCCAATCGTGGTCATCAGGCTGATACGAACAGGCGTATCCTTGAAAATTCGTAAAATATTACGTACTCCGCCGTAATCGATCGCTCTTGCACCAATACGACCCTGACCATCGGAACCGAGCGTGAAGATGATGGCATCAATATCTTTCGGCAATTCGGTGAGTGTTTCCGGCATTGAAACATCGCCGTAAAAAACATCTGTTCCACGAAGAAGCGATTTTACTTTGCGTTTATTTCTGACCAGTGCCACGGGCTGATGGCCCATTTTGATAGCGGTATTGACGACATGAAGGCCAATACTTCCTGTCGCCCCTGCAACGAGTATTCTCATGATAAACCTACTGATAATTCAGACTTATTTTCGATACGGCCAGAATATCAATTATCATTAATGTCAGTAATAGGGCTAAAATGATTGTGTCTATGAACACCCTTCATGAGTACGCGATGAAGGGAATGCCTCCATAAGGAAATCGCCGATGCTCAAAGAAAATTTCAACGAACTGCAAATCTTTCTTGTGGTGGCGAGGGAACGAAGTTTTACCAAAGCTGCGGGCAAACTGGGTGTCTCTCAGTCTGCCCTCAGCCACGCGATGAAGGCCCTGGAGGAAAGGCTGAATATCCGCCTTCTGACCCGCACGACCCGAAGCGTTGCTCCCACGGAAGCCGGTGAGAGAATAATTGCCTGCCTTGAACCGCGTATTGCCGATCTTGAGCAGGAGCTGGAATCGCTGGTTCAACTGAACGGCACCGCCTCCGGCAATATTCGTTTATCTGCCGGGGAACATGCCGCGCGAAGTCTGGTATGGCCGAAGCTAAAACCCTTCCTCAGGGAATATCCGGAAATTAATCTCGAACTGGTGGTTGATAACGGCTTTGTCGATATTGTTGAGGGGCGTTTTGATGCCGGGATCCGTCTGGGCGAAAGCGTGGATAAGGACATGATTGCGGTAAGAATTGGCCCGGACATGAGAATGGCTGTGGTGGGAGCACCGTCTTATTTCTCTACAAACCCTGCACCAGAAACGCCGCACGAGCTACAAAATCATCGGTGTATCAATATGCGCCTGCCGACAGCCGGTGGGCTTTACCACTGGGAGTTTGAGAAGGAAGGGAAACCGTTACGGGTCAGAGTGGAAGGGCAGGTAACGTTTAATCTGCAGGCAGAAAGGATTGATGCTGCTTTATCCGGTTTTGGTATCGCCTGCATACCTGAAGACAGGGTGCAGGATTATATAAAGTCAGGAGAGCTTATTCAGGTTTTGCAGGACTGGTGCCCATCTTTCCCCGGGTATTATCTTTACTACCCGAGCCGCAAGCAGCATCCGCCCGCTTTTGCGCTGATGATCGATGCACTTCGCTACCAGGAATAACGGGTCCGCCAATCTCAGCGGACCCGTCCGGGTATTAACGGCCCACGCGGGCCTGATGTTCAGGGGAGTAACGTTCGCCGACGATTTTAATCGTTTCAAGCGCCTGTGTTATCTGCCGTGAGTCATCCTGTGAAAGAATGATGTCGGCAGCCCCAAGGTTTTCTTCCAGTCGATGCAGTTTGGTGGTACCAGGGATAGGAACAATCCACGGCTTTTGTGCCAGCAGCCATGCCAGCGCGATTTGTGCAGACGTCACGCCTTTCTCTGCCGCCAGTTCACCCAGCAATGAGACCAGCTTTTCATTGGCTTCAATCGCCTGCTCGGCGAAACGTGGTACTGTGCTGCGGTAGTCATCCTTGCCAAAAGTGGTTCCTGGCCTAATCGATCCTGTCAGGAAGCCCTTACCTAATGGACTGAAGGGTACAAAACCAATACCCAATTCCTCCAGCAACGGCAGGATCTCCCGCTCAGGCTCGCGCCACCACATTGAGTATTCGCTTTGTAGGGCAGTGACAGGTTGTACGGCATGCGCACGACGAATAGTTTGCGCACCCGCTTCGGACAGACCGAAATGTTTAACTTTGCCTTCAGCGATCAGGTCTTTTACCGTACCCGCAACATCTTCAATCGGGACATCCGGATCGACACGGTGTTGATACAGCAGGTCAATGACATCAGTCTTAAGACGGCGTAATGATCCTTCCACAGCTTCACGGATATGCTCCGGACGGCTGTTTAAAATCTGCTGCTTGTTGTCGTCGCCAAAAGTAAAACCAAACTTAGTGGCAATGACCACACGGTCACGAAACGGTTTTAAGGCTTCGCCGACAACTTCTTCATTGAGGAAGGGGCCATACACTTCAGCGGTATCGAAGAAGGTGACGCCACGTTCAACCGCTGCGCGAATGAGCTCGATAGCCTGACGAGTATCGGTCGCCGGGCCATAGCCGTGGCTTAAGCCCATGCAACCGAGCCCAAGCGCGGATACTTCGAGTCGGGATTTACCCAGATAACGTTTTTGCATTGAGTGAATACCTCTTTTATCGCGACTTAAACATCAAGTTTGCGGCCAGTCAGCCATTCCACCATCGCCGGGTCGCGGTGAGAGAAGAAGGCGCTGGTTGCGGTGTCGAGGGCGGCAATCTGCAGCATATCTTCAGAGCTGAGTTCAAAATCGAGAATGTTGATGTTCTCTTCCATGCGTTCTTTGCGCACCGATTTCGCCAGCGAAACGATGCCTCGCTGGAAGATCCAACGCAGCACAACCTGACCCACGCTTTTGCCGTACTTCTGGCCAATCGCCGTTAACACGGGATGCTGGAACAGGCCATTTTTACCCTCAGCAAACGGTGCCCAGGCTTCCGGTCGAATGCCATGGCTTTGATTCCATGGAACGGCATGCAGCTGCTGGTTGAAGGGGTTAACTTCAATCTGGTTTACCGCAGGGACCACTTTGTTGAATGCGATAAGGTCAGCCAGTCTGTCAGGATGGAAATTGCTGACACCAATGGCGCGAATTTTTCCTGCCTGCTGCAGTTCTTCCATAGCACGCCAGGCTCCATGCACATCACCGTAAGGCTGGTGAATCAGATACAGGTCGACGTAATCAAGTTGCAGCCGGTTCAGGGAGCGTTCGAACTGTGCTTTAGCGCCTTCGTAATTGGTATCCTGTAGCCAAAGTTTGGTCGTTACAAAGAGTTCGTTACGGGCAATACCGGTCTGTTTCAGTGCGTTCCCGACCTGGGTTTCATTCTGGTAAGACGCAGCGGTATCGATCAGGCGGTATCCTGTATCTATGGCATCAATAACGGCTCTTTCGCATTCTCCGGCATCCGTCATCTGGAAGACACCAAAGCCCAGCAGGGGCATTTCAATACCGTTGTTCAGTTTTACAGTTTGCATGACGTTATCCTTCAGCTGTTGTGTTGGAAAAGCATAACGCAAAGTGATTTATTCGATTAGATAGGGGAATTAACTAGGGTTTATTAGAACTGTTCATTAATTTAGAGGGGGAGAAGGTCGGCTATGTGCCAATAGCGGAACACACTAATGCTGGTGTACAGGGGCTGACTCATTTCCTCCTCCACTTTCATCCCGTTATACTGTGAAAAAAAGGAGGTAGGCGTGAAACTGAAAATGCAGGATTTGAGGCTGTTTAATCTCGTGTTTGAGAGCGATCCTGGTTGGATACTGGATTTCTCTAACCGCACCTTGTCTGCTTTTTTTGATGAAGAACTGAACATTGATATTGATGATGAACGTTATCAGGAAGAGGGGACGTCAAAAGCCAAACGAGTTAGATGCTTGCTGAAACAGGCTGATCGTGAGACCGCTCTACGGGTTCTTGGCGCTCTCTGGCAGTATAAAACAGAATCCATGCCTGAACAGGCTGAACAAAGCCGTAATGACTATTACGCACTGATTTCCCGCTTAGAAAACGCTGACACCGATGAAGCCAAAGGCGTAAAGCCTGTCCAGGCATGGCATGGTGTTGACTGGCCTTCACTTATCGCTGAAATGAACGAGATGAAATCTCTGCCGCCACATCCACGTGGTTTTCGGTTTGAAGCCTGGCTTGCTGAACTGTTCAGTATCTTTAAGCTTGCTCCCCGTTCGTCTTTCCGAAATACAGGCGAACAGATTGACGGAAGTTTCCGACTGAATGATGAATTTTACCTGATGGAGGCAAAGTGGCATCAGAAAAGAACGTCGGCTGCCGATCTCCATGTATTTGAAGGAAAGCTCAGTACCAAGGCAACCTGGACACGCGGCGTTTTTATCAGTTGGATGGGGTTTACGCCTGAAGGCCTGACGGCTTTTGGTAAAGGGAAGCGCGTTATCTGTGTCAGTGGTTATGATCTTTACCACTCACTGAGTCATGGAATCCCTTTGCCCGACCTTCTTGATGCTAAAACCAGGCACGCCGCTGAAACGGGAGAGCCCTATGCTGAGTTCGACCGACTATATGCACTGAAGAACAAACAGTACGGCACGCTGAAATAACGGGTTGGGAAGCGGTTACTGCTCCCCGTTGTTGTTAGTAATGTCGCATAACACCGTTTTTGACGAGTAGCCATTGCGAGTGTTTGAGCCTGTTTTGGGCGCATTTTTCTCATGCCCGAGGTGGTCAGTCAGCTCCGTATTAAGCGCCGTTTCGACGGTAAGCTTCGTCAACATGCGGGAAAAAGCATTGAGGTCGGCTTCGGTTTTAAGGCCTTTAGCCAGTTCAGCCGCAAGGGCTTTGAGTTTCTTTTCGTCCATAATTTCCTGTCTCCGTTACTGGATTGAACATATCAAGATCAGGCAATTACAAAATTTTAATTACAGTCTCAAGAAGAGATGCAATCCGCATCTCTTCCTCTGCTCACTTTACCAGCTCATGCGTCCTGCGATGCTTTCGAAACATCGTAAAAACAGAGCCAGGTCTTCTTCGCTATTGTTGGCAAAACCATGCGTTAACAAATCATCAAGGATGTTTGTATCTTTCAATTCCTGGGTGAGTATGCGGTAGGAAGAACTATTCCAGCCAACCCGGCCAACAGGCATACGGAAGTATTGTATGTCAATTTGGGTTTTATCCGGATATGTTGACAGTTGTTCCTCAAAGTATGCCAGTGATGCTAACGTTTCATATCGGTCGTAAGAGAGTTCGAAGTTGGCGGTTGTTCCGATGAAGCTGGATTTCCATTCATCCATAATCGTCAAAAGATGATCGCTTAACGCTGTTTTTCTTCTGTCTAGCCCATCCAATTGCTTCCAGATATCACCACCGCCTTCCCACGACCATAAAAATAAAAGCGTAATGATGCTGCACGGTTCGTGATGGGGGATCACTATTTTTTTCAAAAACAGCTCGTGTAATGTGCCCCATCGGCGAGAACGGATTAAGCCAAGCGCATACGCTGTCATAATCATCACTGCCGGGTAAGTGCGCAGATTTATCCATGCACTCAGCCCACCGTTGTGGTTTTTGGAATGGCTGATGATGTTATTAATGATATCAAATATTAATTCTTTATGTTTATCCTCTCCCCAACGACCCAGTATTCCGGCCATACGACCTAATGGCTCTGTTATCGATTCATAAGTTGATACCCGTTGACTGAACTCTTCAGGACTCCATCGGCCGTTAGGGGAGAGTGTGTCTGAATTCATTGCTTCTAATAAACGCTCAAACTCACCTGAAAAGAGCTCATCAAGTTGAATGCGAAATTCTGCTTTAGCCAGATATTTTTTTGTACTGTTGGTTAACAGTTCGACGCTTAATGGGTTTTGTTTTCGGCTTTGTTCAAGAATGGTTACTCGTTGCTGAAGTGTGTTGAAGAAATCATCGGCACCGGTGATTTCCATAATTTTTGCCTGCCGATGGGAGATAAGATCTTGGGCGTTTGTGCCCGGCGGATTTTTTGCTGCCCAGAACATGGGATATCTTTTGTTGGGCGCCCGCAGTATTGCTGCACGCAAAGCATGATCCCACTCACCAGACCAGCCGCAAATGATTAGGCCGTGTTCATCAATGATTCGGTCAAGCAACTGGTTGTATTCAACGGGATAGCTTGCCAGTTCATTATCGGTGTTGAGAATCCTTGCATCTTTGTAGTCGCCATGCAGCTTGACCAAATAACATTGAGAATGTGTCAAGGGTTCTGCGCCTGAAAGAGAATCCACGGAGGAAATCACGGTTGGTTCAACCCCCTGTTCCCGCAGCGCATTTTCCATTAATCGGTCAAAGTTGGTTGTGAGGATGACCCGAATATGGCCTGAGCGAACAAGCCTGGCAATGGCCTGATGTGCTGGCGTGGGTAATTTTTTACCCTCTTCTTTTTCTTCTTCATTCGGCTCAATGTAGTTGTGCAAAATAGAGCGGCGTTCAGCAGGCGAAATCGTCAGGTCTTCTAATAGTTTTGAGTAGTCGGGTTCGTTACCTGTTTTGTCACGGTACCATTGCGCCCAGTCCGTTTGTTCTTCAACGTCCTGCGCGGCGGCAATGCGTTTGATGAGATCGAGAGTGATTTCCCAGCCCGTGGGTATTTGTGCCGTTCGGGATAACCCAGAACCTAAAAGAACAGCAAAAACCCCTTTATTTTCGTGAACGGAGAAAGCGAGCTGGGTGAGTGGATCGGTGCTTAAGAGCGTCATTGTGGTTACTCTCCGATAGGCTAGATTTATAACAATCATTACGTTACATTTTTTAACCTAACTTTCAAATCCTCATTTCTGTGTGTTTGCTGCTTTTCCACTTTTCCACTTTTCCACTTTTCCACTTTTCCACTTTTCCGGGCTCACCCTGTGCTTTTTCCTTACAGGAGTGAATGATGAAACCTGCTTGCCTGGTTCTTTCCATATTGCTGGTATCCACTCAGGCCACGGCATCTATTGTAGATTTTTATCCTTCAGGAATTTACTCACCAAATCAGCAATCTGTTCATTATTTAAATCGGAGAATGGGAAGTGGGTATTACCTTTTATCCCTACTTCAGGTAGATGCGTCACCGTAACATCCCCTCCATGCTTGTTCACCGCGTCACGCCATTCACGAGCCATTGCCAGACGTACGCGCCAGCTGTCCTGCGCGGGCATGGCAACCGGTTTATCCGGTATGTTATCGCCGTAAATAATCAGAATCGGGATTTTGGTCAGACCCATAAACTGCTCCATCGGCACTGGCTCACCCTTCAGCGTGTCGAACGCGCTTGGCATAGGGGCTGGGAGTTCTTTTTCCGGGAAGACAAAGCTGCTGCCAGGCTCAAAGGCGACAATGGCTTTGACCTTGTCATTTTTCATCGCCGTGTACCAGCCAGGTCCGCCACCCTGAGAGTGGGTGAAGAGGATAGCGGGGCCGGATTTATCCACGACGGCGGACATCGCATCAGAGATAACATTGATATCAAACGGCCCCGTATTTGGGGTCATCTGACGGAAATACTGATTCAGTGCTTCTTTGTCGTGAGAGAACTGAACGCCTTTAAAATACACTGGCCACACGCCAACGCGGAACTGATTGAACCACATTTGTTCATCCGGTTTTGGCGTAACAGTACCTTCTACCGTCGTGCGCCCGGCGCTGCCCCGTCGTGGCTGATCGACAAGATAGGTTGAGAACCCGCGACGCAGGAAGATGTTCTGGAACCCTTCGCGACCATCCGGGGTACTTTCCCAGGTACGGGAGAACTGACCTGCGCCGTGCAGCATGACGATAGGGTATTTATGCGGATTCTCCGGGATTTGGTAGAACACAGACGCATGATCGCCATGGTAGGTTTGGCCAGCAGAGTCCAACGGCTTTTTCGCATCAAATGTTCCTGGGGCGGTGATGATGGTACCACCAGCAGAAAAGCTTCCTTGTTCCTGAATAACCAGCGGCTCGGCATAGACCGACTGAGCCACCAGACCACCCGCCATTACGCAGATGGCCAGCGTTTTTAAGATTGTCTTCAAGATTACATCCTCTGTTATGTTTGCCGTTCAATCATATCTGAGTTGTCAGCGTTAATTATTTAGCACCCCTGATTGCCCTTATTGGGCATACTCATGAATGCGGACGATTAACTGCGTAATGTCTCTAACCAACTGGTGACCGTTTCAGTGGTTCTTCGCTCCTGGTCGCATTCAATGACCAGCGGTTTTTCCCGACGTGCAGTCGGGGCAAGACGGGTAAGGATGTCGTCGCTGTCTCCTTTACCGTAGCCACCGTGAGTAATGAAGGGGATGATTAACTTGCCCGCAAGGTTGTGGCTGCTGAGAAATGTTTGCACTACAGGCGGCACGCTGGTCCCCCAGATCGGAAAGCCTAAATACAGGGTCTCGTAGAGTGAGGTATCTGCGACGCTATTTTTCAATGCGGGTTTTACTCCCCGCTCACGCTCATTTTTCGCCTGTTCAACGGTCTGAAAATAGTCTTCCGGATAAGGCGTAGCCGGTTCGATTTCAAACAGATCGGTATTCAGGCTGCGGTGAATGACGCCCGCAATCACCCGTGTATTTCCGCTGCGGGAAAAGTACGCCACCAGAACACGGCTTTTACCCTGCACGTTTGCGGTTCCGGTCGCAGCTGAGGCAAAAGAAACGTTCGCCAGCGTCAGCCCGGCAAGTGCGGTGATTAACATTCTGCGGTTGGGATCATGCTCCATAATCCACTCCTAATTGTTTGCGAGCGCCTGCTGCAGCGCCTTTTCAGCTCGCGTTGCTGCATCACTTTCGCCATGTTCACGCAGAACCTGTGCCAGCTGGCGCAGCTGCGACGCCGTCAGGCCGACCCGCATGCTTGCTCGCGTATGCGACAGCAGTTGTGATTCGACGCCCGGCGTGGCCGCTAATGCGCCAACCGTTGCCAGCTCGCGGCTTTGCCAGCCGAGGTTATCACGGGCGAAAATGTCGCCGAAAAGGTGCGTTTGCAGGAACTGGTTAATCACCGGGGCAAAATCAAACAGTGGGCCCTGGACGGGAGCGCCTGAGATTTTTGTCTGGTTTGCGGTACCGACACGGCGAAGTTCATCTCCGACAGGGATCGGGGCAACCGGTTCTTTACCCTCAACGTCTTTGATACCACGTTGTTTACGTTCTTCGACGACCTTCATCAGTTCACTAAGCGCATTCAGGCTACGGGGGAAGCCCGTATAGGCATAAAGCTGGACGAGAATCTCTTTGGTTTCGTTTATCGTGAGCCCTGCGTCAAGACCCTGATTCAGGGCTGCATTCAGCTTATCCATCTGGCTGCTGGCCATCGATGCCGCAATCAACGGGATGGCCTGTTGGCTCGCTGACAGCGTATCTGAAACCGTTTGTTCGTGGTTCATTTCTGAGGCTCCTTTATTGACGGACGCAGCATGTGCCGCGAGACCAAAACCAAAGGTCAGCAGTACCGCTGCCGCTAATGTTTTAATGGGCGTGGTATTGTTCATCTGTCACTTTCTCCATCCAGTTAACGCTTTTGCCATCCACAATCCCGGTTATCGCCAGATGCGTCATCGCGCTGCCGGGGGCCGCCCCGTGCCAGTGTTTGACGCCCGCCGGGCAAGAGACAACGTCACCGGCGCGGATAACCTGCACCGGCTGGCCTTCTTGCTGGGTGAGCCCAACACCCGAGGTCACAATCAGCCGCTGACCTGCCGGATGCGTATGCCAGGCGGAACGAGCGCCGGGTTCAAACGTGACATAAGCCCCGGAAACAGGGATGTCGTTATCCGGTTTGAAGAGAGGATCAACCCTGACACGACCGGTAAAGTTCTCGGCTGGCCCGAACACCGCATTCTGACTTCCTGCGGGGGCGATATGGACAGCGGGATTTTGTTCCGCTGCCCAGGATGAAAATGTGAAGAAGGGCAGTAACAGCCCGAGGTAACGTAAATGTCCGATCATGCAAAGCGTCCTTATCAATGAAGAGGGGATTGCCTGCGATGATTTTATCGGGAGGGTAATGACGTCAGGCTGACGCCCCCCTGACAATTCTGTCAGCTAACCCGGGTCCCGGCTCAGTACCGGATTGAGCATTGTCTGCCGCTTTATCCGCTTGTAGCGCAAAGGTGAGGCCAAAAGTATTGATGCCTCCTTCACTACGGGCAAAGACATCTCCCCGGTGCATAATGGCGACGGCACGCACGATCGACAGGCCCAGTCCATGATGGGTATCACTCCTGGCCCGGGAGGTGTCAACGCGATAGAACCGCTCGAAAAGCCGGTGTAAGTGCTCTGGTGCTATTGGATCGCCCGGGTTTGACACTTCAACACAGGCTTGATGACCGGTTTCGCTTAACCGCACCGTAACCGTACTGTTGGAGGGGGAGTGTCTTGCGCTGTTTTCCAGTAAATTGGCCAGTGAACGGTGGAACAGTCGTCGGTCGATGTCCGCGGTGACGTCGCCCTGAACATCGAGAGAGAGCTGTTTTTCAGCAAAAGAGGGTTCCACATACTCCGCTGTTTTTAGGGTTTCTTCGCGCAGGGACACCTGCGTAAGCTGGGAAGCATGTTCACCCGCATGGGCATGGGATAGGAACAGCATGTCGTTAACGATAGACGTCATGCGTTCAAGTTCTTCCAGATTGGAACCTAGTAACTCTTCCAGTTCATCCTGCGAGCGTCGGCGCGAAAGCCCCAGCTGCGTCTGGCCGATCAGGTTAGTCAGCGGAGTCCGGAGTTCATGCGCAACATCGGCATTAAAGCTTTCGAGCTGCCGCCAGGCGACCTCCTGCCGTTCCAGCACGCCATTAAAAGATGATGCTAACTGCTGTAATTCGTCAGGTAATGCTTCGGTATTCAGGCGCTGACCATGGTCCCCGGGAGCGAGTTGCCGAGCCTGTTTACTGAGCGCCCCAACGGGACGAAGACCGATCCTTGACACGACGTATCCCAGTAAGGCGACAATCACGACGCCCAGTGCGGTAATGATCAGCAATGTCCGCGTGAACGCATCGAGTGTGCCCATATACGGCGTGGAGTCGATGGCAACCACATAGCGCAGCTCAGGCCGCTCACCGTTGGCGGGGATCGTTTTCACTAACAGAAACAGCGAGCATGCACCTTCTGATGCGCCGGGCACTTTATTAAAGCCTTCCCGCAAAGAAGACCACTGAACACCTACCGGTGGTGTTCCCCCCATGCTAAAGCGTGGGTTATCGCTCACTATCCAGTAGCGAACGCGTTCACCTTCAGAATTAGTTAATACGGTAAATTTATTGGCAAGCAGTGACCAGCCGTCAGCAGAGGTTCGTGCGGTGATCCACGGACTCATTAATGATTCGCGGAACAGCAGCTCGTTGTGCATCTGCTTTTGCAAAGAGTCATGCAAGGAGCTTCTGAGCAGGATGCCGATAACGGACACAATCAGCAGCGCGGATAAGGCAAACATCAGCGCCAGGTGAACGGAGATGGAACGCTTAAGCATGCTTATCCCCTTCATTTATTCGGACCGGACTTCAAGGACATACCCCATGCCACGAACGGTATGCAGCAGTTTGATATCGAACGGGGCATCCACTTTGGCTCGCAGGCGTTTAATGGCCACTTCAACAACGTTGGCATCGCTGTCAAAATTCATGTCCCATATCTGCTCCGCAATCATCATTTTTGACAGAATCTCCCCCTGATGCCGGGCCAGAAGGCTCAACAGGGAAAACTCTTTTGCGGTCAGCTCCAGGCGCGTTCCGGCTCGAAATACGCGGCGAGCCAGTAGGTCGAGATGCAAATCGTGAATTTGTAGTTGGGTGATGTCTGCGCCATCCGTAGCGCGGCGACGTACCAATGCCTGAATACGCGCCACCAGCTCAATCAGCGAGAAGGGCTTGGGGAGATAATCATCCGCGCCAAGGCGAAGCCCTTTAACGCGTTCATCGACAGAGCCGCGAGCCGAAAGCATCAGCACCGGCGTCTGTTTGGCTGCCCGCACACCCTCAAGAACCCGGTAACCATCCATCCCCGGCAGCATCACATCCAGTATTATCGCGTCGTAGTCGAACTCCAGCGCGTAATGAAGACCTTCAGCTCCGTCTGCAGAGACATCTACCGTAAATCCGGACTCACTCAACGCACGGTTGAGATAGGTTGACGTTTTTTCTTCATCTTCGACTAACAACAGGCGCATAACGGGACTTCCTCTTAACTTTTCATCGGTGCTTCAACATCGGAATAAACCTGCACGGCATCCGGCAGACGTTGCCCCTGGATAGTGATGGCGTCCAGTGAGCGGGTGAGCTCGGTCATCTCGGCGGAAGTCAGCGACACGCCGGTAGCCGCTGTGTTTTGCAGCATATGATCTTTATTGGTGGTGCCAGGAATGGGAACAATCCACGGTTTACGGGCCAGGAGCCATGTCAGTGCAATCTGCCCCGGCGCGGCATTTTTTCTTATCGCCCAGGTTTTTAGCAGCTCAACGAGTTGTAAGTTGTGTGGGAGATTGTCGGGTGAAAATCGCGTTTCTATAGCACGTATATCACCGGCAGCAAACCGGGTATTTCCATCAATCCAGCCCGTTAAAAACTGTACGCCGAGTGGGCTCCATGGCACAAAACCAATGCCCAGCTCTTCACATACGGGAAGTACCTGCTTTTCAGGGCCGCGCCAGAGCATGGAGTATTCACTTTGTACGGCGGTAACGGGTAATGCCGCATGGGCGCGTCTCAACGTGTTGATGCCCATTTCAGACAGACCCCAGTGCAGGACTTTTCCTTGATCCATTAAATCTTTCACCACACCGGCGACATCTTCGATTGGGATCTGCGGATCAACCCGGTGTTGATACAGTAAGTCGATGCGATCGGTGCGCAGGCGTTTGAGCATGTTTTCGACGACCTGTCTGATATGCTCCGGTCTGCTGTTAAGACCCGGCAGTCGCTTACCTGTCTGCTGGTCAATGTTCCAGCCAAACTTAGTGGCAATAACGATTTTGTCCCTGAATGGGGCGACGCCTTCCCCGAGAATTTTTTCGACTTCAAAAGGGCCGTAGGCTTCAGCAGCGTCGAAGAACGTTACCCCTTCATCAAATGCCCGGTGGATAACATTGATCATCTCGGGACGCCAGGGAACGGAGGTGTCGTATTTGCGACTCATGTTCTGCACGCCCAGACCGACGGCAGAAACGTCCAGCTTCCCGAGTTTACGCTTGCCCGGAGCAGCATTGCGTTGGCTGGGTTGTCTGGATGAATCGACCTGAGAGGATTGGCTCGCTGCTGATACGTGCGGAATCAGCGAGGCGGCGGCAATACCGGCACCGGCGACTAATAGCTTGCGCCGCTCTGGCATTGTTGGGGCATTCTGGCTTTTCATTGATCGCTCCGTTTCTCAGAAAATTGAACATGAATCTCATTTAAGCGAGACCATTCTGCCTTTGGATTGCCAACATAAAGCTGACGGCTACCTGACAGCGCTGTCAGAAATGCTTTCCCATCCCAGTCTTTTCCTGACAAAAATGTTATTTCCCTGTCACGATGCTGACAGCCCTCTCCGCCTACTCTGAGCCTGCAAATTTGATTCCGCGAGCCTGAATAACCAGGCCGACACTCATCGGGAGAGACCATGAAATTCACGCTTATCAGTGCAATGCTACTCACGGCAATGGCTGGAGTGACCTCAGTCAATGCGGCTGATTACAAAAAAAATCCATTCACACTGGCCTATGACGGTGCCATTACTGAGAACGTCAAAGGCAAGGTCAACATTCACCCCGTGAAATACGATCTGCATGGCATCCAGATTGCTGCGAATGTCTATACCCCTGCTAACTACGATCCCGCCAAAAAATATCCTGCGGTGGTGGTTGCACATCCTAATGGTGGCGTAAAAGAACAGGTCGCCGGGTTGTATGCCCAGCGTCTCGCCGAGCAGGGCTACATCACGATTACCGCCGACGCGGCTTATCAGGGCGCTAGCGGTGGGATGCCGCGCAGCGTAGATAAACCCGCTAATCGCATTGAGGATATCCACGGCATGGCTGACTACATCAGCCAGTATCCTGGTGTAGATACCGCCCGCCTTGGTCTGCTGGGTATTTGTGGAGGCGGCGGGTATTCACTTGTTGCGGCTGAAACTGACAAGCGGTTCAAATCGATAGCAACCATCAGCATGTTTAATTCAGGTCTTGTGCGCCGCAACGGTATGCAGGATTCGCAGCTGGATACTATCCAGCAGCGTCTTCAGCAGGCTTCTGACGCACGTGCTCAGGAAGCAGCCGGAGGAGAAGTGCTTTACTCCGGCGATGCCAACCTGACTGATGAACAGATTGCTAAATTACCTTTTGCCTTGTATCGCCAGGGCTACGAGTACTACTGGAAAACCTACGCGCACCCGAATTCCACGTTTAAATACACCACCAGCAGTTTTCTGGATTTGATGAGCTTTGACGTAACGGACCATATCAATCTCATCAATAAACCGCTGCTGATGATTGCCGGGACAAAAGCGGATACGCTCTATATGACTGAAGATGCGTTCGCGAAAGCCACCGGTACGAAGGACAAAGAACTCTTCCTGATCGATGGTGCTACCCATATCGAGACGTATTGGGTGCCAAAATACGTTGACCAGGCAATGCAAAAGTTAGACGTCTTCTTCGATAAGAATATTTAGTTAGCCTCCGATGACGCCCCAGCCGCGCAGGCTGGGGTATGTCCATCAGCTGTAGCCACTTTCCGCTTGCGTATTCACGTGATAGACCCAGATTAACGAAGTTGCGGTTAAAGATAATTACGCTGCTTAAATAGGCGCTATGAATGGAATTCATAGACCTAATCTGGAGCAGGGAATGAAAACGATGAGCCTGATGTGACAGGATGGATCTGGAGAGAGTGAATCATTCACTTCAAATTACTTTCAGGCGGAGAAGCAAATGAGTACGCAAGAGCCAACATTTAGTGAGGTAGTAAAAAACAGATACTCGGCTAGAGCCTTTCTTCCATCTCCCATCCCCAGCAATATCCTCAAAGACATTTTGCTCGAAGCGCAATGCGCACCATCCAACTGCAATACTCAACCCTGGTCCCTGCATATCGTTGCAGGAGATAAATTTCGTGAATTAAGCCACGCACTGACGGAAGATCTGAGGGCTGGGAACTACAGTCTTGATTTTACGTTTGATAAAGAAGCTTATCCCGAGCCATTCAGGCAACGGGCTTCGGAGCAGGGGCGCTCGTACTATCAGGCACTGGGCGTTGCGCGGGGGGATAACTTAAGTCGCTCAGAAGTGGTCGAGCGTAATGTGAGATTTTTCGGCGCGCCTCATGTTGCCCTGCTATTCATTCCTGCTGTAGGGGACAACGTTCGCGTAGCCTCAGACGCCGGTATGTATGCTCAGACATTCCTGCTTTCTCTGGCAGCTCGCGGTTACGCAGGTGTTCCACAGGCAGTACTGAGTTATTTTGCCCAAACGGTGCGTAGGCTATTGAATGTTCCTGAAGGTTTCAGGCTGCTTTACGGTATTTCTTTTGGGATCCCAGATAAAACGCATCCCTCCCTGAGTTACAGGGAAGGGCGGGTATCTCTGGACGAAAGTGTCGTCTGGCATCAATAACGACGTTTTATTTTTTTAGCTGAACGGTCAGTGCCATCAGGGCGCTGGCTGCTGTAAACAACGCAATTATCCAGCCCATCGTCCAGGGTGTGCCATCACTGAACAATGCAAGAAGCAGTGAAGAGATGATGCCGCTGCCGTATTGTAATGCCCCCATTAGCGCCGACGCGGAGCCAGCCACATTAGGCACTGCGTCCAGAGCGCAAGCCGTGGATGTCGCCGCGATGATGCCATTCATAGAGAAGAACACGAACACAGCGCCGACAATCACGGTAATTCCACCTACACCCAGGCCGGTGGTGACCGCCAGCACTATTGCGGCAATAGCGGCGATGAATACGGCATTCCTGAGCAACGCTTCCAGTGGATAGCGGTGAACCAGACGTCTGTTGACCATGCTCACCGCCATCAGTCCAACAATGTTTACTGCAAACAGCCAACCGTAATGCTGCGGGTCAACACCGAAGTAAGTGATGTACACAAACGGGGAACCGGTGATAAAGGCGTAGGCTGCAACGTAGTAGAACGTCAGGCACAAAGTAAATCGCATGTATCTGGCGTTGGTGAGCAAGGCATAGTAGTTGTGAAAGGCTCTGGTTACGGAGGCTTGCGAGCGTTTTTCGGCAGGTAATGTTTCTGGTAACCAGAATAAAGACATCAGCATTAATGTTCCGATAATCGCCAGCAGCCAGAAAATGGCATGCCACGAGGTGACTTTAATCATCTGCCCGCCGATCAGGGGCCCGGCAATCGGCGCGATGGCCATGATTACCATCAGTGTCGAAAGCATTTGTGCTGCACGAGTGCGGCTAAACAGGTCACGGATCATTGCTCGTGCCAACATCGGCCCGGTACAGGCACCTAACGCCTGAAAAACACGCCAGAAGATAATTTGCACGATATCTGTTGATAACGCGCACCCCACCGAGCCGATGATGAATAGACCTAAACCGATAAACAGCGGCAGACGACGCCCATAACGATCGCTAATCGGTCCCCAAATCAGTTGTGCAATGCAAAAGCCGATAAGGAACCCTGTGATTGTCAGCTCTGCATCACCCTGTAAATCTTTTGCCATGACCGGCATAGCGGGAAGATAGATGTCGGTTGATAAAGAGGTTACAGCCATCAGGGCGCTGAGAATGAGCAGAAACGAGAGACCGGTTTTTTTAGCTGTAGCCGACTGTGTACGTGCTTGTTGAGTAAGCATGGTGTTCCGTTAGACATGAAGAGATAAGGGTATGTTAACGGGTTTGTGCTCGCTGATAATCACAGAGGGAAGGATAGGGACTATGAATGGTATTCATTAATACTGAGAATTTGTAGATTCATGAAACTCTGACCCTCAAGGAATACTCTTGGGAGATACTAATTTGGGAATAAACAAAATGAACTTTGTTTCGGCAAGATGATTCTATCCGCAATTTACCCCGCTGGATTATGTTCTGGATTCGTAAATACGATAATACAACCATTCTTCCAGATCGCTTTTTAACCAACGGGAAGCTCTGCCCAGCTTAATTGGCTTCGGGAATAAGCCATCCTGTATCAGCTTGTAAAACCATTTGTCGCTCAGACCAGTAAGTTGGGTAATGAATTTCATATCAATAAATTGGTCTTCAAGCAGTGTGGGCTTTGTATACATGGTGATGTGTTCCGGTTAAGGATAAATAACTGGAGCTGGCAGTGAAATTATTTACTGCCAGCTCCTCCACATCAATGGCTTCTGTTGTAAAAAAAGTCTGGAACATAGGCAAGGGTAAACCTTACCTACATAAAATACTTCGCTTATAAGTTCCTTGGGCGGCCTAATCCACTTGGTTGTGGCACTTCACTACTCCCGTAGATATTCATGCCATACTTCTGTTCCTGCTTAGCAAGATAGCTAATGATATATCTTAATCCTTGGATATAGTCAGTATCCCGATGGTTAATGATCTTATTTATATCAGCTTTATAGTTCTCCTTGTGTTCACATCGATGATATTTACCGTCTCCCTGAGTTATCTCCCTCCATAAATTACCAATACGTTCTGCTACCGGAAATGTTTTACGTATTTTTTGTCCGTCCAGATACACCACTGTATGAGAATGAAACCTACTGTCCTCACCATATTCAATTACCCAGAAAAATCCAGCTATACCATGTTCCTGTTCGACTTGCTTAAATAGCTTCCGAAGATCCTGCTGAAGGCAACTGTAGTCCTTTTTGTAACGTTCTGAGTTCTGGTTGTACGAAAAGTCCAGCCGGATGCCGATCACCTTTGAATAACGTTCGATAACACTGTTCAGGTGGTGATTTATCAGACTATGTAAAAACCAGTCCATTTTATATTTGGCAATGTATGGGTAGTTATCGTTCATGTTACTTCCTCTGAGGTTATGGTTCAGAGGAAAGGGATGTGTTGTATTTTTTGTCAGATGGTTTGGTGGTAAGAGGTGGAAGGAATATTAATTATACTAATTAACCTAAATGATTTTTAGCATGAGATAAAAGAGATGCCATCTTCGTTCTGAGAGTAGCGATAGCTCTTTCGAATACTGTTCCGAAAGGTGGGCGCTGTAGCCTGTGTGATCCTCTCTAAGGGACGGTGTAAGTTTGACTGGTCAGAAGGAGGAGAGCATGGATGGTGTACTTGTTCCTTATACTAATATCCATTGATGTAAAAAAATCACATTCGGACCCGCATCTAGAACTTAGTGGGTGGAATCTGTTTCTACACACCCGGTTTTATAGGCTTTGTTGGAAAAAATAACATAATTTTAATTACTAAAATATTACTGATATGTTATCGTTTTTTTATTATTTTTGTTGTGGATTAATTACTATGGAAAGTGTATTTTTTGTACACTTCGTTGGTGGTTTCAGAGACAGGGGAAAGGGAATGGCATTGATGGATTATGGTCGTTGCAGGATGTACAGACTACAGCTCGAATGGCTTAGAGCGAATCACGGTGTATCAGTGAACTGGGATGCCGTTAACCGATACCATTCGGCATCACAATATACATTTTTAATAAATGAAATTATATCCAATGATATGTTTCTCAATGCTAATCGAAAAAATGTCATCAGAGAAATGAAAGAATATGCTTCCAGTAGAGTTGTTTCTGGGAAGTATTTCAACTGGATGAAGGCCGAGGATAGGGCTGCTTGTTACTCTTTGTTTTGGCTGGTTTGTAATGCGAATCCATTTTTTCTTGGAAGTAATCCCGAACATAAAGATCAAGACGCCCGCAAAGGACACTATTTAGATAATGTTTTTGAAATAGCTAATGGTATTAAATTTAAGTATATCGCTCCTTTTGGTGATTCCATCGATAACTATGTTTTTTCAAGTATGGTATTTGTTGATAATCTGGATGGGAAGATAGCAGACAAAATCACGCTAATAGAAAATGCCTATAATGCGTGGTCAAGACATTTTAGTCTTTTTCCCCGTCCATTTAAATGGATTGACTTAAGCGAAGAAGATAATATTTTATGGTTATGGGACTATATGCGAAAAAACCATATTGGATGTGATCTGCTTCCGTCATCTTCAAAACAGCAAAAAGATTTTTTGCTGGCAACGTTTGACAACTGGGCCGGCTGGACAAATCAACAGTTTAGTAAACAAAAAGAAAATGCCCGTAAGGTGCGGGCTAACCCGGAAGAGCCTTCTTCGTTAAAGAAGCTATTAAACCCCACTACGTCCGATGATTGCAGAAAAGTTTTCCTGGACTATGCACGTAATGCCTGGGTGCAGAGACGACACCGTCAGAAAGTAAAAAAAGATACAACCGGGATAAAGCTTACAGCACAATCCAGAAAGAAACTTCTGGCTATACAGCAGTTATCAGGTGTTGAGCCAAATGCCATACTAAAAAGCCTCATTGATGATGCTTATAAAAGAATGAAGGAAAAGAGCGAAGATTAAAAATATTTCCGATATATATCATTTTCATGAATATACCAGCATAACGGCAGAACTGTGAAGTTCTGCCGTTTTAGTTTTATTTATTGCAGGAGTAGTCATGAATAATGCACAGGGCTTACAGCCACTAAACCATTCGCTTTCCGGCCTACCGCAATGGGTGTCTGAACGTATATTGCAGCAGATAAATCAGTTAACCCATTACGAGCCAGTGATCGGCATTATGGGTAAAACAGGGGCGGGAAAGAGTAGCCTTTGCAATGCCTTGTTTGTCGGCGAAGTATCGCCGGTCAGCGATGTGGCAGCCTGTACCCGTGAACCTTTGCGATTTCACCTGCAAGTCGGTGAGCGGTTTATGACAATCGTGGACCTGCCCGGCGTGGGCGAAAGTGGCGTTCGCGATAACGAATATGCTGCGCTGTACCGCGAACAGCTTCCCCGGCTTGACCTGGTGCTGTGGCTGATTAAGGCCGATGACCGGGCGCTGGCAGTGGATGAACACTTTTATCATCAGGTGATTGGTGAGGCATTCCGGCATAAGGTGCTGTTTGTTATCAGCCAGTCGGATAAGGCCGAGCCCACTAGCGGTGGGGGGCCATTGTCCAAAGAGCAGAAGCAGAATATCAGCCGTAAAATCTGTCTGCTGCATGAGCTGTTCCAGCCCGTACATCCGGTGTGTGCCGCGTCGGTCCGTCTTCAGTGGGGACTGCGGGTGATGGCCGAGCGAATGATTAAGTGCCTGCCACGTGAGGCCACCAGCCCGGTGGTGTCGCAACTCCAGTCTTCCTTTCGCACAACGGTAGTCCAGGAGCAGGCTCGTAGCGATTTTGGTGAAACCGTCGGTGCTGTACTCGATAGCATCAGTGCCTTTCCCCTGATACCCGCCCCGGTGCGGGCAGTCATACGCGCGGTGCGCGATACCGTGGTGTCGGTTGCCCGTAGCGTCTGGAATTTCTTCTTCTGAGTATTTAATCCTGCCAGTTGTTTTCCTAGCCCTGTCGCCTTCATGCGACGGGGATTTCTTTTATATATTTTCCCGTTATGAGGAGTCTGCTTATGACCCGTCTGGCTTCGCGCTTTGGCGCTGCAAACCTTATCCGTCGTGACCGTCCGTTAACCCGTGAAGAGCTGCTTCGCGTGGTGCCCAGCGTATTCAGCGAGGACAAACACGAGTCCCGTAGTGAACGCTACACCTACATACCCACCATATCCCTGCTCGACAGCCTGCAGCGGGAAGGCTTCCAGCCATTCTTTGCCTGTCAGACCCGCGTTCGCGATCCTGGCCGTCGTGAACATACGAAGCACATGCTGCGCCTGCGTCGGGAGGGGCAGATTACCGGTAAGCAGGTGCCGGAAATTATCCTGCTCAACTCCCATGATGGCTCCAGCTCTTACCAGATGTTGCCTGGCCTGTTCAGGGCTGTGTGTCAAAACGGCCTCGTCTGCGGTGAGTCGTTTGGCGAGGTACGGGTGCCACACAAGGGGGATGTGGTGAGTCAGGTTATTGAGGGGGCGTATGAAGTACTGGGAATTTTTGACCGTGTGGAGGAAAAGCGGGATGCCATGCAGTCGTTGCTGTTACCACCACCTGCGCAGCAGGCACTGGCAAAAGCCGCGCTAACGTATCGCTTTGGTGAGGACCACCAGCCGGTTACTGAATCGCAGATACTCTCCCCGCGCCGCTGGCAGGATGAGAGCAATGACCTTTGGACCACCTATCAGCGTGTGCAGGAAAACCTGATTAAGGGCGGACTCAGCGGGCGTAATGCTAAAGGCGGACGGACGCATACCCGTGCCGTGCGTGGCATTGACGGGGACGTAAAGCTTAACCGTGCGCTGTGGGTGATGGCAGAAACCCTGCTCACGCAACTGCAGTAGACGTTTCATGTTGCCACGTTGTTAATATCGGACACCACCTGTCCGCATCGCTATGTGCTCGTGTGCCTCAGTCTCCCGGTTATAGCCTTTAACCCCCGTTACATCTGGCTTTTGCAGAAATAAAAAATAGTTTCTGCGTTGTCCATACCCTGTCCGCCCCCCTCTTTAAAGTAATCACATCATTTTCAGTCAGTTAACTTTCCTGGAGAACCTCTCATGACACAGGCAGAACGCCGCCATGAGCGGCTGGCTGTCAGGCTGTCACTGATAATCAGCCGTCTGGTGGCGGGTGAAACGTTGAGCGTGCGCAAACTGGCCGCTGAGTTTGGCGTGTCAGTGCGCACGCTGCGGCGTGATTTTCGTGAACGACTGATGTATCTGGACCTGGAGTATCAGTCCGGATACTGCCGCTTACGCACTGCTGGCAGTGAGATGCAGATGGTGCCCGACGTGCTTATCTTTGCCCACCGCAGCGGGCTGGCCGGACTTTTTCCCGGGCTTGACCGCCGTCTGGTGAACGCTCTGCTGATGTGCGATGAGTCTCCCTGCGTGATAGCACCAGCCAATCCGGTTCCTTCGCCTTCAGGAGCATTGTCTTTCTGGAGACTGATTCAGGCCATTACCGGGCGTAGGCGGGTGACGCTGATTGCGGAGGGGCGACGCTGTGAGCGCCTGTCTCCCTGCCGGTTACTCATCCACCAGCAGACCTGGTATCTGGTGGCTGAACACGAAGGGCATATCGCCTTATTCACACTTGATGAAATCCATCTGATTCAGCCTTTACAGGAGACTTTCCGCCGCAATGACAGTCTGTGTCGCCTGGTTGAAGACCCGGTCTTCATTCAGGCCTTACCCCATTTTCGCTTTATCCAGCAGTCACTGCTTACGTTTGTTCCGGCTGACAGCCCACCGGAATAGCGCAGGCGTTGTTATCAACCCGGCAACAGGGAGGAGCCCAGTGCCCGTTATTGCCATTATCGCCATAGTTATCATCGTCATCATTCTGAACAAAACCGGAGTGTCCGACAGCCTCACGGCTCTGACACTTGCCACCGTTGCCGCACTACTGACGGGAGGTGGCGCAGCCGGTGCTGCCAGTGTCGCGCTGACGCCGTTCGTCGGCGTGCCGGTGGGTATTTTCGTGGGGATTTATGTCTTTACCAAAGTGGTTCGTCTGATTTCAGGAAAAAAATAATGAAACGTAAAACACTACCTCTACTGGCGCTGGTTGCCTCCACTCTGTTTCTGAGCGCCTGCGATGACAGGAGTGATGACCTGAAAGCTATCAGTAAATTTAAGGACCTCACGCCTCCGCGCTTCAGCGATGTGGTCAGCCGTCAGGATGATGTCAGGGAAGAGTGGTCGCAGATTGCTCTTTCTGGCCCCACTCTGCAGGTCTTACGCACCCGCCAGTCGCCCGATGGTTGCGAGGGTGGCAGTTACTACTATCTGGTGGATATGGAGGAGAAAACCGTCCAGCCGCTGATGAATGCGCTGTGTATTGCCGACAACATCCGCCTGCAATACCACGAGAAAACTGACCCGCGCACCCGGGAGCGTTTCCTTGAATATTCCCATGACGGCAAACTGATGGGACGGCTGCTGATACCCTCAAATCCTGATAAGCGGGAATAAATACAAAGACAAAGGAGACAGAAATGAAAATAAATTTTTTAAGTCGGCTCATGCTCGCAGGCGTGCTGCTTATCAGCTTCAATGCCTCTGCGGTTTCGGGGCTCTGGCAACAGGGGTACGGTCAGGGCAATGCGGAATACAGTGTGACGGATGGCAGCGGAAAGATGTTTACCATCAACTGCACGGAAAATCCGGACCAGAACGGTATTTACCAGCACTCGGTTTTTCTGACCCTTGCAGGTGATAAAACGATCAGCTCGCATGATGACAGTACTGACATCACAGTGGTGATGGACCATAAGCAATATGCCATTCCCTCAACCCTTGGCTGGCGTAACGGGGATAATGCCTGGTTTAGTTTCATCATGGATATCCGTAAGGCCAGGCAGTTCGACGTCTACGTCAATGACCGCAAAGCGGGGACTTTCACTGCTGACCTGAAGAACGCTGAGAAAGTCCTGCCCACTCCCGGAGACTGCGGTAACGACTAACAGCCGCATCTTCCCCCGCAAACTAACCCCGACGGCCACCAGGCTGCCGGGGTTTCCTTTATCAGGAGCCTGTAAATGCCCCAATCAGTGTTGCTGCCACCGGGACCGTTCACCCGGATACAAGCGGAAGCGGTCACGGTAGCGTACCGCAATATCACCATTGAAGACGACCAGGGTAGTCACTTCCGACTGGTGGCTCGTGACCCAGAAGGCCTGATGGTCTGGCGGGCATGGAGCTTTGAACCTGATGGCGGAGCTGGGCTTAACCGCTATATCCGGCAGTACGGCATTATAAAGGAGCCCTCAGCACTCTAATTGAACGCGCACTTAACGCGGCATCACGCTTCACACCACATCATTTATTCCCCATCACGACAGCCTGAGTTGCTGGCGATTTTATTCCCGGAGAACACCATGACACAGCACACCCTCATCCTGGCTAACGAGCCACAGTTGATTATCACCGCCACAGCTGTACCCGATGAACAACGTATCGGCTTCTGGCCACAACACTTTGGCACTATCCCGCAGTGGATAACGCTGGAACCCCGTATTTTCACCTGGATGGACCGCTTCTGTGATGAGTACAACGGTGGTATCTGGTCCTTTTACACGCTCAGCAATGGCGGCGCGTTTATGGCTCCCGATGCTGACAGTGACGATAAATGGCATCTGCTCAACAGCATGAACGGCAATGATGCGGAAATGAGCGCGGAAGCCGCCGGTATCGCTGCCTGCCTGATTGAATACAGCCACCATACCTGCCGTACAGAATGTGACGCGATGACCGCGCACTATTACCGCCTGCGGGACTATGCCCTGCAGCATCCCGAAGCTCACGCCATTCTGAGCATTATTGATTGAGGATACTCATGATGGAACAGTCACTTACCCCACAAGCTTCGGTACTCCCACTGAGCGCTCAACGCACTGTGCAACATGCCCTGGCCCTGCTTGACCGCCACCTGCGCGAAACTGGCGTGGCGTTCACCTCCACACAGGCCGCCCGCGACTGGCTGCGGTTGAAAATGGCCGGGCTTGAGCGAGAGGAGTTTATGGTGCTTTATCTCAATCAGCAGAACCAGTTGATTGCCCACGAAACCCTGTTTGCCGGTTCCATTAGCTGCACCGAGGTACATCCCCGAGAGGTGGTCAAGCGGGCCCTGCACTTTAATGCGGCAGCAGTGTTATTTGCGCACAACCACCCTTCCGGTGACACCATACCCAGTCAGGCCGATAAAGCTGTCACACAGCGTCTGGTGCAGGCGCTCCAGCTCGTTGATATCCGTGTGCCTGACCACCTTATCGTCGGTGGCACGCAGATATTGTCGTTCGCTGAACACGGTCTGCTTTGAGGTATTACATGAAAATTATCAGTAAACGCCGGGCGATGACGATTTACCGTCAACATCCGGCCTCCCGTATTTTTCGCTACTGCACCGGCAGATACCAGTGGCACGGCAGTGTCTGTCATTACACCGGTCAGGTAGTTCCTGACATTCCCGGCGTGCTGGCGGTATACGCCGAACGTCGCCATGACCGCAACGGACCGTATGCCTGCCTGATGAGTATTACCCTGAACTGACAACAAAGGAGGTTATAAATGAGCAACATCACATGGGGCCTGCAGCGGGATATTACGCCACGCCTGGGAGCCCGTCTGGTGCAGGAGGGGAACCGGCTGCACTATCTGGCTGACCGGGCAAATATCACCGATAAGTTTAGTGATGCCGAATGCCTGAAGTTGGATGTCGCATTCCCGCATTTTATCAGTCAGATGGAATCAATGCTGACTACTGGTGAAATGAACCCTCGCCATGCCCACTGTGTCACCCTGTACCACAACGGTTTTACCTGCGAAGCCGATACTCTTGGTAGTTGCGGCTACGTATATATCGCTGTTTATCCCACTCAAAGCTAACTAATTTCACGAGAGCAAGCATGAAAACTCTACCTGCTACAATTTCGCGGGCGGCGAAGCCCTGTCTGTCGCCCGTTGCAGTCTGGCAAATGCTTCTTACACGGCTACTGGAAAAACACTATGGTCTGACCCTGAACGATACGCCTTTCTGTGATCAAACCGTTATACAGGAACATATCGATGCCGGTATCACTCTGGCTAATGCTGTTAACTTTCTGGTAGAAAAGAATGAGTTAATTCGTATCGATCGCAATGGATTTACCTTACAGGAACGAACGCCATATTTGACTGTGACAGATATCCTTCATGCCAGGAGAGCATGCGGATTAATGAACGATTGTTCGTATCGGGAAGTAAGTAATATTGTTCTTAGCCGATCGCGGCAGTGAGGAGGGCTCCAAGAGCAGCGAAGATTTGCACAGTCTGTGAAGAAATTAGTGGGATTGACGACTCGATGAAAGACTCATCGAGTCCCATGAAAAACAAGGTGGGGGCACAAAAGGGGGCATTTATAAAAATGAAACAAGAAAATATGTATATTTATCAATTGTTAAATAGGTTTTGTTATGTTCCTATTATCACACCACTTCTTCTCCTTCTCGTTTATTTAAAATATCCAGGCCTGCTCGGTCCGATCCACCTCGCAAAAACGTATCGATACCCCTCAAAATAGCTATTTTTGCACAACAAAAATGCGCCGCCTGTGTCGGGATAATATGCGTACATTAACGCGCGTAGCAGGGACTCTTCCCCGGCAGGAATACGGATATGCTAAAAAATACGCAGATACGTGCCTTTCATGTGATGGCCAAACCCACAGGTTCTGTCTGTAACCTTAATTGCCGCTACTGTTTTTACCTTGAAAAAGAAGTTTACTACCCGCAGCCTCATATTATGCGTGATAACGTGCTTGAGTCTTATGTGCGCAGTTATATTGAATCGACGTATCCGGATGATGAGGTTGCCTTTTCCTGGCAGGGCGGGGAACCGGCGTTAGCGGGGCTGGAATTTTATCGAAATGCCGTCTCGTTACAGCACAAATACGGGGCCGGTCGGAAAATAACCAACAGTTTTCAGACCAACGGGATATTACTGAACGAGGCCTGGTGTCAGTTTTTTGCCGACAACGATTTTTTAATTGGCCTTTCGCTGGATGGTCCCGCCGCCATCCACGATAAGTATCGCCTTACCAGAAGCGGTAAGCCCACCCACCATCGGGTGATGCGGGCGCTCGCTCTGCTGCAAAAATACAAGGTAAAGTACAACGTGCTGGCATGTGTAAATCGCCACAGCGCTCAGTATCCGCTGGAGATTTATCATTTTCTGCGCGATGCCGGGGTGGAGTTTATTCAGTTTATCCCGGTGGTTGAACGCCTGGCGGATGAGAATGCGCGGCAAGCCGGTCTGAAATTGCAGGCACCCGGCGGATCGGGCGAGGGCGTGACGCCCTGGTCAGTATTACCCGCTGATTATGGTCAGTTTCTGATCGGCGTTTTTGACGCCTGGCGTAAACAGGATGTCGGCAACATCTTTGTCATGAATATCGAGTGGGCTTTTGCGCGCTTTATGAATGTGCCCGGCGCGATATGTCATCATCAGCCGACCTGCGGGCGATCGGTCATCGTCGAGCATAACGGCGATATATATGCCTGTGATCACTATGTGTATCCGCAATACCGCTTAGGTAATATCAGGGTAAATACCCTGGCGGAGATGATTGATTCATATGTGCATAAAAAATTCGGCAGTGACAAATATACATCGCTGCCCCGACAGTGCCGTCAGTGTCCTGTGTTACAGGCTTGTCAGGGCGGGTGTCCGAAGCACCGTTTTATGCGCACAACAGCAGGCGAAGCCGGACTGAATTATTTGTGCCAGGGGTTCCAGCCCTACTTCACTTACCTTTTACACTGGCTTAGCGCGCCCTCACAACATTCCGTACAGTAACGCTGAGACGGTCAGGATACCGCCGAGTAATACAATCATCGGGGTCACCCCGCGCAGTGGGCGCAGCGCATCGCGGGTATAAATCAGGAACACCGGGATCAGGAACAGGAAAATGGCAATCATCGGCCCGCAGACGGTTTCAATAAGGTTAATCACGTTCGGGTTCGCATATACCACGGCAAAGGACACCACGAACATCAGCAGGAATGCAATGATCTTGCCTGCCCCCTTATTCACACCCGCCGTTTCGGTGATCAAATCAGAGAAGGTTTCGGCGACCGGCAGACAGATGCCTAAAAATGACTTTGTCATGCCGATAATGGCTATCAACGGCGCCGCATAGAAAAGTAACCCGGAACCTCCGTTACCCTCCATAACCGATAAGACGTTAAGATTTTGTGCCTTTGCGGCGACAAAGGTCTCATGAGGAATGCTTAAAATACAGCTCAGTACGAAGAAAATAATGCTGAAGAAGATCAGTGTATAAGCCAGGCGTACAACCAGTACGGCTTTGGTTTCTCCGCCGTTATGCTTTTCACGATAATGTGCCGCCAGCGGGGATATTAATGGCGTTGAACAAAACGCGAAAGTGATCAGCGGTAACGTCAGCCACAGATTTTTTATGGTTTCACCGGTCGGGGCATTATTAGTGGCTTTCAACGCCTCGGTGATGTTTGCCAGTTGCCAGTCCGGGATCTGCACGGCGGCGATGATCACCACGGTCAGGGCAAATGGCAGGGCAAGCGTGCTCAGAATACTGACCACTTTTTCACGTCCGTTACTTAACACCACAAACAGGAAGGCGACGACAATAAACGCCAGCCAGCCGCGACTGATAAGCGCAATATGGAGATGTTCCCTTAGCAAATTATCCAGGGCGTTAACCAGCGACACGCCATAAACCAGCGTGACGGGAAAGTGCGCCAGACAAAAATAAATCCGCACGGCTTTTTGCCCTTTTGCGCCGAAGAATGTCCCGAACATCGGCAGGGATTTATCCGCTGTCTGGTGATCGCGCATAAATACGCGGCAAATAAGGACATGCGGCACCATCGATAATGGGAAGGCGAGAAGCAACAGCATAAAGAACACCAGCGGCCCACGCGTGCCGATCTCAACAGGCAGAAACAGCGTTCCCGCCCCCACGGTGGCACCATACACGCCAAGCATCCAGATCGTATCTCTGAATTTCCATCGTGGTTGGGGAGTAGCGATGTTTTCAATAATTTGCGTGGTCATAGTGGAATCTTTAATTAAAGGTTATTCAGAATGAGCTTAAGCGCTGATGTTGTTTTTATGCTTAGCCATCGGTAAATGGAACTTTAAGCTTTAGTTAACAGAGAAAGGCAATTGTTAAATTATTTCCCTTGAAAGCTACGATCCATTCTGAATAATGCGCTTCAATTTAAAAAATCACCTGCTATTTAATTATCACATCAGAAGAATGATGGGAAGGAATTTATCCTATGTCTATTAAAGGCCAGCTTGCAGACAGGGAAATAATACTGATGTAAAAGATTATAATTATTATGTTACGCTAAGTGTTAAGTGGTTTTAACATCAATACTAAATTATTAATATTTCATGCGGTGCTTTAATGAAGTCCAATCTACAGTAAACGACTAAACAGTAAATTCTTCTTATATTTGACCTCGCTTGTCATATGCGATATTTTTTGTTTTTTATACACCCCGCGATGTCGATATTTTAAATTCCTTTAGCTTCAATTTTGTCTGTTTTATATACAAAATTCGCTAGCGGCAGCGTTGGTTTAACAGGAGGCTGGTAGCGCATGTCACTTTATCTGAAGCTTTTTCTCTTTTTACTGATTGTCGGCTGGGGATTATTCGAAGGCGTGCGCAATAATCCGCATAAATAATACCCCTGGAATTGACTTACCCGCCTCTCCCTTCTGGCCAATCCGTAGCGCTGTCCCTGTCTCCCGGACAGGGACGCGGATCACATTTGTAGTACTGACGGATGTCAATCACTATCCACAATCTCCCAACATAAAATCTGCGAAACTAGACATTTGTCGACTTTTCATCTTAAAGTCCAGATTCTGCTACCAGACAACGCTGGTATTCAGTTATCAAATGGTTAAATAATATTTTGCTGAATGTAAAGGATCGACCGAAAACCCATGGTCGGCGTGCATTCAGTGTTTGCAGTCGCTATGACACACCTCTTTGGGAGAATTTATGCATTCCTCTGTTAATAAAAACGAAAGCCGGACTTTCTTCGGGCATCCTTATCCGTTGGGCTCGTTGTTCTTCACTGAAATGTGGGAACGCTTCTCCTTCTATGGCATTCGCCCGCTGCTGATTTTGTTCATGGCCGCAACCGTCTATGACGGCGGGATGGGACTGGCACGTGAAAACGCGTCGGCCATTGTGGGGATCTTTGCCGGCAGTATGTATCTGGCCGCGCTGCCGGGCGGCTGGCTGGCGGATAACTGGCTCGGCCAGCAGAGGGCAGTGTGGTATGGCTCGCTGCTGATTGCCCTCGGCCATCTCTCCATCGCGCTGTCTGCCATGATGGGCGACAGCATGTTCTTTATCGGCCTGATGTTTATCGTCCTCGGCTCCGGGCTGTTCAAAACCTGTATTTCGGTGATGGTCGGTACGCTGTACAAGAAAGGCGATACGCGTCGTGACGGCGGTTTCTCGCTGTTCTATATGGGCATTAACATAGGGTCCTTTATTGCGCCGCTGATCTCCGGCTGGCTCATCAAAACCCATGGCTGGCACTGGGGCTTCGGAATTGGTGGTATCGGGATGCTGGTAGCGCTGGTTATCTTCCGCCTGTTTGCGGTGCCGGCAATGAAACGCTACGACAGCGAAGTGGGCCTTGACTCCACCTGGAACAATCCGGTGGCGAAGAAGAACGGCGTTGGCGGCTGGCTGCTTGGTCTGGCTGCTGGCGTGGCAATTGTGGTCGCGCTTATCGCGCAGGGCGTGATTGTCATTAACCCGGTTGCCGTTGCCAGCGTGCTGGTGTACGTCATTGCTGTTTCGGTCGCGCTCTATTTTATCTACCTGTTTTTCTTTGCGGGTCTGAACCGTAAAGAGCGCGCACGACTGCTGGTGTGCTTTATCCTGCTGGTATCCGCCGCCTTCTTCTGGTCGGCTTTCGAGCAGAAACCGACCTCGTTTAACCTGTTCGCAAACGACTACACCAACCGTATGATCGGCGGTTTTGAGATCCCGGCGGTGTGGTTCCAGTCGATTAATGCGTTGTTCATTATCATTCTGGCACCGGTATTCAGCTGGGCGTGGCCGATGCTGGCGCGTAACAATGTGCGCCTGAGCAGCATCACCAAATTCGTGATCGGCATTTTGTGTGCTGCCGCAGGCTTTGGTTTGATGATGCTGGCTGCGCAAAACGTGCTGGCGAACGGCGGGGCAGGCGTATCACCGTTCTGGCTGGTGGGGAGCATTCTGATGCTGACCCTCGGCGAGCTGTGCTTAAGCCCGATTGGTCTGGCAACCATGACGCTGCTGGCACCGGAAAGAATGCGCGGTCAGATGATGGGGCTGTGGTTCTGCGCCAGTGCGTTAGGCAACCTGGCGGCGGGGCTGATTGGCGGTCATGTGAAAGCCGATCAGTTGGATATGCTGCCGGATCTGTTTGCACGCTGTTCCATCGCGCTGCTGATCTGCGCTGCGGTGCTGATGGTGCTTATTGTGCCGGTGCGCCGTATGCTGGAAAATGCCCAGGTGAAAACCGAGGCAAAACCGGTGGCTGATGCCTGAGTGATATAATCACGCTAAGGCAGCGCAACCTGCCTTAGCGTGGTGCCGTTTCAGGCATAGCGACCAAACACATGATAAAGCCCCGTCAGATTATTCACATCAAACTTATGGTAGATATTCCGCCGATGGTGGCTCACCGTTTTGCCGCTGACATCTAAATAACGTGAGATTTCTTTATTATTTCTGCCTGAAATAATGTAGGGCAATAAATCACTCTCCCGCTTCGTCAGGTTCTTTTCTTTTTCGATATGGTACAGCCGCTTGTTTTTTGTCACGATAATATGCTGATTACCGGAGGCGAAATCTTTCAGGCACGCTTTTAACTTTCGCATTACGCTGACACAATCAATGGAGTAATCGGAAACCGTATTGATAAGAATGTTTTCAATGGTGTTTTCGAAACAGCTCTCGCGTGTAATGAGTATAAAATAACTTTCAGGATACTTATTTTTAACAACCAGCAGGTCGATGAGTTGCTGGATGTTTGACTGTCCGTAATCCACCACAATGGCTTTTGTCTGGCAAAGTATTTTCTTGGTGAATGTATTAATGTCATCTGTATACATCACGCTGGAGAATGATTTGCATTCTGCAAGTATTTGCCGGGTAAGTTCGTGAAATCCTTCACGGAAGTAGCTGCATGACGTTATTACAGCGATCATTATCCATAACCTTTTAAAAAAAGTATTCATGAGGGTAATAATTACCTGTCTCCTCACGGAAAGGCAATTAAGAAATAGGATTTGGATTATAAGAAAACTCTTATCAAAAAAGAAGCACATCGTGCGATTGTAGTATTTTGACGTGAAAATAATTAATAATTCCTTGGAAATCAGAACCGTATATTATGGAGTGAGATTAATCCCCCGCGCAGGGTAATAGTCTTAATGGTGCATGAGATTGTCGCTGATAGATTTGAGTCGTAACGAAATATGAAATAAGTAATTTATTTGTAGATCGCGGGCGTGGCCCGCGATCTTTTCCCGTCAGCTCAAATCATGCAAGTCTTTATCGACGGGCGGCGTCAGCGCCATGTCCTGAAAATCCACCGCTAAGCCGCGCCGTTCAGGAGTACAGCACATCACGCCGACTTTTGCCGGGCCGCGCGGAAACCAGCCTAAACGCAGCAGCGGCCACTGCTCGCCATCGGTTGAATATTGCAGCCGCAGGCTGTCGCCTTTACGCGTCAGTCGCAGCCAGAACATTCTTGGATCGCCCGGGAAAATACCCGTTGCCCAGTCTGAGTTTTCACGCGTCAGTACGCTGCCGATAGCCGGGGCACCATCGTTATACTCAATGCCGGCCTTTAACCAGTGGTGTTCGTCGATCATCAGCATGATCCCTGCCTGGTCATACAGCGTGTTGAAATCAGCGCATACTTTTACCTGAAAGGTAAAATCATCGGCGACATCGGCGGCAAAAATATGCCCGGAGAAACGCGAAAACCCGTACCAGGTTTTTTGCCAGAAGTCGGTTTTATCATCGGTGATAACCTGTAAGGTGCCGTTCTCGTACTGCCACTCTTCGGGTTCATTGATCCAGTTAAAATGTGCTGACATGCAGCCTCCAGCGTCGTCAGGGTGAAGTCTCAGTGTAGAACTACGCACGAAAAACAGCCTATGCCGTACGCACCATTTCATACTGGGCGATCACCATTTCCTGATAGCCCGCCCCTTCAAACAGTGACGCCAACGCGGCCGGAACGGCGACAGGCGTGCCAATTCCCGGATACTGCGCGTTGATTTTTTGTAGCAGCTGGCGGGCGAGCCCCTGACGGCGGTACGCGGGCTCCACGAACAGGTAGCGCAGCTGCGGCGTGGCCGTCAGCGTGGCGATCACCGCCCAGGCGTGTTCGCCATCTTTCAGTATCCGACACGGCAACGACGGAAAAGAGAGCGGATCGAGCTGCCAGGGCGTGTTTTCTGCGGGGCCGCGATAGACCGCGCACAGCAGACCATCCAGCGAGCCCTCTGCCAGCCCTGCAACCGGTTCGACACGCTTGCCCTGATAGCCGCACAGGTCGCGTGCAATGCTAAATCCCAGTGATTCATAAAGTGCAATGGCAGGCGCGTTCTCGCGGATCACCTCCAGCGACAGGGACGTGACGTCTTTCAGCCCGGCAAATAACGCTCCCAGCATCGGTTTAGTCAATCCTTGCCCGCGCCAGCCTGGCTGGATCGCAAAGGCTGCCAGCCGTGCACGGTTGCCCCTGCGCGTAATCAACGCGATCGCCACAGGCTCGTTATCCGCAAACCAGACACAGGAATCCGCAAAACTCAGCCCTTCGGCAATAAATCGGGCGGCGAACTGCTCAGGCGTCAGCGTAAAAGGAACAAAATAATCCTGAAAACAGCGCCCGAGAATATCCGTCAGCTCAGTGATGCTGAGCGCGTAAGCGGGTACGGCGGTAAAAGGCATAGCATCTCTCCATGAACAAATGAGTCACTTACTCTACAGGGTAATGCCAACGGTTACTGTTGGGTTGGCGGCAAAAGGCGGCTACACTCAGTTTGCAGATAACATTGCGCATGTTGCGCGCTTTTGCCAGAGGATATGACAATGCACCACACGATGAAAAACGATCCTGAAGACACGTCAAAAGAAGAAACCCAGGGTTCCGGCCTGTTGCAGCAAAAAATGCTTGCCTCCCGTTCGATCATTATCTCCGGCGAGATCAACCAGGCGCTGGCAGAAAAAGTGGTGACGCAGCTTATCCTGCTGCAAAGCATCAACAACGATCCGATTAAAATCTATATCAACAGCCAGGGCGGTCATGTCGAAGCGGGCGATACCATCCACGACTTTATTAAATTCATTCGTCCCGAAGTACATGTGATTGGTACCGGCTGGGTAGCCAGCGCCGGGATCACCATTTACCTCGCGGCGAAAAAAGAGCATCGCTATTCGCTGCCGAATACCCGCTTTATGATCCACCAGCCGTTAGGCGGCGTGCGTGGTCAGGCAACGGATATCGAAATTGAAGCGCGTGAGATTATTCGCATGCAGGAAAGGGTCAATAAACTGATTGCTGACGCGACCGGACAGCCGCTTGAGAAAGTGAAAAAAGATTCAGATCGTAATTACTGGATGTCCCCCGCACAGGCGCTGGATTACGGCGTGGTGGGTAAATTAATCCAACATTATGATGAGCTTAACCTCGATTAATCGCGGGTTTTGCCCATAAAAAAAGCTCCCGCGGGAGCTTTTTGTTTTTGTCAGGCGGCGCGATGACACGCCCGCTGACTTATTTGGTCAGTTCAGCCGTCATGTGAACGTTATTATTCACATTCGCTTCAGTAATTTTATAAGAAGCACCGGCTTTCTGGGCTTGGGCGGCAATCTGCGCTTCAGCGGCATCCAGGGTGGAGGCAGAAGCGGTTACGGATTGTGCGAAAGCGCCAAAAGACATCAGGGACAGAGCGGCAACAGCGGCCAGAGTTTTTACGTTTTTCATGATTAAATTCCTTCAACAGTATATTCGGTAAGAGCGTTAACTTTTCGTTCAGGGATCATTAGTTACTGAAGATCGCCTGCGGTCAGGTTTTCAGGATCGAAAGCGTGACTGAATTCCAGGTGGTTCTGATGCGCGGTGTTATCGATATTCGAACCGGCTTCAGGACGCGATGTAGCGTGATCGGCAGCCATGGCACCGAAGGAGACGGTGGCGGCCAGGATCAAAGCAGAAACTACGCTGATGTTTTTCATTGTTATGCCTTCTTTCATCAAGGGTCGTTATCGGCGACTTATTTATAAATTACCGCAGTACCGTGCAGAGTATTCGGGCCGGTAACAGACGTAATGCGGTAAGACTTCGCACCCATTTCATCGGCTTTCTGCGCCAGTTCCGCTTCCAGAGACGCGATATTAGTCCCGGCTGTCGCGGAGATATGACCGGCTTTCTGCTGACCGGCAGGTGTGGCATCAACCTGCACTGCGGCAACGCTTGCGAAAGATAAAGAACTCAGGATGGCGACGGCGAACAGAGCGTTAATGTTTTTCATAATCAGTACCTTCAGGATTCGGTTTAATGAGTGTCGTAAGTAATTACTTAACGATCGATAGACAAATGATAGATGTGATCTGCATCACACGTCAACTTTATTTTTTAATGACCGTTAATATAATTATTTAAGCTATAAAAATCATAAAGATAGATTGATAAATTTTTTCTAAAAATCGCGCTGGTCATCGGCGGCAAGATGTTTTTATAATGATTACTATATAAATAAGTAAAAAAGGTGTTCACATGACCACGCAAGCAACATGTTGTACTAAGAAAGGGAGGGGGAGGCCGAAAGTGTTTGACCGCGAGGCGACCCTGGATCGGGCGATGGGGCTGTTCTGGCAGCATGGCTATGAAGCCACTTCGCTGGCCGATCTGGTTGAAGCGACCGGTGCAAAAGCGCCGACGCTCTATGCCGAGTTTACCAATAAAGAAGGATTGTTCAGGGCAGTGCTCGATCGCTACGTCAGTCAGTTTGCTGCGAAGCATAAAGCCGCGCTGTTCTGCGACGATAAATCCGTTGCGCAGGCGATCGAGGATTATCTCACTGCACTGGCACACTGCTTTGCCAGTAAGGATACGCCCGCAGGCTGCTTCCTGATCAATACCTCTGCCACCGTATCGGCCTCGTCAGAGCAAATTGCCTGCGCCGTGCGCAGCCGCCATGCCCAAGAAGAAGCGATGTTGCTGGAGTTTCTCACCCAGCGGCAGGCAAAGGGTGAATTGCCGTCGCACACCGATTTGCCTGCGCTGACGGCTTTTTTAAGCTGTCTGATACAGGGAATGTCGGTGAGCGCTCGTGAAGGGGCCAGCACTGAAGCATTGCTGCAAATCGTCACTACCACTCTCAGCCTGTGGTCGACGCTGATTGCGGCGTAATACATTAAAAACATTACATATATGAAGGAATTTTATTGAATTTTAATGATGTGATCTGACACAGCAAGAAAATATATTTCAGATAATTCTGCTAAAAAAGCGCATTTTCCAGGCAGTCTGGTATAAACCTTCTATAATTTTTATTCATACCTTTGAGGGTGAAAATGTGAACAATGGTTTTTACCGGATCCGGTACAAAGGTATCGTACAGCTCGCATTCTATACGAATGAAGAAGTAGAAAACCTGGACACCGGTGCGCAAACAATGGGTTTCTGGCGCTTTGTAGAAGGCTTTGAAATCGACAACAATGATGAAATCGGTGTACTGGGCGGGCCGTATGACGCCTTTGGTAACTCGCTGACGTCAGTTATTTTAACTAACGACCCGGTATTTTCGGGAAGTATTTTTAACAGCGGCAATAATACAGAATATATCTAATATGAAACAGGCCGGTTTATTAACCGGCCTGTTTTACTGGTGCTTAAAAACCACAGCGGAAATTACGCCTGCTTTTCAGCAATAATCGTCAGTTTCTCATCTGTTGCTTTTTCTTCTTCCAGCGTTTCACCCAGTAAACGGGCCGCTTCTTTATAACCCAGTTTTACTGCCAGCGCGCGAAGTGTGCCGTAGGTGGCGATCTCATAGTGCTCAACCTTTTGCGCGGCGCCAATCAAACCAGCGTCACGTACCGGGCCTGCTTCCACTGAGTCGATAATTTCCTGCGCTTCTTCCACCAGACCTTCTAACGCATGGCATTTCATTCGCTTAATGCGTACACCCTCAGTGGCTTCCACCAGCTGATCAAGACGCTCAATTTGACCTTGCGTCTCTTCAAGATGCTGTTTAAACGCAGCGACCAGTTTTTCGTCGGTTGCCGCGCGAGCCATTTTCGGCAGGGCACGCGTAATTTGCTTCTCAGCGCTGTAAACGTCTGATAAATCGTGAATGAATAAATCTTCTAAAGTCTTAATGGTCATTTTGTATTCCTTAAATAATCATTGGAGAAACAATCCGCAAATTATGCGGGATTACGCGATGGTCAGGTTTCAGTTTAGTCGATTATCAAAATGTGCAATGAAAATAAAAATTTAGATTATGGGATGATTCCTGGGGAAAATCATGCAGGGTAAATTACCGCGACAGATAAATTATTTAAAACTCATACTTATTTATTAGTCATCAGACGGGAGTTATTTACGCGTAAATTGCAAGGATATACCCGCTCAGATTTTTCCTTTAATCGCGCGCGGAAAAAGATACACTGCGACAACCGTTGTAATGAAATCGTTGAGGAAAAACGATGTTGTCGAATACCAACACCCGCCCCGAACAGATGGGTCTTTTCCGGGACGGTGCGCAGGCTTGTTTCCCCACGCTGCCGGGCTACTGGAGTATTGGCATCGCAGCGGGTGCGATAGGCACCTTATCCGGATTTTCGCTGCTGCACATCACGCTACTGGCGAGTTGCCTGTACGCCGGTTCTGCACATTTCCTGTTTTACTCGTTGTGGGCCGCCGGGGCGGAAACCGCTTCCATCGTACTGAGCGTGTTGCTGGTGAATCTGCGTTACCTGCTGATGAGCTCGTCCATCAGCCTCTTTTTCCAGCGCAGTACCACATATCAGAAGATTGTCAGCGGTCTGCTGTTAACGGATGAGACCTTTGGGGTAGCGGTACAGTACGGCAATCAGTCCGGTGACATCCCGTTCAAATGGATGCTGGGCCTTAATCTCACCGCCTGGATTAACTGGATCATCTCCTGCGTGCTGGGAGCCTGGCTGGCCTCATCGTTGCCTGCCGCCCTGATGGAAGGCCTGAGCTTTAGTCTGGTGTCGATGTTTATTGGGCTGATCCTGATGACCTGGTTTGCCAGTAAACGACAACGTCTTGAAACGCTGACTATCGTTACAGCAATGGCAATCACCCTGTTATTTCATTCGTGGTCTAATACCAGTCTGGTGGTTATCTTTGCGGCCTCGGTTGCGGCGACCCTTGCGACTATTGTGCTGATCCGCATGGAAAAAAAAGGAAAATAATATGGACAGAAATATTATTCTGGCTATTGCGCTGGTATCACTGGTGAGTGCGGCGATGCGTGTTTTGCCATTATTGTTATTATCCCGTATGCGCTTATCTTTTACGTTGCAACAGTGGCTGGCGTTTATTCCTTCCGGTATTATGACGGCGATTGTGGCGGCTGAGCTGCTGCACAAACCTGCCATGACGGCCTCCGGGCTTAGTGTCTCCCTGCTGGCGGCGATCATCGCCACCGTGGTTGGGGGGCTCACCCGCAGCTTATTTGCTACGGTTATTAGCGGGATGGTTGCTTTTACTGTACTGCAATTACTTAGCGGGCTGTAATTCACCTCAGTTACTTTCCGTGACAGCTTTTTTGGCGCAGCGAATATGCCCCGCTGTGCCTGATCTGCGGCCTGATCGTCGCATAATAAATGAAATTTGCGATAAGAGCTTTTGGTAATGAAAAAGCCACAATAATTAAAAGTGAATAACGCTATTTAACCATTTTAATTTCGATGATATAAACATTCCAAGCATGTCACATCCCCAATTCAGGTAGTGCGAATTTGCCTAAATGAGATAACTACGCATCCGCCAGCACAAAAAAATGAAATATGCTTAACCCCTGTTGGTTTCTGGATGTAATAGAAACAATTATCTACGTGCAATTCGCGAGGCCTGAATGATTATTTTCATTACCCTCAGTCAGAGGCTGTGCCTGTGTTAATGATCGCTGTTCGCTTTTGGGAGCAACGCCAGTAAAAATGATGACTGATGATAAAAAACCTTTTAATCCCAGGGATGTAGACCTGCAACACCTGAACGATCTGCTTAATAATAATTCCGACTGGATTTGGGAAGTGGATGCACAGGGGCGCTATACCTGGTCATCGGACGTGGTCACCAGCCTGCTGGGATTTACGCCGGACGAAGTGATTGGCTGTACGCCCTTTGATTTTATGCCGCCGGGTGAAGCCGAGCGGGTAGCCGGTGCGTTTCTGGCTATCGTTCAGCAGCAGATCCCCTTTTCCGGTCTGGTTAATCGCAATCAGCGGGCCGACGGGCAAGTGATCGTGCTGGAAACCAGCGGCATTCCGCTGTTTGACGATAACGGCCAGCTGCGTGGCTACCGGGGGGTGGATCGCAATATCTCCACACTGGGCGAACGCGTGCTGCAACTGGAAACGATTTACGACGCTACGCCAGTGGCGTTGTGCATGATTGATCGTAACGGCCAGATGGTGATGTCCAATAAAGCCATGGCGAGGGCATTAGGCCGTTCCAGCGAGGACATCAACGGCAAACTGGTGGCCGAGTTGATGCCGGCCTGCTGGCAACACTTTGAACGTGACTTCGAACTTGCCGACAGCGGCGCAGAGCTACCGACACGCGAAACCCGCTGGGAGGAGAGTATTTTCTCCTTGCACCCTGTCCCGGTACACGACGCGGCGGGTAACGTGGTTGGGCTGTCTGTAACCTGGGTGGATGTCACCGAGCGCCATCAGGCGGAGCAAAAACTGGCGGATGCCAATCAGGTGTTACAGCAGCATGCCCAGCATGATTACCTGACCGGGCTGTTCAACCGTCGCTTTATGGACGAGTGTCTGAACCGTGAAATCATCCGCGCCTGCGAGAAGAGCTACTCGCTGTCGGTGTGTCTGGCCGATATTGATTACTTTAAACGTTTTAATGACAGCCAGGGGCATCAGGCCGGTGATGCCTGCCTGCGCGATGTCGCCAATGCGCTGACCGCCGTGCGTCACCGGCCTGACGATAACGTCAGCCGCTACGGCGGCGAAGAGTTCCTGGTGATTTTACCCTGCACCGATCGCCTGGAGGCGCAGGCCATTGCCGAGGGGCTGCGGGAAAGCATCGAAGCGCTGCGCATCCCTAATGCCGCAAGCCCGACCGGCTTTCTGACCATCAGTATCGGGGTCGCCACGCTGGATGGCAGCAAAACGCTGCCACAGGACAAACCGCTGCATATTATTGCCAGCGGCTTAATACGCCGCGCGGATAACGCGCTGTATGCCGCAAAAAACCAGGGACGAAACCGGGTGGTTGCCTCCTCGGAGCCGGAAAGTTAATTCGCCCCCCACGTTATACTAATGATGTTAACTGTTGTTTAGGATCTGATGAGCATGATTTCTACCCTGATTTACCGGAGTCGCCTGACAAGCAGCTTTGATCCTTCAAAGCTGAGCGAGCTGGTATGCGTCTCTCAGACCCGCAACGCCGCGCTGGGCATTTCCGGCATCCTGCTGTTCGACGGCAGTCATTTTTTGCAGGTGCTGGAAGGGCCGCTGGACAACGTTAATCAGCTGTATGAGAAGATTAATAACGACCCGCGCCACGATTCGGTGGTCGAACTGATGCGGGACTACGCGCCAAAACGTCATTTCCAGACCCACGGCATGTCGCTGTTTGATTTACGCACCGGCAATCCGCGTACTATCCTGCGCTCGGTGATCACCGCCGGAGCGCTGAATTTCCGCCTCGCCAGCGATGCGCGGGTCTACAAATTCATTAAATCCTTTATGCGCGGGCGCTGGCGCGATGTGAATCCGCGGCAGTCAGAGGCGGCAAGTTGGGAGTTCATTACCGACAATCTGACCTTCAGCCAGCCGCAGGCGATGGTCTTTGCCGACCAGCCGTGCCAGTTTGCCATCCAGCCGATTGTTGAACCCCTGCGCGGGCAGATCAGTTCATTTGAGGCGCTGATCCGCAGCCCCACCGGCGGTTCGCCCCATGACTACTTTGCGTCGATACCCGCGGGGAAAATTCACGAGGCTGACCTGCTCTCCAAGGAGTACGCCTTTGCACTGGCAAAAAAGATCGGCATCGGCAGCAATAAGCTCTCCATTAACCTGCTGCCAATGTCGCTGGTAAAAATCCCTGACGCGGTCAATATTCTGCTCGATCAAATCACCCGTAACGGCCTGGTCCCGGAACAGGTTATCGTCGAGGTGACGGAAGACGAAGTGATCTCCGGCTATGACGCGTTTGCCTTTGCCATTATGCAACTGCGCTCGGCAGGCATTGGTCTGGCGATCGATGATTTCGGCGCAGGCTTTGCCGGGCTGTCGCTACTCACCAAATTTCAGCCGGGCGAGCTGAAAATCGACCGCAGCATCATCACCGATATTCATCTGCACGGCCCGCAACAGGCGATCCTCAATGCCATCATCAAATGCTGTACGGAGCTGGAAATAGACGTGGTGGCGGAAGGGGTGGAAAAAGCCGAAGAGTGGTGCTGGCTGGAAGCGGCCGGTATTAAGCATTTCCAGGGATATTTATTTGCGCGCCCGGGTCTGAACCGTATCCCGCCCATCCGCTGGCCGGTAAAAATCAGATATTAATATCGGCTTCTTTTTTATCTCATTGATTTATCTGCGCCTTAACCCTAAAGATCCGTCCACGAATGCCGTTATGTTTTGCAGGGGTATTTTAACTTTCTGGCAAGGATCCGGGTTATGGAAAAAAAACACCAACTGCTGGCGACGCGTCTCGGTGAAATTCTCGGGCGTTTTAATAATGGTGAGACGCTGTATGTTAAGCAGCTGGCGGAGGAATATGGCGTACATCCTCGCACCATTAAGCGCGATATTATTGAGCGTCTGAGCTTTCTGGATGCGGAACCGGCAGGGCGCGGGGGATACAAAATTTCGCCCGGCCTGCTGGGGCGCTTTAACGCTGACAGCATCGATCTCTTTGCGCGGCTGGCAGGCGTCAGCGAACTGTTCCCGGGCTTCAACAAGCGCATGTTGTCCTCCATGCATTCGGCCAGCGCCAGCCAGACCATCGTGGTGCAGGGCCATCGCTATATTTCCAGCGAATTACAGGCCGATCATTTTACCCGCTTACAGCGTGCCATCGATGAACACTGCTGCGTTAATTTCCGCTATCTGCGTCGTAACGAAGAACGGCATTATGCTGTGGAGCCGTATCAGCTGACCAATCTTAACGGCGTCTGGTATCTGGCGGCGCGTCATGAAAATCGCCTGAAAAACTTCACCTTAACCAAGATCACGGCCCTGAACTGTACGTTTGAAACTTTTGAACCGGATGCGCAACTGCTGGCGAAAATGCGCCAGGAGCCGAGCGTGTGGGGCGTGGAAGGGAAATTCAGCGTCCGGCTCAGCGTTGCGCCGGAAGTGGCGGAGTATTTCCAGCGTCGGGATCTGCTTAACGAGCAGGTGATCGAACAGCAGACCGCCGATGGCGGCCTGATCGTCACCACTCAGGTGGCACATAAAAAAGAGATCCTGCCGGTGGTGCAGTACTGGATCCCGCACCTGAAGATCCTCGCCCCCGCGTCGCTGCAAAGCGAAATGGAAGCGGAGATCAAAAGCTGGCTGGCGGTGTAGGGCACACGTCAGGACAACGGCACGCGCGGCGACACCTTGCCGTGCAGCGCCGGGTTATCGCTTTCATCTTTGAGTTTTACGCCGGTCAGACGGCGTAAAAAGGCCTGTTCCAGCAGCCATGCGAGCTTAAAAGCCGCGGCTTCGTGGCGCAGTCCTTCCGGGCGGATATTAGAAATGCAGTTGCGTTCGGACTCCAGCCGCGCGCAGCCCGGTTTCCACGTCAGATAAACGCCGAGGCTGTCCGGCGACGACAGGCCCGGCCGTTCGCCAATCAATATTGCCACCGCCTGACTGTTCAGCGTTTCCCCGATGTCATCCCCCAGCGCCACCCGCGACTGATGCGCCAGCACCACCGGTGCCAGCGATAATCCCAGCGTGTGCAGATACGGCAGCAGGGCAGCAATCAGCGGCACCGCCTGACGATGTACCGCATGGGAAGAGAGGCCGTCGCCAATCACCAGCAGCAGATCGTGTTCGGCAACACGCTGTTCGCGCAGCGCACTACGGCTCTCCTCACTGAGTTTACGGCCCAGATCCGGACGATTTAAGTAAATATGCCGATCCGCCGCCGCGCTGTGGACGGTTAGCGTTTGCAGCCCAAGCGCCGCTAATTCGTCCTCCAGCGAGGTGCTGTCAAAAGGCTGGTGGATAGCATCGCGCGCCTGTGCATGGGCGAGGCCAAAGTTCAGCACCTCGCGTGTCGGCAGGCTGGCTCCGCTGCGTCCAAGGGCGATACGCGCATCGGTAAATTCACGCAACAGTGACCAGGCATCTGGGTTTTTCATACCGGCGTTCCCTGGGGCAGAATGCTGAGTAACGGGTGACTGGCACCGGTTAAGCGTAGCTGGCCACCATTGTCGATAATCTGCATACGGGTCAGCCATTCGCCGAACTCCGGCGCATGTTTCAGGCCGAGCAGACGGCGGGCATAGAGCGCATCATGAAATGAGGTGCTCTGATAATTGAGCATGATGTCATCCGCGCCCGGCACGCCAATCAGGAACGTCAGCCCGGCGTTGCACAACAGCGTCAGCAGGGTGTCCATGTCATCCTGATCCGCCTCGGCATGATTGGTATAACAGACGTCGCAGCCAATCGGCAGGCCCATCAGTTTGCCGCAGAAGTGATCTTCCAGCCCGGCGCGGATAATCTGTTTGCCGTCATACAAATATTCCGGGCCAATAAAGCCCACCACGGTATTCACCAGCAGCGGATCAAAATGTCGTGCCACCGCATAGGCCCGTGCCTCACAGGTTTGCTGATCGACACCATGATGCGCCCCCGCCGACAGGCAACTGCCCTGGCCGGTTTCAAAATACATCACGTTATGGCCGAGCGTACCCCGTCCGAGACTTAACGCTGCCTCCCCCGCCTCGTGCAGCAACGCCAGATTGATGCCAAAGCCGCTGTTCGCAGCCTCGGTGCCTGCCACCGACTGAAACACCAGATCGACGGGCGCGCCGCGTTCGATCAGCTGTAGCGTGTTGGTGACGTGCGTCAGCACGCAGGACTGAGTGGGGATCGCAAACCGGTCAATGATATCCGCCATCATATGATTCAGCCGTTCCAGCACCGGCAGGCTGTCGCTGGCCGGATTAATCCCCACAACCGCATCACCCGCGCCGTACAGCAGGCCGTCGAGCATACTGGCGGCAATGCCCCTGAGATCGTCGGTAGGATGATTCGGTTGCAGGCGCACGCTAAGGTGACCGGGCAGGCCGATGGTATTGCGAAAGCGTGTGATCACCCGGCACTTACTGGCGGCGAGGATCAGATCCTGGTTGCGCATGATCTTGCTGACGGCGGCGGCCATTTCCGGCGTAATGCCGCGGGCGACACGGCTTAAGCATTGCGTGTCAGTGTTGTCATCCAGCAGCCAGTCACGAAAATCACCGACGGTAAGGTGGCTGATGTCAGTAAACGCTTGCGGATCATGGGTATCAATAATCAGCCGGGTGACTTCATCCTGCTCGTAGGGGATCAGCGGATCCGCAAGAATGTCACGCAGCGGCACATCTGCCAGCGCCATTTTTGCGGCCATGCGTTCTTCGGCGGAATCCGCGCTGATACCTGCCAGCACGTCCCCGGATCGCGCCGGGGATGCTTTTGCCAGCAGATCTTTCAGACTGGCGAAACGGTAGGTCCGGTGCGCCAGGGTAGTTTTATACATGGTGTCTCCTCAGGAGATCGCCCGCAGTTGCGGATCCAGCGCCGCCCGCTCACGGGCCGACGCGGTTTTGCGGAACCACAGATAACCAGCCAGCATCATGGCGGCAAAAATCAGCGCCAGCAGCGGGTTATACCAGACCATCGCCACCAGGCAGAGTACCGCCATACCGAGCGCGAAGGCGGGCGCATAGGGGAACAAGGGCGCGCGGAACGGACGGATCAGCAAGGGTTCGCTGCGGCGCAGTTTGAACAGCGCGGCCATGGAGGTGATATACATAACAATAGCGCCAAATACCGACATCGTCACAATGCAGGCGGTGAGGGGCATACCGCTGATAGTGATGAGCGAATCGGAGAAGATCGCCGCGATCCCCACTACGCCGCCCGCGAGAATGGCCAGATGCGGCGTCCGGGTGCGGCGGTTCAGCGTGGCAAGCCGCGCCGGTAAATAGCCAGCCCGGGCCAGCGAGTAAATCTGGCGGGAATAGCCCATGATGATGCCGTGAAATGACGCCACCAGGCCAAACAGCCCCAGCCACACCAGCATATGCAGCCAACCGCTGCTGCTGCCGACCACCACTTTCATCGCCTGCGGCAGCGGATCGTTGATATTCGACAGCGCGCGCCAGTCGCCGACGCCGCCGGCAAAGATCATCACGCCCACTGCCAGCACGGTGAGCGTCACAATGCCGCCGCCCAGCGCCCGGGGAATAGTGCGTTGCGGATCTTTAGCTTCTTCGGCGGCCATGGAGGCACCTTCAATGGCGAGGAAAAACCAGATGGCAAAGGGGATAGCCGCAAACATCCCCGGCAGCGCCAGAGTGCTGAAGCTTTCCGCGCCAGCCCAGCCGTGGGCGGTAAAGTTATCCCATGAGAAGCCGGGTGCGACCACGCCCATAAATACCAGCAGTTCGAAAATCGCCAGCAGGGTGACGATCAGCTCAAAGGTGGCGGCAATGCCCACGCCAAGAATGTTCAAGGTCATAAAGATGACGTACGCCCCGCAGGCCACCCATTTAGGATCGAGGGAGGGAAACTGGACATTAAGGTACGCACCAATCGCCATGGCGATCGCCGGGGGCGCAAACACGAACTCGATCAGTGTGGCGAACCCGGCAATAAACCCGCCGGTCGGCCCGAAGGCACGGTACGCGTAGGCAAAAGGCCCACCGGCATGAGGAATGGCGGTCGTCAGTTCCGTAAAGCTAAAAATAAAGGCGCAGTACATGGCGGCGATCAGCAGGGCGACAATCAAAAAACCGAGCGTCCCTGCCTGTGACCAGCCGTAGCTCCAGCCAAAATATTCCCCTGATATCACCAGTCCGACGGCCATGCCCCACAGACGGAAGCTGCCGAGTGTTCTTTTTAAGGTCGTTGTTTCTGTGTTCATCATCAAGTGCCTCGCCATTAAACCCAGTCAGGGAACACGTTGCAAAGGCGATGCCAGAAATTAAATTCATAATTTTCATTGGGATGGTGAAATTACTACGCCGGGCTGCACCGTGATGTACGGAATAACGGTGCAGCCTGCTCCGGCGTAGTGAAAGGGAGATTAAAATGTCCAGGTAAGATCGAGCGCCGCATTCAGCCCGTGGTAATTCTCAAGCGGCATATCGTACCACTGCTTACCAAGAGTCATGCCCAGCGCCCAGCGATCGTTCAGCGGCTGCAGGCGGCGCAGACTGACGCTTTGTGTGGTGCCGGTGTAGCGCTCTGGTGCCCAGTCATAGTTATACGCGCCGCTGCCCCAGGCAACCCATACCTGAGTACTGCCTTTGCCGGTGGCGTCGTTGAGCCGCAGGGAAACCACATGGCTGTAGCTGTCCCCGGCACCATGTGAGTCGTACCAGGTATAACGCCAGTTGGTGATGGTCGGTCCGGCGTACCAGGTTAATCCGGCTGACCAGGCGTCCACATCAACGCCGCCATAATAACGGGCCGTGCGATAACCACCCGTTATCAACAGCGGCTTCAGCACTTTTACCGTGACGTCCTGCTGCACATCCTGACGGGCGAAAACGGGCGTATCTTCTGCCAGCGCAATGCTGCTGCGGGTGGACAGCCAGCCATTCCAGCGGTACCAGAGTGACGCCCGACCCCGGATGCTGTGATAGCGTTCATCACCGTTGTATTCCCGTTCCCCGTCGCTGAGATTCATCACCAGCGCGCCCTTATCCAGCGTGTTTTTTATCTCAGCGAACCGCATCTGGCGTGAGCCATGCGTACCCGAATAGTCGTTAAAATCATACCCTGCGGTCAGGCTGGTGATTTCCGCGTGCAGCGGCGCGCAAATCGTGATTATCGCGGTTGCCAGCGCAATTCGCCTCATCTGTCATCTCCTTATGAATGATTTCCTGTTTCAGGTGATAGCGTCCCGATGGCAGATTCCGCTCCACCAGAATACGCGGGCCAAGCAGGGTATCCGGCGCGATAATACGTCCCGGTAAAACGATCACCTGAATGCCCAGTCGGGCTCCCCGACCAATCCAGCAGCCGAGCTTTTCACAGCCTGTATCGATCCGCGCTCCGGCTATCTCCACACAGACCGTAGCACCGTCGAGCCGGTGGTTGCTGGTGCGCACTTGCGCGCCCAGATACGCATCCTGGCCGATTACCGAATCAGCAATAAAACATTGTGGCCCGATGGCGACGTGCTTTTCGACGACCGCGTTTTTGATTTCCGTGGAAAAGCCCACCCGGACATCGTTGCTCAGCACGGTACCGGGGCGAATGAAAGCATAATTACCGATCAGGCAATTCGCGCCTATCACCGCCGGTCCCTGGATAACCGCACCGTGGCAAATTTTGGTGCCCTGACCGATACGGACTTCACCTGCGCTTTCGTCGATCAGGGCTGTCGGGGCTATCTCCACAGGAGCGGCGGCTGCCGGCTCAAGCCTGAGATAGCGGGCCATCAGTGGTGACAGGCTTGCCGGATGAAGCGGGCGGCGTTTCCACCACGGCAGCATAGCGGGTGGGTTTGTCCCGTTGAGGTTCACGTCCAGTGAAAAAGGCAATAATTCCATAAACCATCCATATGGCGTAGGCCAGTAACACGTAAAACACAGAGAGAGGTGCCAGCGGTATTAATAGCCAGCATCGATGATACCAGGCGCTGAAAGCGCCGATAACGCACACAATACCCACCCAGATCAGCGGAAAGATGGATTCAACGATGCCAATCGGCCCGTGCGTAATAATGCTCCATGTCCATACCATGGCGTAGGTCATCACCCCGTAGATCACCACCAGCACCATGGGCAGGATTGAAAACAGTCCGAAGCGGCTAAGGATCAGCGATTTATGCAAACGCATACAGACGGCGTAACCCACAATCCAGCGTCGCCAGCGTTTCCACTCGTCCCGTAAAGTGTTGCACTCCTGCGGGTATACCACGCAGCGGTTGGCCTGACGGATGCAATAACCGTTGGCAATCAGGGTCCAGGACAGATCGAGATCTTCAACTTTGGTACGATCGGAAAAGCCAAATTTTCGCAGTACCCGGGTGCGAAACATGCCGCAGGCTCCGCTGATAATGAACGGCGCTCCACCCAGAAACTGCTGTAAGGTGCGTTTCATGACGATCATCGGCAGCTTCACCGTGGCGCGTATATGAGGAAGTATGCCCGCGCCTTGCAGGTGGGTAGAGGGAATTCCGCCAACGGCATCAGCGCCGCTGTCTATTTCTGCCAGCATATAACCAATGCCGTCCTGATCCGGGGGCACCCAGGTATCGGCATCGCTCAGGAAAACCTGATCGCAGGTCGCAAATTGCAGGCCATTCATCAGCGCACCGCCTTTGCCCGTATTTTTTTGTGTCACTGCAATAAAACGGTCGCCCCACTTTTTTTTAACCTGTGCCATCACCGCTTTCGTATTATCTGTCGAGCCATCATTAACGCAGATGACCGTACGGAAATAAGGATTACGCAGCAGATTATCCAGTGACTGGGCGAGGCAGGGGCCTTCATTATAGGCGGGGATAATGGCGTCAACTTCCCCAAACCGGCGGCTGGGTTTTTTATTTAAGCGCAGCAGTATCCAGCAGAGGATGGTGATACTCATCATAATAAAAATGATAGTTTTCATCTTTTCTCACAAAATCATTTTCTGCACAACGAAGCCTTCACACAATGCCATGCCTGCCTGTAAACCACGGAATTGTGCCAGCGATCTGATATACGTTGGCTGCATATAATCGCGATGTTTCTGGCTTTGATGAAACTTCAGGGCAGAGATTTTATTTTCCAGACCAGCTTCATTAAATTCCTCAAAGGCTTGCGGAACAAATGACAGTCGACAACTTGGCGTTTCATAACACAAGATTTGCGGTATGGTGCGGCAGGCGACCATGGAGGCCTGATGCGCAGCACGATGGTCCTGGTGTCGGTCCTTATCATGCATGGTGTAGGCTCTGAGAAACCGAATGCCAGCGTCTTGCTGTGTTTTTATGACGTCATCAATGCTGGTGATAATGGCATCCAGATAATGCTCGGTACGGGTATCTTCAAAATGAAAAGTGAATAAATCCTGACATCCGAGAATATTCAGTGCCTGCCTGGATTCATCATGACGACTGATTCCCGACGCGCATCCGGCATTACCCGCGGTAAGAATAATAGCGGTAATATGAAAACCTTTTTGCGCAAGATTGGCCAGTGTCGCACCGCAACCAAGTTCAATATCATCCGGATGAGCGCCAATCGCTAAAATACCTGTTCGGCTGTTTGCCATTAAATAATTCACATTTCCAATATGCTTACTTTCCACAATAGTCATCCTTTATTGTAGGTTTTTTATAATGTTTTGATGAGGGCTGGATATTGTGTTTTTCGATTATTGCGGTAGGGTCCTCGTTGATAGTCTGTTGCTTATAATTTACATGTGTAAATTTATCATGAATAAAATTGTTTGTTGCGAATGTAAGGGATATTAATTTGAGGCGGAAAATGTGTCAATCATTATGTTTTAGCGGCTCGCTTAACACGATTTATTAATTATCTGGTCAATGTATTTATTGAGGGTTTTTCCGGGTTTTTAGGAATTCATTTAGGTAAAAGTGATGCCCTTTTCACGAAAAAAAGATTGCTTTGCGGATTAGACAGATCAATTTTGTTTTATGTCTATACATTGCCAGTCGTTAATTTTGAAATCATTCACACAGAAAATGAAAGAAATGAGCAATGACAAACCATTTACCACGCCTTTGGATACCAGGAAGCCGTCGTAGGGTTAGCGGTGTACACCATTAAAGCGCTCGTAGCGATGCGCTTTCAGGCAAGTGAGGTCGACGAACATCAGCCCTTTCAGATGGCGATGCCGGGCGGCAAGCTGCTGAAACGCGTTCCCATAAAAAAAGAAAGGGCGGGATAACCCGCCCTGTCGCTCAGAGGATCTTGCGTTCTGCCAGATCCAGCGCGAAGTAGCTGAAGATCAGATCCGCGCCGGCGCGTTTTATCGCACCCAGACTTTCAAGGATCACTTTATCTTCATCAATTGCGCCTGCCTGGGCGGCAAATTTGATCATGGCATATTCGCCGCTCACCTGGTATGCGCCAAGCGGCAGCTGCGTGCGCTCGCGGATGTCGCGCAAAATATCCAGATAAGCGCCCGCAGGTTTCACCATCAGACAATCCGCGCCCTGAGCTTCATCGAGCAGGGATTCACGGATCGCTTCACGGCGGTTCATCGGGCTCATCTGGTAAGTTTTACGATCGCCTTTGAGTGCCGTGCCCGCAGCTTCACGGAACGGACCATAGAACGAGGAGGCGAACTTGGTGGAGTAGGACATAATCGCGGTGTCGGTAAAGCCAGCGGCGTCCAGCGCCTGACGGATTGCCTGCACTTGCCCATCCATTGCAGCCGATGGGGCGATAAAATCCGCGCCAGCGGCGGCAGCCACCACGGCCTGCTTACCAAGATTGATCAGGGTGGCGTCATTATCGACACCGTGATCGCAGAGTACACCGCAGTGACCATGGGTGGTGTATTCGCAAAAACAGGTGTCGGACATCACGATCATTTCCGGCACGGCGTCTTTGGCAATGCGCGACATCCGAGCCACCAGCCCATCCTCTTTCCAGGCATCGCTGCCGGTGGCATCGGTGTGGTGAGAAATGCCGAAGGTCATTACCGAGCGGATCCCGGCGTTGGCAATGCGTTCAATTTCGCGGGCGAGAAACTTTTCCGGGATGCGCATTACGCCCGGCATGGCGTCGATGGCCTTGTAGTCGGCCAGTTCTTCTTCCACAAAAATCGGTAACACCAGGTCGTTAAGGCTCAGTGTTGTCTCTTCAAACATGGCGCGCAGCGCAGGTGATTTGCGCAGGCGGCGTGGGCGGGTGATTAAGTCGGTCATGATTTGCCTGATGTTGGTGGGACACCAGACCATTTTACCTCATTTAGAAAACGATGTTTCGCCAAACTGGCCTTACCGAACGGTGTAACAGGCTCACGTAACACGTGCCTGTAATATATTTATTTTCATATGGATTGGCATTTATATATTTATTGCATGACTATGTTTTTCATTTTTATTAATAGCGATAGGTTTGCTAAATAAACTTTTTTAAATAATTCTCTGCATCAATGTATATATGGGTTTTATTCTTAAAAAGGAGCGTGAAAATAAAGGTGATTGAGTTTAACTGGTTGTTTTATTGAGGTGTTTTTTATTGCGGGCAGGATGCTTATGTATTATGTCTGGTTTCGTACTTTATGAGCGGATTAGTTGAACTTTCCTCATCCACAATCGCATAATTCTCGGGGCGGTAATATTACTTTGCTGTTCTATTTTTACGAGCTAACGATATTAAATCCCTGAGGAGGGATGACAAATGCACTCCTGGAAAAAGAAACTTGTTGTATCTCAACTGGCATTAGCCTGCACTTTGGCAATCGCTTCTCAGGCCAATGCTACGACTTATAATACCTGGGGGTATCACGACAATACTTCCACCGCGCTGGACTGGAGTAACATGGATGCGCCAGGTTCTGATGGCAACTATGTCACTTATAGCGGTTTTATTTATCATAACAATGCCAACGGTGATTTTGATCAATCCTTTAACGGCGATGCCGTTAGTGGTACTATTTCCACCTATTATTTGAATCATGATTATGCATCGGGTTCTGATAATAGCGTAACCATTGCTAACTCAAATATCCATGGTTCCATTACCTCCGAACTGCCCTTTGGTTATTACGGAATAACGCCTGCCGCAACCGACCCTGATACGGGTGATTACACGCCTCGTACGTATGACGGTTATTCCTTCAATGATGGCACCACGACGGTAGATACCAACTGGTATGACGGTGATATATTCACGCTGAACGTTGCCAATTCAACAATTGATGATGACTACGAAGCGCTTTATTTCTCAGATACCTATCTTGACGGGACAGCAGGCAAGTCGACTAACGAGTCCTTCTATACGTCCCGCGGCGTGGCGGTCAATCTGGATGTAGAAAGCAACATCAACATTTCTGATAACTCCCGTGTAGCCGGTATTGCTCTGAGCCAGGGTGACACGACCAATACGAATTACGGTTCTGAATATCATCAGTGGGATAATACGCTCACAGTATCGAATTCCACCGTGACGTCCGGTTCCCAGAGTCCGCTGGAAACCAATGAAGATGATGCTTTCGGTAATTTCGGCGGCCACTTCGGCAACTCTGAAGAACCGAGTGATTATGCGGGTAACGGCGGCGCCAATGATGTGGCACTGTCTTTCTCAGATAACGCGGCGTCCCATTATTCCATGAAGAATAACGTCTATTTCAACCATTCTACCCTGCTGGGTGATGTTGAATTTACAAGTAACTGGAATGACGACGGCGAGTTTTTCTACTCTACAGGCCATGATTCTAATGGAGATGGTGTTCTGGACACCAACGGCGGCTGGGTTGATGACGCGCAGAACGTTGATGAGCTGAATATCACCCTCGATAACGGCAGCAAGTGGGTAGGTTCAGCGAATATTTACGCTGACGACATTGCGCCGGGATCCATGTACGATGTGGCCGCAAATAGCCTTACGCCTGGTGCCAACGTTGAAGCTAACGACTGGGGAAGAGTGGTCAGTAATCAGGTATTCCAGAGCGGCGTATTTAACGTGACGTTAAATAACGGTTCTGAATGGGATACGGTTAACAACTCGGTTATTGATACCCTGGCGGTGAATAATGGCTCCCAGGTTAACGTAACTGATTCCGGCTTAACTTCAGATACCATCGTGCTGACCAACGGTTCTTCAATGAACATTGGTGAAGATGGACAGGTTAATACCGATCACCTGACGATCAACACCTTCAGTACCGTGGCACTGAATGATGATGTCACCCATTACGGCGATTATTCCCTGTATGCGAACACCATCACGGTGACTAACGGCGGCGTATTAGACGTTTACGTTGATCAGTATGACAATGGCGTCTTCAACACCGATACGCTGGAACTGACCAGCGGCAACGTGGCAGACAATCATGGTGATGTGATTTCCGGCGTGTTCAATATCCACAGCAGCGATTATGTTCTGAATGCGGATCTGGTGAACGACCGTACCTGGGATAAAACTCAGGCTAACTATGGTTACGGTACTATCGCTATGAATGCTGATGGCCATCTGACCGTTAACGGCAACGGTGATGTTAACAATGGCGATGAACTGGATAACAGCGCCACTGATAACGTCGTTGCTGCAACCGGTAACTACAAAGTGCGTATCGATAACGCCACCGGTGCGGGTTCTGTTGCCGAATACAAAGATAAAGAACTTATCTACGTAAACGATCAGAACAGTAACGCTACCTTCTCCGCCGCAAACAAAGCTGACCTCGGGGCTTACACCTATCAGGCTGAGCAAAACGGCAATACCGTTATTCTTAAACAGAAAGAGCTGACCGATTACGCCAATATGGCGCTGAGCATCCCGTCTGCCAATACCAATATCTGGAACCTCGAACAGGATACGTTAGGCGCGCGCCTGACCAATGGCCGTCATGGTCTGGCTGATAACGGTGGGGCATGGGTAAGCTACTTCGGCGGCAATTACAATGGCGATAACGGCACCATTGCTTACGACCAGGATGCCAGCGGTATCATGGTGGGTGTCGACTCACTGGTTGAAGGCAACAACGCGAAATGGACTATTGGTGCTGCGGCGGGCTTCGCAAAAGGCGACATTAGTGACAGAACAGGTCAGGTTGATCAGGATAGCCAGTCAGCATGGTTGTATTCTTCCGCTCGCTTTGAAAACAACGTCTTCGTAGATGGTTCATTAAGCTACAACCGTTTCAACAATGACCTGTCTGCCACGATGAGCAATGGGCAGTATGTTGACGGCGATACCTCTACCGACGCATGGGGCTTTGGTCTGAAACTGGGCTATGACTTCAACTTTGACAACGCCGGTTACCTGACGCCTTATGCCAGCGTGAATGGCCTGTTCCAGTCGGGTGATGACTACCAGCTGAGCAACGACATGCGTATGGATGGTCAGTCTTATGACAGCCTGCGTTATGAACTGGGTATCGATGCGGGTTACACCTTCAACTACGGTACCGATCAGGCGCTTACCCCGTACTTCAAACTGGCATGGGTCTATGACGACGCTGACAATAGCGCAGACGTTAACAATGACGACATCGATAACGGTGTGGAAGGATCAGCGGTTCGTGTAGGTCTGGGGACGCAGTTCAGCTTTACCAAAAACTTTAGCGCATACAGCGATGCAACTTATCTGGGCGGCGGCGACGTTGAACAGGATTGGGGTGCTAACGTAGGCGTGAAATATACCTGGTAACAACAGTATCGTTTTTGTTCACCTGTTGTGTAATAAAGCCCGTCAGGCAACTGGCGGGCTTATCAGCAAGGAATGACCGTAAAAATGATCAATACCCAACCGGTAGATGAGTTTCATCGTCTGAATCATCGGTTAATGCCTTCAGGAACGCCCTTTGAATATGCGCAGGGCAGCGTTATCGTTCCGGAGGAGTGTAGCGAACCGCGCACCTACGTTTTCCTTGAAGGTGCGATTGCTTTAGAACGTCAGAATAACCCCCTGTTGCTTGGTGTCGTAGCCTCACCAGGAATTGTTGGTCTGGGAGTGGGGGCGATGCCGACGCAGGAACAGTACCACCTGCATGTTGAAATCGCCTGCCGCGGCTATCATCTTCCTGCCAGCACCACCTTACAACTTCTGGAAAAGCACCAGCTCTGGCGGGACGCCTTTTACTGGATGACCTGGCAGCATCGGGCGCTGGAGGCGCGCGATCGACAACTTATTGGCACCAGCTCTTATGCTCAAATCCGCGCCACGCTGCTGACGATGGCGAAATGGGACGATGCGCTGCGCGCCCGTATTGGCGTGATGGCCTATATCCAGCGTCGTACGCTGATTTCACGTTCGGTTATTGCAGAAGTGCTGGCGGCGCTGCGGCAGGGGGATTATATCCGTATGGAGAAGGGCAAGCTGGTCTGCATCAACCGCCTGCCGCTCGATTACTAATGCGGTTATATTGCTCAGGATGCCGGAATAACCTGCGGCTTGTGACCGCTCAGCTCACTGACCAGGTCATTGACGCCGTCACTCATATTCACGAAACGCGTCAGCGGTGAACGGGTAACCACCACAAAAACGCCGACATTGCTTTTAGGCACCATCGCCATATATGTAATGAAGCCACCACCACCACCGGTTTTTTGAATGATCCCTGGACGGCCATTTTTCGGCGACATATAGACCCAGCCGAGGCCCAGTGCATCGGCTTTGCCGGGAACATCCATGCCGATCACGCGTGTCAGCTGCGGGCGCTGATAGATCAGCGTCTGCATCCGGTCTGCCTGATTATTGCGCGCATAAAAATCGGAGGAGAGGAACTGCTGCATCCAGCGCATCATATCGCCAGGCGTTGAGTACACACCGCCGCTGCCGATAGCTGCCAGCGTGTTATTGCACGGGCTGGCACCTTTCTCAGCGACCATCAGGCGTTTGCACTGATCGGGCGACGGGGTAAAGGTCGTATCTTTCATACCCAGTGGACGGGTAATTTGCTCTTCAAAAAGTTGCGGATAAGGTTTGCCTGCGGCGGTCGACAGCGCATCCGCCAGCAGATCAAAAGCCAGGTTTGAATAGGCAGCCTGAGAGCCAGGGGCCGTTTTCAGCGTGGCGGTGGAAAGCCAGTTCCAGCGCTGCTCTCGCGTTGGCCAGACAAACACCGGACGCTTTGCTGCGCCGCCCGGCTGCTCACGCGGTAACGCGCTGGTATGGGTCGCCAGATTAACCAGTGTGATAGGCGTGCCGTTATACGTGGGCACCCGCGCGCCCGGCGGAGCGTACTTGCTCAGCGGGTCGTTAAGTTTCACCACCCCCTGATCCAGCAGTTTCACCAGCATTTCGCTGGTCATCAGCTTGGAGATTGACGCAATGCGGATCACCGAATCCAGCTGCGGATGAACGTTGCTGCCCGGCCGGGTTTCCCCAAAACTTCTGAACACCCGCTGATTACCATCTATCACCACCATCGCCATGCCGGTAGCGCCGCTACCGTAATAAATATGGTTCGCATATCGATCGACAACATCAGAGGCAAATTCAGGATCAAGCGAAGGTGGCGCGGCGTTGACCGACGAAAAACTCAGAGCGCCCAACATCACGGATAAAAGCAGACAACGTTTCAACGAAGTATCCATCAAAGAATAAAGAAGATTATGCGTATTTATACTATTTAAACGCACGATGCAAAGCCCGGAAAAGCGCATTATTCGCGGTTAAAGCGTAACGATGCGTAAACAGACAGGTTTTCTTGCACGCTAATGTCTGCTTCTGTGACGCCGGCCTTATGATAACCTCCTCAACTTCAGCGGTTTCAGTGGAGCAAGGCGATGTCAGCGAAACGAGTAGTCATGGTCATAGATATGCAGAACGGCGTTTTTGCCACCCCGCGCCTGCAGCGCGAACAGTGTGTGTCGCGTATCAATCAGCTTACCCGCGCGGCAGACACCGTGATCTTTATTCAGCACTGCGAAGACGGCGGCCTGGAAGCGGGCAGCGACGGTTTTGCATTATTGCCGGCGCTTTTCCAGCCGGAAGAGTCGCTCTATGTCACGAAAACCGCCTGCGATGCATTCTATAAAACCGAACTGGCGCAGTTGCTGGAAGAGAAGGGGATTACCGAGTGGGTGATATGCGGCTGTGCGACCGATTACTGCGTCGATACCACGATTAAAGTCGCAGCAAGCCGGGGTTACGCTATTACGGTGGCCAGTGATGCACACACCACGGCGAATCGTCCGGCAGTCGGTGCCGCGTCGTTGATTGCCCATTATAACGATGTCTGGCGTACGCTTATTGTGCCCGGTAATCCGGTGCAGGTGAAATCCACAGAAACAATTCTTCGGGCCTGGCAAACGAACTAAGCCGCGGCCAGTCGGTCTGACACAGCGGTTTTCAACCGCTAAGCACGTTGTTCGCTATAAAAATGAGAAGTTTCAGGAGCAGATATGTTTAAGTCTTTTTTCCCAAAGCCGGGACCGTTCTTTTTATCGGCATTTATTTGGGCAATGATCGCCGTTATTTTCTGGCAGGCAGGCGGGGGAGCCTGGCTGACACACCTGGCCGGTGCGTCTGATGACGTCCCGATCAGCGCCGCACGCTTCTGGTCCGGTGGCTATCTGGTTTTCTATGCCTACTACGCCTTATGCGTGGGGGTTTTTGCGCTGTTCTGGTTTAAGGTCGCGCCACATCGCTGGCAAAACTGGTCAATTCTGGGCACCGCGCTGATCGTCTTCGTAACCTGGTTTATGGTGCAGGTGAGCGTGGCGATCAACGCCTGGTATGCGCCATTTTACGATCTGATCCAGAACGCGCTCAGTGCGCCTCATAAAGTCACCCTCAGTCAGTTTTACAACGGGATCGGCGTCTTTCTGGGCATTGCGCTGATCGCGGTGCTGGTGGCGGTGATGAATAACTTCTTTGTCAGCCACTATATTTTCCGCTGGCGTACGGCGATGAACGAATATTACATGGCGCATTGGCAACGCTTACGCCATATCGAAGGTGCTGCACAGCGTGTGCAGGAAGACACTATGCGCTTCTCCACGACGCTGGAAGATATGGGCGTCAGTTTCCTGAATGCGGTGATGAAGCTTATTGCGTTCCTGCCGATTCTGGTGACCCTCTCGGCCCACGTCCCGGAGCTGCCGATTGTCGGGCATATTCCCTATGGTCTGGTGGTGGCGGCGATTGTCTGGTCGCTGATGGGAACGGGCCTGCTCGCCGTGGTGGGTATTAAGCTGCCGGGTCTGGAGTTTAAAAACCAGCGCGTGGAAGCGGCCTACCGTAAAGAGCTGGTCTATGGTGAGGACAATCCGGAACGCGCCAATCCGCCTACGGTACGTGAGCTGTTTGCCGCGGTGCGCCGTAACTATTTCCGCCTCTATTTTCACTATATGTACTTCAATATTGCGCGTATTTTTTACCTGCAGGTTGATAACGTTTTCGGCATTTTCCTGCTGTTCCCGTCGATTGTTGCCGGTACGATCACGCTCGGTCTGATGACCCAGATCACCAACGTGTTTGACCAGGTACGCAGCTCCTTCCAGTATCTGATCAACTCCTGGACAACGCTGGTAGAGCTGATGTCGATTTACAAGCGTCTGCGTACGTTCGAACAAACCCTCAATAACGAGGAAACGGCAGACGTGATCACCACGCTGAGCTGATACAGGGAAAGGCTATGTCTTTTGTCGCACCACGTTTTATCCCGGTTCTGGCCGGGCTCATCCTCGCCGGGTGTAGCGCTGAACGTGCGGCGCCGCTGAAAGAAGGCGAGAAGCCCGTTGATGTGGCAAGCGTGGTGCGGGCGAAAATGCCCGCCAGCGTGAAAGATCGTGATGCCTGGGCGAAAGATCTGGCGACTACCTTTGAAAGCCAGTCGCTGGCACCGACGCTGGAAAATATCTGTTCGGTGCTGGCGGTGGCGCAGCAGGAATCCAATTATCAGGCCGATCCTCCGGTGCCTGGCCTGAGTAAAATCGCCTGGCAGGAGATCGATAAACGCGCAGCACGATTGCACATTCCGCAGTTTGTCGTGCACACCGCGCTGAAAATCAACTCAACCACGGGCAAAAGCTACAGCGAGCGGCTGGATAATGTGAAAACGGAAAAGCAGCTCAGCGCGATTTTCGACGATCTTATCGATCGCGTTCCGCTGGGGCAGACGCTGTTTGGCTCGCTAAATCCGGTTCACACTGGCGGGCCGATGCAGGTCAGCATCGATTTTGCTGAAAAGCATGCCAGCGGTTATCCGTGGAAGATGGATGGCTCCGTGCGTCAGGAAGTTTTCTCCCGTCGTGGTGGCCTGTGGTTCGGGACTTATCATCTGCTTAACTATCCGGCTAATTACTCCGCGCCGCTGTACCGTTTCGCTGACTTTAATGCCGGATGGTATGCCAGTCGCAATGCTGCGTTCCAGAATGCGGTCAGCAAAGCCAGCGGCGTAAAGCTGGCGCTGGATGGCGATCTGATCCGTTACGACACCCGCGAACCGGGCAAGACCGAGCTGGCGGTGCGTAAGCTGGCGGGTAAACTTGATATGAGCGAACGTGAAATTCGTCAACAGCTGGAGAAGGGCGACAGTCTGGCGTTTGAGAAAACGGCGCTGTATCGCGAGGTGTACCGTTTAGCAGAACAGAAAAGCGGGAAAGCGCAGCCAAAAGAGATGTTACCGGGCATTCAGCTGGAAAGCCCGAAAATCACTCGCAACCTGACGACCGCCTGGTTCGCCAAACGCGTGGACGATCGTCGGGCGCGCTGCATGGGACAGCAATAAAACGCTGACTTAGTCGTAACGCCGTAAGCGCAGCAACAGGGCAATGACGCCGAGAATGGCGCTACCAATGAGGAAGGGGACCAGACCGAAAATCGTCCCCACGCCCAGCCCCATTTCGACATGCGGCCGGTTTACATCCTGCATCTGCATCAGATGTTCAAACACGCCAGGCGCATGCACCAGCAGGTTTAACAATTGCGCACCGGCCCAGAAGCAGAGCAGCACAAATACGGCATACGCAATATTACCCGGGGTGGAGGCGTCACGCTTTTTTCCTTTCCGATCCGAAAAGGGTTTCGACAAAGTAAAGTCTGCCATATCGACCTCCGCTACTCATGATGAACGTCGGCTAAAAGCCGGTGATACTTATGTTATTTTGACAGGACATAGTGATTGTCAATATCAGATTGGTGACAATTTGCACCGTAACGCAGCGGAGAATAATCAAATTTTGGCGGCACTCACATTTTTGTTACATATATAATTTCCCATTAACATTTAAGATTTTCCGCATGCCGCACAGACGTAAAGGCGTAAATATGCGAGGATATTTTTTTAGCTTGCGGAGCTGTTATGAAACTGCCTGAGAAAATTCGCCGTGACTGGCATTACTACGCTTTTGCCATTGGCCTGATCTTTATTCTGAACGGCGTGGTGGGACTACTGGGATTTGAGGCGAAGGGCTGGCAGACGTATGCCGTTGGGCTGGTGACCTGGGTGATCAGTTTCTGGCTGGCCGGATTGATTATTCGCCGCCGCCCCGCAGAAGACGACACGACGGCGAAAACGCCGGATTAATTCATGGTGCTCTTCAGTGCGCTATCGGCCTGATGGCGCGCTAACGCCAGGTCAATCAGGCGGCTAATCAACGCGGTATAGCTGATGCCGCTCGCCTGCCAGAGCTTGGGATACATACTGATATTGGTGAATCCAGGCAGCGTATTGATCTCGTTAATAATCACTTCATTTTCTGGCGTCAGGAACACGTCCACGCGCGCCATACCCGCGCAGCCCAGCGTCTGATAGGCCTGTACCGCAATCTGACGGATCGCGTCATTTACCGCCGGGTCAATCTCTGCGGGAACGACCACGCGTGCACCGTTATCATCAATGTATTTGGTATCGTAAGCGTAAAACTCACTGTTGAGCACGATTTCACCGCAGGTGCTGGCTTCAGGTTCGTCGTTACCTAACACCGCACATTCGATTTCACGACCGACAATGCCTTTTTCTACCACCACTTTATGATCGAACTCGAAGGCCAGGCGTACAGCCGCCTCGTACTGCGCGTCGGTGGTCACCTTACTGACCCCAACCGAGGAGCCCTGGTTCGCCGGTTTTACAAACAGCGGCAGGCCGAGCGTGGTTTTGACATCATTGAAACTGTACTTTTCGCGGTTTGCCCGGGTCAGCGTGATAAAAGGCGCGATATTCAGCCCGGCATCGCGCAACAGTCGCTTGGTGACATCTTTATCCATACAGGCGGCGGAGCCGAGCACGTCTGAGCCAACAAACGGCAGGTTCGCCATGCGCAGCATACCCTGGAGTGAACCGTCTTCTCCCAGCGTGCCGTGGACAATCGGGAAAATCACGTCAATGTGCGGCAGCGGCGCGCCATTGTCGGCATTGATCAACGGCTGTTCTGCCTGGCCTGGGATCTGCGCCAGGCGCGTGTCGGAAGGATTGAGCGCAATACGCGCCGGATCGCCGGCGTTCAGCAGGTAATTATTTGCATCATTGACGTGCCACTGTCCCTGCTTATCAATGCCCAGCAGCACCACCTCGAAGCGGTCTTTATCCATTGCTTCCACAATGTTTTTCGCCGACTGCAACGACACTTCATGCTCTGCCGACTTACCGCCAAACACCACGCCTACCCGCAACTTCTTCATCACCACATCCACTCATTAACGTCATGAAAGTCCCTACCTTACCACGTCAAATCGGCGGATTCCCGGCCTTCTGATATAATGTTTTTTCAGCCTGAAAGGAGAACGCGTGAAAGGAAAAAGCCTGATTGTGATCGCGGTTCTTTTGGGAGCGGGCGTGATGGGGTACCGCCATCTGCCCGCCTGGTACAATCCATTTACTCCGCTGCGCTTAAGCGATCCGCCCGGCGTGATTACCCAGTTCAAGCTGCGCCGTTTACCGCCCGAGCAGTGCGCCGCATTGCTGGCGGAGGCGAATCAGCAGGGGCTGATCACCACGCAGTCAGTGACCAACAGCACCGGTACCTGCCCGCTGACCAATGCGGTGCGGGTGCGTGATTTTGGCCCGGTTAAGCTCAGCAGCAGTTTTCTGGCCTCATGCCCGCTGGCGTTAAGCTCGGCGCTGTTTGTCGATCAACAAGCGCGGCCCCTGACACGGCAGTTTATGAACAGTGCGCTGGTGCGTATTGACCACTACGGCAGCTATGCCTGCCGGAATATTTATCACCGTGAGAACGCGCGCCTGAGCGAGCATGCTACGGCGGATGCGTTGGATATCAGCGGGTTTCGTCTCGCCTCCGGCCAGCAGGTCAGCGTGCTGCGCGGCTGGCAGCTGGAAAAAACGCAACCCTGGCTGAAAGCGATGCTCAGCGCCAGCTGCGACTATTACGGCAACGGGCTGGGACCGGAGTACAATGCGGCCCACGCCAATCATTTTCACCTTGGCATGCGCGGCTACGGCCTGTGTCGCTAATGGGTGATCCACACAAGAATGACAACCTGTTATGGAAGCCTGGAAAGTAAATCTTATCTCCGTCTGGTTCGGCTGTTTTTTCACCGGGCTGGCGATCAGCCAAATCCTGCCGTTCCTGCCGCTGTATGTGGCGCAGCTCGGCGTCAGTTCCCATGAAGCGCTGTCGATGTGGTCGGGGCTGACCTTCAGCATTACCTTCCTGGTGTCGGCGATTGTCTCGCCAATGTGGGGCAGCCTCGCGGATCGCAAAGGGCGCAAGCTGATGCTGCTGCGCGCCTCGCTGGGCATGGCCATCGCCATTCTGTTACAGGCCTTTGCCACTAACGTCTGGCAGTTATTGCTGTTGCGCGGGGTGATGGGGCTGACCTCCGGCTATATTCCTAATGCCATGGCGCTGGTCGCCTCTCAGGTGCCCCGCGAGCGCAGCGGCTGGGCGCTCAGCACGCTCTCCACCGCACAAATCAGCGGTGTGATCGGCGGTCCGCTGATGGGCGGCTTTCTGGCGGATCATGTCGGCCTGCGCGCGGTATTTATCATCACCGCTATCCTGCTGATGGTGAGTTTTCTGGTCACGCTGTTTCTGATCAAAGAAGGCGTGCGTCCAAAAATCAGTAAAGCCCAGCGTCTATCCGGCAAAGCGGTATTTGCCTCGTTACCCTACCCACGGCTGGTGATCAGCCTGTTTGTCACCACCATGGTGATCCAGTTATGTAACGGATCGGTGGGGCCAATACTGGCGCTGTTTATTCAGTCTCTGTCGCCGGACACCGCCAATATCGCGTTTCTCAGTGGCATGATCGCCGCGATCCCCGGCGTCTCGGCGCTGATCTCCGCGCCCCGTCTCGGTAAGCTTGGCGATCGTATCGGCACGGCGCGCATTCTGATGGCCACGCTGGTCTGCGCCGTGGGGCTGTTCTTTGCCATGTCCTTTGTCACCTCGCCGTTACAACTGGGCGTACTGCGCTTCCTGCTCGGCTTTGCGGATGGTGCCATGATGCCGGCGATACAGACGTTGCTGCTCAAATATTCCAGTGACCAGGTTACCGGGCGCATCTTTGGTTACAACCAGTCGTTTATGTATCTGGGCAACGTCGCCGGGCCGCTGATGGGGGCAACGGTATCTGCCATGGCGGGTTTCCGCTGGGTATTCGTGGCCACTGCCGTGGTGGTGTTACTTAACGTCTGGCAACTGGCGGTAGAGCTAAGTCGCACTCGCCGCCGCATTCAGGCAAATAAGTAAGCCAGATTGAACTATTATTAACCGGGGCTTAATGCCCCGTTAGCATGTTGTTTTAACAGCGCTATTTAGCGCGTTTTTTCTCTATTTATCGGCGAAAGCGTGATGAATATTGCGTGGTTATAAAAAGAATTAATGCGATCTAAAAATAATACTTTTAGATACTTTGCAATTCTCAAAACTGGTGCTAACGTCAGCGAAAATCACATAAGGAAATAGCGCTATGAAAAACCTCATCGCAGAGTTGCTGGTTAAACTTGCTGAAAAGGAAGAAGAGTCCAAAGAGCTGGTTGCGCAAGTCGAGGCGCTCGAGATCGTGGTGACGGCACTGCTTCGCCATATGGCGACGTCTGAACAAAACGCCCTGATCGAGAGTATCGAAGGCGCGCTGGAGGCTGCCAGCCCGGATGCGGGAGTCTCAGAAGAGGATTCTGAACTGCTGCAGCAATACGTAAAGAAGCTTTTGAGGCATCCCCGCAGTTAAGTCACTGAAACAATGATTGTCACATCATTGTCACAGGGGATGCCTATAGTCGCTCTGTTTATTCCTTTTATACCTTTGCGTATTTATACATGGAGATCACAGAGTGAAGCAGAGCGCAATTTTCATCGCCTTATTCCCGTTGATGTTTACCCCCGTCATTCACGCGGAAACGTCGTCCACTGCGGTACTGGATAATCGCGCAGCCCAGGGTGATATTACGACTCAGGGCGGTGCACGCCGTTTATCTGCCGATCAGACGGCGGCTATTCGCGATTCACTGAATGATAAACCCGCCAAAAATATTATTTTATTGATTGGCGATGGCATGGGTGACTCGGAAATTACCGCAGCACGAAATTATGCCGAAGGGGCTGGCGGATTTTTTAAAGGTATTGACGCGTTGCCGCTGACCGGCCAGTACACGCACTATTCGCTGGATAAAAAAACCGGTAAGCCGGACTACGTGACCGACTCCGCCGCCTCCGCTACCGCCTGGTCTACCGGCGTGAAATCCTACAACGGCGCGCTGGGCGTGGATATTCACGAAAAAGATCACCAGACCATCCTTGAACTCGCCAAAGCCGCAGGTTATGCCACCGGTAACGTCTCGACCGCAGAATTGCAGGACGCCACCCCCGCTGCGCTGGTATCTCATGTGATCTCCCGTAAATGCTATGGCCCGAGCGTCACCAGCGAAAAATGTGCCCTTAATGCGCTGGAAAAAGGCGGTAAAGGCTCGATCACCGAACAACTGCTAAATGCCCGTCCGGATGTCACTCTCGGCGGCGGCGCGAAAACCTTCGCGGAAACTGCCACTGCCGGAGAGTGGCAGGGGAAAACCCTGCGCGAGCAGGCACAGATCCGCGGTTACCAGCTGGTGAGCGATGCCAGCGGGCTGGCCGCGATCACCGACGCCAGCCAGGATAAACCGCTGCTGGGGCTGTTCTCGGAAGGCAATATGCCGGTGCGCTGGGAAGGGCCAAAAGCCAGCTATCACGGTAATCTGGATAAGCCTGCCGTCACCTGTACGCCAAACCCGAAACGCACCGACAGCGTGCCGACGCTGGCTGCAATGACCGATAAAGCTATCGAACTGCTGAGCAAAAACCAGAAAGGCTTCTTCCTGCAGGTTGAAGGCGCGTCCATTGATAAACAGGATCACGCCGCCAATCCGTGCGGTCAGATCGGTGAAACCGTGGATCTGGACCAAGCCGTGCAAAAAGCGCTGGCCTTTGCGAAGAAAGATGGCAACACGCTGGTGATTGTGACGGCTGACCATGCCCACGCCAGCCAAATCATCGCGCCGGACAGTAAAGCCCCTGGCCTGAGCCAGATGCTGACCACCAAAGATGGCGCAATGATGGCGATGACCTACGGCAACTCGGAAGAAGAGTCGATGGAACATACCGGCGCGCAGTTGCGTATTGCCGCCTACGGCCCCCATGCCGCTAACGTCGTGGGGCTGACCGATCAGACGGATCTGTTCTTCACCATGAAAGACGCCCTCGGCCTGAAGTAAGCCCTTCTGCCACCCGATTGCGCAAATTTATGCCGTCGGGTGGTTTTTTTCCCGGAACGCACCATGCTTACAGGTACACTTGCCCTGAAGGATGGTGATATGAAAATAACATTCCTGGTTACCCTGCTGTTTGGCATGCTGTTTATGATGGCGGTCAGCGCCGCTGAAAAAACACTTACCCCGCAACAACAACGTATGACCATTTGCAATCAACAGGCCACGGCGCAGACGCTGAAGGGCGACGCGCGCAAAACCTATATGAGCGATTGCCTGAAAAATACCAAAGTTGAACCGGGCCAGAAAAGCCTCTCCCCTCAGCAGCAAAAAATGCGCGAATGTAACTCACAGGCGACGCAACAATCCCTGAAAGGGGAAGATCGCAGTAAGTTTATGAGCGCCTGCCTGAAGAAATAAGGCTCGTACGAACGGGTGACGCTGCGCGGCGGCTCACCCGAAATTTCATACTGACCGGTAAAAATCCCTGCCTATAATTTTTGGAAATGTTTCAGAATGTTCCCAAAAATTATGAATGATAATAATTTTTACACCTCTGCGCCGTCGCAACCAGACAGTGACAGCTTGCAAAGTCAGGACGAACAGTATCGCGCCGGGCAGCAGTTTGTCCGCCGCGCAAAGATGCCGCGCGTCGCCGGCATCGGCGGTCTCTATTTCCCGCTGGCTGGCGTGATGGTGACGCAATCCCTTGCCGGTGGCTGGTGGCTGGTGCTGCTGAGCTGGGCCTTCATCTGGCCGCACTTCGCCTGGCAACGGGCGGTGCGCGCCAGCGATCCAAAGCGTGCCGAACTCACTAACCTCAAAACCGATGCGATCTTTGCCGGAATTTGGATCGCCATCATTGGCGTCAACGTGATGCCCACCGCCGCACTGGTGATGATGATTGGCGTGAATCTGATGGGGGCAGGCGGCCCGAAACTATGCGGCCTTGGGATGCTGCTGCTGGTGGCGACCTGTCTGGGGACGCTGCAAATCACCGGCATCCCCGTGGTGCTGACCAGCACACCGCTGGAAGGATGGCTGTCGATCCCGTTTCTGATGCTCTATCCGATGTTGTTCGCGTGGGGAAGTTACAAAACGGCCAACCGGCTGGCGGCGCAAAAACGGCGTTTGCAGGTCATGAGCACCCGCGATGGTATGACTGGCGTCTATAACCGCCGTTACTGGGAGATCCTGCTGCGCAACGAATACGATAACTGTCGTCGCCATGAACTGACATCCACGGTGTTACTCATCGATCTCGATCATTTTAAAACCATCAACGATACCTGCGGGCATGATGTGGGCGATGAGGCGATCATTGCGCTGACGCATCATCTGCAAATGAGCCTGCGCGGGGGAGATGTGATAGGGCGATTCGGTGGCGACGAGTTTGCGGTGATCATGAACGGCACCAGTGCCGAGAGCGCTGCCGCCGCCATGAGCCGCGTCCATGCCAGGCTTGCCACCTTCCGCCTGAGCTGCGCGCCGCACGTTACGCTGCATATCAGCGTCGGCGTTGCGCCTTTAACCGCCGATATGCTGCATTATCGCGAATGGCTGAAAGCCGCCGATGTGGCGCTTTACAAAGCCAAAAAAGCCGGGCGTAACCGCACCGAAATCGCCGCCTGAACTCAGGCTTTACTGAGCTTCTCTGATTTTTCCATGCATTTGCTCATCGCTTCGATGACCGCTGCACGGAAACCGCGCTCTTCCAGCACTCTGACCGCTTCGATCGTGGTGCCGCCAGGGGAGCACACCATATCTTTCAGTTCACCCGGATGTTTACCGGTTTCCAGCACCATTTTGGCAGAGCCCATCACCGCCTGCGCGGCAAACTTATAGGCCTGCTCGCGCGGCATACCGCCCAGCACCGCCGCATCCGCCATCGCTTCGATAAACATAAACACATAGGCTGGCGCGGAGCCGCTGACGCCCACCACCGGATGGATCATCGGTTCAGCGATCACTTCCGCTTCACCGAAGCAGCGGAAAATATTCACCACATCCGCAATGTCTTCCGGCGTCACCAGCGCGTTAGGGGTGATCGAGGTCATCCCGGCATTCACCAGCGCAGGCGTGTTAGGCATCGTACGTACGATTTTGCGATCGTGGCCAAGGGCGCGCGCCAGCTGGTCCAGCGTCACGCCAGCCGCGATGGAAACAATCAGCGTATCTTTATTGAGGCTGGAGGTGATTTCGCTCAGCACTTTGATCATGGCGTTAGGTTTTACCGCGCCAAACACAATATCCGCGACCTGTGCCACTTCCTGGGCACTGGCAGCGGCATTAATGCCGTACTGATCGTGCAGCGCAGCGACTTTATCGGGAGAGGGGGTATATACCCAAATCTGGCCCGGCAGCACCTGGCCGCTGGCAATCAAACCGCCGAGGATCGCTTTGCCCATGTTGCCGCAGCCGATAAAACCAATTTTTTTGTCCATCACGTCAGTCCCTGGTTTTTCATTGATTGGGTTTATAGCTTAACGTGGATCCGCCCGCAGGGCTAAAGCTTCCTTGTAGTCTTTGCGGGCAGAGGCGATTCAGGCGAGAATAAGGCGTAATCGTTTAACAGGAGTCAATATGGTGATTTGGGTGGATGCCGATGCGTGTCCGAACGTAATCAAAGAAGTGTTATTTCGCGCCGCCGAGCGTACGCAAACCCCGCTGACGCTGGTGGCCAATCAGACCCTGCGCGTACCGCCATCACGGTTTATCCGCACTCTGCGGGTGGAAGCGGGCTTTGACGTGGCGGATAACGAAATTGTGCGCCTGTGCAGCCCTGGCGATCTGGTGATCACCGCCGATATTCCGCTGGCGGCGGAAGTCATCGCCAAAGGCGGCGCGGCGCTGAATCCGCGCGGCGAGCGTTACACCGAGGCTACTATCCGCGAACGCCTGACCATGCGCGATTTTATGGATACCCTGCGCGCCAGCGGCGTACAGACCGGCGGACCGGATACGCTCTCCCAGCGCGATCGCCAGCACTTTGCCGCCGAGCTGGATAAATGGCTGCTGGACGTAAAACGCCGCCGCGAAAGCACCAGCGGAAGCTGAAAGCTTGTCAACGGACGACGCATTCAGTAAGGTGGGCTTGCCATTTTATCTTTACACTTTTACGTGCATAATTTCTCGATAAAATCAGCATTGCCGCAGTTTACTGCTTTCTCTGTAATGATTTGTTTACGCTTGACTGCATCGCATCATCATTTTTTAGTTTTCATATTATCTCGTTCCGCCCGTGGCGGAACCAGGGAGATCACCAGGTCATGACGTTACCCATCTTTCTAACTGGCGCCCGCGGATGCGGAAAAACCACCATCGGCGTACAGCTCGCCAGGGTCCGGGACTGCCAGTTTGTCGATACCGATCGCGTATTGCAGGAGCAGGCGCAGATGACCGTGGCCGGTATCGTTGAAAAAGAGGGCTGGTCAGGATTTCGCGCGCGGGAAACCGCGACCCTGCAAAGCGTTACCATGCCCTCAACGGTGATCGCCACCGGCGGCGGCATCATCCTCAGCGAATTCAATCGTCAGTTTATGCGCGAGAAGGGCATCGTGATTTATCTCTGCGCCCCGGTGGACGTGCTGGCGCAGCGCCTTGAAGCCACGCCAAAAGCCACCCAGCGTCCGACGCTGACCGGTAAACCCATCAGCGAAGAAGTGAGCGAAATTCTTGCCGAGCGCGATGCCCTCTATCGCGACGCCGCGCACTATGTGGTGAATGGCGCACAGGATCCGGAAAACGTGGTGGCTGACATTCAGGCGGTACTGTTACTGGCGCGCGCAAGCTAAAGCCAGAACGCCACCTTTGGCTATACTCCAGGTACGACTGATAAAAACTGATAAAAAAGGAAGTGCTATGCCGACAAGACCACCGTACCCAAGAGAAGCGCGTATTGTGACCGTTGAAAAAGGAAATCAGACTGAAACGGTGACCTGGTATCAACTGCGAGCCGATCACCCAAAGCCTGATTCGCTGATCAGTGAACACGAGACGGAACAGGAAGCGCTGGATGCCAAGCGCCGTTACGAAGATCCCGAAAAATCGTAATACCTTCCCCCGCCTCGCGGGGGAAATTTTATTTTTCTTTAGGGGAAATAACAGGCGTTTATGTAAACGCTTACAAAAATAGTCACGCTCCGGTCATATCTGCTGCTACGCTTTTTCTGCGACGATCATTTCCGGTCCACTTGCGCCCCCCTCTGGCGTGAGCAGATGTCAGTCCCGAATAACAGAAGTGAAGAAGGCGGAAAGAATCATGAGTGCGACGCTGGCGATCCTCACTATCGGTGTGGTGCCTATCAATGCTGTACTGCCGCTCTTAACCGAGCATATAGCCGAAGATCAGATCACCCATGTCAGCCTGATGGGGAACATGGATCCCGCCGATGCCCTTGAAGATTACACCGCAGGGCCGGGCGAGGATGAGATCCGTGCGCTGCTTAACAATGGCGAGGTGGTTAAAGTCTCGCGGCAGAAGGTAAAGCGCGATCTGCAAAGCGTGATCGAGGTGCTGGATAAGCAGGGGTATGACGTCATTATACTGATGTATAACGATAAAATTGAAGGACTGAAATCCCGTAACGCTATCCTGCTTGAACCCCAACGTATTATTCCGCCGCTGGTCGCTTCCATTATTGATGGTCATCAGGTGGGTGTACTGGTACCGATGGTGGAGTTACTTGGTGAGCAGCAGCAAAAATGGCAGGCGCTGTCGAACGAGCCGCTCTACGCCATTGCTAATCCGCAGGACACTATCGGGGCACAGCTGACGGATGCGGGCAAAACCCTGATCGATCAGGGTGCCGACGTGCTGATGCTCGACTGTCTCGGTTTCCATCAGGCGCACCGCGATCACCTGCAAAAATCCCTCGACGTGCCCGTTCTGCTTTCCAACGTGCTGGTCGCCCGTCTCGCCTCCGAGTTGCTGATGTAACAGCGATTTTACGTGACAGCCCCAAAGCCTGGCCCCTATAGTGGATTTCCAGACACTACACAGATAAGGGCCAGCCCATGCTTCAGAGTAACGAATACTTTTCCGGTAAAGTGAAATCCATTGGTTTTACCAGCAGCAGCACTGGCCGTTCCAGCGTCGGCGTGATGGCGGAAGGCGAATACACCTTCGCGACGGCGCAGCCGGAAGAAATGACGGTGGTGAGCGGAGCGTTAAACGTGCTGCTGCCGGGTGAAACGGAGTGGAAAGTCTATGTTGCGGGAGAGGTATTCAACGTGCCTGGCCACAGCGAATTCCATTTACAGGTGGCCGAGCCAAGCGCGTATCTTTGCCGCTATCTGTAATGCAGTGATCTGCCCCCTCAGGCGAGGGGGCAGATCCACGGGATCAGCGTTGCGCTTCGCCGCCTAACCCTTCCACCAGATTCTGGATCAGCGCCGCCAGTTCCCCGGTCATCAGGATAAAATCAGCGTCAAAGCGCTGGGCATAATCCTCACGATCGATGTCTTCATTCTGATCGCGCAGTTCGTCGGAAAACTTCAGACGTTTGATCGAACCATCGTCGCACATCACAAACTGGATACGCTGTTGCCAGTCGAGGGCCAGTTTGGTGACCAACTTCCCGGCTTCGATATGCACGGCGATTTCGTCGCAGACGAGATCCTGTTTCTTACAGCGGATCACGCCACCATCTTCCAGCATCGCCTTAAGCTCGGCTTCGTCCTGTAACTGGAACCCTTGCGCCGCACTGCCGGAGCGTACCCATTCGGTCAGCGTCAGTTCAATGGGATTTTCCAGCGTCAGCGGCACCACCGGCAGCGAGCCGAGGCTCTTACGCAGCAGCGCCAGCGTATCTTCCGCTTTCTTGGCGCTGGCACAGTCCACCATGATCAGTCCGTTTACCGTATCGATCCACATCATCGTCTGGCTGAAACGGCTGAACGCGCGTGGCAGCAGTGAATGCAGCACTTCATCTTTCAGCGAATCTTTTTCGGTCTTCTTCAGCTTGCGGCCCTGATCGGCTTCAAGCTTCGCAATTTTGGCTTCCAGCGCCTGTTTTATCACTGGCGACGGCAGAATTTTTTCTTCTTTGCGGGCGCAAATAATGATCTGGCCATTGTTGGTATGGGTCAGTGCGTCACTGTGTGAACCCATCGGCGGCACCCAACCGGTTTTCGCCATATCCTGGCTACCGCAAGGTGTAAAGGTTAGCGCGGCTAACTGTTTTTCCATCTCTTCTGCACGCAATGAAACATCGCGGCTAAGACGGTAAACCATCAAATTTTTGAACCACAGCATGATAATTTTCACGGCCTTGTCGTTAAATGCAGCGGGCATAATAACGAATTGTCACTTTCGATGCATTGCTAATACGGGGCAGGGATCCTACTCTGTTGATATTCGGCGAAAAAGAAGGAGATTTCCGTGCGTATAGGAATTGATTTAGGTGGTACCAAAACAGAAGTTATCGCGCTCAGCGACAGCGGCGAACAGCTGTTCCGCCACCGTTTGCCGACGCCAAAAAACGACTACGGGCAGACGATTGAAACCGTTGCCACGTTGGTTGAGCTGGCCGAAAAGGAGACCGGGCAAACCGGCACCGTCGGCATGGGGATCCCAGGCTCCATTTCGCCCTATACGGGGGTAGTAAAAAACGCCAACTCCACCTGGCTCAACGGTCAGGCTTTCGATAAAGATCTCAGCACGCGGCTCAACCGTGAAGTGCGGCTGGCGAACGACGCCAATTGCCTGGCGGTCTCCGAAGCCGTCGATGGCGCCGCGGCGGGCGCGCAAACCGTGTTCGCGGTAATCATCGGCACCGGCTGCGGTTCCGGCATCGCCCTTAACGGCCACGCTCATATTGGCGGCAACGGTACGGCGGGGGAGTGGGGTCATAATCCCTTGCCGTGGATGGACGAAGACGAACTGCGCTATCGCGACGAAGTCCCCTGTTACTGCGGTAAAAAAGGCTGCATCGAGACCTTTATTTCCGGCACCGGTTTTGCCACCGATTACCATCGTTTAAGCGGCCAGCCGCTGAAAGGTAACGAGATTATCCGGCTGGTGGGCGAGCAGGATCCTGTCGCGGAACTGGCGCTGAGCCGCTATGAACTGCGGCTGGCGAAATCGCTGGCCCATGTGGTGAACATCCTCGATCCGGATGTGATCGTGCTGGGCGGCGGCATGAGCAACGTTGATCGTCTGTACAAAACCGTGCCGACGCTGGTAAAAAACTGGGTGTTCGGCGGCGAATGCGAAACGCCGATCCGCAAAGCGGTACACGGCGATTCCAGCGGGGTACGCGGCGCGGCCTGGCTGTGGCCGCAGACGTAATTACTGTACCGCAGACGCAGCCGCCCCATAGCGTTTCAGGCGGCTGTAAAACACCAGTGAGATCATGGCCGATAACGACAGCAACGCCGCCGGTAAGGCCACATACTGATATGCCAGCCCGGCGGTCAGCATCATTCCGCCGCAGAACGCTCCCACTGCGCTGCCCAGATTAAAGGCGATTTGTCCGCCCGCCGCGCCCAGCATTTCGCCGCCTCTGGCATTTTGCAGCAGCAGGATCTGCAACGGCGCAGAGAGGGCAAACAGCCCGGCGCAGCTGATAAAGGCCAGGCCCAGCGACGCGGTTTTACTCCACGCGAAGCAGAAAATCAGCGCCAGCGCGACGGCAATCACCAGATCGGTGATCATCGCGATGCGCAGCGGCGAAAACCAGCGCGACAGCTTGCCGCTCAGCATATTCCCCAGCACCATTCCCAGCCCCACCAGCATCATGATCGCCGGCATGGTGGTTTCCTCATAGCCGGAGACAAAGATCATCAGCGGCTTGATATAACTGAACCAGGCAAAAACACCGGCGTTGCCAAACAGGGTGGCGGCAAAAATCAGCCAGGGCGCAGGGGATTTCAGAAAGTGGAACTGCTCGGAGAGCGGTGTTTTGGCCTCATCAGCAATGTTCGGGATCCACATCAGGATCGACACCATCACCGCAATGTTAAAAGCGGCAATCAGCCAGAAGGTGTAGCGCCAGCTGAATTCATGGCTCAGCCAGGTGCCAATCGGCACACCGATGAGATTAGCAATGGTCATGCCGGAGATCATCCCCGCCACGGCGGCGGTCACGCGTCCCGGCTGGGCGACTTTGGTCAGAATAATCGCCCCGACGCCAAAAAACGCGCCGTGGGGAAAACCGGAGACCAGCCGCCCGACGGCCAGCATCACATAGGACGAGGAGAGGGTGAAAATCACGTTGCCAGCCAGACACAGCAGCGCCAGAAAAACCATGATATTTTTCAGCGAGAAGCGATTCGAGATGAGGGCGATAATCGGCGCACCCAGCACCACGCCCAGCGCATACCAGGAGATCATATGCCCTGCGGCGGGAATGCTGATCTGCACATCTTTCGCCAGCTCCGTCAGCACGCCCATAATGCCGAACTCTGCCATACCCAGCCCGAAGGTTCCGAGCGCCAGCGAAACAATTACTTTTTTGATACTACCCGACACGGCGATCATCCTTAACGGTAAACCCCGCCCGGCTGGACGGGGGAAGAAGCCTTACTCTAAGGCCCAGACTTTATCGAGCTTGCTGTAGCCCAGCCCGTTGATTTTACGCACCTTGATCTGCACCGGGATGCGCTCTTTCATTGCCTCTACATGACTGATCACGCCGATGGTTTTCCCGGTGGCGTTCAGTGCATCCAGCGCATCCAGCGCGGTGTCCAGCGTGCCGAAACCTTCATCGAGGAACAGCGAATCAATGCGCGTTTTATGACTGACCAGATCTGACAAGGCCAGCGCCAGCGCAAGGCTGACAAGGAAACTCTCGCCGCCGGACAGGGTACGGGTATCGCGCACCGCGTCCGCCTGCCAGGTATCCACCACTTCCAGCTCCAGCGCTTCACTGGCTTTGCGTTTCAGCAGATAACGTCCGTGCAGGCGGGTGAGCTGATTATTCGCCAGCCACACCAGATTATCGAGCGTCAGCCCCTGGGCAAACTTGCGGAATTTATCGCCTTCTTTCGAGCCGATCAGCGCATTCAGATAAGCCCAGTCCTCCACGTACTCCGCGTTCTGCTGAATGCTCTCCAGCAGCGCCCGCTGACGCTGGCGGTTTTCGGCGTCCTGTTTTAGCTGCTGGCGGATCTCGCCCTGGCGGGTGGTGTTTTCCCGTAGCTGCTGGGCGAAGGCGGCGACCTGCGCATTCAGCACCTCTATGTCGGCGTCGTCTGCCAGCGTTGGCGGACGGGTCGCCAGATGCTGCGCCAGCGCGGTAGCGGCCTGATCTCGCAGCGCGCTTTGCTGCTGATGCGCCCGCTCAAGCTGCTGCTGACGCTGCTCCAGCGCCTGCCGTTGCGCGTCATCCAGTAGCGCGTGCTGGAAGGCGTCCTCGTCGGCGAAGGGACTTGCCGCCAGCGCCGTGCTGAACTGTGAGTGTGCCTGTTCCCGCTCTGTTTCCAGCTGCTGGATCTGCTCCTGTAACAGGCGTAGCTGGCCTTCGAGCGTACTGGCCTCGCTGTAAAGCGTCTGCCAGTTGCCCAGTGCGGCGGCGTGTTCGTGCTCCGGCAACGGCGGCGGCGTGGTGCCGTCGTCGTGCAGTGTCGCCAGCAGACTGTCGAGGCGACTGCGTTTTTCCCGCAGTTGCGGCAAGGTGTCGTGCTGTTGCTGCCAGCGTTGCGCTTCTTCCTGCCGCGCCGCCAGCCATTGCGCTTCGTCGCTTACCGCGGGACGCGTTAATCCTAGCTCTGCCAGCGCGGCATCCAGCGCATAACGCTGCCGGGCGATATCCGCCGCCAGCTGCGTCTCCCGTTGCTGCTCTTTGTGCAGCGTTGCTTCCAGCGTCAGACGTTCATTCAGCTGGCGCAACTGCTGCTCATGCTGATCCTGCTCCGCCAGCCAGCCGCTCACGTCGTCCTGCGGCGTCAGCGCAATGTTCAGCGCCGCACAGTGCTGCTGCCAGTGGGCGTGAAGCGTGGCGCTTTCCTCCTGGATCGCCGTGAGGGTCGCGGCGAGCTTGTCCCGGTGCTGGCGCTGGGTATCGAGCTGGCCTTTTAAGGCGAAGCCCTGTTCGCGCAGGGTTTCCACGTCTTTTTTCAGCGCCGCCAGCCGCTGCTGGTTTTCGCCAGGCTGCAACGCCTGATAGGCCGCGACGGCGGGGTGCGAGGTGGAGCCGCACAGCGGGCAGGGCATGTCCGGTTGCAGATTCGCGCGTTCCGCTTCGAGACGCAGGATCAGCTTTTCCTGCTCCACCAGCTTTTCCACATCGCTTTCATGCTGGCGTTTGTCTTTGTATTGCTGGCGGATCGCGCCAAGCTGCAGCTCCCACGCGGCGAGCTGCGTGTCCATCTCCGCCAGCTCCTGCTGGTGCTGCGCCTGACGTCTGGCCAGCGCGGCAAATTGCGGATGCAGCATTGCCAGTTGCTGACGCCCGCTGCGGCCCGCCAGATGCTGTTGTAAATGAGTGCTTACTTCCTGCTGGTCGAGATGGAGTGAAGAAGGCGGCAGCGCGGCAAGGGCCTGCTCTGTCGCGCGCAGCGTCTGTTGCAGTTCAGCACGCTGTTTTTCATCCCGCTGCTGCTGCGCAAAGGTCAGACACCAGCCCGCCAGTTCTGCCCCCCACAGGCGAAAACGGTCATTATCGCTGAGCCACTGCTGAACCTGCGCCACCTCGGTTTGCAGGGTGGTCGCCGCCACTTGTGCCAGTTGCCAGGTCTGTTGCAGCGCGGTGCGCACCTGTTGTAAGCGAGTATTCACATTCTGGTGCTGCCCCTGTGCATGGTGCAGCGCCTGCTGGCGCGCCTGTAACTGCTGCCAGTGAGGACGTAATTTTTCCGCCGGAATGGCGCGGTTGAGCTTCTCCAGTTCGGGGCCAGCGGCCTGCAATGCCGCATGGGCGGCGGTTAACGCCTCCTGCGCCCGCTGCTGTTCGCCGTTCAGACGACGGGTTTCGCTCAGCCACTGGTGATGCGCCTGCGCCTGCTGTTGTCCGGCGAGCAGCTGTTTTTCTTCGTCAGTAAGTACCTGCAAACCTGTGTTGAGCGTCTGCGTCTGTTCGTCGCTTAACAACTGCACGCCGTCGGCCTGGGCCTGAAGTTTTTCCAGTTCCTGTCGCGCGACTTTGTGTTTCTCAAACACCATTGCGGAAATCTGACCGTAAATCTCGGTGCCGGTCAGCTCTTCCAGCAGTTCGGCGCGCTCGCGGGGTTTGGCATTCAGGAAGGCGGCAAATTGCCCCTGAGAGAGCAGCATTGAGCGGGTGAAACGGCCATAGTCCAGCCCGGTCAGGGTGGCGGTGAGATCCAGTTTGTCTTTCACTTTATCGGCAAGGATTTTGCCGTCGGCGCACAGCGCCAGTTCGACACGCGGGGCCTGCAAATTCCCGTCCGGCTGATTACGGGCGCGGTTCTGGCTCCAGAAAGCGCGATAGGCGACGCCTTTGACCTCAAACTCCACTTCTGCCAGACATTCGGCGGTGTCGCGGGTCATCAGGTCGTTTTGCGACTGGGACACGCTGCTCAGGCGCGGCGTTTCATGATACAGCGCCAGACAGATGGCGTCGAGCAGGGTGGTTTTACCCGCCCCCGTCGGCCCGGTGATGGCAAACAGCCCATTACTGGCGAACGGCTCGGCGGTGAAATCGATTTTCCATTCCCCTTTCAGGGAGTTAATATTTTTCAGGCGCAGACTGAGGATCTTCATGCGTCGTTTTCCTCCGTCAGGGCATCAACGGTTTGTGCGAACAGCGTCTGTAAGCGCGCGTTTTGCGCCTCGTCGAGGCTTTCCAGCGCCAGCCGGCGCTCAAATACTTCTTCCACTTTCAGCTCGCTCAGGGTTTCACGCAGTTCTCCTGCCAGCAGGCGTTCCCGCTGTTCCCTGGAGCGGCGTACCAGCAACACCTCGACCGGCAAGCCTTCGGTGAGCGCCTGGATTTTACGTTGCGCGTCGGCCAGGTATTCATCGGTGGTGATTTCAATATCCAGCCACACCGGCGGGCTGACCGGATTGCCACGCCATTGCGCCAGCTGTTCGCCGATGGCCGCCAGATCGCCTTTGATCACCGCCAGTTGCTGGGTAACCGGCACCGTTAACGGGGTTACCGCCTCCAGCCTGCCGTCGCTGAAGGTCACCAGATTGACGCTTTTCGGCCTGCCGGTTTCATCAAAACTTAACGCGATGGGTGAGCCGCAGTAGCGAATGTGCTCCTGGCCGCCGACCAGCTGCGGGCGGTGAATATGGCCAAGGGCGAGGTAATCCACCGGCGGGAAATTCTGCGCCGGGAAGGCGTCCAGCGTGCCGATATAAATGTCACGTACCGCGTCACTTTTGCTGGCGCCGACGGTGGTCAGGTGGCCGCTGGCGATAATCGGCAGCGTTTGTTCCCCGCGCAGCGCGCAGGCGTCGTCATACTGCTGCTGGTAATACTGTGTGATGCTGGTCAGCAGATGTTGCTGCTTCTGGCTGCCGGAGAGCCCGGCCTGGCTTACCACAATGTCACGCGGGCGTAAAAACGGCACCGGGCAGAATACCGCCCCTGGCGTGCCATCCCGGCGTTTGAGCATAAAGGGAGCGCTGCCAGCGGTGGCGACCACAGTGGTATTTAAAAAGGCGAGAATTTCACGGGATTCGTTAAGCGTCGCGACGGAATCGTGGTTACCCGCCAGCACCACCAGATGACAGCCGGTTTGCTGCAAATTCACCACAAAGCGGTTATAGAGTTCGCGGGCGTAGCTCGGCGGCGAGCCGGTATCAAAAATGTCGCCCGCGACAATAATCACATCCACCTGCTGTTCTTCGGCGGTTGTCAGCAACCAGTCAAGAAACGCGGCGTGTTCCGCGGCCCGGCTTTTACTGTAAAAGTTTTGACCCAGGTGCCAGTCAGAGGTGTGAAGAAGGCGCATAACGATCCCATGGCAAAAAAGCGTGAAGCCGATTATAAACGTTAAGCGACATGAAGATAGTTACGGGGTCATTTTCGCGTGTCATAAAACAACGGCTTGAGTCATCAGGTCGTCATCATTTTCATAAATCTGTCATAAATCTGACGCATAATGCCACCGCAACATATACTGGCGACTTAATAAATACAGGGCAAATTATGGCGAGACGCATTCTGGTCGTAGAAGACGAAGCTCCAATCCGTGAAATGGTATGCTTTGTCCTCGAGCAAAACGGCTTCCAGCCTGTCGAAGCGGAAGATTATGACAGCGCGGTGAACCAGTTAAATGAACCCTGGCCCGATCTCATTTTGCTCGACTGGATGTTACCTGGCGGTTCCGGGATCCAGTTTATCAAACATGTGAAACGTGAAGCCCTGACCCGTGACATTCCGGTGATGATGCTGACGGCGCGCGGCGAGGAAGAAGATCGGGTGCGTGGCCTGGAAACCGGGGCGGATGATTACATCACCAAACCGTTCTCGCCCAAAGAGCTGGTGGCGCGGATCAAAGCCGTGATGCGCCGCATATCGCCGATGGCGGTGGAAGAAGTGATCGAAATGCAGGGCCTGAGCCTGGATCCGGGTTCCCACCGTGTGATGACCGGCGAAAATCCCCTCGATATGGGGCCTACCGAATTTAAGCTATTACACTTCTTTATGACCCATCCGGAACGCGTCTACAGCCGTGAACAGTTGCTGAACCATGTCTGGGGCACCAACGTTTATGTTGAAGATCGCACGGTTGACGTGCATATTCGCCGCCTGCGCAAAGCACTGGAACACAGCGGCCACGATCGTATGGTGCAGACCGTTCGCGGCACGGGTTACCGTTTTTCGACCCGTTTCTAACATCTGAAGGGAGTGTGACGCGTGCTGGAACGGCTGTCATGGAAAAGGCTGGTGATGGAGCTGGTGCTCTGTTGTCTCCCGGCGTTGATTCTCGGTGCCCTGTTTGGTTATCTGCCGTGGTTTTTACTGGCGGCCGTCACCGGATTACTGGTCTGGCATTTCTGGAACTTACTACAGCTCTCCTGGTGGCTCTGGGTGGACAGAAGCATGACGCCGCCGCCGGGACACGGTAGCTGGGAGCCGCTGTTATACGGTCTGCATCAGATGCAGATGCGTAATAAAAAGCGCCGCCGTGAACTGGGCAGTCTGATCAAACGCTTTCGCAGCGGTGCGGAGTCGCTGCCGGATGCCGTCGTGCTCACCACTGCGGAAGGCATGATCTTCTGGTGTAACGGGCTGGCCCAGCAACTGCTGGGCTTGCGCTGGCCGGACGATAACGGCCAGAACATCCTCAACCTGCTGCGCTATCCCGAATTTACCCAGTATCTGAAACGTCAGGAGTTTCTTAAGCCCCTCAACCTGGTGCTCAATAATGGCCGTCATCTGGAAATTCGCGTCATGCCCTATAGCGAGCAACAATTGCTGATGGTGGCGCGCGATGTGACCCAGATGCACCAGCTGGAGGGCGCGCGGCGTAATTTCTTTGCCAACGTCAGCCATGAACTGCGTACGCCGTTAACGGTGTTGCAGGGCTATCTGGAAATGATGCAGGAACAAGCGCTGGAAGGCGCGACGCGTGAAAAGGCGCTGCACACTATGCGCGAGCAGACTTCGCGTATGGAAGGACTGGTGCGCCAGCTGTTGACGCTGTCAAAAATCGAAGCCTCGCCGGTGCAACTGCTGAACGAAACCATTGATGTACCAATGATGCTGCGGGTGGTGGAGCGGGAAGCGCAAACCCTCAGCCAGCAAAAGCAGACCATCGAATTCCATATCGACAGCTCGCTAAAAGTGCTGGGCAGTGAAGATCAGCTGCGCAGCGCGATTTCTAACCTTGTCTATAACGCGGTCAACCATACGCCGCCCGCCACGCATATCGTGGTGAGCTGGAAGCGTGTCCCCCACGGCGCAGAATTCAGCGTCGAGGATAACGGACCGGGTATTGCGGCTGAGCATATTCCGCGTCTGACGGAACGTTTCTACCGGGTGGATAAAGCACGCTCACGGCAAACGGGCGGCAGCGGGCTGGGGCTGGCCATCGTCAAGCATGCGGTGAATCATCACGACAGCCGCCTGAACATTAGCAGTACGCCAGGGCAGGGCACGCGTTTCAGTTTTATTCTGCCGGAACGGTTGATCGCCAAAAACAGCGCCTGAACCCGGCGCTGTCAGCTTAACTTTCCGCAGGCCAGCACTCCCTGGCCTGTTTGCGTTCCGGTTCACCTTTTTCCGACCGATTATTGTACGGCTGATTATTTTTTGTTCGCATGATAAGCCATGTGTTTTTCTTATACATAGATTTTTACGCTAATAACGCTCTCCAGCGTAGTATAACCATCTGGTTTTACGATCCCGTCTTGCCTTTAAACGTTATAAGCGTTTAAATTGCGCCCCTGATACTGTCATACCGACTGTATTTGCGTGGTAAATCGAAAAACTATTCTTCGCCACGTCATGCGGGAAGCATATCCCGCTGAAATTGAGAGAAATTGCCGTCGTATTGTTCCAAAGGCACTGGCGAACATTTCATCGTTACCAACACCACATCCACAGGCAGCACACGTTTATGACTCATCGTTTAAAACCACGAGACATCATGGCTCTGGGCTTTATGACTTTCGCCCTTTTCGTCGGCGCAGGTAACATCATTTTTCCGCCAATGGTCGGCCTGCAGGCCGGTGAGCACGTCTGGACGGCAGCGTTCGGCTTTCTGATCACCGCCGTTGGCCTGCCGGTGCTGACCGTGATCGCCCTGGCGAAAGTGGGTGGCGGCGTGGACAGCCTCAGTATGCCGATCGGCAAAGCGGCGGGCGTGCTGCTTGCCACCGTCTGCTATCTGGCGGTCGGACCGCTGTTCGCTATCCCGCGTACCACCACCGTCTCCTTTGAAGTGGGTATTGCTCCGCTGACAGGCGACGGCGCGATGCCGCTGATGATCTACAGCCTGATCTATTTTGCGCTGGTGATCCTGGTGTCGCTCTATCCGGGCAAACTGCTCGATACCGTGGGTAACTTCCTTGCGCCGATGAAAATCATCGCCCTGACGGTGCTGTCCGTTGCCGCGCTCGTCTGGCCGGCTGGCCCGATCAGCAGTGCGATGGATGCTTACGAAAATGCTGCCTTCTCTAACGGCTTTGTGAACGGCTATCTCACCATGGATACGCTGGGCGCGATGGTCTTCGGTATCGTCATCGTTAACGCCGCTCGTTCGCGCGGTGTGACCGATTCCCGTCTGCTGACCCGTTACACCATCTGGGCGGGTCTGATTGCCGGTGTTGGCCTGACGCTGCTGTACCTGGCGCTGTTCCGCCTCGGCTCTGACAGCGGCACCCTGGTTGAACAGTCTGCCAACGGCGCGGCCATTCTTCATGCTTACGTACAGCACACTTTTGGTGGTGCGGGTAGCCTGCTGCTGGCGGCGCTGATTTTCCTCGCCTGTCTGGTGACGGCGGTCGGCCTGACCTGCGCCTGCGCGGAGTTCTTCGCCCAGTATCTGCCGTTCTCGTACCGCACGCTGGCGTTTATCCTCGGCGGCTTCTCCATGCTGGTGTCCAACCTCGGCCTGAGCCACCTGATCCAAATTTCCATTCCGGTGCTGACCGCGATTTATCCGCCGTGTATCGCACTGGTTGTATTAAGCTTTACCCGTTCATGGTGGCATAATTCGTCGCGCATCATCGCCCCCGCGATGTTCATCAGCCTGGCCTTCGGCGTCCTTGACGGTATCAAAGCGTCCGCCATTGGCGGGGTGTTACCGGCCTGGACCCAGCGCTTACCGCTGGCAGAGCAGGGGCTGGCGTGGCTGATGCCAACCGTCGTGATCGTGGTACTGGCCGTGGTCTGGGATCGTGCCGCAGGGCGTCACGTGACTTCCCGCGCACATTGATCAAGGGTTGCTTGTCATAACCACGGGGCTTACCATCCCGTGGTTTTTTTATTTATGTTATGGCACGGGAAACAATGGAAAGTACTAACAAGCTAAAGCGGGGGTTAAGCACCCGGCACATCCGCTTTATGGCGCTCGGCTCGGCGATTGGCACGGGCCTGTTCTATGGTTCGGCGGATGCCATCAAAATGGCCGGACCGAGCGTGCTGCTGGCCTATATTATTGGCGGCGCGGCAGCCTATATCATTATGCGTGCGCTGGGCGAGATGTCGGTACACAACCCGGCGGCCAGCTCCTTCTCGCGCTATGCCCAGGAAAACCTCGGCCCGCTGGCAGGCTACATCACCGGCTGGACCTACTGTTTTGAGATCCTGATTGTCGCTATTGCCGATGTCACCGCATTCGGCATTTATATGGGCATCTGGTTCCCGACGGTGCCGCACTGGATCTGGGTGCTGAGCGTGGTGATGATCATCTGCGCCGTAAACCTGATGAGCGTCAAGGTGTTCGGCGAGCTGGAGTTCTGGTTCTCGTTCTTTAAGGTCGCCACTATTATTGTGATGATCGCGGCGGGCTTCGGCATCATCATCTGGGGCATTGGCAACGGCGGCGAACCGACCGGCATCCATAATCTGTGGAGCAACGGCGGCTTCTTCAGCAACGGCTGGCTCGGCATGGTGATGTCATTGCAGATGGTGATGTTTGCCTACGGCGGCATCGAAATCATCGGTATTACCGCCGGGGAAGCTAAAGATCCGCAGACCTCTATTTCGCGCGCCATCAACTCCGTGCCGATGCGTATTCTGGTGTTTTATGTCGGTACGCTGTTTGTGATCATGTCCATCTACCCGTGGAACCAGGTGGGCACCAACGGCAGTCCGTTCGTGCTGACCTTCCAGCATCTGGGCATCACCTTTGCCGCCAGCATTCTCAACTTTGTGGTGCTGACCGCGTCGCTGTCAGCTATTAACAGCGATGTGTTTGGCGTCGGGCGTATGCTGCACGGCATGGCCGAGCAGGGCAGCGCGCCGAAGATGTTCGCGAAAACCTCCCGTCACGGCATTCCGTGGGTCACGGTGGTAGTGATGACGGTGGCACTGCTGTTTGCTGCCTGGCTGAACTACATCATGCCGGAAAATGTCTTCCTGGTGATCGCCTCGCTGGCGACCTTCGCCACTGTGTGGGTGTGGATCATGATTTTGCTGTCGCAAATCGCTTTCCGTCGCCGCCTGCCGCCGGAAGAGGTCGCGGCGCTGAAGTTTAAAGTGCCGGGCGGCGTGCCTACCACGGTGGCCGGTCTGATCTTCCTGGTGTTTATCATTGCGCTGATTGGCTGGCACCCGGAAACCCGTATTTCGCTGTACGTCGGTTTTGCATGGATCGCGCTGCTGCTGGTGGGCTGGATGTTCAAACGCCGTTACGATCGTAAAACGGCCTGATTTACGCAATTTTTTGCCGGGTGTGCGCCATGCCGCCCGGCAATGCCTTTGATTTTCCTCCTCCCCCATACTCCTCCCCCAATTATCAGCAGTATGATGAGTGAACTTTCACGTTGCTGTGGCAAGGTGGCGTCATTTTTCAGCAAGGGGTAAAACGATGTTGAACGCTTGGCATCTTCCGGTAGCGCCATTTGTAAAACTCAATAAAGATCAGCTTTTTATAACCTTGTGGCTGGCGGGTAACGATCTGCCTGCGCAGGTTAAATTGCGCACGGAGAAGGACAACGAAGAGACGTCTATTACGATGCACCCGCTGCGTCGCGCGCCCTGTCCGGGCGTGACGGCCTGGCGGGTCGCCATTGACGTGTCTGAAGGACAACCGCGCCGTCGCTACAGTTTTAAACTGCTGTGGGCGGACCGCCAGCGCTGGTTTACGCCGCAGGACTTTAGCGATTTTCCCCCTGCACGGCTGGAGCAATTTGCCATCGACTGCCCGGATACCGGCCCGCAGTGGGTGGCGGATCAGGTGTTTTATCAGATTTTCCCCGATCGCTTTGCCCGCAGCCAGCCGCGCACCCCACAGCAGGATAACGTTTATTACCACCACGCCGCCGGGCACGAGATCGTGCTGCGCGACTGGGATGAACCCCTCACCGGCGAGGCGGGGGGATCAACCTTTTACGGCGGCGATCTGGACGGCATCAGCGAAAAGCTGCCGTACCTGAAAAAGCTTGGCGTCACGGCGCTCTACCTTAACCCGGTATTTGTCGCCCCCAGCGTGCACAAATACGACACCGAAGATTATCGTCACGTCGATCCGCAGTTCGGCGGCGATCAGGCGCTGCTGCGGCTGCGCGCGAACACGCAGCGCGAGGGGATCCGCCTGGTGCTCGACGGCGTGTTTAACCACAGCGGCGACTCCCATGCCTGGTTTGACCGGCATAATCGTGGCACCACCGGCGCATGCCATAACCCGGCGTCCGAGTGGCGCGAATGGTACAGCTTTTCCGACGAGGGGCACGCCCTTGACTGGCTTGGCTACGCCAGCCTGCCGAAGCTGGATTATCAGTCTGCCTCGCTGGTGGAGGAGATTTATAAGGGGGAAGACAGTATTGTGCGTCACTGGCTGAAAGCACCCTGGAATATGGACGGCTGGCGGCTGGATGTGGTGCATATGCTGGGTGAAGCAGGCGGCGCGCGTAATAACCTGCTGCACATCAGTGGTATCAGTCAGGCGGCGAAAGAGACGCAGCCGGAAGCCTATATCGTGGGTGAGCATTTTGGTGATGCACGGCAGTGGTTGCAGGCGGATGCCGAAGACGCGGCGATGAACTATCGCGGCTTTACCATTCCGCTGTGGGGCTTCCTCGCAAACACCGATATTTCCTACGATCCGCAGCATATCGATGCCGCCACCTGCATGGCGTGGATGGATAACTACCGCGCCGGGCTGTCGCATCAGCAACAGTTGCGCATGTTTAACCAGCTCGACAGCCACGACACCTCGCGTTTTAAGACGCTGCTTGGCAAGGACATCGCGCGGATGCCGCTGGCGGTGGTCTGGCTGTTCAGCTGGCCCGGTGTGCCCTGTATCTATTACGGCGATGAAGTGGGACTGGATGGCAACAACGATCCCTTCTGCCGTAAGCCATTCCCGTGGGACAAAGAAAAACAGGATGCCACGCTGTTCGCGCTTTATCAGCAGATGGCGACGCTGCGCAAGAAAAGCCGCGCTTTGCGTCACGGCGGCTGTCAGGTACTGCATGCCGAAGGCGATGTGGTGGTGTTTGTGCGCGTTTTCCAGCATGAACGCGTGCTGGTGGCGATCAACCGTGGCAAGGCCTGCGAGGTGGTGCTGACGGATTTGCCGCTGGTGGATGTTCCGGCCTGGCAGTGCAAAGTGGGTACCGGCACCATCGAGGATAATGTGCTGTCGCTACCGGCGATTTCCGCCACGCTGTGGCGCAACCGCTGAACCTTTCGAAACATTTTTATCAGGGTTGAAAAGAAATGTAATATCCTTTCGGGAGTGATCACCGAACCGAAGGTAAAACCATGGATGAGCTTTTGCTGGTTGCCGGTCTTGTTCTCTTTTTCGCCCTGATTGTCGCCCCTGCGCTGGCGATCAGAGCGTGGCGAAAAAGCAGCGATACGCAGCGGGAACTGGGCGTATTGCGTGAACGGCTGACGGCGCTGGAGCAGCAGCTGGCGGGACAGGCAAATGCGCCTGCGCCGCAACCGCTGCCTGAACGGACAGTGGAGCCGGAACCTGTTCCTGTGCCGGTCATTGTGCCTGCACCGCCACCCCCCGCTGTCGATCCCTGGGCGGCGAAACCGGCGTTGTCTGAGCCGGTCGCCGTCACCCCGGCGGCGACCAGCAAGCCCGTATCTGATGAACCGCAAGGCGGCATGATCACCTCGCTGGTGAGCTGGTTTATGCGCGGCAACCCGCTGGCAAAACTTGGCATTCTGCTGCTGTTCTTCGGGCTGGCGTTTTTATTCCGCTATTCCGTCGAGCGCGATCTGTTTCCGCTGGAACTGCGCCTGTGCGTGGCGGCGCTGGCGGCCGTGGTACTGCTGGCGCTCGGCTGGCGACTGCGCCATAAACAACCGGTCTATGCGCTGATTTTGCAAGGTGGCGCAACCGGCGTGCTCTATCTGACGGTATTCGGCGCGTTCCGGCTCTGGCAGATGCTGCCTGTGACGCTGGCTTTTGCTTTGCTGCTGCTGATCTGCGCGGTGAGCGTCGGGCTGGCGGTATTGCAGCGCGCCTTAAGCCTGGCGATGCTCGCCAGTCTCGGCGGTTATCTCGCGCCACTGCTGCTCTCTACCGGCGGCGGCAGCCATATCGGGCTGTTCTCGTTCTATCTGCTGCTCTCCTGCGGCATTCTTGCCATCAGCGTCTGGCAGCACTGGCGGGTGCTCAACCTGCTTGGTCTGCTGTTTACCTTCGGCGTCGGCGGCGTGTGGGGACTGTATGGCTACCGGCCTGAGTTTTACCTCAGTTGCCAGCTGTTCCTGATCGCCAATATTGTGCTGTTCGGCGTGCTGAGCGTCGGGCTGTCGCTGCGCGCGCAGGGCGGCGGCAAACGCATTATTGACGGCGTACTGCTGTTCGCACCGCCGCTGATCGGTTTTGGCATGCAGTACGCGCTTACTCAGGATTTCACCTTTGGCCCGGCGTTTTCCGCGCTCGGGTTTGGTGCGTTTTATCTGCTGCTGGCGTGGCTGGTACTGCGGCGTAAACCTGAACTCGGGCGGCCGCTGGTGCTGGCCGCGCTGGCGCTGGGCGGCGCGTTTGTCACGCTGGCGATCCCGCTGGCGCTTTCTGCGCGCTGGACGTCGATGGCCTGGGCGCTGGAAGGGCTGGGCATACTGTGGCTGGGCGTTCAGCAACAGCAACGGCGGATGAGCTACAGCGGCACCGGTTTACTGCTGCTGGCCGTGGGCAGCGCGCTGTGGGCGGTGCAGGATCTGCTTCCGGCGCTGTCACAACTGATGATTTTTGCGGTGCTGAGCCTGACGTGGATCGCCGCCGCCTGGCTATGGCGCGGCCTGAATACGCAGGGCAGCTATGGCCTGCTGGCAGGGGGCATTATCTTCTGGCTGCTGGCCCTGCACGGGCTGTCGGCGCTGACCTTAAGCCGGTGGATGAACGACCTGCCGGGCCTGCTGGCGTTCATCGCCCTGAGCGTGCATGGCTGGCGGTGGGCCGCGCAACGGCTGCGCTGGCGCGCGCTCAGCTATAGCGTCTGGCTACTGTGGCCGTTGATGCTGGCGACGCTGGTCTGGCAGATCGCCGCCCAGGGGGCGATCTTCAGCGCTGGCTGGCAAAATCTCGCCTGGTGTATCGCGCTACCGTCCGCGCTCTGGCTGTTGTATCAACAGCGCACGCCGCCCGTGCCTTATCTTTCGCAGGGACTGCACCTGTCGCTGTTCTGGATGATTATCGCCGCGCTGGCGGCAGAGCTGTGGTGGTATATCGATGCGCTCTCGTGGGGCATGTTCCCGTGGCAGGCGGGTCTGGCGATGACGGCGGCGGCAGCGGTGATCCTGTTGGTGCGCGCCGGTCTGCAACGCTCGCTGTGGCCGCTTCGCGTCTGGCCGCAGTGGTACGGCACGCTGGCGCTGGCCCCCATGGGCTTCTTCCTGCTGGTGATGCTGCTGCTGACCAATATTGATGATGGCGTGGTGATGGAGCAGGGCTACCGGCCATTGCTCAATCCGCTGGAGGAGGGGGCCGCCTTTGCTTTACTGGCGCTGCTCGCGCTGGCGCGGTTGTGCGCCCGCTATTTCCCGCAGCAGGGACGTGAGATCCATAAACGTGTGCCGCTGCTGCTGGCAGGGCTTGCCTTCTGGTGGCTGAACGGCCTGCTGTTGCGCAGCCTCGCGTGGTATGGCGCGATCGACTGGTCGGTAAGCGCGTTATGGTCGTCCCGACTGGTACAGACCTGCTTCGCGCTGTTCTGGATGCTGGTGGCGCTGCTGGTGATGCTGCGCGCCGCCCGGCAGGTATCGCGGCATGAATGGCTGTGCGGTGCGGCGCTACTTGGCGTGGTGATTGTAAAACTGATGCTGGTGGACAGCGCGGGCGGCGGCGGGCTGGCCCGCGCGGTCGCCTTTATCGGCGTGGCGGTGCTGGTGCTGATCGTGGGCTATTTCTCACCGTTGCCGCCCCGGGTACAACAGACGCATAACGAGGAACAAGGATAATGACGATCATCAGACGGATACTTTTTTGTGCGTTGCTCGGCGCGGCGCTGCCGGGCTGGAGCCAGGACGCTACCCCGGAAACGCCAAAGGATTATGCCTGGGGCGCAGCGCTGGAGACGACCACAGCGTCACCGCTGTATCAGGTGACGCTGCCGGAGCGTATCTATACCGACAGCGTTGCGCCCGATCTGCGCGATGTGCGGGTCTTCAATCAGCAAGGGCACGCGGTGCCCTTTACGCTGATCCCGGCGGTGCAGAAACAGACGCCGCCGCGCACGCTGCCGCTGCGCCTGTTCGCCCTTGAACCGGTGCCGGAAAATAATGCCGCGTCAGAAACCCTGTGGCTGCGCTCGCAGGACGGCATTGAAATCCGTCTCGATGGCGAAGGCAAAAAGACGGCGGGCAAAAGCTATCTGTTAACCCTGCCTGAAACGCAAAAAGACGAGTTTCCGCTGTCACAGCTGAAGCTGACATGGAACGCCGTGCCGGCTAACTGGCAGGGACGCACAGATGTGTACGTCAGCAGCGATCTGAAAAACTGGACGTTGTATGGACGCGATATGCCGCTGATGGATCTGACCTCCGGCAGCGACCGCCTGTTGCTGGATACCCTGGATTTCAGCGCTACGGTGTATCCGACGGAGATGCGTTATGTGCTGGTGGTCTTCAATGACGCCGCGCGAGCGCCGATGCTGACCGGCGCGACGGCAGTGGAGCAGATTTACAGCGATACGGCGGTGAATATCCGTCTGAATGCAGTGGCGAAAACGGTCTCCTCGTCGGTGCAGGAGTTCTCCTGGCAACGGCCACAGCCGCTGGTGTCGGTGATGATCGAAGCCCGGGAAGGGCGCGTGCTGCCGCTGGCGATCGAGTACCGCAGCGCGGCAAAGGCCGCATGGCAACCGCTGGCGAAAAGCGTGATTTATCAACTGAACGGTAAGTCCTCTGAGCCGTTGACCACCGGCGGGCTGGTGCAGGCGATCCGCGTGACGGCGGTAAACGGCCAGCTGGAGGACGGTATTGCCCGGGTGACCGGCGAGCGCGCCAGCCAGACGTTGATCTTCAACGCGCAGGGCAAAGGGCCGTTTTTACTGGCGTGGGGTAATGGTGCCGCGCAGCCGCAGGCAATGGAGGTCGATATGCTGGTGCCCGCTGCGCTGCGTCAGGAGAATGCGCAGATCCCGGAGGCGCTGGTGCAGGATCGTATTGTGCTGGGCGGTGACGCACGGCTGACGGCGGTGGATCCGGCGCAGCAGCAAAGCCAGTGGAAGAAGATGCTGGTGTGGGCGGCGCTGGTGTTGGGCGTGCTGGTGCTGATCGGGGTAGGGTTGGGCATCTGGCGCGAGGTACGGCAGAAGTCGGTATAAAAATGCCGGGTGGCGGCTACGCCTTACCCGGCCTACGTATGACGATCTACGGAACAACGGCAGGCCCGGTAAGCGTAGCGCCACCGGGCAGGTCACCGAAATCCTGTAGGCCCGGTAAGCGTAGCGCCACCGGGCAAAAACGGCTTACAGGCTGGTGAGGTTCTCGCTCAGGTATTTCGCCACGCCATCCGGAGACGCGTTCATACCTTCTTTGCCTTTTTCCCACTGGGCCGGGCACACTTCGCCGTGCTCTTCGTGGAATTGCAGAGCATCCACCATACGCAGCATTTCGTCGATGTTACGTCCCAGCGGCAGATCGTTCACAACCTGATGGCGCACGATACCGTTAGCGTCGATCAGGAAGGAGCCGCGCAGCGCCACGCCAGCGTCCGGGTGTTCAATGCCGTACGCTTTCTGCACTTCGCGTTTGATGTCAGCCACCATCGCGTATTTCACCGGGCCAATGCCGCCTTTGTCGACCGGGGTGTTACGCCAGGCGTTATGAACAAATTCAGAGTCAAAAGAAACGCCAACCACTTCCACGCCGCGCTTCTGGAATTCTTCGTAACGCTTGTCAAAGGCGATCAGTTCTGACGGGCAGACGAAGGTGAAGTCCATCGGCCAGAAAAACAGAACGGTCGCTTTGCCCTGGGTATGCTGTTTGAAGTTGAAATTCTCAACAATTTCACCACTGCCAAGCACGGCGGCGGCGGTAAAGTCTGGAGCCGGACGAGTGACCAGTACCATAATATTTCTCCTGTGTAATTGTAGGGATAGCGTCGCTATCAAGATAATCACCTGCCATTAAAGCGCAAGCATTAAAGTTCTTTGTTTTTCGCCTGTGCCATCATGCGGGGATAGAACTGAAAAAACAGTTTTTCCAGCGCAGCGTAGTGCGTATCCAGATCCTGCCACGAGTCGCGCAGCGCATCCAGTCTGGGACGGCGGGTCGCCATGCCGTTGAGTACCTGCTGAATAAAATCCATATCCCGATAGCGCTCCAGCCATTTCTCTGACCACAAATAGTCATTCAGGTTGACGAAGCGCGCCGGCGAGGAGGGCAGAATGGTGGCGACCTGCGCACGGGCGTAGCTGACAAAGGCGGTCAGCGGCATCTCCGGCGATATCTGCGCCCAGTGACGCGACAGGAAATGATCCCACATCACGTCGAGGGTAATAGGCGCGACCCGGCGCGTCTGCGGGCGAAACCACTCCCGCGCCTCGCGGACTTCCGGCAGATTATCGGTCAGTACGTCAATACGGCGGTGCATGCGAATGCCGTCGACAATCTCGGCCGGATACGCATCCTGCGGGTTGCCGCGAACAAAATCCCCCAGCAAATTACCCGGAAGCGAGCTTTCTGCGAGGTGTGCAAGATGCAGGTGTGCGAGGAAGTTCATTGTTTAGTTAATCCATAAAAGAGGCGTAGCTGTTGCAGCGGAAGCACCGTAGCACTAGACTATCCCGCCTGTTTTTCAGTCTGAGTGTAAGTCATGCGCGTTGCCGATTTTTCCTTTGAATTACCCGAATCCCTGATCGCCCATTATCCTGTGCCTGCGCGTAGCAGCTGCCGCCTGTTATCGCTGGACGGGCCGACGGGCGCGCTGACGCATGGTACTTTCACCGATCTGCTCGATAAGCTCAACCCTGGCGATCTGCTGGTCTTTAACAATACCCGCGTGATCCCGGCGCGTCTGTTTGGCCGTAAAGCCAGCGGCGGTAAGATCGAAGTACTGGTTGAGCGTATGCTGGATGATAAACGTATTCTGGCACATATTCGCGCCTCTAAAGCGCCGAAGCCGGGTGCCGAGCTGCTATTAGGCGACGATGACAGCGTTAAAGCCACCATGGTGGCGCGTCACGATGCGCTGTTTGAAGTGGAGTTCAACGATGAACGCCCGGTGCTGGATATTCTTAACGCCATCGGCCATATGCCGCTGCCGCCGTATATCGATCGACCGGATGAAGACGCCGGCCGTGAACTCTATCAGACCGTCTACAGCCAGAAGCCGGGTGCCGTTGCCGCGCCGACCGCGGGCCTGCACTTTGATGAGCCACTGCTGGCGCGCCTGCGTGAAAAAGGCGTGGAGATGGCGTTCGTAACGCTGCACGTTGGCGCAGGGACTTTCCAGCCGGTGCGCGTGGACAGTATTGAAGATCACATCATGCACTCTGAGTACGCTGAAGTGCCGCAGGAGGTGGTTGACGCCGTGCTGGCGGCGAAAGCGCGCGGTAATCGCGTGGTGGCGGTGGGCACAACGTCGGTACGCTCGCTGGAAAGCGCGGCGAAAGCGGCCAAAAACGATCTCATCGAACCCTTCTTTGGCGATACGCAAATCTTTATTTACCCGGGCTATCAGTACAGCGTGATCGACGCGCTGGTGACCAATTTCCATCTGCCGGAATCGACGCTGATCATGCTGGTGTCGGCCTTTGCCGGTTATAAAGCCACCATGCACGCCTATGAAGAAGCGGTAAAAGCGGAATATCGCTTTTTTAGTTACGGGGATGCGATGTTTATCACGTACAATCCGCAGGCAATTTCTGAGCGCGTCGGGGAATAGTTCCGCGGCGCTTTGATTGACGCGTTGGACTGTTTTTCCGGCGTATGGAGAAAAAATGAAATTCGAATTAGATACGACAGACGGACGCGCCCGCCGCGGCCGCCTGGTGTTTGATCGCGGCGTCGTTGAAACGCCCGCCTTTATGCCCGTGGGTACTTACGGCACCGTAAAAGGCATGACGCCGGAAGAAGTGCAGGACACTGGCGCGCAGATTATCCTCGGCAACACCTTCCACCTGTGGCTGCGTCCGGGTCAGGAGATCATGAAGCTGCACGGCGATCTGCATGACTTTATGCAGTGGAAAGGGCCGATCCTCACCGACTCCGGTGGTTTCCAGGTATTCAGCCTCGGCGATATTCGTAAAATCACCGAAGCGGGCGTGCATTTCCGCAACCCGATCAACGGCGATCCGATTTTCCTCGATCCGGAAAAATCCATGGAGATCCAGTACGATCTCGGCTCCGACATCGTGATGATCTTCGACGAGTGTACGCCGTATCCGGCTGACTGGGACTACGCCAAGCGTTCCATGGAAATGTCCTTACGCTGGGCTAAGCGCAGCCGTGACCGTTTCGACTCGCTGCAAAACAAAAATGCGCTGTTCGGTATTATCCAGGGCAGCGTTTACGAAGATTTACGTGATATCTCTGTCAAAGGTCTGGTAGAGATTGGCTTTGATGGCTACGCTGTCGGCGGTCTGGCTGTGGGTGAACCTAAAGCAGATATGCACCGCATTCTGGAGCATGTGTGCCCGCAGATCCCGGCAGACAAACCGCGATACCTGATGGGTGTGGGTAAACCAGAAGACCTGGTGGAAGGCGTTCGTCGCGGCATTGATATGTTTGACTGCGTGATGCCGACGCGTAATGCGCGTAATGGCCATCTGTTTGTCACCAATGGCGTGGTGAAAATTCGTAATGCGAAGTACAAGAGTGACACTGGCCCGCTTGATGAAGAGTGTGATTGCTATACATGTCGCAATTATTCACTCGCTTACTTGCATCATCTCGATCGTTGCAACGAAATACTGGGCGCGCGTCTCAATACCATTCATAACCTGCGTTATTACCAGCGCTTAATGGCTGGTTTACGCAAGGCTATCGAAGAGGGTAAATTAGAGAGCTTCGTGACCGATTTTTACCAGCGTCAGGGTCGTGATGTTCCACCTTTGAACGTTGACTAATTTTAATAATGAGGGAATTTGAATGAGCTTTTTTATTTCTGATGCTGTAGCAGCAACGGGTGCACCGGCGCAGGGCAGCCCGATGTCTTTGATCCTGATGCTGGTTGTGTTTGGTCTGATCTTCTATTTCATGATCCTGCGTCCACAGCAGAAACGCACCAAAGAGCACAAAAATCTCATGAGCTCCATCGCTAAAGGTGATGAAGTGCTGACCAACGGTGGCCTGGTGGGTCGCGTGACCAAAGTAGCGGAAACTGGCTACATTGCTATCGCCCTGAATGACACCACTGAAGTGGTTATCAAACGTGACTTCGTAGCTGCCGTTCTGCCGAAAGGCACGATGAAGGCGCTGTAATCTTTCGTTTTCCCAAAGGGAAGTGCCGTGTTAAACCGTTATCCTTTGTGGAAGTACATTATGCTGGTCGTCGTGATTATCGTCGGCCTGCTTTACGCACTTCCCAACCTGTATGGTGAGGATCCGGCCGTTCAGATCACTGGTGCGCGCGGTGTCGCCGCCAGTGAGCAAACGCTGATCCAGGTCCAGAACACCTTAAAACAAGAAAAAATCACTGCTAAGTCTGTGGCACTGGAAGAGGGCGCTATTCTTGCGCGTTTCGACTCCACCGATACGCAGCTGCGCGCGCGTGAAGCGCTGCTCAGCCTGTTGGGTGACAAATATGTCGTGGCGCTGAACCTTGCACCTGCTACTCCGCGCTGGTTGTCCTCCATCAAAGCAGAGCCGATGAAACTCGGTCTTGACCTGCGTGGTGGTGTGCACTTCCTGATGGAAGTGGATATGGATACCGCGCTCGGCAAGCTGCAGGAACAAAATACCGACAGCCTGCGTAGCGATCTGCGCGAAAAAGGCATTCCTTACACCAACGTACGTAAGGAAGATAACTATGGCGTGAGCATTGTGTTCCGCGACAGCGCAGCGCGCGATCAGGCGATCACTTACCTGACTGCACGCCACCGCGACATGGTGATCACCAGCCAAAGCGGCAACGCCCTGCGCGCGGTGATGACCGATGCGCGTCTGAGCGAAGCGCGTGAATATGCGGTACAGCAGAACATCAACATCCTGCGTAACCGTGTCAACCAACTGGGTGTCGCCGAGCCGCTGGTACAGCGTCAGGGTGCAGACCGCATCGTGGTTGAACTGCCGGGTATTCAGGACACCGCGCGTGCGAAGGAAATCCTTGGCGCGACCGCGACGCTGGAATTCCGTCTGGTTAACACCAATGTCGATCAGTCGGCTGCGGCTTCTGGCCGTGTACCGGGTGATTCGGAAGTGAAACAGATGCGCGAAGGTCAGCCGGTTGTGCTGTACAAACGTGTGATCCTGACCGGTGACCATATCACCGACTCCACTTCCAGCCAGGATGAATACAACCAGCCGCAGGTTAACATCTCGCTCGACAGCGCAGGTGGCAACATCATGTCTAACTTCACCAAGGACAACATCGGCAAACCGATGGCGACCCTGTTTGTGGAGTACAAAGACAGCGGTAAAAAAGATGCAAATGGCCGTTCCGTACTGGTGAAACAGGAAGAGGTGATTAACGTCGCTAATATCCAGTCTCGCCTCGGCAACAGCTTCCGTATCACCGGGATTAATAACCCGAACGAAGCGCGTCAGCTGTCGCTGCTGCTGCGTGCGGGTGCGTTGATCGCGCCGATTCAGATCGTGGAAGAACGTACCATTGGCCCAACCTTAGGGATGCAAAACATCACTCAGGGTCTGGAAGCCTGTCTGGCCGGTCTGGCGGTGTCCATCATCTTCATGCTGTTCTTCTATAAGAAGTTTGGCCTGATTGCTACCACGGCGCTGATTGCCAACCTGGTGCTGATTGTCGGCATTATGTCCCTGCTGCCAGGGGCGACGCTGACCATGCCGGGTATCGCGGGGATCGTCTTAACCCTTGCGGTGGCGGTGGATGCGAACGTGCTGATAAACGAACGTATCAAAGAAGAGCTGAGCAACGGGCGTAGTGTCCAGCAGGCGATTGACGAAGGTTATCGCGGCGCGTTCAGTTCCATTTTTGACGCCAACGTCACGACGCTTATTAAGGTCATCATCCTGTATGCCGTAGGCACCGGGGCCATTAAAGGCTTCGCCATTACCACCGGTATCGGTGTGGCGACGTCAATGTTTACCGCGATCGTCGGCACCCGTGCCATCGTAAACCTGTTGTACGGCGGCAAACGCATCAACAAGCTGTCTATCTGAGGAGTGCGTTGTGGCACAGGAATATACTGTTGAACAATTGAACCACGGCCGTAGAGTCTATGACTTTATGCGCTGGGATTACTGGGCCTTCGGCATCTCCGGTTTTCTGCTGATCCTGTCACTGATTATCATTGGCGTGAAAGGCTTTAACTGGGGTCTGGATTTTACCGGCGGTACGGTCATCGAAATCTCGCTGGAAAAACCAGCCGATATGGATCAGATGCGCGAAGCGCTGGAAAAAGCGGGCTTTGCCGATCCACTGTTGCAGAACTTTGGCAGCAGCCGCGACATCATGGTGCGTATGCCGCCTGCCGAAGGTGAAACCGGCGGTCAGGTGCTGGGCAGCAAGGTCGTGAACGTGATTAACGAAGCGACCAGCCAGAATGCCGCGGTAAAACGTATCGAGTTCGTCGGACCGAGCGTGGGTGCAGACCTGGCGCAGACCGGTGCGATGGCGCTGATGGTCGCGCTGATTTCCATTCTGGTTTACGTCGGATTCCGCTTTGAGTGGCGTCTGGCGGCCGGTGTGGTTATCGCGCTGGCGCATGACGTCATCATCACCATGGGCGTACTGTCGCTGTTCCATATCGAAGTGGACCTGACGATTGTCGCCTCGCTGATGTCGGTCATCGGCTACTCGCTGAACGACAGCATCGTGGTATCGGACCGTATTCGTGAAAACTTCCGCAAGATCCGCCGTGGAACGCCGTACGAAATCTTTAACGTGTCCCTGACCCAGACGCTGCACAGGACGTTGATCACCTCAGGAACCACCTTAGTGGTGATCCTGATGCTCTACCTCTTTGGCGGTGCCATGCTCCAGGGCTTCTCGCTGACCATGCTGATCGGTGTGTCCATCGGTACTGCATCGTCGATTTATGTCGCATCGGCGCTGGCGCTGAAACTGGGCATGAAGCGTGAACACCTGCTGGTGCAGAAAGTCGAGAAAGAAGGCGCGGACCAACCGTCAATCCTTCCGTAACGCCTGTTTTGCTGCAAAAAAATCCCGGTCACCTGACCGGGATTTTTTTTGGCTCTTCCTCACTAACACTCCTGACAGTATGCTGTCAGGAGCACTGTCGTACACTTCGCCTGAACTCAAACAACAGGCAGGAGTAAGTATGAAAAAGGTCATTAGCTGGTTTGAAATCCCGGTCACGGATATGGATCGCGCCATCACGTTTTATGAGCCAGTGATGCAGGTGGTGTTAAAGCGTGAGCAACTGGACGTGGCTGAGTTGGCCATTTTCCCGCATGAAGGCGAAGAAACGGGCGGTGCGCTGGCAAAATTTGAGGGCATTACACCCTCGCCACAGGGCGCTATTATTTACCTGCATACCGACCATCTTGGCACCACGCTCGAACGCATTATTTCTGCGGGCGGCGAATGTGTATTTGGCCCGTACGAGTTGCCGCGAGGTATCGGAACTATAGCCCTGTTTATCGACAGCGAAGGTAATCGCGTCGGCCTCCATCAACCCGCCTGAGAAGCGAGAAAACTATGACCCGACGCGCTGACCGTTTGTTCCAGATTGTGCAGATCCTGCGGGGGAGACGACTGACAACGGCGGCGCATCTGGCGGACAGGCTGGGCATATCTGAACGTACAGTCTATCGCGATATTCGCGATTTATCGTTGTCTGGCGTGCCCGTGGAAGGGGAGGCGGGAAGTGGCTATCGCCTGATGGCAGGTTTTGATTTGCCGCCGCTGATGCTGACGAACAAAGAGTCTGAGGCGTTGATCGTGGCTATTCGGTTGCTCAAAACCTGGGGTGGAGAATCCTTGTCCCGCGAGCTGGAGTCGGCGCAGGAAAAGGTACTGGCAATACTGCCGGATACGAGTCGTCGTAAGGCGGAGCAGACGCGCATTTATGCCCCGGACATTGCTCTGCAACCTCATTCCCGCAAGGGTTTTGATGTCATTCATCAGGCGATATCTTCCCAGGGCGTACTGGATCTGCATTATCGCGATGAAGCTGGACAGCTCTCTAAACGTGAGGTGCAGCCGTTGGGCTTATTCTTCTGGGGAGAGCACTGGTTGCTTGCCGCGTGGTGTGAACGACGCGATGACTACCGCTGTTTTCGGCTCGACAGGTGTCTCAATATTGTGCTGACGGAGAGGCGCTTTAGCGAGAGTGCAGACAAGTCTTTGGTGGATTTTTTACGGAAGGTTAAGCAGTAAAAAGCCGGGTGGCGGCTACGCCTTACCCGGCCTGCATTCGGAAGGTGGCCCGGTAAGCGCAGCGCCACCGGGCGAAACCCGCGCCGATTAGAAGTTGTAACCTGCCACCAGGTAACCACCCCAGCCGGTAGAGCGGACGCTGAAGTCGCCATTGCCGAAATTCAGGCTGGCATCATCATTCCACTGACCACCGTTGTGCCAGTAACGCGCCACCACTGAGTAGTGCCAGTGATCGTAGCTCAGCGACAGAATGTGGCTGGACGCGATGGAATCGTTGGTACGTGCTTTACGACCGTTGTTGTCGCGGAAGCCGTTGTCGCCCAGATCGGAACCCCAGTCAAAGTTGGTGAAACCGATGTAGCTCAGATTACCGCCCCACAGTTCAGTGATCGGTACAAAGTATTTCACTTTGAAACGGTAGCCGTCCCACTCGTTTTCGTTCTCCGCCAGGTAGTTCTGCCACTGGTATTTCGCATACACGTTCAGTGACAGGCTCATTGGCAGGCCGGTATCGATGTCGGTACCCAGACCCATATACCAGGTGCTCTGACGACCGGACTTATTGCGGCCCATATCGTAGATGTAGTTGTTCGCGACGTACCACTCTTTGAACGGACCAAAGCTCAGGTCAGCACCGGTCAGTTTATCGATAGAGAAGCGCGGTTCGATTTCCATAAACAGCGGGGAACCATGGTTCCAGATCCCTTTGGCATCGGTGTTACCACCGAAGAAGACCGGTGCATCCAGGTAACCATAAAAATCAAACCAGTCTTTTTTGGCAAACGCTTCATATTCCAGATAGGTATCGTTACGGATTTGCGGTCCAAAACGGGTGTGGTAGCTGCCTACCACGTTCACGCTCTGGTGCCACCAGTCGGAAACGAACTCTGGCTTGTCATTTTCTGCCGCATAGACGGCGAATGAAGAGGAGAGAGCCAGTGCAGCACCGGCGACGAGTAATGTTTTTTTCATAGTTTAGCCACTGATTAAGTTCCCCTGCGGGAGCGAAAGAACGCGCGTATTGAGTTTCTAAATGTTTCGTATTTCAGCGAGCCTATTATAAGTATCCATGCTCACAAAAATATGTGTTGTTTCACATATCTATTACGCACGTAATCGATTGCGTTCACGTTTGCGTATATAAAACGCAGGGATTGTACTGAGATTCATCTGTGTTGCAAATATTTCGCCGAAAAAGGCGGGGGAAGTGAAAAGGGCGAGTGGCTCGCCCCGGAAGCCGCTTACTGGTTGGTGGCGGGCTGAATATCGTGAACGCGTACAAAGCCCAGCTGGTCTGGCGTGATGCCGTTAAGCTGGAGCGGCAGGTCAACGTCGCTCGGTGCCAGGGTACTGGCCGGGGCGTTAATCAACTGATTTTGCACGTTAACTTCCTGGTAGTTATCGGTGGTGCCCAGGATCTGGCCCCATTCCACCGTCCCGCTGAACGCCGGAAGCGGATCGTTCGATTCACCCTGAATGCGTAACGTTACGCGCGTGCCGTCGGCATTAGGGGCAATGTTCACCAGCGACATCTTCAGCATACCGATCTGACTGTGAAGAAGGGCAGGGGTATTCGCGCCAGGCAACAGATACACGCCGCTGCTGGATTTGGCATTCAGCGAATTTTGCTGGGTGATTTTCACCGTCTCCTGATTCAGTTTACTCATCTCTTTATTGAGCGTACTGACGCTTTGATGTAGCTGTCGGACTTCGCTTTGCGGCGCACAGGCGCTGAGGGTAAACAGGCTACCGACCAGCAAAACCTTCAGGTAACGTCTTGTCATTGTGTTAGTTTCCTTGCAACGAACATTGCCTGTAATAGTAGCGTGCACAACGCGGGTTGCCATCGATCCTTTATCTCAAAAGCGGTCTTACCTTTGTTGTCGCAGCAGATCAGGTTAAAATAGATTTCAGCTAATTTTAACGTCAGGACGCCGTATGCATTGCCCATTCTGTTTAGCCGTGGATACCAAAGTAATTGACTCCCGCCTGGTCGGTGAAGGGTCGTCCGTGCGCCGCCGTCGTCAGTGTCTGGTGTGTAATGAACGCTTCACCACCTTTGAGGTGGCAGAACTGGTGATGCCGCGCGTGGTGAAAAGCAACGAGATCCGCGAGCCGTTTAACGAGGAAAAACTGCGTAACGGCATGCTGCGCGCGCTGGAAAAACGTCCGGTGAGCGCGGATGACGTTGAAATGGCGCTGAATCATATTAAATCGCAGCTGCGTGCTACTGGCGAGCGCGAAGTGCCGAGCAAAATGATCGGCAATCTGGTGATGGAGCAGCTGAAAAAGCTCGATAAAGTCGCCTATATCCGCTTCGCCTCGGTTTACCGCAGCTTTGAAGACATCCGCGAATTTGGCGAAGAGATCGCCCGCTTACAGGATTAAGCTCATGCATGATGAGATGTACATGGCACGAGCGCTGAAGCTGGCGCAGCGCGGGCGTTTTACCACCCATCCGAATCCCAACGTTGGCTGTGTGATCGTCAAAGACGGCGAGATTGTCGGCGAAGGTTATCATCAGCGGGCAGGCGAGCCGCATGCCGAAGTCCATGCCCTGCGCATGGCGGGCGAAAAGGCACGTGGTGCTACCGCCTATGTCACCCTGGAACCCTGTAGCCATCACGGACGCACGCCACCCTGCTGCGAAGCGTTGATTAACGCGGGCGTGTCTCGTGTAGTGGCGGCGATGCAGGACCCCAATCCGCAGGTTGCCGGGCGCGGGCTGTACCGCCTGCAACAGGAAGGTATTGAGGTCAGCCACGGGCTGATGATGAGCGAGGCGGAAAACCTCAATAAAGGTTTCCTGAAACGTATGCGCACCGGCTTTCCCTGGGTGCAGCTAAAACTGGGCGCGTCGCTGGATGGCCGTACCGCCATGGCCAGCGGTGAAAGCCAGTGGATCACCTCCCTTCAGGCAAGGCGCGATGTGCAACGTTTGCGCGCGCAGAGTCATGCTATTCTCACCAGCAGCGCGACGGTGCTGGCGGATGATCCGCAGCTTAACGTTCGCTGGGACGAGCTCTCTGCGGACGTGCAGGCGCAATACCCGCAGGCGCAATTACGCCAGCCGCTGCGAATCGTGGTCGACAGCCAAAACCGCGTGACGCCGGAACATCGACTGATCCAGCAAGCGGGTGAAACCTGGTTTGCCCGCACACAGCCGGACGCGCGGACCTGGCCGGATAACGTGCGCCACATTCAGGTACCTGAGCACAACGGCCATCTCGATCTGGTGTCGATGATGATGCTGCTGGGTCGCCAGCAGGTAAACAGCATCTGGGTGGAAGCCGGGGCATCCCTTGCAGGGGCGCTGATCCAGGCCGGGCTGGTGGATGAGCTGGTGGTCTACCTTGCGCCAAAACTGTTAGGCACCGATGCGCGCGGTTTGTGCGTACTGCCGGGCCTTGAGGCATTAGCCGATGCGCCGAAATTTGCATTCAGCGAAATACGTCGGGTTGGCCCTGATATTTGCCTGCATTTGACCACTGCGTAATGTCCTCGTAAAAGGGAAGCAGTGCGTGAAGTATTATGATAAAATCCGCCCCCCTGCGGGGCTAAATGAACCCGTAAAGGAAGAGTATGAACATTATTGAAGCTACCGTTGCTGCCCCGGACGCTCGCGTCGCCATCACCATTGCGCGTTTCAACAACTTCATCAATGACAGCCTGCTGGACGGTGCTATCGACGCACTGAAACGTATCGGTCAGGTTAAAGATGAAAACATCACCGTGGTTTGGGTTCCAGGTGCTTATGAGCTGCCTCTGGCGGCTGGCGCATTGGCGAAAACCGGTAAATATGATGCGATTATTGCACTCGGCACGGTTATCCGTGGCGGTACCGCCCATTTCGAATATGTGGCGGGTGGTGCAAGCAATGGTCTGGCACACGTCGCTGAACAGAGCGAAATCCCGGTAGCCTTTGGTGTGCTGACTACTGAAAGTATTGAACAAGCCATCGAACGCGCCGGTACCAAAGCGGGTAACAAAGGTGCAGAAGCTGCCCTGACCGCGCTTGAGATGATTAATGTATTGAAGGCCATTAAAGCCTGATTTTTTTGTAAGGGGAATTTCCGTGAAACCTGCTGCTCGTCGCCGCGCCCGTGAGTGTGCCGTCCAGGCGCTTTACTCCTGGCAGTTGTCCCAGAACGACATCGCCGATGTTGAATACCAGTTCCTGTCTGAACAGGATGTCAAAGATGTCGACATCGCGTATTTCCGCGAACTGCTGTCCGGGGTGGCGACTAACAGCGCATATCTCGATGGACTGATGAAGCCCTACCTGTCCCGTCTGCTCGAAGAGCTGGGCCAGGTCGAGAAAGCGGTACTGCGTATCGCGCTGTTCGAACTGTCTAAACGTGCTGATGTGCCGTATAAAGTGGCCATCAACGAAGCTATTGAACTGGCAAAAACGTTTGGCGCAGAAGACAGCCACAAGTTTGTTAACGGCGTGCTGGATAAAGCCGCACCCGCGATCCGCCCCCACAAAAAGTAATCTGCTGGTCCGTGCGGCGAAGTGCAGTTGCCATTTCGCCGCCTTCCCAGTCTCCTGTTTATCATTCTGCTGAGGCATAGCGTATGGCATGCGGCGAGTTTTCCCTTATTGCCCGTTATTTTGACCGCGTACGACGCGCGCGTCTGGATGTCGAAACCGGCATTGGTGACGATTGCGCACTGCTCAATATTCCTGACAAGCAAACGCTGGCAATCAGCACCGATACCCTGGTTTCGGGCAACCATTTTCTTCCGGACATTTCACCTGTCGATCTGGCGCACAAAGCGCTGGCCTCTAACCTGAGCGATCTCGCGGCTATGGGCGCGGATCCGGCGTGGCTGACGCTGGCGATCACGCTGCCAGAGGTGGATGAGACCTGGCTTGAAGCTTTTAGCGACAGCCTGTTCGAACAGATTAATTACTACGATATGCAGCTGATTGGCGGCGATACCACCCGTGGTCCGCTGTCGATGACGCTGGGTATTTACGGCTATGTGCCTGCGGGCCGCGCCCTTAAGCGCTCAGGCGCGAAGCCTGGCGACTGGATCTACGTTACCGGTACGCCGGGTGACAGCGCTGCGGGGCTGGCGATCCTGCAAAACCGCCTGCGGGTTGAGAATGAGCAGGACGCGCAATGGTTGCTGAAACGCCATCTGCGTCCGACGGCACGCATTCTGCACGGCCAGGCGCTGCGCGATCTGGCGAGCGCGGCGATCGATTTATCCGACGGACTGAGTTCCGATCTCGGGCATATCGTGAAGGCCAGCAACTGCGGTGCGATGCTGGACATGGACGCCATGCCGTTCTCCGACGCCATGCGTCGTCACGTTGAGCCAGAGCAGGCGCTACGCTGGGCGCTGGCGGGCGGCGAAGATTATGAACTCTGCTTTACCGTGCCTGAACGTAACCGGGGGGCGCTGGACGTGGCCATCGGCCATCTCGGCGTGCCCTTTACCTGCGTTGGCCAGATGAGCGCCGATGTGGAAAGCATCCAGTTTTCCCGCGACGGAAAACCGGTATCGTTTGATTTAAAAGGATACGATCACTTTGCAAACTCGTAAGGATAGTGCGAAAAGCCGCCTGAGCATGCGTAATCCGTGGCATCTGCTGGCCACCGGTTTTGGCAGCGGCTTAAGTCCGATCATGCCAGGCACGGCGGGATCCATTGCGGCGATCCCGTTCTGGTATCTGATGACTTTTCTGCCGTGGCAGCTCTATTCACTGGTGATCATGCTGTCGATCAGCATTGGCGTTTACCTGTGCCACCAGACGGCGAAAGACATGGGCGTGCACGATCACGGCAGCATCGTCTGGGATGAGTTTATCGGTATGTGGATCACTCTGATGGCGCTGCCGACCCATGACTGGCAGTGGGTGGTGGCCGGTTTTGTGCTGTTCCGCTTTTTCGATATCTGGAAGCCGTGGCCGATCCGCTGGTTTGACCGTAACGTCCATGGCGGAATGGGGATCATCGTCGACGATATTATTGCCGGGATTATCGCGGCGGCGGTGCTGTATGTGATCGGCCATCACTGGCCGATTGGCATTATTTAACGGTTTTCCCCGGCCCGCTCTGATCAGAAGAGGCCGGGGGAATGCTTACTTAAATCCTACCACCGGATGCTGTTTATACGGCATTTCCATTTCAGCAATCTGCTCCGGCGTCAGTTGCAGATCAACCGCCTGCAACAGCTCTTCAAGCTGCTCTTCCCGTGACGTACCAATAATCGGCGCAACCACGCCAGGCTTACTGAGCAGCCAGGCTAGCGCCACCTGCGCCCGCGTTGCGCCCACGTCTTCTGCTACCGCAGCCAGACGTTCTGCGATCTGTGCATCGCTCTGCTCGCTGTCGTCATACAGTTTTTTACCCACCTCATCAGACACCAGGCGTGCCGTGGTTTCACCCCAGGGACGCGTCAGGCGACCACGCGCCAGCGGGCTCCACGGGATCACCGCAATGCCTTCCTGATAACACAGCGGCAGCATGGTGCGCTCTTCTTCGCGATAAATCAGATTGTAATGGTTCTGCATGGTGGCGAAACGCGCCCAGCCGTGCTGCTTTTGCAGATCCAGCGCCTGGGCGAACTGTTCGGTATGCATGGACGATGCGCCGATGTAGCGCGCTTTACCGGCTTTCACCACGTCGTTCAACGCTTCCAGCGTTTCTTCAATCGGCGTGTTGTAATCCCAGCGATGAATTTGCAGCAGATCGACATATTCCATGCCGAGGCGGCGCAGGCTGTCATCAATGGAACGCAGGATCTGCGCGCGGGACAGGCCCTCAGTAAGATCGCCGGACGGATAATACACTTTGGTGGCGACCACCACGTCATCGCGACGGGCAAAATCTTTCAGCGCGCGGCCAACAATTTCTTCGCTGCTGCCATCGGAATAGCTGTTTGCCGTATCGAAAAAGTTGATGCCGCCTTCCAGCGCGCGCTGAATAATCGGGCGGCTGCTCTCTTCGGGCAGCGTCCAGGCGTGATTGCCCCGATCCGGCTCGCCAAAGGTCATACAGCCCAGACAAAGACGGGAAACCTTAAGGTCCGTTTTTCCTAATGTATTGTATTGCATGGTTCCACTCCTGCTTACGGGTACGAGATTACCTAAGCATAGCAGGAGCGGAAGGGGGAGTTAGGCCAGCCAGCGTTTGATACTGGCTTCGATACCGGCAGCATCCAGACCGATGGCGGCGCGCGCCTCGTCCTGCGTGCCCTGCGGAATGAAATGATCCGGCAGGCCGAGATTAAGTACCGGCACCAGCGTGCGGTTCGCCATCAGCACCTCGTTCACGCCGCTGCCTGCACCGCCAATGATGGCATTCTCTTCCAGCGTTACCAGCATCTCATGGCTGCGGGCCAGCGACAGGATCAGCGATTCGTCCAGCGGCTTCACAAAACGCATGTCCACCAGCGTGGCATTGAGCGATTCAGCGACTACCGCCGCGTCAGCCAGCAAGGTGCCGAAGTTTAAAATCGCCACTTTTTCGCCCTGACGTTTTACCACGCCTTTACCCAGCGGCAGTTTTTGCAGCGGCGTCAGTTCGACGCCCAGCGCATTACCGCGTGGATAACGCACCGCGCTCGGGCCATCGTTGTAGTGATAGCCGGTAAACAGCATCTGGCGACATTCGTTTTCATCGCTCGGCGTCATGATCACCATTTCCGGGATACAGCGCAGGAACGAGATGTCGAAAGCCCCCTGATGCGTCTGCCCGTCAGCACCGACGATGCCCGCACGGTCAATGGCAAACAGCACCGGCAATTTCTGAATGGCGACGTCGTGGATCACCTGATCGTAAGCGCGTTGCAGGAAAGTGGAATAGATCGCCACCACCGGCTTATAGCCGCCAATCGCCAGACCCGCCGCAAAGGTCACGGCGTGCTGCTCGGCGATCGCCACGTCAAAATAGCGATCCGGGAACTTACGGGAAAACTCCACCATGCCGGAGCCTTCACGCATCGCCGGCGTAATGGCCATCAGTTTGCTGTCTTTCGCCGCCGTTTCGCACAGCCAGTCGCCAAAGATTTTCGAGTAGGACGGCATACCGCCGACGCTTTTAGGCAGCATCCCTTTTGCCGGATCGAATTTCGGTACCGCATGGAAGGTGATGGGATCTTTTTCGGCCGGCTCATAACCACGGCCTTTTTTGGTCATGATATGCAGGAACTGCGGGCCTTTCAGATCGCGCATGTTTTTCAGCGTCGTCACCAGACCCAGCACATCATGACCGTCCACCGGGCCGATATAGTTAAAGCCCAGCTCTTCAAACAATGTGCCTGGCACCACCATGCCTTTGATGTGCTCTTCGGTACGTTTGAGCAGCTCTTTGATCGGCGGTACGCCGGAGAAGACTTTTTTGCCGCCTTCGCGCAGCGTGGAATAGAGTTTGCCGGAAAGCAGCTGCGCCAGATGGTTATTCAGCGCGCCAACGTTCTCGGAGATCGACATTTCGTTGTCGTTCAGCACCACCAGCATATCTGGCCGGATATCGCCCGCATGGTTCATCGCCTCAAAGGCCATGCCCGCGGTGATCGCGCCATCGCCGATCACGCAAACGGTGCGACGCTGCTTGCCTTCTTTTGCCGCCGCAACGGCGATGCCGATACCGGCGCTGATGGAGGTGGATGAATGCCCGACGCTCAGCACATCATATTCACTCTCACCGCGCCACGGGAAAGGGTGCAGCCCGTCTTTCTGACGGATGGTATCGATCTTGTCACGCCGACCGGTGAGGATTTTATGCGGGTACGCCTGGTGGCCCACGTCCCAGATCAGCTGATCGAAGGGCGTGTTATAGACGTAATGCAGCGCCACGGTCAGCTCAATGGTGCCAAGCCCGGAGGCAAAGTGCCCGCTGGAGCGGCTCACGCTGTCGAGCAGATAGCGACGCAGTTCGTCACACAGCTTCGGCAGGCTCTCTTTAGGCAGCAGGCGTAACTCCGGGGCAGAGTCAACCAGTGCCAGTGTCGGGTATTTGGCTATATCAAAACTCATCGGCCACTCGTCTTACTCGTGATCATTCAGGGGGCAGTATGCCGCCCTCTGCGTTATCAGGAGCCTGTAAAAAAGTTTATTTATCACGCTGGATTATGTAATTCGCCAGTGCTTCCAGTGCCGTGGTATCCAGTGACTGGGCGGCCAGCGCATCTAGCGCATGGCGGGCATCGTCAATCAGGTCACGGGCTTTTGTCTGGGCCTGCTCTAAGCCCAGTAGTGCGGGGTAGGTGCTTTTACCTAAATGCTGATCGGCGCCCTGGCGTTTACCAAGGGTCGCAGTATCACCCACCACATCCAGAATGTCATCCTGTACCTGGAACGCCAGGCCGATGCTTTCGGCATAACGATCGAGGATCGGCAGCGCGGCGCGTCCTTTATCACCGGCACTTAACGCGCCCATCCGCACCGCGGCACGGATCAGCGCACCGGTTTTATGCCGGTGAATACGTTCAAGTTCTTCCAGGCCGACCTGTTTGCCTTCCGCCTCAAGATCCAGCGCTTGCCCGCCGCACATGCCTGCGACGCCGCTGGCCTGCGCCAGTTCGGACACCATCGCCAGACGATCGCGTATCGCGACTTCCGGCATGGGCGTATCCGCCAGAATAGAGAAGGCCAGCGTTTGCAGCGCATCGCCCGCGAGGATCGCGTTCGCTTCGCCGAATTTAATATGACAGGTCGGCTGACCGCGACGCAGATCGTCATCATCCATCGCCGGGAGATCGTCATGGATCAGCGAATAGGCGTGAATGCATTCGATGGCTGCGGCAGGGGCGTCGAGCGTGGAGGCGCTCACACCAAACATTTGTCCGGTGGCGTATACCAGGAAAGGCCGCAGCCGTTTGCCGCCTAACAGTGTGCCATAGTGCATGGCCTCAACCAGAGGAGTGTTCTGAAAGGGCTGAGGAGAAATAAAGCGGCGCAGGGCGTCATTTGCCTGCTGCACACACCTTTCAAGTTGTTGTGCGAAATCCATGTTTACTCGGCGTCCGGAGTGAAGGGCGTCAGCGGGGCGTCGTCGTTATCAGAGAGCAGGATCTGCACGCGCTGCTCTGCCTGTTGCAGTTTTACCTGTCCCAGACGGGCCAGCTGCACGCCGCGCTCGAATTCATTTAATGCTTCTTCCAGCGGTAAGTTGCCGCTTTCAAGGCGGGTGACAATCTGTTCCAGCTCATTGAGCTCCGTTTCGAAACTGGCCGGTGCGTCATTTTTCTTTGGCATGTGAATGTCTGGCTCTCTCATTTATTCGGCTCCGCTATGGTAGCGGAGTGGCGCAACTTAGCAAATAAGGCGCAATGGTCATGCAATATGCACAGGTTGACCACGATGGTGGTATACTTCCGCGCCTGGATGCAGCCGCAGGTATGGGCTGCTGTATATTTCCCTCAACAGATCGCTTGTCAGATCTGCCAACGAACCATTGCCGCCATGAAGTTTATCATTAAATTGTTCCCGGAAATCACCATCAAAAGCCAATCTGTGCGTTTGCGCTTTATTAAGATGCTGACCGGAAATATTCGTAACGTCCTTAAGCAGTATGCCGACACCATTGCCATTGTTCGTCACTGGGATCATATCGAAGTTCGCGCCAAAGACGAGAACGAGCGTCTGGCTATTCGCGATGCCCTGACCCGCATTCCCGGTATTCACCACATTCTGGAAGTGGAAGATGTACCTTTCACTTCCCTGCACGATATCTTTGAGAAAGCACTGGTTCAGTTCCGCGACCAACTGGAAGGTAAAACCTTCTGCGTACGCGTTAAACGCCGCGGTAAACATGAGTTTAGCTCGATTGAAGTAGAGCGCTATGTTGGCGGCGGTTTAAATCAGCACATCGAAACGGCGCGTGTAAAACTGACACACCCCGATGTGACCGTTAATCTGGAAATCGAAAACGATCGCCTGCTGCTGGTAAAAGGCCGCTATGAAGGTATCGGCGGCTATCCCATCGGCACCCAGGAAGATGTGCTGTCGCTGATCTCCGGCGGTTTTGACTCCGGCGTGTCCAGCTATATGCTGATGCGTCGCGGCTGCCGCGTACACTACTGCTTCTTTAACCTGGGCGGCGCGGCGCATGAAATCGGCGTGCGTCATGTGGCGTACTACCTGTGGAAACGCTTTGGCAGCTCCCACCGCGTGCGCTTCGTGGCCATTAACTTTGAACCTGTGGTCGGCGAAATCCTCGAAAAAGTGGAAGACGGCCAGATGGGCGTGGTGCTTAAACGCATGATGGTGCGTGCAGCGTCAAAAGTGGCCGAGCGCTATGGCGTGCAGGCACTGGTGACCGGCGAAGCTCTGGGGCAGGTGTCGAGCCAGACGCTGACCAACCTGCGTCTTATCGACAACGTTTCTGATACGCTGATCCTGCGTCCGCTGATCTCTCACGATAAAGAGCACATTATCGATCTGGCGCGTGAAATCGGTACCGCAGACTTTGCCCGTACCATGCCGGAATACTGCGGTGTGATCTCGAAAAGCCCGACCGTGAAAGCCGTGAAGGCGAAAATCGAAGCGGAAGAAGAGCACTTCAATTTCGACATTCTTGACGAAGTGGTCGCAGCGGCGAGCAATATCGATATTCGCGAAATTGCCGAGCAAACCGAGCAGGCCGTCGTGGAAGTGGAAACCGTCACCGGTTTCGGTCCGAACGAGGCGATCCTTGATATTCGTTCCATCGACGAGCAGGACGAGAAGCCGTTGCAGGTTGAAGGCGTGGAAGTGGTATCCCTGCCATTCTACAAACTCAGCACCAAATTCGGCGATCTCGACCAGAGCAAAACCTGGCTGCTGTGGTGTGAACGCGGCGTGATGAGCCGTCTGCAGGCGCTGTATCTGCGCGAGCAGGGCTTTGAAAACGTGAAGGTTTATCGCCCGTAACGAAAAAGCGCCGCAAGGCGCTTTTTTTATTCGTAATAATTATAAATCCCTGCCGGCATCACCAGCTGTGACGCCACTTCATGGGCTTTTTCACGCCCGACCAGCAGATCGATAATCTTCAGTCCAAAATCAATGGCGGTGCCCGGTCCCTGGCTGGTCAGCAGATTGACGCGCGGATCCCAGACCACACGCTTATCCTGCCACTGCTCCTCGGGGATACGGTCTTTCAGCGCCGGGAAGCCGGTCATGTTGCCGATGGGAAAAAGATCGTGAGGAACCAGCACGGTGGCCGCAGCGGCGCAGATGGTGGCAACGATACGGCCTGAAAGATGGAACTGCCGCACCGTCTCCACCAGCAGGGGGCTGTCACGAAAACATTCGGCACCTTTGATGCCGCCCGGCAGGACAATGACGTCATAGTCACCGTCAGCCACTTCCACCAGCGGCGCATCGGCAAGCAGCTTCACGCCGCGCGAGCAGACAATTCGCAGATCGCCGTCGCTGGCAACGCTGGCAGTGGTGACGTTGATGCCGCCACGCACCAGCAGGTCAATGGTGGTGACCGCCTCCATTTCTTCACTACCAGGGGCGAGGCATATCAGTGCTGACGGGCTCATATTCACTTTCCTTACGCTTAACGAGTTCATACAGACGGGTATTTTCCGGTACCGGAATACCGTGCGCGCGGGCGCGTTTGAGTAAATACCCGGTAATGTAATCAATTTCAGTGTGACGTTGGGTACGCACATCCTGCAACATCGACGAAATATTCTCTTTGGTGCTGGCGATGATCTGATTAACGTAGACCAGTAGATCCTCGACGGAGGTATGATGGCCTTCACGCTCCATCACCGCCGCGACTTCGTGGCACAACGTCTTGATCAGCGCCGGATGCGCCTGTAACTCACCGTTCGGACAGTTCCACAGCGCGGTCAGAGGATTAATAACGCAGTTCACCGCCAGCTTGCGCCACAGCTCCGGGCGGATGGTATTATGCCAGGCGACATCGGGCAGCACGTCCTGGAGACTGTCCGCCAGATAGCTGTAATCCCCGTCCTGCTGGCGCGCCGGGCCAATATGCGTGGTGCCGCCTGCGACGTGCAGGATAATATTGCCATCGCGCCGCGCGGCGTGCGTGGTGGTTCCCATCAGCAGCGGCTGGGGAATGCTTTTCAGTTCATCCACTGTCCCCATGCCGTTATGGATCAGTAAAATGGGCGTGGTGGCAGGCATTCTGGCGGAGAGGTTTCTCACCGGCTCCGACACCTGCCAGGCTTTTAGGGTCACCAGCAGCAGATCGCTTTGCGCCAGAAAATCAGGATCGTTCGCCGTCAGAGACTCATTAAAAATGGTGCCGTCTTCTTCGATCAGGTTGACGCTGCAATAAGGCTGCGGCACACGAAGCCAGCCCTGCACCTCATGCCCATGCTTACACAGCGCGGTCAACCACAGCTGACCTAATGCCCCGCATCCGAGCACGGTAATTTTCATTGTTCCTCCTGGCCTGCAACACTTACGGGCATAACAAGTTGAGTTATGCTTCTTAGCAGGTATTATGCATCGCAATAAATAGAGAGGGAGAAGAAAAGATGCCATCTTTCGATATTGTCTCTGAAGTTGATCTTCAGGAAGTCCGCAATGCGGTCGACAATGCCAGCCGTGAAGTGGAGTCGCGTTTCGATTTTCGCGGCGTAGAAGCCACTTTCGAGCTGAACGAGGCGAATAAAACCATTAAAGTGCTGAGTGAATCTGATTTCCAGGTTAACCAGTTGCTGGATATTCTGCGCGCCAAGCTGCTGAAGCGCGGTATTGAAGGCGCGTCGCTGGACGTACCGGAAACCTTCGTGCACAGCGGTAAAACCTGGTTTGTTGAAGCGAAGCTGAAACAAGGGATTGAAAGCGCGACGCAGAAGAAACTCGTCAAACTGATCAAAGACAGCAAGCTGAAAGTGCAGTCGCAGATCCAGGGTGAAGAAGTGCGCGTGACCGGTAAATCACGCGACGATTTGCAGGCGGCGATGGCGCTGGTGCGCGGCGGCGATCTGGGGCAGCCGTTCCAGTTCAAAAACTTCCGCGATTAAGAAAAAGCGGGGAGACCCGCTTTTTTTACGCCTGTTTTATAGCCTGTTCGATCTCAAAGCGATTCGTTACTTTGCTGTCGATTTTGATATATACGCTGCGCTCATCCTGCACCACCAAAACCTCGCTCACCCCGGGCAACGCCCGTAATTGCTCACCCAGCGCGTCATCTGCGGGAACATCCGTCGGAATTTCCACGCGCAGACTGCTGACGTAAGCCGGTTCGCTCATGGTCAGGGATACCAGCAGCCAGAGGGTCGCCAGCAGCGCGCCAGCCAGAAATACCGTCTGCGAATCAAACATACCGTCCACCCAGCCTGCCATCGAGCCGCCAATGGCCACGCCCAGGAACTGGCTGGTGGAATAGATACCCATCGCCGTGCCTTTATAGCCCGCCGGGGCTTCTTTACTGATCAGCGAGGGCAGTAGCGCTTCCATCAGGTTAAAGGCGAGGAAGAAGATCTGTACGCCCAGCACCTGCTCCCAGAAATGCGGTCCGGCACCCCACAGCACGATTTCGGCGATCAAAAGCAGCGCCACGCAAAAGATAAACACTCGCTTCATGCGGCGTTTTACTTCGGCATAAATAATAAAAGGTACGACGCAGACAAAAGAAATCAGCATCGTCACCAGATAAATTTTCCAGTGATCCGCGGTGGCAAATCCCGCCGCTTCAAGTTGGCCGGGCAGGGCGACGAAGGTCGACATCAGCAGAATGTGCAGGCACATGATGCCAAAGTTAAGCTTCAGCAGCTTCGGACTGGCGATGACTTTGCTAAAACAGCCTTTTACCATGCCCGATTCGCGGTTCAGTACGTGGTTTTTGCTGTCCGGCACCACCCATAGCGTCAGGGCGATACCGGCGGTTGCCAGCGCGGCGATCATCCAGAACAGCGCATGCAGGCCGAGCTTATGGGTGATGATAGGGCCGAGCACCATGGCGATGGCAAAGGTCACCCCAAAACTGACGCCAATAAACGCCATTGCTTTGGTGCGGTTCTGTTCACGGGTTAAATCGGAGAGCAGCGCCATCACGGCGGCGGCAATAGCACCTGAACCTTGCAACGCACGGCCAAGAATAATGCCCCAGATCGAATCCGAAAGAGCGGCCACCACGCTGCCAATCACAAAAATAGCCAGCCCGCCGACAATCAGCGGTTTGCGTCCAATACGATCGGACAATAATCCAAAGGGGATCTGAAAAACGGCCTGCGCCAGACCATAAATACCAATGGCGAAACCGATCAGCGCTTCGCTTGCGCCCTGCAAAGCCATACCGTAAGTGGTGAGAACGGGCAGGACCATAAACATGCCAAGCATACGCAACGAGAACACAGTCCCTAAACCCCAGGTGGCGCGTAACTCGCCTGGCGTCATCTTATAATCGTTCATTTCCACCTCTGCATAAAATCCGCGACTAGTGTAAAGCGGGGAGGGAAGGGGGTAAACCATTACATATATGTCACTCTGTAGAGAAATTGCTTATATCTGTTACGTGTGTAACTAATTTACTTGGCATAGTTACAGGGGTACACTTTTTATGTGGTTATTCATAACGGAATGAGGGAAAGGGAAAATGGCTATTCCAGGCAATATGTGGATTTATGACGATGGTGGCGCACTCATTAAAGGCGGGTGTGACGTCCAGGGAAGAGAGTACAGTATTGAATTTAAAGGATTTCACCATAATTTGTGTATCCCGACAGATAACGCTACGGGTAAGATCACTGGCACTCGCCAACACTCACCGATGATGATTGTAAAAGAGTTCGATTACTCCAGTCCATACCTATATAAAGCCGTTGCCACGGGGCAGAAACTTAAAGCGGTAGAGGTGCGCTGGTACAAAATTAATGATGCAGGGCAGGAAGTGGAGTATTTCAACATGCTTCTTGAAGCTGTACGGATTGTCTCTATATCTCCAACAATGGCAGCGCCAGAAGATAAGAATAACAATCACCTGGAAACGGTTGAATTGCGCTACGAGAAAATTACCTGGAAGCATTGCGATGGCAACATCATTTATGCAGACGCATGGAATGATCGCCAGACAGTATAGCGGGGATTCTTGAATGGATACTACTGAAGAAGCTAATGGAACCTACTGGTATCATGGGCATAGCAATCTTTCTGCTGGCGAGTTGTTCGATCTTATCTTTCTTGAGCAGTTTTGTGATGAATTAGATATTGGTATTGAATCTGGGGCTGCGATTCTCGCGGGGCAACCTTGGTTAAAAACAAGGCAAAAACCTCGGGATGCCACTGAAGGAACAAGTGTAGTTTCGAAATATGGAAGAATTCTTCTGAAAGATATGCGAACACCATTTGGCATTCGAGTACCAACTCCAGTTGGCTTCCGCATCCAAAGAAGCACCAAGCTTGCTGCTGTCATTGCTCGTTATGTTCCATGGTTGGGCTGGATTGGTCTTATAAATTCGCTTATCCAGGTCTCAAGAAAGACTCAAAAACAGTACAATTTGATTGCGCGACCTAAAGATCGTATTCAGTGGACATCTTTCTGATGGATATTCAAGAGGATGTTTTAAAGTTATTCAGAGAAGAAATACCCGGCTACCTGGATGATAACTGGATAGAGGTTCCCTTAGAATTTGATACCGATTTATACGATTATCCACGAGATGATTTCGTAGATGCACTTGAAAAATATACAAAAAACTTTGGTATAGACCTGTCGGACATAGACTGGACTCGCTATTTCCCGTGGGAAAATACTCCACTTCTGACGCGCTGGTTTAAGGTTAAACGTGAAGAGGTTGAAGCTACGCGTTTACCTTTAACCGTAAGGATGTTTGCCGAATCAGCAAAAGCCGGTAAATGGCTATATGACTGAAAGTAAATACGCGAATAAAGACTTTCTAAAAGTCTTTTAAGTGTGACTTGCTTTACAGAATTAAATGTTGCGCGGCCTAAAGATCGCATACAGTGGACACCTTTTTAATGAGAGATTACGAAGCTGAGATTATCAGCTACATCATGGAGAAGTACCCCATCCGGGAGCATTGGTTTAAAGCAGGTGTTAAGCAGGTCACCAAAGAGTGGTCATTGCTCGATGATTTCGATTTCTTACCAGAAGATGCTCAAGATTTTTTAGCTGATGTATTTGAACACTTTGGTATTGAGTGCTCAAACTTCGATGGGAGGAAATATTTAGAATATGAATATCCATTCTGGCAAAAGAAACCCCCAGAAATAGAGTTAAGGCCTTTGACCGTCGAGATGATCATTGAGTCTGCTAAGGCTGGAAAATGGCTATATGACTGAAATATAAGTCAGTGAATAAAAAAGGGTGCCGTAGCACCCTTTTAGGTATTAATGCGTTACCAGACGTAAGTAAGCAGGCTGTGTGAGTCCGGGACCATAAAGTCGACGGACATCATCACCGACAGCGAGGTAATGGCGACGATAGAAAAGACGAACAGCTTGCGCGCCCAGACCTTATCGTCTTCCACTTTATAACCACGCAGCGCCATTCCGAGCCACCAGACGCTCACCGCTGCAGCCACCACCAGATATTTATATCCGGCATAACCGCCAAGTGTGAGCATCAGCGTCGCGACAGCAAAAGCGATGATGTACAGCGTGATGTGGTTTTTGGCAACCGAAATGCCTTTCACCACCGGCAGTACCGGGATGTTCGCCGCCTGATAATCCTTAAAGCGGAAAATCGCGATGGCGTAGGAGTGGGGCATCTGCCACAGGCTGAAAATCGCCAGCAGGATCAGCGCACCACTGTCAAAATCACCGGTTACCGCGCAGTAGCCAATCACCGGCGGCGCAGCGCCGGAGAGAGAGCCAATCAGCGTGCCATAAACGGAGTGGCGTTTCATGTACAGGCTATAAATGCCGACATAAACCACGAATCCCATCACGCCCAGCCAGCAGGCCAGCGGGTTAGCACCAAACCACAGCAGCATAAAGCCAGCAATACCCAACAAGGTGGCATACACCAGCGACATTTTCGGCGAAATCAGGCCTTTGACCAGTACCCGGTTCTTCGTGCGCTCCATTTTGCGGTCAATATCGCGGTCGATGTAGTTGTTAAATACACAACCGGATGCGACCACCAGTGACACGCCAATCAGCGTAGCAGCGAAAAGGGGATAGTCGATGCTGCCCTTGGAGGCCAGCAGGAACCCCCCGATCACGGAGATCAGGTTACCGAAAATGATGCCTGGTTTCGTTACTTGCAGGTATTGCTTAATCATACTCGCCGCTCTTAGTGAACCATCATGTTGTTGTTCAGGCTCCACATAATCCAGATGGACCCTGCAACTACTATGGCGATAATCAGCACGGTAAAGACAAAGGCCACCAGGTTCCAGCGATCCTCAGAAGAGGTATTCATATGCAGGAAGCACACCAGATGAACCAGAATCTGTACCACTGCCATACCCACGACGACGCTAACCAGCGTGGCATGTGAAGCAGTGCCGTTCATTACCATCCAGAACGGGATCACCGTCAGGATTATCGACAGGATAAAACCTGTCATGTACGTTTTCACGGTACCGTGAGAAGCACCGCTATGATCGGTTGAATGACTCATTACATTGCCCCCATCAGGTAAACAACAGAGAACACACAGATCCATACTACGTCCAGGAAGTGCCAGAACATGCTCAGGCACATCAGACGAGTACGGTTAGTGCTGGTCAGCCCGCGACGGGAAACCTGGAACATCATCAGCGCCATCCACACCAGACCAGAGGTCACGTGCACACCGTGGGTACCGACCAGGGCGAAGAACCCTGACAGGAAGCCGCTGCGATCCGGGCCGAAGCCTTCTGCGATCAGATGATGGAATTCGTAGATTTCCATTCCCACGAAGCCCGCACCAAACAGGAAGGTCAGCGCCAGCCAGGACAGAACCTGGCTTTTGTTCCCTTTATCCATGGCGATAACCGCCATGCCGTAGGTGATGGAGCTAAACAGCAGGAGGAAGGTTTCCACCAGCACGAACGGCAATTCGAAAATATCTTTACCGCTCGGGCCGCCTGCTGTGCCGTTCACCAGAACGGCATAGGTTGCGAACAGACATGCAAAAAGAATGCAGTCGCTCATCAGGTAGATCCAGAAGCCAAAAACTTTATTGGCGCCTGCATCGTGATGCCCATGGTCATGCGCATGAGCGCCAGAATGTGCCAGAGAATCAGTTGACATTTTTCAGCCCTGCTTTGCTAATTTCATCAAAGTGCTGGTTTTCCAGTTTCTCAACGGTCGCGACCGGAACGTAGTAATCCACGTCTTCATCGAAGCTCTTCACAATCCAGGTAATGATGATACCTGCGAAGCCTACGATAGCCAGCCACCAGATATGCCAGATCATGGCGAAACCGAAAATGGTACTGAACGCGCCGATCACGATGCCTGCAGCGCTGTTTTTCGGCATATGAATTTCTTCATAATGCGTCGGCTGCTGGTACGCTTCGCCTTTCTCTTTCATTTCCCAGAACGCATCACGCTCGTGGATATGCGGAACAACGGCAAAGTTGTAGAACGGCGGCGGTGAAGAGGTTGCCCACTCCAGCGTACGGCCACCCCACGGATCGCCCGTCAGGTCACGGTTCTGATCACGATCGCGAACAGAGGTATAAATCTGCATCACGATGCTGAAGATACCGCAGGCAATCAGCAGTGCACCGATTTCAGCCACAATCATCAGCGGTTCGAACATCGGATCGATATCCTGGCTAACGCGACGGGTCATACCCATGAAGCCCATAGCGTACAGCGGCATAAAGGTCACGAAGAAGCCGATGATCCAGAACCAGAATGCACGTTTACCCCAGGCTTCGTTCATGGTGTAACCGAACGCTTTCGGCCACCAATACGACATACCTGCGAAGCAACCGAACACCACACCACCGATGATAACGTTATGGAAGTGCGCGACCAGGAACAGGCTGTTGTGCAGTACGAAGTCTGCGCCCGGCACGGCCAGCAGCACGCCCGTCATCCCACCGATGGAGAAGGTGACGATGAAGCCGATAGTCCACAGCATAGAGGAGTGGAACTGGATACGGCCCTGGTACATGGTAAACAGCCAGTTGAAGATCTTCACCCCGGTCGGGATGGCGATAATCATCGTGGTGATACCGAAGAAGGCGTTAACGTTCGCACCGCTGCCCATGGTGAAGAAGTGGTGCAGCCAAACGATAAACGACAGCACGGTGATCGCGATGGTCGCCCATACCAGAGAGGTATAGCCAAACAGACGCTTTCTGGAGAACGTAGCCGTAACTTCTGAGAACACACCGAATACGGGCAGAACAAGAATGTACACTTCCGGATGGCCCCAGGCCCAAATCAGGTTCACGTACATCATCATGTTGCCACCCATATCATTCGTGAAGAAATGGGTGCCCAGGTAGCGGTCAAGGGTCAGCAGGGCTATCGTCACCGTCAGGATCGGGAAGGAGACGATAATCAGTACGTTAGTACACAGCGACGCCCAGGTGAACACAGGCATTTTGAACATCGTCATGCCCGGCGCACGCATACGCAGGATGGTTACAAAGAAGTTAATACCGGTCAGCGTTGTACCAATACCGGACAGCTGGAGACTCCAGATCCAGTAGTCGACCCCGACCCCCGGACTGTACTCAATGCCCGACAGTGGCGGATAAGCGACCCAGCCAGTCTGCGCGAACTCGCCCACACCCAGCGACACGTTCACCAGGATAACGCCGACAACGGTGAACCAGAAGCTCAGGTTGTTCAGGAACGGGTAAGCAACATCACGTGCGCCGATTTGCAGCGGCACCACAATGTTCATCAGACCGATAACGAACGGCATCGCCACGAAGAAGATCATGATTACGCCGTGGGCGGTAAAGATCTGATCGTAGTGATGCGGTGGTAAGAAGCCCTGTTCGCCCGCGGATACCAGCAATTGCTGGGTACGCATCATGATGGCGTCGGCGAAGCCGCGCACCAGCATAACGATAGCGACGAGGATATACATAATCCCCAGGCGTTTGTGGTCAACGGAAGTTAACCACTCGTTCCATAAGTAAGACCACTTACCGAAGTAAGTGAGTGCGGCAACCAGCGCCAGACCACCGACGAGGATTGCTGCAACCGTAACCATTATAATGGGTTCATGGTACGGGATTGCATCCAGTGTTAATTTTCCGAACATCGTATTATTCCTCAGCCCCTTAATGAGAGGTTTGGGCGTGACTCATGTCCATGCCTTCCATACCTTCATGAGAACTGTGTTCCCCTTCCGGTTGCGTCACGTCCATGCTTTTCCCGTGAGACATAAATTTGCCAATAACATCTTTAAACAAATTCGGTTTCACGCTGGAGAAGTATTCAACCTTGTTGTATTCGCTCGGAGCCGCAACTTTCTCGTACGTCGCCATATCGTTCATGACTTTCGGAGACTGTTTCGCTTTGGCGACCCAGGCGTCAAAGGTGGCGTTATCCGGCGTAGCAATAGCTTTGAACTTCATGCCGGAGAAACCTGCGCCACTGTAGTTGGAGGAAATACCATCATAGGTGCCGGCTTCGTTGGCAATCAGGTGCAGCTTAGTCTGCATCCCGGCCATCGCATAAATCTGGCTACCCAGACGCGGAATAAAGAAGGAGTTCATCACCGAGTTAGAGGTGATTTTGAATTCCACTGGCGTGTTCGCCGGGAAGGCGATTTCATTCACCGTAGCAATACCCTGCTCCGGATAAATGAAGAACCATTTCCAGTCCATAGCGATAACTTCGATGGTCACCGGCTTCGCATCGTGATCCAGCGGCTTGCCTGGTTCTAATGCGTGCGTGGTTTTCCATGTCAGTACTGCAAGGAAAATAATGATTAAGATGGGGATGGTCCAGACAACAGCTTCAACCTTGTTCGAGTGCGACCAGTTGGGGCTGTATTTGGCATCCTTATTCGACGCCCGATACTTCCAGGCAAAGCCGATAGCCATCACGATAGCGGGGATCACGACAATCAACATCAGCCCAAGAGCTGTCAGTATCAAGGAACGTTGTTCCAGTCCGATCTGTCCTTTGGGGTCCAGCAGCGCAGAATCGCAACCACTGAGTAAAACAGTGCCTGCAATTAACGAAAGCAGTCCCAAACTTTTATTGTATTTCCTGAGTCTCATTTAACGACCTCAATTCCACGGGGATCAGGTGGCGTTTAAAGTGTGCGGGCATTTTACGGGAAGGTTACATTACTGTAAACATGAATGGCGCGGTGTCAGCGAGGTGTAACCGGGTTCTGCCGCGCGCGTCACATAGAATGCAACAATCTGTAAAAATTCGCGATCGCCTAAGTTACACCTATGTTAGAACAAAACTCCGTCCTCCACTTAATAGATTCGGTTAATTGGTATAACCAATCAAATTTAAGTACAAATTATTAACATTGATTCAGCATTTATAGAACATTATCGGAAAGAAATAATTGATAACCGTGCTGAATCGTTTAAGAGTAGTCATTATTTTAAACCGCACAAAATAATTAAAGAAATTTAAGATTGCGCGAATGAATAATAGCGACTAATGGCGCCGCTATCGTTCGTTATTTAATCAAAATAATAACTGCGGGCAATTAAAAACCTGACGTTAACCGGTTCAGATCAGACGAGTTTTGCGCAGGGCGAGGTAGTCGAGCACGCCGCCGTAAACGATGCCGCCGATGGCCAGTAGTGCACCCCATTCCAGCAGTTGCAGGCCGAACGCCCAGTTGGTCAACCCCGTCGCATTAAGAAGCAGAATGACCAGCCAGCCAGCAATCAGCACGCAGCCAGCCGCCAGGATCCGCAGCGCCAGTCGGTACGCCGGGGCATATTCGGTGCGCGGGATGAAACTGTCCGTTTGCTGGGTAAACTCCAGCGTCTGCTTACAGACCAGCAGCAGCAACAGGCCCGGAATGGCGGCAAAGACCGAGAACAGATAAAACGTCGACCAGCCATGCGCCTCAACAAACCAGCCGGCAATCGGGCCTACATAGACGCGCCCGACCGCTGACAGCGCAGACAGCAGCGCAAACTGCGTGGCGGAGAAGGATTTGTTGCACAGCGTCATCAGCAGCGCGACAAAGGCTGCCGTACCCATACCGCCGCACAGATTCTCAAAGAACACCGCCGCCGCCATGCTGTAAAGATGTTTGTCGGTCACCGACAGCCACCAGTATCCGGCATTGGACACGCCCTGTAGCACGCCAAAGATCAGCAGCGCGCGGAACAGCGTCAGGCGTTGCATCAGCACGCCGCCATATAACGCCCCGACAATGGTCGCGATCAGCCCCAGCGTTTTATTCACTACGCCCACCTCACCGGCGTCAAAGCCGACGCCGCGGATGAGAAAAGTGGTGGTCAGGCTCATGGCAAACGCATCACCCAGCTTATAAAGGACGATGAGGAGTAAAATCAGCCAGGCGTTGTTGCGACCAAAGAAATCACGTAGCGGCGCGACAACAGCCTGCTCAAGGGATTTCGGTACCGGGATCACATCACTGGGTTCCGGTGCCAGCAGGGTAGCAATGATACAGGGGATAAGCAGGGCGGCCATCAGCCAGTACATGCCCTGCCAGCCCAGCCATTTATCCGCCAGCCACAAGGCCAGCCCGCCGGAAACCAGCATACCGAGCCGATAGCCCAGTACGCTGATAGCCGCACCCGCACCGCGTTCTTCTGCGGGCAGCACGTCGGTTTTCCAGGCGTCGAAAACGATGTCCTGGGAGGCCGAGCAAAATGCGATCACCACCGCCAGCGCAGCCATCCAGCGCAACTGGCTTACCGGCTCCAGAAACCCCATTGCAGCAATCGCCACCAGCAGCAAGAGCTGTGTGGTCAGCAGCCAGCCACGACGTCGTCCTAAAAAGGGCGGCGTGTAGCGATCCATCACCGGCGACCAGAGGAACTTAAAGACATAGGCCTGGCCGACCAGTGAAAAGAAACCAATGGTTTTTAGATCGATATTTTCGACGGTCATCCACGCCTGTAACGTGCCTGACGTCAGTGCGAGCGGTAAACCGGAGGCGAAGCCAAGGATCAGCAGGATCGCTGATTTAGGTTGCTGGAAAATACGCAGGTAGTGGTTTGACATAAGAGGAGCGCTGACCCGACGACTGCCGGGTCAGCGGGCAGGATTAACGCGCGTTCTGTTTGATGAATTCGTGGATGCTCACGTCCTGAGACATGTCCGCGATGGTATCGGTCAGTACGCTGTTTACCGCGTTAGCAATGTTCTCGTTTTTGGCGGTGAACGCTCCTTCCACGGAGTAGCTTGCGCGATAGTTTTTGGTCATCTTATTGCCGTTAGCCGCGGTGGCAATAATAGCAATGTCCGCTTTGGTGGCGATGTTGTAGCGCACGTTGCCCTGGGAAACATCAGCATACAGTTGGTTGACGATAATCTGCAGGTTGACTGCGCCGTTTGGCCCCACCATATAACCGCGGGCGGTCATCTGTTTCTCCAGCACTTCCTGCAACAGGAAGCGCAGATCGCGGGACGCGGTCAGCGTGACCAGTTGATTGTCACGAGTGACTTTCGCCAGCGCCTGGTCCTGACGTTGATCGGCGCCGTTAATGCTTACGGTCACGCCCATCAGGCTCGGATCCTGCTGCGGCAGCGTAATTTTAGGTGAAACGTCAATGGTGTTTGGCGGTGTCGCGCAGCCTGCGAGCATAAACAGGGCGACCAACGGGAAAAGCAGTTTTTTTAACATGTCGGGGGCTCTCGGAAGATCGGATGCTTATTAAGAGAATAATTGCCGCCATCATAACATCGCCAACGGCCGCGGCAACCAGGGAACGCATGTAAATTCATCGTCTTGTCTGTTTTCTGACCATTGGTGCCTTTTCAGCGTCCCAAACCCGGCCTTACGGGTCACCTTGCCTGAGTGATTAATACCTTTGAATGAGAAACGCGCGCAAAAGCTAAATATTTGTTTTTTTGGTGTTATGAAAGTGGTAAAAGCGGCTAACATTTAAAGGGAAGGGTGATCTCTGATCGTCGTCGGAGGAATAAAATCATGATGATGCGTGACCAAATCGAATCAAAATTAAGCGCCGCGTTTGAACCCGCGTATCTCGAAGTTGTTGATGAAAGCTATCGTCACAATGTACCGGCCGGTTCAGAAAGCCATTTCAAAGTCGTTCTGGTAAGCGATCGCTTTTCAGGCGAGCGTTTCCTGACGCGCCATCGTATGATTTACAGTACGTTAGCGGAAGAACTGGCAGGCTCCGTACACGCGTTAGCCCTGCATACCTACACCATTAAAGAGTGGGAAGGATTGCAGGATACCGTGCTGGCATCACCGCCATGCCGGGGGGCAGGCACCATCGCCTGATAAATCGCATTTGCAACCGCTGGAACTTTTCCAGTATGTTGCGTACAGAATATGTGAAAACGGCCTGCGGGCCGTTTTGTTTTGCCTGAGTTTTGTTCGGTTTGCACCAAATTCAGACAAAAATTAGCCGGGAATTGTGAAAAATGCCGATCTGGTACGCAATAACCGTTCTCGACTCATAAAAGTGATGCCGCTATAATGCTGCGTCTTATTTTTCGGAATGTCTTCGGGATGATTCTGGTGACAGGGAATGTATATCTGATTCAAGAGAACATCCCGGTACTGTGAAGCCAAACTTACACGCGCTTCCAGAGTTGACCGAGCACTGTGATTTTTTGAGGTAACAAGATGCAAGTTTCAGTTGAGACCACTCAGGGCCTTGGGCGCCGTGTAACGATTACTATCGCTGCTGACAGCATCGAGACCGCTGTGAAGAGCGAGCTGGTTAACGTAGCGAAGAAAGTTCGCATCGACGGCTTCCGCAAGGGCAAAGTACCGATGTCCGTTGTTGCTCAGCGTTATGGCGCATCTGTACGCCAGGACGTGCTGGGCGAACTGATGAGCCGCAACTTTGTTGATGCGATCATTCAGGAAAAAATCAATCCGGCTGGCGCACCTAACTATGTGCCGGGCGAGTACAAACTCGGTGAAGACTTCACTTACTCTGTTGAGTTCGAAGTGTATCCGGAAGTGAAACTGTCCGGTCTGGACACCATCGAAGTTGAGAAGCCGGTTGTTGAAGTGACCGAAGCTGACGTTGATGGCATGCTCGACACCCTGCGCAAGCAGCAGGCGACCTGGAAAGAAAAAGACGGCGCTGTTGAAGCTGAAGACCGCGTAACCGTTGATTTCACCGGTTCTGTAGACGGCGAAGAGTTTGAAGGCGGCAAAGCCACTGATTTCGTACTGGCAATGGGCCAGGGTCGTATGATCCCGGGCTTTGAAGACGGTATCAAAGGCCACAAAGCGGGCGAAGAGTTCACCATCGACGTGACCTTCCCGGAAGAGTACCACGCTGAAAACCTGAAAGGTAAAGCCGCTAAGTTCGTCATCAACCTGAAAAAAGTTGAAGAGCGCGAAATGCCGGAACTGACCGAAGAATTCATCAAGCGTTTCGGCGTTGAAGATGGTTCCCTCGAAGGTCTGCGTGCAGAAGTGCGTAAAAACATGGATCGCGAGCTGAAAGGCGCTGTGCGTAACCGTGTGAAGACTCAGGCGATCGACGGTCTGGTGAAAGCCAACGAAATCGACGTGCCGGCTGCGCTGATCGACAGCGAAATCGACGTACTGCGTCGTCAGGCTGCACAGCGTTTTGGTGGCAACGAGAAACAAGCGCTGGAACTGCCGCGTGAACTGTTCGAAGAACAGGCTAAACGTCGCGTAGTTGTTGGCCTGCTGCTGGGTGAAGTGATCCGTACCCATGAGCTGAAAGCTGACGAAGCCCGTGTTAACGCGCTGATCGAAGAAATGGCGTCTGCCTACGAAGATCCGAAAGAAGTGGTTGAATTCTACAGCAAAAACAAAGAGCTGATGGAAAACATGCGTAACGTTGCGCTTGAAGAGCAGGCTGTTGAAGCCGTTCTGGAAAAAGCGAAAGTGACTGAAAAAGCCACTTCCTTCAACGAGCTGATGAACCAGCAGGCGTAAGTTTCGCCATTACGTACAAAATATAACCACAAAGCCCGTCACTTCACTGTGTCGGGCTTTTTTATCATCCAGACTTTTTAGGATGAGTGCTAAAAGCGCGTTTCAGTGTTAGCGTTAAGCCAAAAGCTTGTTATGCTTGAAATAAGGCGTAGCCATCCCCATTACAGGGAGACTGACAGAAGTGTTCTTGCTGAATATCCGTCCAGGGTGGTCGTAGTCAGACCAGTCATACTCAAGTAGAATCGGTCCAGCAGGTTTATTTATTTTTTATCCAGGAGACGGACATGTCATACAGCGGCGAACGAGATAACTTTGCACCCCATATGGCGCTGGTGCCAATGGTCATTGAACAGACCTCGCGCGGTGAGCGTTCTTTTGATATCTACTCCCGTCTTCTCAAGGAACGTGTCATTTTCATGACCGGTCAGGTCGAAGACCACATGGCTAATCTGATTGTGGCGCAGATGCTGTTTCTGGAAGCGGAAAACCCGGAAAAAGACATTTACCTGTATATTAACTCTCCGGGTGGTGTGATCACTGCCGGGATGTCGATTTACGACACCATGCAATTTATTAAGCCGGACGTCAGCACCATCTGTATGGGGCAGGCTGCCTCTATGGGCGCATTCCTGCTGACTGCGGGCGCTAAAGGCAAGCGTTTCTGCCTGCCGAATTCGCGCGTCATGATTCACCAGCCGCTGGGTGGCTATCAGGGCCAGGCCACGGACATTGAAATTCACGCGCGTGAAATCCTGAAAGTAAAAGGGCGCATGAATGAACTTATGGCGCACCATACGGGTCAATCATTAGAACAAATCGAACGTGATACTGAACGTGACCGCTTCCTCTCTGCTCCAGAGGCAGTAGAGTACGGTCTGGTCGATTCGATTTTGACCCATCGTAATTAATGCTCAGGCCAGACGTGTACCGCTATAATCAGTAAGAGCGGCACTATGCAGGTAGCGTCCTGCGCCTGGATTGGCATTTGCGTCGTCGTGTGCGGCACAAAGAACAGAAAAGAGGTTTTTACTCATGACAGATAAACGCAAAGATGGTTCGGGCAAACTGTTGTATTGCTCTTTTTGCGGCAAAAGCCAGCATGAAGTGCGCAAGCTGATTGCCGGGCCGTCCGTGTATATCTGCGACGAATGTGTTGATCTGTGTAATGACATCATTCGCGAAGAGATCAAAGAAGTTGCGCCGCATCGCGAGCGTAGCGCGCTGCCGACGCCGCACGAAATTCGTCATCATCTGGATGATTATGTTATTGGTCAGGAACAGGCCAAAAAAGTGCTGGCCGTGGCGGTTTACAACCACTACAAACGTCTGCGCAATGGGGATACCAGCAACGGTGTTGAGCTCGGCAAAAGTAACATTCTGCTGATCGGCCCAACCGGTTCCGGTAAAACCCTGCTGGCCGAAACGCTGGCACGCCTGCTGGATGTGCCGTTCACGATGGCGGATGCCACCACCCTGACCGAAGCCGGTTACGTGGGTGAAGATGTGGAAAACATCATCCAGAAACTGCTGCAAAAATGTGACTACGATGTGCAAAAAGCGCAGCGTGGCATCGTCTATATCGATGAAATCGACAAGATTTCTCGTAAGTCTGACAACCCGTCCATCACCCGTGACGTTTCCGGTGAAGGCGTGCAGCAGGCGCTGTTGAAACTGATTGAAGGCACGGTTGCTGCTGTTCCGCCGCAGGGTGGACGCAAGCATCCGCAGCAGGAGTTCCTGCAGGTTGATACCTCCAAGATCCTCTTTATCTGTGGCGGCGCGTTTGCTGGCCTCGATAAAGTGATCTCCCATCGTGTAGAAACCGGCTCCGGCATTGGTTTTGGCGCGACGGTAAAAGGGAAATCTGAAAAACCGCAGGAAGGCGAACTGCTGGCCCAGGTGGAGCCGGAAGATCTGATCAAATTTGGTCTGATCCCTGAGTTCATCGGCCGTCTGCCGGTTGTCGCCACGCTGAACGAACTGAGCGAAGACGCGCTGATCCAGATCCTGAAAGAGCCGAAAAACGCCCTGACCAAGCAGTATCAGGCGCTGTTTAATCTGGAAGGTGTTGATCTGGAATTCCGTGACGAAGCGCTGGATGCTATCGCCAAGAAAGCGATGGCGCGTAAAACCGGTGCCCGTGGCCTGCGTTCTATCGTTGAAGCCGCACTGCTCGACACCATGTACGACTTACCGTCCATGGAAGATGTCGAGAAAGTGGTCATCGATGAGTCCGTCATTCAGGGTCAATCCAAACCGATGCTGATGTATGGCAAACCGGAAGCGCAGCAAGCTTCTGGTGAATAAATCGCCAAAACATACAGTCAGTTAATAAAAAAGGGGGGATTTTATCTCCCCTTTTATTTTTCCTGTTCCCCGACGTTGAATGTCCGGGAAACATCCCCATATACTGACATACATGTTAATGGTTGCGTGAAGCACAGTCATGCCACCTGATTACCTGGCGGACACTAAACTAAGAGAGAGCTCTATGAATCCTGAGCGTTCTGAACGCATTGAAATCCCCGTATTGCCGCTGCGCGATGTGGTGGTTTATCCGCACATGGTCATACCCTTATTTGTAGGGCGGGAAAAATCTATCCGTTGCCTTGAAGCCGCCATGGATCATGATAAAAAAATCATGCTGGTCGCGCAGAAAGAAGCATCAACGGATGAGCCGGGTGTAAATGATCTTTTCACCGTCGGGACCGTGGCCTCTATTTTGCAGATGCTCAAACTGCCGGACGGCACCGTAAAAGTGCTGGTCGAAGGTTTGCAGCGCGCGCGCATTTCAGCGCTGTCTGACGACGGCGAACACTTCTCTGCGAAAGCGGAGTACCTGGAATCGCCAGCCATTGACGAGCGCGAGCAGGAAGTGCTGGTACGCACCGCCATCAGCCAGTTCGAAGGCTATATCAAGCTCAACAAAAAAATCCCACCGGAAGTGCTGACGTCGCTGAACAGCATCGACGATCCTGCACGTCTGGCTGATACCATCGCCGCGCACATGCCGCTGAAACTCGCGGACAAACAGTCCGTATTAGAGATGTCCGACGTGAACGAACGTCTGGAATATCTGATGGCGATGATGGAATCGGAAATCGATCTGCTGCAGGTTGAGAAGCGCATTCGTAACCGCGTGAAAAAGCAGATGGAGAAATCCCAGCGCGAGTACTATCTGAACGAGCAAATGAAAGCCATTCAGAAAGAACTCGGCGAAATGGACGACGCGCCGGACGAAAACGAAGCGCTGAAGCGTAAGATCGACGCGGCGAAAATGCCGAAAGAGGCAAAAGAGAAAGCCGAAGCAGAACTGCAGAAGCTGAAAATGATGTCTCCGATGTCGGCTGAAGCGACCGTGGTACGTGGCTACATCGAGTGGATGATCCAGGTACCGTGGAACGCGCGTAGCAAGGTGAAGAAAGACCTGCGTCAGGCGCAGGAAATCCTTGATAGAGACCATTACGGTCTGGAACGCGTGAAAGACCGCATTCTTGAATACCTTGCGGTGCAGAGCCGTGTGAACAAGCTGAAAGGGCCGATCCTGTGCCTGGTCGGGCCGCCGGGGGTGGGTAAAACCTCTCTGGGTCAGTCTATCGCGCAGGCCACCGGACGCAAATACGTGCGTATGGCGCTGGGCGGCGTGCGTGACGAAGCGGAAATCCGCGGACATCGTCGCACCTATATCGGTTCTATGCCGGGCAAACTGATCCAGAAAATGGCGAAAGTGGGCGTTAAAAACCCGCTGTTCCTGCTTGATGAGATCGACAAAATGTCCTCGGACATGCGTGGCGATCCGGCCTCTGCTCTGCTTGAAGTGCTGGATCCGGAACAGAACGTCGCGTTCAGCGATCACTACCTGGAAGTCGATTACGATCTGAGTGACGTGATGTTTGTCGCCACCTCCAACTCGATGAACATTCCGGCACCGCTGCTGGATCGTATGGAAGTGATCCGTCTTTCCGGTTACACCGAAGACGAAAAACTGAACATCGCGAAGCGTCACCTGCTGTCAAAGCAGATTGAGCGTAACGCACTGAAACCGGGCGAAATCACTGTTGATGACAGTGCAATCATCGGCATTATCCGTTACTACACCCGTGAAGCGGGTGTGCGTAGCCTGGAGCGTGAAATCTCCAAGCTGTGCCGTAAAGCAGTGAAGCAACTGCTGCTGGATAAATCCGTGAAGCATATCCACATCACCGGCGATAACCTGCACGAGTTCCTGGGCGTACAACGTTTCGACTATGGTCGTGCCGATGACGAAAACCGTGTTGGCCAGGTGACCGGTCTGGCGTGGACGGAAGTGGGCGGCGATCTGCTGACCATTGAAACCGCCTGCGTGCCGGGCAAAGGTAAGCTGACCTACACCGGCTCGCTGGGTGAAGTGATGCAGGAATCTATTCAGGCAGCGCTGACCGTGGTGCGTGCACGCGCAGAAAAACTGGGCATCAACCCGGATTTCTACGAGAAACGCGACATCCACGTGCACGTACCTGAAGGGGCGACCCCGAAAGACGGTCCGAGCGCCGGTATCGCTATGTGTACCGCGCTGGTCTCCTGTCTGACCGGTAACCCGGTTCGCGCTGATGTGGCGATGACCGGTGAAATTACCCTGCGTGGTCTGGTTCTGCCTATCGGCGGTCTGAAAGAAAAATTGCTGGCGGCACACCGCGGCGGCATCAAAACCGTGCTGATCCCGGACGAAAACAAACGCGATCTGGAAGATATTCCGGACAACGTAATTGCCGATCTGAAGATCCACCCGGTCAAGCGCATTGAGGAAGTTCTGACTCTTGCCCTGCAAAATGAGCCGTCAGGCATGCAGGTCGTCAGCGCAAAATAGTGACCTCGCGCAAAGAGCACTAAGAAAAACAAGGCTGGCAGCGCATTTCGGGCTTGCCAGCCTTTTTTTGTATAGCTAATTTAGATTGCTGCCTGGATGTGTCATCATCAACTGATGTTGTAAGGGCATGACAGGCCTGATATAACTGCTGCGCGGTCGCTCTGTGAAGGATTCAGGTGCGATATAAATTATAAAGAGAGGAAGAGAAGAGTGAATAAATCTCAACTGATAGACAAAATTGCTGCAGGGGCTGATATCTCTAAAGCTGCGGCTGGACGTGCGTTAGATGCTTTAATTGCTTCTGTTACTGAATCTCTGCAGGCAGGGGACGACGTGGCACTGGTAGGTTTTGGTACTTTTGCTGTTAAAGAGCGTGCTGCCCGTACTGGTCGCAACCCGCAAACAGGCAAAGAGATCACCATTGCCGCCGCTAAAGTTCCGGGTTTCCGCGCAGGTAAAGCGCTGAAAGACGCGGTAAACTAAGCGCGATCTCCAAAGGGATTGTGACAAAGTACAAGGGCGCATCAACCGATGTGCCTTTTTTATTTGTGATTGCCCAATTAATCGGCCCTGATGGGCTGACATTTACCCCGGTTTCTTGTCACAATACGGGTTTGCGCGCGGCGGCAGGATAAGCAGTGTTGCGTGGGACCTCAAGTCATCTACAGCGGAGTGTTGCTACACCATGATGGACAATTTACGCACGGCGGCTAATAGCGTTGTGATCAAAATCATTTTCGGGATCATTATCGTGTCGTTCATTCTGACCGGCGTGAGTGGTTATCTGATTGGCGGCAGTGATAGCTATGCCGCAAAAGTGAATGGCCAGGAAATCAGCCGCGGACAATTCGAGAATGCCGTTGCAGGCGAACGTAATCGTATGCAGCAACAGCTGGGCGAGCAGTTCTCTGAGCTGGCCTCTAACGAAAATTACATGAAAACCATGCGTCAGCAGGTGCTGGATCGTCTTATCGACGAAGCGCTGCTGGACCAGTATGCCCGCCATCTTGGCCTTGGCATCAGCGATGAGCAGGTGAAGAACGCGATTTTCGCCACCAAAGCTTTCCAGAATAACGGCACCTTTGACAATACCCGCTATAACGCGCTGGTGAATCAGATGGGCATGACGCCCGATCAGTATGCGCAGGCGCTGCGTAACCAGATGGTGTCTCAGCAGCTGATCAATGCCATTGCCGGTACCGATTTCATGCTGAAAGGCGAAACCGACGAACTGGCGAATCTTGTGGCGCAACAGCGCGTCGTGCGCGAAGCGACCATCGATGTGAATGCGCTGGCAGCGAAGCAGACGGTGACCGATCAGGAAATCACCAGCTACTACGAGCAGAACAAAAACAGCTTTATGGCGCCGGAACAGTTCCGCGTCAGCTACATCAAGCTGGATGCCGCCAACATGCAGCAGGATGTCAGCGATGCCGACATTCAGTCCTACTACGATCAGCATCAGGATCAGTTCACGCAGCCGCAGCGTAACCGCTACAGCGTGATCCAAACCAAAACGGAAGACGAGGCGAAAGCCGTTCTCGAGGCGCTGAATAAAGGCGCAGACTTCGCACAGCTGGCGAAAGAAAAATCCTCCGACATCATCTCAGCCCGTAACGGCGGTGACATGGGTTGGCTGGAAGCGTCCACCACACCGGATGAACTCAAAAATGCTGGCCTGAAAGAAAAAGGTCAGCTGTCTGGCGTGATCAAATCCAGCGTCGGTTTCCTGGTGGCGCGCCTTGATGACGTTGAACCGGCGAAAGTAAAACCGCTGGCTGAGGTACGGGACGAGCTGGCTGCAAAAGTGAAGCAGGAAAAAGGCCTTGATGCCTTCTATGCGTTACAGCAGAAAGTGAGCGAAGCGGCGAGCAACGACAACGTCTCCCTGACCGGCGCTGAACAGGCCGCAGGCGTGAAAGCGGTGGAAACCGGCTGGTTTGGTCGTAACAACCTGCCGGAAGAGCTGAACTTCAAACCGGTTGCCGATGCTATCTTCAATGGTGGCCTGGTAGGCGAAAACGGTACGCCGGGCAGCAACTCTGACATTATCACCGTCGATGGCGATCGTGCGTTCGTGATCCGCGTCAGCGAACATAAACCGGAAGCCGTGAAGCCGCTGGCTGAAGTAAAAGCCCAGGTCACTGACATCGTTAAGCACAGTAAAGCACAGCAGCAGGCTAAACTGGATGCTGACAAACTGCTGGCCGCCCTCAAAACCGGTAAAGGTGACGAGGCGCTGAAAGCCGCTGGTCTGAGCTTCGGCGAAGCGAAAACCCTGTCCCGTACCGGTCAGGATCCGCTGAGCCAGGCCGCCTTTACGCTGCCACTGCCAGCCAAAGATAAACCGTCTTACGGCGTTGCTAACGACATGCAGGGCAATGTGGTGCTGCTGGCGCTTGATGAAGTGAAAGCGGGCACTATGCCGGAAGCACAGAAAAAAGCGATGGTGCAGGGTATCACTCAGAACAATGCACAAATCGCCTTCGAAGCGCTGATGAGCAATCTGCGTAAAGAAGCAAAAATCAAAACGGGTAGCATCGTGGATCCTCAGCAATAACGAGGCGCCTCGCATCTTTATGTAACCCAGTGCAATATTTAAAGGCCGCTTTCGCGGCCTTTTCCATTTCTGCACGTTGCTGTTTGCACCCTGTTAGCTGCCTGTTTATCGTGAGATGGCTGTCAACAAACAAGGAGATAACAGCATGAAACGTGGAATCAACGCTCTCATTATTACGCTTAGCCTCGCCTGTGCAGGCATGTCACACAGCGCATTTGCAGCCACCGCAAATGCTAAGCCCGCAGTAACGCAAACGAAAACAGAAGCCAGGCCGGATGCGCAAAACGTCACCCAGGCAAAGGAGGCGGCAAAAACCGGCGATGAGGAAAGCACCAGGGTCAGCATTAACGCTGCCTCTGCTGAGGAGCTGGCGCGCGTCATGAACGGCGTAGGGCTGAAAAAAGCGCAGGCGATCGTCAGCTATCGGGAAGAATATGGGCCGTTTAAGACGGTGGAGGATCTCAAACAGGTGCCGGGAATGGGCAATGCGCTGGTGGAACGTAATCTTGAGCGCTTAACCCTGTAGATTTTGGGGTTGCGGAGTCGCTAAATTTTGCCAGGATAAAGAGGTCATACCAGTGATGACCTCTGTTCCTATAACAAAATAAAAGGTTAAGGCGCTATGCAGACTCAAATCAAAGTTCGTGGATTTCATATCGACGTTTACCAGCATGTGAACAATGCCCGCTATCTGGAGTTTCTGGAAGAAGCCCGCTGGGATGGACTGGAAAATACCGACAGCTTTCAGTGGATGTCCGCCCGCAACATCGCCTTTGTGGTGGTGAACATCAATATCAACTATCGCCGCCCGGCCGTGCTGGGCGATCTGCTGACCATCACCAGTCACATCCAGCAACTGAACGGTAAGAGCGGCGTATTAAGTCAGGTGGTAACGCTGGAGCCAGAGGGTGAGGTGGTCGCCGATGCGCAAATCACCTTTGTCTGTATCGACCTGAAAACCCAGAAGGCGCTGGCGCTGGAAGGGGAGTTGCGTGACAAATTACAGGCATTGATGGGGTAACGGCTGGCGCTGGTGCCGGGTGGCGCTTCGCTTACCCGGCCTACGGTAACAATGCTGTGCTGTGCCGTTGTAGGCCCGGCAAGCTTGCGCCGCCGGGCAGCAGGTCCGGACGCAGGCGTTACGCCAGCCCCGTCTTTTTCTTCATCGCCGCCATCACACCCGCTTTATCTGCCAGGTAATGATGCAGGCCGTTGGCGCGCAGGTTACAGGCGGCGCACTGGCCGCAGCCGTCGCCCTTGATCCCGTTATAGCAGGTCAGGGTCTCGTTGCGGATCAGTTCCAGTTTGCCCCAGTGATCCGCCAGCGCCCAGGTTTCCGCTTTGTCGAGCCACATCAGCGGGGTCTCGAAGCGAATATCTTTTGCCATACCAAGGCTGACGGCATGGTGCAGCGCTTTCACGAATTCATCGCGGCAGTCCGGGTAGCCGGAGAAATCCGTTTCGCAGACGCCGGTAATGATCGCTTCTGCCTGAACCTGATAGGCATAAATGGCCGTCAGGGTTAAAAACAGAATATTGCGCCCCGGCACAAAGGTATTTGGAATGCCGCTGGCATCCGGCTCATAGTCCGGCACCGGAATGCTGTCGCGGGTCAGACTGCTGACCGCCAGTTCATTAAGCAGCGTCACGTCCAGCACTTTGTGGGCGCGCGCGCCCAGCTTCAGCGCCAGCTCACGGGCCACGTCAATCTCAGCACGATGGCGCTGTCCATAATCAAAGGTTACGCAGTGAACTTCGTCATACTGCTGTAACGCCTGTACCAGACAGGTGGTGGAGTCCTGACCTCCGCTAAAGACGACGACGGCACGTTTCATATTTCTTCCTGCTTGTAAGTAAAACGCTATGGTAGCGTCTGGCGGCGCGCGCGACCAGCCCTCACCTGTCCGGCGCGGGTAGCCAGGCTTCGCTGAAATCAAACCAGCCACGGGTGTTCAGGCGTATACCCTGCACGCCAGGCGGCGCGCTGATCTGATACTGATAGTTAAACAGCGGCGTCAGTACCGCCTCGTTCATCAAGCCATTGAATACATCCTGCAGATCCGCACAGCGCGCCTGTTCATCCGGCTGACGTTGTACCGCATCCAGCGTCGCCTGAAGATGCGCAAAGCGTGAAGCGGGTAACAGATTGGGCCACAGCGGATCGCAACGTAACCACTGTTCAAGGGTATATTCCGGCGCTTCGCCGATCAGCCGGTCTCCCATCATTAAATCGGCGGTGGCCAGTCCCGTACAGTTATCCCAGTTTTTCGCATCATGGAAGATCACCGTCAGCTCACAGCCCAGGCCAGCAAGATAGCGTTTTAGCTCCTCTGCCATGGTGTGCAGTTCCACCGGCAGGTGATAAAGCAGCGTCAGTTTGTCCGGCAGCGCCACCTTTTCATCTGTCCACTGCGGCATCGCCCAGCCGGGCAAGAGTTCCCGGCTCGGGGTGATCAGATTTTCATCCAGCGGCAGCGTCTGCAACAGACCGCTCTGGTGGACGATCTGCACCAGCCGCCGCGCCTGTGCGTGGCTCAGTTTGCTGCTAATGCGCTGGGCGAGGTAACAAAAGCCGAGACTGATACCGTTGCTGACCTGCCGCAAATGGATCAGCTCATCCGGCTTGCCGATGGTGATCTGCACCGGATGGCGGCAGCTGCTGCCCAGATCTTGTTCGAACAGCTGCGGGGTGATCCAGTATTCCACCGCTTTTAACAACGGGTGGTTGAGATGGTAGTGCTCGTGGCTTTCCAGGCGCACCAGTTCCGGGCTGAAGGAGACGAGGCGGAAAGGGCCTGTGCCCACCAGCGGATGCTGTGGATGCGCCAGACGACTGCCATAGCTGGCCAGCCGGTGCGCCAGCCAGTGATCCGCTTGATGCAGCGTAAACAGCAAGCAGTGCGGATGGGGGACGGAAATCTCCGCCACGCTGTTAAACAGCTTGCGCAGATCGGGCAAGGTCAGCAAATGCAGCAAACGCGTCTGTAATTGCCGGGCGTTCACCGCGTCGCCGTTATGCCAGTGCAGGGTAGTGCGCAAATGAAAGCACCAGCGCAGACCATCGGCAGAGACCTCCCAGTGGTGCGCCAGATCGCTCTGCGGTCGGCGGTTATCGGTAATAAAGCGTGTTAAGCCGGAAAAGATCTGCCCGGCCAGATGCTGCTCGGCACGTCCCGGGAGAAAACCCGGATGCAATGGCTCCAGAGGGCGATAGTAAGGAATACGCAGCGTGGGCGTATCGTTTTGCCACAGGCCGCCCAGAAAAGGATGCAGCAGATTGCGCAGCGCATCCGGCGGCAGTTGTGCCAGCGCCAGTGCGCTGTGCTGCTGCCCTTCATTCAGGGCCTGTTCCAGCAACGTATTGCGCAGCGATCCCGGCGTGACGTGAAAATGCAGCACACCGCGTTTTCCACGTCCGGACTGCGCCTGCCAGCTGATCCAGCCAGCGGCTTCCATCTGCCGCAGCAGGGTGCGCATATGGCGGTCGCTACAAAAACAGCGCTCCGCCAGTCCGGCCACGCTGGCATGCTGCGGTTCGCCGTCGGAAAACTGCCACAGACGCTGGTACTGATTGAGTCGATTTAACTGGCGCATAAACCCGGAACAAATATCCTGAAGTAATCACTATTACTTCCGTATATCTCACGCAATACTGGTTCACAAGTTTCCGCATCACAAAATTGAGAGAATCATGGCGCGACTGGCTGCATTTGATATGGACGGCACCTTACTGATGCCTGACCACCGTTTAGGCGAGCAAACGCTGGATACCCTGCGTCGCCTGCGCGACCGTGATATTACGCTGGCCTTCGCCACCGGGCGTCATGCGCTGGAGATGCGTCATCTGCTGGGAATGATCACGCTGGATGCGTATCTGATCACCGGCAACGGCACGCGTATTCACTCGCTGGAAGGCGAACTGCTGCACCGTCAGGATCTCAGCCCGGATGTCGCCGAACAGGTGATCCACAGCCGGTGGGATACCCAGGCGAGTCTGCATGTGTTTAACGACAGCGGCTGGCTGACCGGGGAAGAGATGCCGATGCTGCTCGACTTCCATATCTACAGCGGTTTTAAATACCGGGTAGTGGATCTTAAAGCCCTCAGCCCGCATGAGGTCACCAAAATCTGTTTTTGCGGCGACCATGACGATCTTGAACGTTTGCGGGTTCAACTGCTTGAGGCGTTGGGCGAGCGTGCGCACATCTGTTTCTCGGCGTTTGACTGTCTTGAAGTTTTGCCCGTGGGGTGCAACAAAGGCGCGGCGCTGGCGATCTTAAGCGAGCGGCTGGGGATCGCCATGGAGGAGTGCATGGCTTTTGGCGACGCGATGAACGATCACGAAATGCTCGCCGCCGTCGGGCGCGGCATGATCATGGGTAACGCTATGCCGCAATTGCGTGCGGCGCTACCTCATTTACCGGTAATTGGACACTGTCAGAATCAGGCGGTGTCGCACTATTTAACGCATTGGCTGACCACTCCACATCTTCCTTATTCCCCCGAATAACGAGCTTTGTCAGCAAGCCGGGTCAATATAGACCCGGCTTTTTTCATGCCAGCAGTCGGGCGATTTCTGCTTTCCACGGCGTCACATCGCCGATATTGGCCTGCACCCAATCCGCATTGTAATAGGTGTCGAGATACCGCTCGCCGCTGTCGCACAGCAGAGTAACGATCGACCCGGTCTGACCGGCGTCGCGCATTCTGGCGGCAAGCGTCAGTGCACCCCACATATTGGTACCGGTGGAAGCACCCACTTTGCGGCCTAACTGTGTTTCAAGCCATTGGGCGGTGGCAACACTGGCGGCATCCGGCACCCGCAGCATCTCGTCCACCACGTCAGGTACGAACGACGGCTCAACGCGCGGGCGACCAATACCTTCGATTTTACTGCCTACCGGGCTGCGCAGGCTGGTGTCGCGGGTTTGCCAGTAATCCAGAAATACCGAGTTTTGCGGATCCACCACCATCAGCTGTGTGTCGTAGCCCTGACAGCGCAGATAGCGGCCAATGGTCGCTGAGGTGCCACCCGTGCCGGCGCTCATCACGATCCATGCGGGTTCCGGGTGGGGTTCACTCTGCATCTGGCGGAAGATACTGTCGGCAATATTGTTATTGCCACGCCAGTCGGTAGCGCGCTCGGCATAGGTAAACTGATCCATATAATGACCGTTCAGTTCCCGCGCCAGCATTTCGGAGGCGGCGTAGATCTCACAGGCGCTCTCTACGAAGTGACAGCGTCCGCCGTAAAATTCAATCTGTTCGATTTTGCGTTTTGCCGTACACGATGGCATCACGGCGATAAACGGCAGGCCCAGCAGACGGGCGAAGTAGGCTTCCGATACCGCCGTGGAGCCGGAGGACGACTCAATAATCGGCGTGCCTTCTTTGATCCAGCCATTACACAAGCCATATAAAAACAGGGATCGCGCCAGGCGATGCTTCAGGCTGCCGGTCGGGTGGGTGCTTTCATCTTTTAAATAGAGCTGAATGCCCGGAAAACCCGGCAGCGCCAGACGGATAAGATGCGTATCCGCCGAGCGTTGGTAATCGGCATTAATTTCACTGATGGCATGTTTAACCCAGGTATTTTTCATGGCGCGGATCCCTTTGTCATTTTGTGCCCAGCTTAGCGGAAAGCACGGAAAAAATTGTTGCTTTTTAGCCTTTGAAATAGACTGTAAGGAGAAATAATTTCTCCCGGAGGGGGCGATGCTAGATAAAATTGACAGAAAGCTGCTTTCTTTGCTGCAAAACGACTGCACCCTGTCTTTGCAGGCTCTCGCGGATGCCGTTAATCTGACTACCACACCTTGCTGGAAACGGCTGAAACGGCTGGAAGACGACGGCATCATCAAAGAGCGTGTCGCGCTGCTGGATGCCGAAAAGCTGGGCCTCGGCCTGACGGCTTTTGTGCTGATCAAAACCCAGCATCACAGCAGCGACTGGTACAGCCGCTTTGTCTCCGAGGTCAATGCGCTCCCCGAAGTGTTAGGTTTCTGGCGCATGGCCGGCGAATACGACTATCTTTTACGGGTTCAGGTCGCCGATATGAAACGTTATGATGACTTCTATAAGCGGCTGGTGAACAGCGTACCGGGGTTATCCGATGTGACCTCCAGTTTCGCGATGGAACAGATAAAGTTCACCACTGCATTACCCATTGAATAACTCTCCCGGCCCGAAGCACTACCGCCGGAAAATCACGTTCAGGAAGTGACCGCGTGCGATTATTTGCTCAATTAAGCTGGTACTTTCGCCGGGAATGGCGACGCTATCTCGGTGCTGTAGCCCTGCTTATCTTTATTGCGATTTTGCAGCTTATCCCGCCGAAAGTAGTGGGTTACGTTGTCGATGGCGTAACGCAACAACACTACACCACCAGCCGGGTGCTGATGTGGATCGGCATGCTGGTGGTGGTGGCAATTGTCACCTATCTGCTGCGTTACGTCTGGCGCGTGCTGCTGTTCGGCGCGTCCTATCAGCTCGCCGTTGAACTGCGGGAAGATTTTTACCGCCAGCTTAGCCGTCAGCATCCGGAATTTTACCTGCGCCACCGCACCGGCGATCTCATGGCGCGCGCCACGAATGATGTCGATCGCGTGGTGTTTGCCGCCGGGGAAGGGGTGCTGACGCTGGTGGATTCGCTGGTGATGGGCTGCGTGGTGCTGGTGGTGATGTCGACGCAAATCAGCTGGCAGCTCACCCTGCTGGCGCTGCTGCCGATGCCGATCATGGCGATTGTGATCAAGCGCTACGGCGATCAGCTGCACGAGCGCTTCAAACTGGCGCAGGCGGCGTTCTCCTCTCTCAACGACCGTACCCAGGAGAGCATGACCAGCATCCGCATGATCAAAGCCTTTGGCCTGGAAGATCGCCAGTCGGCGCTGTTCGCGGCAGATGCCGCCGACACGGGCCGCAAAAACATGAAGGTCGCGCGTGTGGATGCGCGCTTTGATCCGACGATTTATATCGCCATCGGCATGGCGAATCTGCTGGCCATTGGCGGCGGAAGCTGGATGGTGGTCAACGGCTCGTTAACCCTCGGGCAACTCACCAGCTTTATTATGTATCTGGGTCTGATGATCTGGCCGATGTTGGCGCTGGCGTGGATGTTTAACATCGTCGAGCGCGGTAGCGCCGCTTATACCCGTATCCGCGACATGCTGGCGGAAGCGCCGGTGGTCAGCGACGGCAGCGAATCCCTGCCGGACGGACGTGGCGAGCTGGCGGTGGCCATTCGTGAGTTCCGCTATCCGCTGACCGACAGCGCCACCCTGAGCGGCGTCAATTTCACGCTCAATCCCGGCCAGATGCTGGGCATCTGCGGGCCAACCGGTGCCGGGAAAAGTACCTTGCTGTCGCTGATCCAGCGCCATTTCGATGTCGATCAGGGCGAGATTTCCTATCACGGTATCCCGCTGCCGCGCCTGAAGCTGGACGTCTGGCGCAGCCGCCTCGCGGTGGTGAATCAGACGCCGTTTTTATTCTCCGATACCGTGGCGAACAATATCGCCCTCGGTAAGCCCGGTGCCACCCAGCAGGAGATCGAACATGCGGCGCGTCTGGCCAGCGTCCATGAAGATATTCTGCGCCTGCCGCAGGGGTACGAAACCGAAGTAGGCGAGCGTGGCGTCATGCTCTCCGGCGGGCAGAAACAGCGTATATCTATAGCCCGTGCGCTGCTGCTCAATGCCGAGATCCTTATCCTCGACGATGCGCTCTCCGCCGTGGACGGGCGCACCGAGCATGAGATTTTGCATAACCTGCGGCAGTGGGGAGAAGGGCGTACGGTGATCATCAGCGCCCACCGCCTGTCGGCGCTGACCGAAGCCAGTGAGATTCTGGTGATGCAGCAAGGACACGTTGCCCAGCGCGGTCATCATGACCAGCTGTCGCAACAGCCCGGCTGGTATCGCGACATGTATCGCTATCAGCAACTGGAAGCGGCGCTGGATGATGCGCCGGACGAAAAAGAGGATCGTGCCAATGCGTAGTTTTGGGCAACTGTGGCCAACGCTCAAACGGCTGTTAGTCTACGGCAAACCCTGGCGTAAACCCCTGACCCGCGCCGTTGTTATGCTGTGGGTGGCGGCAATCGCCGAAGTCTCCGGCCCGGCGCTGATCAGCTATTTCATTGATAACATGGTAGCGAAAAGTTACCTGCCGTGGGGCCTGCTGGCGGGGATGGCAGTCGCTTATATCGGCCTGCAACTGCTGGCGGCGGGGCTGCACTATGCGCAGTCGCTGCTGTTTAACGAGGCGGCGGTGGGCGTGGTGCAGCAGCTGCGCACCGACGTGATGGACGCGGCGCTGCGTCAGCCGCTGAGCGCCTTCGATACCCAGCCGGTCGGTCAGCTGATCTCACGCGTCACCAATGATACCGAAGTGATCCGCGATCTTTATGTCACCGTGGTGGCAACCGTGCTGCGCAGCGCGGCGCTGATCGGCGCAATGCTGGTGGCGATGTTCACCCTCGACTGGCGCATGGCGCTGGTGGCCGTGACCATTTTCCCGGCGGTAATGGTGGTGATGGCGCTCTATCAGCGCTACAGCACGCCTATTGTTCGCCGTCTGCGCAGCTATCTGGCAGACATCAACGACGGCTTTAACGAAGTGATCAACGGCATGGGCGTGATCCAGCAGTTCCGCCAGCAGGCACGCTTTGGTGAACGGATGGGCGAAGCCAGCCGCTCGCACTACACCGCGCGCATGCAGACCCTGCGTCTCGACGGCTTTTTGCTGCGTCCGCTGCTGAGCCTGTTTTCGGCGCTGGTACTCTGCGGTCTGTTAATGCTGTTTGGCTTTACCGCCGTCGGCACGATCCAGGTCGGGGTGCTGTATGCCTTTATCAGCTATCTGGGACGGCTTAACGAACCGCTGATTGAACTCACCACCCAGCAGTCGATGCTGCAACAGGCGGTGGTGGCGGGGGAGCGCGTGTTCGAACTGATGGATCGTCCGCGCCAGACTTATGGTGATGACGATCGGCCTCTGGCAAGCGGCGCCATTGATATCGAAAACCTGTCGTTTGCCTATCGTGATGACCGCCTGGTGCTGCAGGATATTAATCTGTCGATCCCGTCGCGCAGTTTTGTGGCGCTGGTGGGGCATACCGGCAGCGGCAAAAGTACGCTCGCCAGCCTGATGATGGGCTACTACCCGCTGACCCAGGGTGAGATCCGTCTTGACGGGCGACCGCTCCCCACCCTCAGCCATGACGCACTGCGCAACAGCGTGGCGATGGTGCAGCAGGATCCGGTGGTGATGGCAGAATCGTTTTTTGAAAACATCACCCTTGGGCGCGATATCAGCGAAGAGAAAGTCTGGCAGGCACTGGAAACCGTGCAGCTGGCGGATCTGGCACGCAGCATGAGCGAGGGGATCCATACCCGGTTAGGTGAGCAGGGGAACAATCTCTCTGTCGGGCAAAAACAGCTACTGGCGCTGGCGCGCGTACTGGTTGCCAGCCCGCAGATCCTGATCCTCGATGAAGCGACGGCAAATATCGACTCCGGCACCGAGCAGGCTATCCAGCAGGCGCTGGCGGCGATCCGTCAACAGACCACGCTGGTGGTCATTGCCCACCGGCTGTCGACCATTGTCGATGCGGATACCATTCTGGTGCTGCATCGCGGGCAGGCCGTAGAGCGTGGTACACATCAGGCGTTGCTTAACGCGCAGGGCCGCTACTGGCAGATGTATCAGTTACAACTGGCAGGGGAAGAACTGGCGGCCGCCACGAAAGAAGAATCGCTTATCGCCTGATGCACCATTATCAGGCAGCCTACTGACAGCTTCCGCTGTTGGTGCAAAAATGCAACGCACCCTGCACTGGCATGGTGCGTTTTTCTTTTCCAGGAACTATCTGAATCCCCGTCACACTTTTGCCTTTTGCCTTTTCCCCTCGCCATGCGGCGTAACGGCCCGAACCGTGCCTGATTTTTATTTCTGGCACAGCGTTTGCAATACCTTACATATGTTAGCTGCCGCCATTACCGAATTCCGCCTGGAGGAACTTTATGAAGCTGGTTACCGTGGTCATTAAGCCATTCAAACTCGAAGACGTGCGTGAAGCGCTCTCTTCAATTGGTATTCAGGGGCTGACCGTTACCGAAGTGAAAGGCTTCGGGCGTCAGAAAGGTCACGCTGAGTTGTACCGTGGCGCCGAGTACAGCGTTAACTTCCTCCCGAAAGTGAAGATTGACGTGGCGATTGCTGACGATCAGCTCGATGAGGTAATCGACGTGATCAGCAAAGCGGCCTACACCGGAAAAATTGGCGACGGCAAAATTTTCGTTGCCGAGCTGCAACGCGTCATTCGCATTCGTACCGGCGAAGCCGACGAAGCGGCGCTGTAACTCCTGCACACAGTGATAGGGATGGGAAAAATGAGCAAAACAACCTTAAAAACCGTACTCGCCGCGCTGGCTCTGCTTCCGGGACTGGCGCTCGCCGCCCCGGCTGTCGCTGACAAAGCGGATAACGCCTTTATGATGATCTGCACCGCGCTGGTGCTGTTTATGACGATCCCGGGTATTGCCCTGTTCTACGGCGGTCTGATCCGCGGCAAGAACGTGCTGTCGATGCTGACACAAGTGACTGTCACCTTCGCGCTGGTCTGTATTCTGTGGGTGGTGTATGGCTACTCGCTGGCGTTCGGCGAAGGCAACAATTTCTTCGGCAACTTTAACTGGGTGATGCTGAAAAACATCGAACTGAAAGCCCTCATGGGCAGCTTCTATCAGTATATCCACGTCGCGTTCCAGGGATCGTTCGCCTGTATCACCGTGGGGCTGATTGTCGGCGCGCTGGCGGAACGTATTCGTTTCTCTGCGGTGCTGATCTTCGTGGTGGTGTGGATGACGCTCTCCTACGTGCCGATTGCGCACATGGTCTGGGGCGGCGGTCTGCTGGCTTCCCACGGTGCGCTGGACTTCGCCGGTGGCACGGTAGTGCACATTAACGCCGCGGTAGCCGGACTGGTGGGCGCTTACCTGGTGGGCAAACGTGTCGGCTTTGGTAAAGAAGCGTTCAAACCGCACAACCTGCCGATGGTATTTATCGGTACCGCGATCCTCTATGTCGGCTGGTTTGGTTTTAACGCCGGTTCCGCAAGTGCGGCCAACGAAATCGCGGCGCTGGCTTTCGTCAACACCGTGGTTGCTACCGCTGCAGCGATTCTGGCCTGGGTATTCGGTGAGTGGGCGCTGCGCGGTAAACCGTCCCTGCTGGGCGCCTGTTCCGGTGCCATTGCCGGCCTGGTTGGCGTGACCCCGGCGTGTGGTTATATCGGTGTCGGCGGCGCAATGATCGTCGGTCTGGCGGCGGGTCTGGCGGGTCTGTGGGGTGTGACCATGCTGAAACGCTGGTTACGTGTCGATGATCCGTGCGATGTGTTCGGTGTGCATGGCGTCTGCGGCATCGTGGGCTGTGTCCTGACAGGCGTATTCGCGTCCTCTTCACTGGGGGGCGTGGGCTTCGCAGAAGGCGTGACCATGGGGCATCAGGTCCTGGTACAGCTGGAAAGCATCGCGATTACCGTGGTGTGGTCAGGTGTCGTCGCCTTTATCGGTTACAAAGTGGCGGATATGACGGTTGGTCTGCGCGTACCGGAAGAGCAGGAGCGCGAAGGCCTGGACGTGAACAGCCACGGCGAGAATGCCTACAACGCCTAATCCTTGACGTTTAAACCAGGCCCGGCGGCGCAAGCTTCCCGGGCCTGGTTCATTTGTAGGCCGGGTAAGGCGAAGCCGCCACCCGGCGCTTGCAAACCCTGTATATTTTTTAATGGGCTGCCTGTATTTGTCTTTCCAGAACGCTGTAAACATGTGCTGCAAATTCATTGGCCGCATAATCAATGTCTTTACTGGTATTTTCCATATGTCCTGCACCGTAGATGGTTTGGTTTTTTACCACAGATCGGCCATTGATGCTGATTGACATTAATCCACTCAATTCCGTGTAATTAGCAACTCCTGTTTCTTGCGTGTTTTCTGTGTAGGTGTAGGTACGGTCGTCACAACGGCGCTCTGTATCTCTCCTGATTTTTGGCCTCTTTTTCTTCTCGTCTTCATCATCTCTGTAATACACATCTACATCATAGCAATATTGCTCTGTTGCTGTTCTTTCGACCGGAACATCTCGTATGAAATCTCGCGAGGTGCGATTTGCTGAGGTACCTGTCAGCGTGACGATTACATTATTTCCCGTTTTAAGAGGAGTGTGCTGGATATCATAAATGTTGTTTTTAGAATCATAGCTTGCAGGTATGTTGCTTTTTATTGTTGCTAAGTTTTCAACTTTTATGGAACGCTTTATTTGCGGGATAATATAATTTGCAAGAATAGGTGTCCCCTCAATATATTTTTCACCAGAATTATTAATGATGATATGCCATGTCGCATTATCATACGCTTTTTGCACTTCATCAATGATGTCAGGACGCTTGCTGTCGTAGTAATAACTCATTAAAAGATCGTAAAATTTCAGCTTTTTATCACCTTGCCTGAGTGCTCGCTCATGAAACGCATTGCTAAGCGGTTTGGTGACATCCTGAAGCGTTATTCGATCGAGAGTATAGGCGGGGTTAATACCACTTTTCAGTGACGCACTCATTTTGGGGGCGGTTTCCTGCATCGCCGGGATCCAGCAGGCCCAGGTATCGGCTTTTAGCCGTTGTGAGTCAATACTTGATTGGCTGTTAAAAGGCGCAACCTTTTGCATTACGGTATTATAATTACTGACGAAGTTTTGTAACACTGTCTCTATGGGCTTCTGACGGCGTCCGGATTCCGCCGTCCGTAGTGCATGTTGTAAATTTTTTAATCCAGCGCAGTAATCGCCAGATGTAATATCCTCTGTTGAGTATTTTAAATGCTTGTTAACTTTCGCGGTAGTAGAGAGCCCGCAAGCCGTTAAAAGCAGCAAGCATGAGACAATGATTAAACATCTGGCTGTTTTCATTAATATCTTCCATGATTATTTTTTAGTTAATGCATAATCTATATAAATATATAGATCCCTCAATCACGTATATTTATAGCACTTATTGCAGTAAAAGGAAGATCTAATAATAAAAACATCCCTCGCAATTTAATTGGAGGGATGTTCTGTTGTGTTATTAATTAGTATTACGGTTACGCATTACCCCTTCCTGAACTGTAGAGGCGACCAGCACGCCATCCTGCGTATAGATTTCGCCGCGTACAAAGCCGCGTGCACTGGACGCCGAGGTGCTCTCCACGCTGTACAGCAGCCACTCATTAATATTGAACGGACGATGGAACCACATGGAATGGTCGATAGTGGCGACCTGCATCCCACGCTCCAGGAAACCAACGCCGTGCGGCTGTAACGCCACAGGCAGGAAGTTGAAATCTGAGGCGTAGCCCAGCAGCGATTGATGCACGCGCGGATCGTCCGGCACGTGGCCGTTAGCACGGATCCACACCTGACGGGTCGGTTCGGCAACATGACCTTTTAGCGGATTATGGAATTCCACCGGGCGGATTTCCAGCGGCTTGTCGCTGAGAAACTTCTCTTTAGCCTGCGGCGGCAACAGATGCGCCAGCGAGCGGGCAATATCCGTTTCAGATTTCAGCGTATCCGGGGAGGGGGCGCTCGGCATGGTTTTCTGATGCTCGTAGCCCGTCTCCGGGGCCTGGAAGGAGGCGGTCATATAGAAAATCGGTTTACCGTTCTGAATGGCCGCGACGCGACGTGCGCTGAAGCTATTGCCATCGCGCAGCACTTCCACATCATAAACAATGGGTTTTTCACTGTCGCCGGGGCGCAGGAAATAGCTGTGAAAGGAGTGCACCAGGCGATCGGCTGGCACGGTTTCTTTGGCGGCGTACAGCGCCTGCCCCACAACCTGCCCGCCAAACACCTGACGAAGCCCTAAATCTTCGCTTTGTCCGCGAAACAGGCCCTCTTCGATTTTTTCCAGATTTAATAATGTCAGCAGATTGTTCAGCGCTTGACTCATATGTGTCCTCAATAAAAATAAAATCCGCCAGACCGGAGGGTTCGGCATAAGTATAACGCAGGATCGTCAGTGGTCCGATGGGTGCAATAATCTGAATAACCGGCTCTTTCCAGGCAGAAATGAGTGATATGTGCCACACTTATTCCCGTTATCTCAGTTTTAACCACTGATTCTGGCAGGAATAAATCCTTCTGGTGCATTGAAGATAAGGAGAACTCAATGAAACTCGTGCACATGTTAAGTGGTGTTGCAGTCGCTGTCTCGCTGGCTGCCTGCGCGGACAAGAGCGCTGATATTCAGACACCAGCACCAAATCCGAATACGTCTATTAATGCTACACAGTCGACTATTGCCCAGCCTAACGTTTCTGGCTCTGTCTGGATCCGTCAGAAAGTGGCACTGCCACCGGATGCGGTACTGACAGTTACCCTGGCCGATGCGTCACAGGCCGATGCGCCGTCGAAAGTTATCGCGCAAAAAGCAGTGCGTACCGAGGGTAAACAGGCACCGTTCAGCTTCGTGCTGCCGTTTAACCCGGCAGACGTCCAGCCGAACGCCCGTATCCTGCTGAGTGCGGCTATTACCGTGAATGATAAACTGGTGTTTATCACCGACACGGTGAAACCGGCGGTTAACCAGGGCGGTACTAAAATCGACCTGAACCTGGTACCGGTACAGCAGACGGCTATCCCGCTGCAGCAGAGCGGTGGGTCAACCACCACGGTACCGTCTACGTCTCCGACGCAGGTCGTACCTTCGGCTTCAACGCCGGCTCCGACCCAGATGTAATTGCGTTACGGCCCGGCGGCGCGCGCTGCCGGGCCAGTTGTTTTGTTTAGTACACCCACCGATAACGCTGCAAATCAATCTGCCCGTCTCCTGAAACCTGAACCCCTTCTGCCAGTAAGGCCTGCCGCTGCCGTTGCAAATCCGGCCCGCTGAGCGAAATGCTGCCGTGACGATTCACCACCCGATGCCAGGGCAGGGTAGAGCCTTCCGGCAGCCGCTTGAGCACACCGCCCACCTGACGTGCCGCACGGGGCGATCCGGCAAGGCGCGCGACGTCGCCATAGGTAGTGACATAGCCTTCGGGGATCGAAGCGACAATTTGCCATACGCGCTGGGGAAAAGAGTCCTGCGGATCCATAGCATCTCCTGAGTATTGATTCTTCAGGATAAACAGCCTGCCGCAGGCTGTGAAGAGGGGGTTGCGCAATAAACCAGCATACGACCGGTGCGCGCTTGCAATTGCCGGGGTGTACAGGGATAATGCGCCTGCGCGTTGGTTAACAACGCTCTCAATGGGGGCCCTGTTGGTTCTCCCGCAACGCTACTCTGTTTACCAGGTCAGATCCGGAAGGAAGCAGCCAGAGCAGATGACGTGTGTGCCGGGATGTAGCTGGCAGGGCCCCCACCCAATTCTGCTCCGCAATAACGCCCTGTTTTATACCTGCTAATTCTCCTTATTGTTCTGCACCTCAGTTACCGCTGCGTTATGTGACCGCCGTCAGCATATTATTATGGTGTCATGTAAATGAAATGTTATTGTCATTATAGTGTCATAAACGCATGGCAGATTAATCGTGGGTATTTCAATCGGTAAGGGATAAGCATGGTTAGCGCAGTATTAAATGTGAAAATTGACGAGGCAGTTAAAGAGAAACTTCGTCAGTATGCAGAAGAGAATAATGAAAACCTGAGCACGGCCACGGAAAAACTATTATTGCTGGCGCTGGAATCAGCCGACGATACCGGGATTTCTGAAGAAAATATCGACAGTCAGCATACCGAAGAAGACAATGCTTCACCCTTAACATCCAAAGAAATCAAAGCCCTGAGAAAAATTCTGAAGAAGAAAAAATGAAAGAACATCTCCAGAAGACCGCGGCCAGCTACGGCGAGGCCTGTCAATTACTGCGATCCGGTCATGTGAAAACCGTACGTCTGAACTGGAATGTCGGCACGGATGAGTTTTTCCGCATTGCATCCGACTGGTGCGACGCAGGCGCTAAAATCAAAAAAGATGGCGAGCATTTTATTATTTCAATTAAGGGATTCCCTATCCCGCGACAGTAGTCATTTTGCTGTCATGCTGACGTCATCTTAATAACATCCGGACATGCGATCCTGTTCTCAAATACAAAGTAATACAACCATCTCATGTTCATTACGGATGATGATTACGACGAGCCTTGCGGCTCGTCGATATTTTCTCAGATGACTTTTCGCTGCCGCAGCATCACTGGCTGACCGACCAGCGACGTCCAGATTGGCTGCAGAGTCGTAAACGCCTCGCGCAATACGTCATCCGGCTGTGAAAACGGCATCCGCAAAAAGCGATCAAACGCCCCCTGTAAGCCAAAACGTGTGCCGGTGCCAAGACTGATACCGGCGCTTTCTGCGTGCGTGGCAAACAGCGTGGCCAGCGCATCGGGCAGCGCCACCCAGAATGACAGCCCACCCTGCGGCATCGCCCACTGCCAGCGGGGGAAAAATTCCTGCAACAGCGCCGCGCAGTCGTCACGGTGCGCCATCAGCCGTTGCCGCCGCGCCGGTAGAAAATCGTCACCGTTTTCAATCAGCCAGCGGGTCGCCAGCTGTTCCAGTAAGGGCGAGCCCAAATCGAGGGTTTCGCGCATCTGTACCAGCGCGGCAATGGTGCGTGCCGGCGCGCGGATCCAGCCTACCCGCAGCCCACCCCAGAAACTTTTGCTGGCAGACCCCAGGGTAATGATCGGTGCAGCGCTATCAAAGGCGGCCAGCGGTGGTGGTGGCGGTGCGTCCATCCACAGATCGACCATGGTTTCATCCACCACCAGCGTAGTGCGCGTGCGTGCCGCCAGACGGGCGACGCTTTCCCGCGTCGGCGCATCCATACAACGCCCGGTCGGATTGTGGAAATCCGGCATCAGATAAGCGATGCGCGGCGAGGTCTGGGCGATGGTTGCCGCCAGGCCGTCCACATCCCAGCCATGTGAAGGTAAGGCCACGCCCACCGGACGGCAGGATGCGCCCTCGATAGCGGCGATTGCCAGCGGATAGGTGGGATGATCCACCACCACGCGATCGCCAGGCCCGGTCAGCAACCGCAGGATCAGCGCCAGCCCGCTGACGGCACCGTTGACGATCATCACCTCGTCAGGGCGCGTCTCCAGCCCCCGCGCGGTGTAACGTCCGGCAATCGCCTCCCGCAGCGCCGGTAAACCCTGCTGATCGTAGCCGGTGCCGGACAACAGCGGCGGCATCGCCGTCAGCGCGTGCTGATAGGCCTGGTGGATCTCCGGTCCGGCGGGCAGCGAGGCGGCAGAGAGATCAAGCGCGGTCGGCTGCGCCATGCGGGTCGGCACCACGCGTTTGCTCTCCGGCAGGATCACCACCGAGCCGCTGCCGTGACGGCTCAGCAGATAACCCTCTTCACGCAGTTGCGCCAGGGCGCTGGCGGTGGTCGTGCGGCTGATGCCCAGCGCGCTGGCTAACTCGCGCTCGCCGGGCAGACGTGTATCCAGTGCCAGCCGGCCATCGAGGATCAGCAAACGTAAAGCCTGCGCCAGCTGCCGCCATAAAGGCGTGCGGGACGAGGGTTGTTGCCACTGGCCGAGCAGGCGTACCAGGGACTGACTTCCGGAGCGACGAGGAGACATAGCGGTCCACTTTTTCAAAACTGGTCATTAATTATAATGCCAGGTATGGCGAAGATGTCATCCTGATTCGAAGTTACCGAGGTGTGCGATGGTCCGGCGTTTGATCCAGTTGTATATCGGCCTGATGTGTTATGGCGTGTCTACCGCGATGTTTGTGCGCGCCAATCTGGGGGCCGATCCGTGGAACGTTTTTCACCTCGGCGTCGGCAAGCTGCTGTCGCTGGATATCGGCGTGATAATGATTGCCACCGGCGCGCTGGTATTGCTGCTGTGGATCCCGCTGCGTCAGCGTCCGGGACTGGGCACCATCAGCAACGTCATTGTCATTGGTCTGGCTGCCGATGCCGCCCTGACGCTGATGCCGCCGCTGGAATCGCTGCTGGCGCGCAGTGTGTTGCTGGTGGCAGCTATCGTTGTGAACGCGCTGGCGACCGGCATGTATATTGGCGCAGGCTTCGGTTCCGGACCGCGCGACGGCCTGATGACCGGCATCAACGCCCGTACCGGCTGGTCGGTGCGCAGCGTGCGCACGGCGATTGAAATCAGCGTTCTGCTGCTGGGCTGGGCGATGGGTGGCACTTTTGGCGTCGGTACCGTGCTGTATGCGCTGACCATTGGCCCGCTGATCCAGCTCTGCCTGCCGTGGTTTCGTCCCCGTCCGCAACCGGTAGAGGTGCCGCTGCCGCAGACGCCGGTTGTCTGAATATGCGAAGCGCTCACAACATCACGCTATAGATTGAGGTACACTCACGCCATTCTGATCGTTGCGGTGTGAGTGATGAAACCGATAACCCTGTACGATGTGGCCCGGCTTGCGGGCGTTTCCTACCAGACTGTCTCCCGCGTGATCAATCAGGCGGAACATGTTTCCGCCCGCACGCGCGAAAAAGTGCAGCGTGCCATGGCGGAACTGCACTACATACCCAATCGCGGCGCACAGCAGTTAGCGGGTAAACGTACCCGTACGCTGGGGCTTATCACCACCGATCTGGCACTCCATGCACCGTCGCAAATCGCCTCGGCGGTGAAAACCCGTGCCGGGCAGGCGGGCTGCGGCACGCTGATTTCGATGGTTGAACGTCACGATCTGGCAGCATGCCAGGCGGCGCTACAGGAGTTGCTGTCACAACGTGTCGACGGTCTGCTGGTGAATATTCCGCTGGACGATGAGGATGCCGAAGCACTGGCGGCGCAGGCGCAGCCCGTACCGCTGCTGTTTCTTGACGTCAGCCCGACGGCGGCGGTCAACAGCCTGGTGTTCGATGCCGCTCAGGGTGCAAGCCTGGGCGCGGCGCATCTGCTGTCGCTGGGGCATCAACATATTGCGCTGTTGGGCGGCCCGGAAAGCTCGGTGTCGGCCCGCGCACGTTTCGCAGGCTGGCTGACGGCGCTGGACGCCGCCGGGATCGCCCCGGTGGCCCACGCCCACGGCGACTGGAGCGCGGCGTCCGGCTATGAGAAAACGCACCAGCTACTTGCCCGGGCACCGCACACCGAAGCGATCCTTGTGGCGAACGATCAGATGGCGCTGGGGGCGATCCGCGCCTGTGCGGAGAAGGGCATCCGCGTGCCGGAGCAGTTGTCGCTGGTGGGCTATGACGATACCGCCGACAGCGCCTGGTTTTCACCGCCGCTAACCACCGTGCGACAGGCCTTTAAAGAGGCCGGTGAGCGCAGCGTCGACTGGTTGCTGAGTGGGGAGGGCTCCGACCGCACCACCCTGAGACAGACCCGCTGCCCGGTGACGCTGGTGGTGCGCGGCTCTACCGCCGCACCCGGCGGGGAGATCATCGACGGCAAAACGCTGGCGCAGCGGCTGCGTGAACTGGCTGTCCTGGCCGCACGGCTGGAGACGCGCTGATCCTTTTGTGATCGGTGCCGCTTCTGACGGATCCCGCCCTTTACCCACGACGAAGAAACAGGCATGGTAACTGTAATTGTGAGCGCTTCGCAAAATTCAGAGGTTACTATGTCTGCATCTGCTTTATCCACCTTGATTGCCCGCCGCGACTGGGAAAATCCGGTCGTCACGCAATGGCACCGACTGCCAGCCCACGCGCCGATGAACAGCTGGCGTAACGCCTCAGACGCGGCCCGCGAGGCGGCATCCCCGTCCCGCCGCCTGTTAAATGGCGACTGGCAATTCAGCCTGTTTCCTGCGCCTGAAGCGGTGCCGGAGCAGTGGCTGACGCAGGATCTCGCTGAGGCGGTCGCCATGCCGGTGCCATCCAACTGGCAGATGCAAGGCTTTGATACGCCGATCTATACCAACGTGACGTACCCGATCCCGGTAACGCCGCCTTTTGTCCCGCAGGAAAATCCCACCGGTTGTTACTCGCTCACATTTGAGGTGGACGCCCGCTGGCTGGCGGAAGGGCAGACGCGGATTATTTTTGAAGGCGTCAATTCCGCATTTTACCTGTGGTGTAACGGCGAGTGGGTTGGCTATTCCCAGGACAGCCGCCTGCCCGCAGAGTTTGATCTCAGCGCGCAGCTAAAACCTGGCGCTAACCGACTGGCGGTGATGGTGCTGCGCTGGTGCGACGGCAGCTATCTGGAAGATCAGGATATGTGGCGCATGAGCGGGATTTTCCGCGACGTGGTGCTGCTGCACAAACCGGCGACGCACATCGCCGATTACCAGGTTGCCACCCATCTCAATGCCGATTTTAACCACGCGCAGCTGGTGGTGGATGTTGAACTGGCGGGGGAATATGCCGATTGCCAGGTGGCGCTGACGCTGTGGCGCGGCGACGAAACTATTGCCCAGGCCAGCCAGGGGCCGGGCAGCGAGATTATTGATGAGCGCGGTGCCTGGGCGGAAAAACTCAGCATCAGCATACCGGTGGATAAGCCGCAGCTGTGGAGCGCGGAAGAGCCGGCGCTTTACCGGCTGGTGGTGTCACTGCTGGACGCTGACGGCAAACTACTGGAGACGGAAGCCTGCGATGTGGGTTTCCGTAAGGTCGAGATCAGCAACGGCCTGCTGAAGCTGAACGGTAAACCGCTGCTGTTGCGCGGCGTGAACCGCCATGAGCATCACCCGGAGCGCGGTCAGGCGATTGATGAAGCGACCATGCGTCAGGACATTGAACTGATGAAGCAGCACAACTTTAACGCCGTGCGCTGCTCTCATTATCCCAACCATCCGCTGTGGTATCGCCTGTGCGACCGCTATGGCCTGTATGTGGTTGACGAAGCCAATATCGAAACGCACGGCATGGTGCCGATGCGTCGTCTGTCTGACGATCCACGCTGGTTCCCGGCGATGAGCGAGCGCGTAACGCGCTTGGTGCAGCGGGATCGCAACCATCCGTCGATTATCATCTGGTCACTGGGCAATGAGTCCGGGCATGGTGCCAGCCATGATGCGCTTTATCGCTGGGTGAAAAGCAGCGATCCAACGCGTCCTGTGCAGTATGAAGGCGGCGGCGCGAATACGGCGGCCACCGATATTATCTGTCCGATGTATGCCCGCGTGGATCAGGATCAGCCGTTCCCGGCGGTGCCGAAATGGTCGATTAAAAAGTGGCTGAGTATGCCGGATGAGCAGCGCCCGCTGATTTTGTGCGAGTACGCACATGCCATGGGTAACAGCTTTGGCGGCTTCGCCAAATACTGGCAGGCATTCCGCGACTACCCGCGTTTACAGGGCGGTTTTGTCTGGGACTGGGTGGATCAGGCGCTGACGAAAACCGGCGACAACGGCGAGCGCTTCTGGGCCTACGGCGGCGATTTTGGCGACACGCCAAACGATCGTCAGTTCTGCATGAACGGTCTGGTGTTCCCGGATCGCACTCCGCATCCGGCACTGTATGAAGCCCAGCGCGCCCAGCAGTTCTTCCAGTTCCGCCTGGTGAGCACCTCGCCGCTTTCCCTCGACATCACCAGTGAATACCTCTTCCGCACGGCGAATAATGAAGTGCTGCGCTGGTCGGTTGCCCGGGATGGCGACGTACTGGCGACTGGCGAGCAGGCGCTGGATATTGCGCCGCAAGGTACGCAGCGCATCACGCTTGATGTGCCACAGCTGACCGCGGCACCCGGCGACGTGTGGCTGAACGTGGATATTTATCAGCGTGAGGCGACGACCTGGTCACCGGCCTGGCATCTTTGCGCCTGGGATCAGTGGCGTTTACCGGCACCGCTGTTTGTCGCACCGCCGGTGGTAAGTGGTAGTGCGCCTGCGCTCGCCGTCAGCGATGACGATTATCTCATCACCCATCAGACACAACGCTGGCAGTTTTCCCGCTTAAGCGGCGAGCTGACGCAGTGGTGGCAGGGCGATACGCCGACGCTGCTCACGCCGGTGCGCGATGCGTTCACCCGTGCGCCGCTGGATAACGATATCGGCGTCAGCGAAGTCACGCGCATCGATCCCAATGCCTGGGTGGAGCGCTGGAAAGCCGCAGGCATGTACGCCATGACGCCGCGATTGCTGCACTGCGCCGCAGAACGAACCGCGTCCGACGTCTGGATTGAAACTCGCCACTGCTGGGAAGCCAACGGCAAGGTACTGTTTATCAGCCATAAGCGCTGGCGCATCGACAGCCAGGGCGTGCTGCATGGTGATGTGGACGTCGAGGTGGCGTCTGACGTACCGCCGCCGGCACGTATCGGCATCACCTGCCAGCTGGCGGACGTGGAGCCATCGGTAAGCTGGCTCGGCCTCGGGCCGCATGAAAACTATCCGGACCGCAAACTGGCTGCGCGACAGGGGCGCTGGACGCTGCCGCTGGCGGCACTGCATACGCCGTACATTTTCCCCGGCGACAACGGCCTGCGCTGCGATACCCGTGAACTGCACTATGGCGCGCATCAACTGAGCGGGCGTTTCCACTTTGCTCTCAGCCGCTACGGTCAGACGCAGTTACAGGCGACCACGCACCACCACGTGCTGCGCGAGGAGCCGGGCTGCTGGCTGCATCTGGATGCGTTCCATATGGGCGTTGGCGGGGATGATTCCTGGAGTCCGAGCGTATCGCCGGAATTTATTCTCGCGCATGATCGCGTGCACTATCGTTTTAGCTGGCAGCAACGCCGCTAATCCCCGGATGACGCGGGCAGCTTTCCTGCCCGCGTTTTTTATGCGGATCGCTCAGGCGCAGATTCGCTTCTGCCCAGAGAATAAACGCCGCTTTCGGCAACGCTTTACTGTACAGCCACCCCTGCCCAAACTGAACGCCGTGCTGCCGCAGCCAGGCCTGCTGGCTGTCAGTTTCGATTCCTTCCGCCACCATCGCCAGGTCCAGCGCTTTCGCCATGTCGATGATCTGCGGCGTGACGTTTTTATAGTCCAGCGCATCAACAAAGGATTTGTCGATCTTGAGAATATCGACGTGCAGGTTTTGCAGGTAGCTGAGGCTGGAATAGCCGGTGCCGAAGTCGTCAATATAAATGGCGTGTCCGGCTTTGCGCAGGGCGTCGATGGCCGGGGCGCTGATCTCCGGATCGGCAAAACCGCGCTCGGTAAGTTCAAGGGCAATTTGCGTCGGCGATAAGTGCCAGCGGGTCAGCTGTTCTTGCAGCAACGCGGGAAGCGTGCCGGAGGTGAGATCGCCGGGATCGAGGTTCACGGAAATATGCATCTCCGGATGCTGTTGTAGCCAGACGCCCAGATCCTCAAACACGGTTTCGATAATCAGTTGCGTCAGGCGCGGCATCAGCCCGGTTTTCTCAGCCAGCGGAATAAACACATCGGGCGTGAGAAAGGTGCCATCCACTTGCGGCCAGCGGGCAAGGGCTTCAGCGCCGACGATCCTGCCATTACTGAGCGCCACAATAGGCTGGTAATTGACGACGATATCCCGCGCGTGGATGGCATCCAGCAAACGCTGGCGCGGCGACTGCAAACGACGCAGATAGCGCAGCAAAAATAACGCCAGCAGCAGGCTCATCAGCAGACCGAAAGGTAGCCAGATCACCAGTTGACGGTGCCAGGTTTTTTCCAGCGGCGCGAGGGACGCCACCGTGACGATCGCCACGCCCAGCTGCGGGTGATGTTTCACGTTGTACATGACCCCCCGCATTTTCAGTTGTCCATCACCGATCGGCCTCAGCCGTTGCCAGAGGGCAGGGGGTAAATCAAAGCTGCTGGCGATCACCCGATCGCTGTCGGTGCCGACGATGGCGGTATCAATCGACCAGTTACCAAACGGCAGTACGTCAATCAGCGACTGGGGATCGATCATCACCACATGATGCTGACGGCCCAGTGCCAACATGGTGCGACGCAGGCCAATGTCGTTCTGGGCGGTGAGCCAGACGCGGTAGCCGTCACGGGTGATTTTGGTTTCCTGCGGAAAGAGACCCTCGTGGCTGAGGCTTTCCAGGGAGGAGCAGCGCGGCCTGAGGCCGTCGAGATAGATCACTTCCTGAATATAGCGATTCACGTAGGAGACGCGGCGCATCGCCAGCAGGTGTTCCTGGCTGCATGGCTGTCCGCTGAAGCTTTCGATCTCATTCAGTGCGTTTTTGCCCTGGCGGAGGACCTTTTCCGTGCGCATCACTACCCGCGAGGCGTAATTGCCCATTTCATCGGCAAAATTTTCCTCCGCCTGACGATGCGCCACCCAGATACTCAGCCCAACGGGGAGCAGCACCGCCACGAGCAGTACACCGGTGATGACGCTGAGAAGCCGTCGGTTGTTCATAATCAAAAATCCCTGTTTTGATGTTCGACACGCCGTGTGAATGATAGCCTTATCTTACGGCTAATTAACACAATAATGCAGGATGCGTCAGATGAAGAAAAAAGAGTTTGTGACGCAGGATTTGCTGAGCAAAATTTATCAAAACCGTGAGCCGGGTCCGCGAAAGCTCCCGCCGGAGCGCCAGTTGGCCGCCGAATACGGCGTCTCACGTTTTACTATTCGCCAGGCGCTGGAAAAACTCGCCAGCATTGGCGTGGTGCGCATCGTGCAGGGATCGGGGATCTGGATCAACGAACAGTCGCGCAGCAATCCGCTAGTGTACAACTCGATCACCGAAAAGCGCTTCGATCAGATCCGTTTTCGCATGATCAGTCTGCACAAAAAACGGCCCGACCGCGACGAGCAGCAGATCTTCGGCCTGCCGGAAGAGAGCTTTATCTGGCAGTTTTGCCGCCTGCGCTTTGTGGATGAAGAGGCGGTGCAGATCGAAGTGTCGCGCATGCCGGTAGCGGATTTCCCGGATCTGAATCAGCAGGTGATTGAGCGTTCATTGCAGCAGTATGTGCTGAGCAAAGGCTACCAGGTGTCGCACCTGCTGACCACCTACCGCGCGGTGAACGTCAGCCGGGAGCAGGCCGTACTGCTGGGCTGCAAGAAGGGCAGCCCGGCGATGCATATCAGCAACCGCGGCATTCTGGAAGGCGGCCAGGTGTATGAGATCAGCGATATTATCGACATCAATTACACCTGTACCTACATCATTCCTTATAACCGCGACAATCTCACCTTCCGCCAGGGGGGCAGTTAAGGCGTGTGGATGCTGCCGTCCGGCAGGCGGCTTTGCGTCCACTCATGCGGGCGATAGGCCAGCGGGCTGGCGAGGGCTTTCTCTTCGTCAAAACCGACGCCAATGCCCGGCGCGTCCGACGCATACACAAAGCCGTCTTTCGCCACCGGTGCGCCGGGGAACACCGCATCGGTGCTGGCGGAGCGCGGAATAAACTCCTGGATCGCCGCATTATGCAGGTGAATATTCAGGTGGGTATTCACCGCCACGCCAATCGGCGTCATGTCGCCGGGACCGTGCCAGGCAAGACGCACGCCAAAGGCCTGACACAGCACCGCCAGCTTCAGCGCCGGTGTAATGCCGCCAATCTGCGAGATATGACAGCGGATAAAGTCGATGCGGCGGTTGACGATCAGATCGTGCCACTCCGCCGGGTTGTTAAACAGCTCACCCATCGCCAGCGGCGCGGTGCTGTGCGCCCGCACTTGCTCAAGCCACGCGCTTTGCGCAGGCGGCAGAATATCTTCAATAAAATAAGGCTGATACGGTTCCAGCTGTTTGGCCAGCTGTACCGCCTGTTGCGGGAACAGCCGCTCGTGCACGTCGTGCAGGATATGCAGCTGGTAGCCATATTTCTCCCGCAGCGCGGCGAACATGGCCACCGTGTTGCTCATGTACTCCTGCTGATCGAAATAAGCACCCGGCGCAGGGTTGTCGGGAGTATGCAGATTCGCCGGCGTGCCGCCGTAAAAACCGAGCTGACAGCGCACGTGGCGGTAGCCCTGAGCTACCAGTTTGTCGACGGCGGCAAAGAGTTCGTCCAGCGTTTCGCCGCTGGCGTGGGAATAGGCGGGGATAGCATCGCGTGATTTACCGCCGAGCAACTGATACAGCGGCATCCCGGCGAGCTGGCCTTTGATGTCCCACAGCGCCATATCGACGCCGGAAATGGCGTTGTTCATCGCCGGCCCGTTACGCCAGTAGGCGTTGACGTTCATCATCTGCCAGGCGTCTTCGATGTGGTTGGCGTCGCGCCCGACCATCAGCGGTTTCAGGTATTCGTCGACCAGCGTTTTCACGGCCAGCGGCCGCTGTTGAAAGGTGGCGCATCCGAGTCCTGTGATGCCTTTATCGGTGGTGACCCGTACGGTAACCAGGTTATGACGGTCAGGACGGGTAATAAAACATTCGATATTTTGAATAATCGTTGGCGTCACAGGGAATACTCCTTTTCAGGCCAGATAAATCGTCATGGCTATTATCATCCCCTGAATTTCCGGAAAAGGTAAACCGTTTTTTTTATAAATTTTTTGGTCAGATATTTTGATTTATTTTAATTAAAAACCGGACCAATTAATCGTATGTGGTGGTTTTAAAGGCTTTATGGTAGCGAAATGTGACGAAATTCATATTTTATTGGTTTGTTTTGTTGTGGTGATTTACCTACCATGAGTAACCGATATTAAAACGACAACACATCCGGCAGGAGCTTTTATGGGAACGCAAGACGCCATCAATAATATTATCCGTCTGGTGGGCGGCGAGGGTAATATTAACAAGGTGTGGCACTGTATGACGCGCTTACGCTTTGATCTCGTTGACGATAACAAAGTCGATCAGGGCGAAATCAAAAAGCTGCCGGGCGTGCTCGGTGCGCAACTGCAAAGCGACCAGTTTCAGATCATCATCGGGCCGAAAGTGAACAGCTGGCATGAGCAAATGCTGGCCACGCTCGGCGGCGGCGATCGAACCACTGACACAGCACCGGCACAGAAAGGCCGCAAAAGCCTGGTGTCGATGTTTATGGATACCGTCTCGGGTGTGTTCGGGCCGATAGTGCCGGCGATCGCCGGTGCCGGGATGATCAAAGGTCTGCTGGCGGGACTGATCGCCCTCAAGCTGGTATCTGCGAAAAGCGATACCGTGGTGGTGATCGATCTGATTGCCAGCGGCGTGTTCTATTTCCTGCCGTTCTTCCTCGCGGTCTCGGCGGCGAAAATTTTCAAAACCAATGAATATCTGGCGGCGGCGGTGGCGGCTTGTCTGATGTATCCATCACTGATTGAAGCGGCGAAAGCGCTGGCGGCCCATCAGCCGGAGGCCGTGACGGCATTATGGCTGCTCAATGCCATTCCGGTATCGGTGTTTAACTATTCTGCCAGCGTGATCCCGGTGATTTTCTCGGTGCTGGCGCTCAGCTATATCCACCGCTGGGTGGACAGCATCATGCCGGACGTGCTGAAAACGGTGTTTACGCCGACGCTGACGCTGTTCCTCGGCGCGCTGGCGGCGCTGGTGGTGATTGGCCCCATTGGTATTTATCTGGGTAAAGGGCTGGCGCTGTTTATCGAAGGGCTGTTCAGCGTGTCGTCGAGCTTTGCGGGTCTGGTGGTCGGAGCGATCCGTCCGGTGGCGATCCTCACCGGTATGCACCACGCGATGACGCCGATTGCGCTGCAAAACTTCAGCGATCGCGGTTACGACATGCTGATGCCGATGATGTTTATGGCCAACATGGCGATTGCCGGTTCGACCTTTGCTATCTGGCGCCTCAGCAAAAATCGTCAGGACCGCACGGTGACCTTGTCGGCAGGCATCTCCGCGCTGCTGGGTATCACTGAACCGGCGCTGTTCGGCGTGCTGACGCGCTACAAAAAAGCGTTTATCGCCGCGACCATCGCCAGTTCGCTGGCCTCGGCGTTTATCGCTTTCTTTGGTGTGCGCCTGTACGGTTATATTCTGTCGAGCATTTTCAGTCTGCCCGCCTATATCGGTCCGTACTTTATGTTCGCGCTCGCTGGGGTGGTGATAGCGCTGGTGCTCTCCTTTGTCTTAACGACGCTTCTTGTCGGTAAAGATCAGCAGGACGCCTGAATTAACGTCGGTGCGCCAGGCGGCGCACCAGACGATCCCCCGCCATTTGTACGCCCTGAACCATCGCCACCAGAATGATCACAGTGCCGGCCATCACCTGATCGTTAAAGCGCTGATAGCCGTAGCGGATCGCCAGATCCCCGAGGCCGCCGCCGCCGATCACCCCCGCCATCGATGAAAAGCCAATCAGCATCACCACCGTCAGGGTGATCCCCGCCAGCAACGCGGGCAGCGCCTCCGGCAGCAGCGCTTTGGTAATCACATGCCAGACGTTACCGCCCATCGACAGAATGGCTTCGATACGGCCATGGTCCACTTCATCAAGGGCATTTTCCGTCAGTCGGGCAAAAAACGGAAAGGCACCAATGGTGATGGGAACCACCGCCGCGGTGCTGCCGAGCGTGGTGCCGATCAGCAAACGGGTGAAGGGGATCAGCGCGATCAGCAGCACAATAAACGGCAGCGAACGGCCCACGTTGATCACCGCCCCGAGCAGGGCGTTCAGTTTCGGCAACGGCAGCAGACCTTTCGCGCGGGAGATATAGAGCAGGATCCCGGCGGGCAGACCAATCAGCACGGTAAAAAAGGCGGCGAGCGCCACCATGTACAGCGTATCCAGCGTGCCATCCAGCAGCAGTGGCCAGAGATCCTCCCAGCTCATGCTACGCATAATGACCTCCCGTCAATGCCGTGGCGGGCGAGGAATTGCCGCTCCGCCTGGCGGTCATGCAGCAGCGATTTACGCAGCCGCGACCAGGGCGTCGCCAGCAGATCGGCGATTTTGCCGCCTTCGATAAGCTGACCGTTTTCCAGCAGCGCCGCGTGATCGCAGAGATTTTTCACGACCTCAAGCTGATGGGTGATCAGGACGATGGTCAGACCCAGTTGCTGATTGATCTCCGCCAGCAGCGCCAGAATCGCGGCGGTGGTGTCGGGATCGAGCGCGCTGGTGGCTTCATCGCACAACAGCACGTCCGGTTTTGACGCCAGTGCGCGGGCGATGCCGACGCGCTGCTTTTGTCCGCCGGAAAGCTGTGACGGAAAGGCCGCGGCTTTGTCCGCCAGATCCACCAGCGACAGCAGTTCCTTGACCCGCGCCTCGCGCTGCGCTTTGGGGACGCCTGCGATCTCCAGCGGTACGGCGATGTTGTCGGCGACCGAGCGCGCATGCAGTAAATTGAAGTGCTGGAAAATCATGCCGGTACGCAGGCGATGCGCGCGCAGTTGCGCCTTATCAAACCGCGTGATGTCCTGGCCATTCACCAGAATGCGGCCCGCGCTGGGCCGCTCCAGTAAATTCAGACAGCGGATCAGGGTGCTTTTACCTGCACCGCTGCGCCCGAGGATGCCATAGATCGCGCCTTGCGGGACGGTCAGCGAAACGTCGTTCAGTGCCGGTTGGCCGGTTCCGGCATAGGTTTTACTCAGCCCTTCAATGACGATCATGACTGCGGCGCAACCGGGATCACCGAGCCGTTGTATTGCTTACGAATAAATGCCGCCACCTGCGGCGAATTCAGATCTTTCGCCAGTTCTTTAATGCGCGGATCGTTCGCCAGCTGAGGATTCGTTACCAGAATATTGGCATACGGGTTATGCACGGCGCTCTCTAATCCGAGCGCATCTTTGGCAGGCGTCAACCCGGCTTCCAGCGCGTAGTTGCCGTTGATCACCGCCAGATCCACATCATCCAGCGAGCGCGGGATCTGCGGCGATTCAATTTCGAGGATCTTCAGATGTTTCGGGTTTTCAGCGATATCTTTCGGCGTAGCGAGCGTTGAGGCCGGATCGGTGAACTTCGCGTTAAGCTTGATCAGCCCCTGGCTTTGCAGCAGGAACAGCGCCCGGCTGAGGTTGGTGGTGTTATTCGGCACCGCCACCGTGGCGTTGTCCGGCACCGATTTAAAATCTTTGTATTTATGCGAATAGATGCCAAGCGGTTCAATGTGCACGGTAGCGGCCACGGCGAAGGTTTTACCGAGCGCTTTCTCCTGATCTTTTAAATAGGGCACATGCTGGAAGTAGTTGGCATCGACATCGCCGTTGGCTAACAGCTCATTGGCGTTGACGCCGCTGGTCAGCTCCACCACTTTCAGATCCAGCTTCGGATCGAGTTTCTTGATGTAATTAAGAATTTCAGCGTGCGGCACCGGATCGGCGGCAATACGCAACGGTTCGGCATGGGCCGATGTCCACGCCAGTGAAAGCGACAATGCTACCCCTGCCAGTTTAAATGCGGCATGTTTCATGATGTTGGCCTTTTTGAGTTATTGATCAGACGATGAATTGTTCGCTGCGTTCGCGCAGCACATCCCGGTAATAACGCTCTGCGACGTCCGGGTGCGATCGCAGTCTGCCTTTCAGGTAATTCCAGCCCACGTCGCGCAGTAGCGGATTCTGCGGATCGCTTTCCGGTCCGTTGGCTTCCTGCGCCAGCGCCTCCGGCAGGGCATATACCGGCACCACGGCGTCGAGCTGCGCGCCGAGGAAAAAGGCGATCGACAGGCGCTCCTGTCCGGCAGGCGGTGACACCACGCGGTGCACGGTGGCGCGCAGGTAGCCGTTGGTCGCAAGCTCAAGCAGCTCACCGATATTGACCACAAAACTGCCGGGCAGCGGTTCGGCATCAATCCAGTGATTCGGTGCCACTTCCACCTGTAAGCCTTTTTGCGCGTCCTGCAACAGGAAGCTCAGGAATCCAGAATCTTTATGCGCGCCCACGCCCTGAGTGCTTTGCGTTTCCTGCTGGCCAGGATAGCGGATCAGCTTGATATGTTCGTTCGGCTGCTCGCCATACAGGCTGTCGAAAGCGTCAGCGGGCAGATGCAGTGCCTGTGCAAACGCACGCAGCAGGCTCAGCGCCATCTCAGTCATCGCATCCTGCCAGGCGAGCAGCGCGGGGCGCAGCGTCGGTAAAGTGTGCGGCCACAGGTTCGGCCCCTGCAAACGTCGCCAGCGCGGGCTGTTTTGCCTGAGTTCAAGGGCAGGGCGCTCGGCACCAATATCGAACTGTTCGCGCCAGTCAGGCTGGCCGCGCGTCAGCTCGGAGGCGGCGCGGTTATAGCCACGAAAATGTGGGGAGTGGATCATCGCCACCTGCTGCTTGTGCGCATCGGGCAGGGCAAAGAATTTACGGGCTTCGGCCTGCACCGCGTCCTGCAGGGCGCGGTGCACACCGTGATTGATCAGATAGAAGAAGCCAACGTCGTGGGCGGCGTGACGCAGCTGAGCAAGAAAAGCATCCCGGCTATCGGGATCGGTAAACTGTGAAAAATCCAGTACGGGTAAGGTGGTCATCGTTGTCTCCGGCTATCGCAAAAGGGGGGGTGCCATTCATGTTCCGGGAGCGGGTACAACAACAGTGCAGGTGCATGATTTCGTCCTCTCATTTGGTGTACAGGCAGAGTGCCTGAAGCCCGTAAGCGCGACCAATAACGTTATTTTCTAATTTATACACGCGGGGGATCATGTGCTTTTGCGGAAAACGCATAACGCGGGGCGGCTTGTATTCGGCGGGTAACTTCGTTAGACTTTTGTTATGTTATAACAAAACAATCAACAGCAAAAAGGATCCCAACATGCAGGTCGTCAACTCATTACGCAGTGCAAAGCAACGTCACCCGGACTGTCAGCTGGTTCGCCGTAAAGGGCGGGTGTACGTGATATGCAAATCAAACCCGCGCTTTAAAGCGGTGCAGGGGAGGAAGAAAAGACGCTAGGGCGATGAGAAAACGGGCGGCAGTTATTTTGCCGCCTCTTTGCGCGTCAGGGTATAGACATCATAAAACGACAGCGCGCCTTTGCGGGCGACCATTTGCTGGAGCTGTAATTTCTCTTTCTCACTGACGGCGGGGGAGTTGAGAATATCGTCAATCAGCGTTTGCGGCACAAAACGGGTGTTGTACCACTCCCCGTTGTAGCAGACGCGGAAATCCAGCACATCAATATCTTCGTAACGGTAGCGCGGATAGACATCAAAAAAGAAGAAGCCGTTAAGTAGCGCAAACAGCACCACCAGCAGCCACACGGAGCCTGCCAGGGTTTCGGATTGCAGCATCACCGCCAGCGTGGCAAACCAGGCGATGTACATACCGACAAATAACCCGGGATGATTGCGGATAAAGCTGATGCTAAAACGCGGCCGGTTGTCGCGTTTTTCGCGGGTATTAAGCTCATCGATGGTTTGCATGAGCAGCCGCTGGATCTCGGTCATTTATTTCCCTTTTTATTCGGACGAGGTGCAGGTGAAACCGCCTATTTTACGCGCCCGCCGGGTCTGAAAAAAAGTAACAGTCACACGGCAAAAAACAATAACAGTCAGACGCTACCGGGCGTCAGCGTTTTGATGATACGCGCCGGGTTTCCGGCAATCACCACGTCAGACGGGACATCGCGGATCACCACGCTGCCTGCGCCAATCACCACGTTATCGCCGATGGTGACGCCAGGGTTGATCACCACACGTCCGCCAATCCATACGTTATGGCCGATCGTCACCGGTGCCCCAAACTCCACGCCGCTGTTGCGTTCAGTGGCGTCCAGCGGGTGCGTGGCGGTGTAGATATGCACGCCGGGCGCGAGCATAGCGTTATCGCCGATGCGGATCGGGCAGACGTCGAGAAACACACAGTCGAAGTTGGCGTAAAAATTCTTGCCCACCTCAATGTTATAGCCGTAGTCGCAGCGGAAATTCGGCTCGATATAGGCATTGCCGCTGTTGCCAAGCAGTTCTGCCAGCATGGCGCTGCGCGCGGCTTTTTCATCCGGGGCGGAGTGGTTGTAACGGTGAAGGATTGCCCGGGCACGCTGACGATCGGCGCGCAGGGTATCATCGGATGGCCGGTAGGGCAGGCCGGCAATCATTTTCTGTTTCTCGTCGCTCATTGCTATCTCACCAGTAAACGTAACAGTGGACACCGTAAAGTGAGATAGCCGGAAAGGGTAATACCTTCGCGAGGGCTTGTGATCGTGATCACATGTGCACTACCTGTTCATCGCCGGGATAAGCCGTCAGATAACTGCGGTGAGGAGCGTTGCGATATAACCTCAGAAAAAACATGACAAGGATTAACGGACAAATTTCCACACCGATGACGGGATTTTGTCATACAGCTTATTCATGGTCAGTTCTGCCAGGCGATGATCGGCCGCCGAATAAAACACCGTCAGTTCCGGGTCCGAAAGCTCATATTTATTTTTTTCAATAACACGCTCCAGCGTGTCAATTGTCTGACAGCGTCTCAGACGCATCAAATAATCAGTCTTAGTTAATGGTTTATCCGACATAAATTCACCTTGTGTTTGTAATAGTTCTAACAGGAGAGACTAACAGGATTAGCCTTGCTCACATTGAGGAAACAGCGAAACAATCGATTCCCTGATTTGCGCCATTTCTGTAAGTCTTCTGTGTTAATGCCATAGCTGCTGAACAACATAAACGTGTCATCGAGGTATTCATCGATTTGGGCAATCAGTTTATTATCTTCATTATACTTAATTTTATAATTAAGTGCGAAGGTTGCAATATGCTCAACAAGTTCGTTTAACTGCAAATTGATCGCTGAAGTTGGATCATTAACCCAACCATGGTGGCTTTCTTCCAGATTGGCGAGGCAATCACGGTAGAGGGTTTCACAAAGAAATTTCAGCTGCGCAATATCATGCCTTTTTGGCGAGTATTCGTCCATAACGCATCCCCTTCTGAGTGACTTTTTTTTCTAACCGAACACCGTATCGGGATGGATACAACACTGTGACCTGCCGCGTAAGCTGCTCTTACGTCTCAATTTAACTATAAGCCAGACTGAATAAGATTTCATGGCGCTATTACGAAAAATTACAATTATTACCTTTTGTGTCCCCCTTCAGGGTTATTTCCCGTTCGCCGTCTGCTGACATTTTGCGCGGTAACTCTTCAGTTATCTTAATGCATCCTTTGGTTTCATTAGGTTAACGGTGATTAACTGGTCGGATGTTATTGTGGCCTGCGTGGCCAGGGAAAATACTTAGGAATATTCCTACAGCTTAGTGAAGCTCACGATAATTAAGAATTTTACCAATACTTTTAAGAGAGGACTTAAGCCTTAAGAATTATATGACTTATTTTAACAGCATAATATAAACGCACAGACAATAAGCCGGTTTTATCATTTTCAGTACAAAAGAAAAAGGCCGCTTGCGCGGCCTTTGCTAAAACATCATGGCTTAATGGTGCTCAACCTTATGGGAATGCTCAATATCTTCCGATTTGCGGCTGAAGCGGCGGCGAACCACCACAAAGAACACCGGCACAAAGAAGATAGCCAGCACGGTCGCTGTGACCATCCCGCCCATTACGCCTGTACCTACGGCGTTCTGCGCGCCGGAGCCGGCACCGGAACTGATCACCAGCGGCATAACGCCGAGGATGAACGCCAGCGAGGTCATCAGGATAGGACGCAGACGCATACGCACCGCTTCCATCGTTGACTCAATCAGGCCTTTACCTTCTTTCTCCATCAGATCTTTGGCGAATTCGACGATCAATATCGCGTTCTTCGCCGACAAGCCAATGGTTGTCAGCAGGCCCACCTGGAAGTAAACGTCGTTACCCAGACCACGCAGGGTAGCCGCAAGCAGTGCACCCAGCACGCCCAGCGGTACAACCAGCATGACCGAGAACGGAATCGACCAGCTCTCATACAGCGCTGCCAGACAGAGGAAGACCACAATCAGCGAGATAGCGTACAGGGCAGGGGCCTGGTTACCGGAGAGGCGTTCCTGATAGGACATACCCGTCCAGTCGTAACCGATACCTGCCGGCAGCTTGCTTGCCAGCTCTTCCATCATGGCCATGGCTTCACCGGTACTCTTACCCGGTGCCGCCTGGCCCAGCAGTTCCATTGACGGTAAACCGTTATAGCGTTCCAGACGCGGTGAACCGTATTCCCAGTGCGTGGTGGCAAAAGCATTCAGTGGCACCATCTGGCCCTGGCTGCCGCGCACGTACCAGTTGCCAATATCTTCCGGCAACATACGGAACTTGGCATCAGACATCACGTAAACTTTCTTCACACGACCACGGTCGATGAAGTCGTTCACGTAACTGCCGCCCCATGCCGCGCCGAGGGTGGTATTAATATCGCTAATGGATACACCCAGCGCCTGTGCTTTTTCCTGGTCAATGTCGATTTTAAACTGCGGCGTATCTTCCAGACCGTTAGGACGAACACCGACCAGCACATCGCCTTTCTGCGCGATTTCGCCGAGCAGCTGGTTACGCGCCTGGGTCAGTTTATCGTGGCCGAGACCGCCCTGGTCGATCAGCTGGAAGTCGAAGCCGGTTGCGGTACCGAGTTCCACAATCGCTGGCAGGTTAAAGGCGAAGACCATCGCATCTTTGATCTGCGAGAAGGTTCCCATGGCACGACCCGTGATCGCTTCCACTTTGTTCTCATCGCCCGGACGATCGCCCCAGTCTTTCAGGGAGACGAACGCGATACCGGTGTTCTGACCACGACCTGCAAAACCGAAGCCGTTAACCGCAAACACGGAGTTGACGTTAGCTTTTTCGTTTTTCAGATAGTAATCAGTCACTTCATCCAGCACCTTCTGCGTACGCTCCTGCGTGGCACCCGCTGGCAGCTGGACCATGGTCAGGAACACGCCCTGATCTTCGTCCGGCAGGAACGAGCTTGGCAGACGTACGAACAGATAGGCCATGCCGACCACGATGATGATATAGAGCAGCAAATAACGACCGGTACTGCGCAGGATGTTCCCTATGCTGTCGGTGTAATGGTTGGTGCTCTTATCAAACATGCGGTTGAACCAGCCGAAGAAGCCTTTTTTGCCTTCGCCGTGATCGCCTTTGGCGACCGGTTTCAGCATAGTGGCACACAGGGCCGGGGTCAGGATCAAGGCTACCAGTACAGACAGCGCCATCGCAGAAACGATAGTGATGGAGAACTGACGGTAGATCGCACCGGTAGAACCGCCGAAGAAGGCCATCGGAATAAACACCGCCGACAGCACCATTGCGATACCGACCAGTGCGCCCTGTATCTGGCCCATGGACTTACGCGTGGCTTCTTTGGGCGGCAGGCCCTCTTCGGTCATGACACGTTCGACGTTTTCCACCACCACGATGGCGTCATCCACCAACAGGCCTATCGCCAACACCATCCCGAACATCGTCAGGGTGTTTATCGAATAGCCAAAGGCGGAGAGGATCGCGAAGGTCCCCAACAATACAACCGGTACAGCAATGGTCGGGATCAGCGTGGCGCGGAAGTTCTGCAAGAACAGATACATCACGATGAATACCAGCACGATTGCTTCGACCAGCGTTTTCACCACCTCGTTAATAGAGATTTTGACGAACGGCGTGGTGTCGTACGGATAAACAATTTCCAGACCTGCCGGGAAGGTCTCTTTCATACGTGCCAGTTCAGCACGCACCGCGTTTGCCGTATCCAGCGCGTTCGCACCGGTGGCAAGCTTGATCCCCAGACCGGCGGCCGGCTGGTTGTTAAAGCGCGCGATAATGTCGTAGTTTTCACCGCCCAGCTCAATGCGGGATACGTCTTTCAGACGCACCTGCGAGCCATCCGGATTCACTTTCAGCAGGATCTTACCGAATTCATCCGTAGAGGTCAGACGGGTCTGCGCGATGATCGAGGCGTTCAACTGCTGCCCTTTCACCGGCGGAGTACCGCCTAACTGACCGGCTGCTACCTGGGCGTTTTGCGCTTTGATAGCGTTGATGACATCCACCGGCGTCAGCTGGAAGTTGTTCAGTTTGTTCGGATCCATCCAGATACGCATCGCATATTGCGAACCGAAGAGCTGAACGTCGCCCACGCCGTTAGTACGGCTAATCGGATCCTGCATGTTGGCGGCAACATAGTCAGAAATATCTTCCTGCGTCATGGAGCCATCGGTGTTGATTACCCCGACAACCATCAGGAAGCTACTGGATGACTTCTGGACGCTAACGCCCTGTTGCTGCACTTCCTGCGGCAGAAGCGGCATCGCCAGCTGCAGTTTGTTCTGCACCTGTACCTGGGCAATGTCTGCGTCAGTACCGGATTCGAAGGTCAGCGTGATCTGCACCGAACCGGTGGAGTCACTGTTTGAGGACATGTACATCAGGCCATCGATACCGTTCATGTTCTGTTCGATAACCTGGGTGACGGTATCCTGCACCGTTTTAGCGTCAGCGCCAGGGTAGTTCGCGGTAACAGTAACAGCAGGCGGCGCAATCGTTGGATATTGCGCTACCGGCAACTGCATAATCGCAAGCCCCCCGGCCAGCATGACGATGATCGCTAACACCCACGCAAATATGGGGCGATCGATAAAGAAATTAGGCATGTCTTAACGGCTCCTGTTTAAGTTAAGACTTAGGCTGTTCTGACTGGGCGCCGCCTGCGGCTTGCTCTTTCGTCTCAGCCTTCACTTCCTGCACTTTTACCTGAGCGCCAGGACGAACTTTTTGTAATCCGGTAACAATCACGCGATCGCCAGTTTTCAGACCATCCGTGACCAGCCATTTATCACCAATTGCCTGAGTGGCCGTGATCTGACGCTGTTCAACTTTGTCGCCTTCGCCAACCACCATCACGCTCGCATCGCCGCGCGGCGTACGGGTCACACCCTGCTGAGGTACCAGCAGCGCATTCGGGTTAACGCCTTCTTCAAGACGTGCACGCACGAACATGCCTGGCAGCAGAGACTGATTCGGGTTCGGGAAAATAGCGCGCAGTGTGATAGAGCCGGTAGTCTGATCGACGGTAACGTCAGAGAACTCCAGGGTTCCGGTTTGCGGCAGTTTTTCACCATTGCTGGCGATCAGTTCCACTTTCGCTTTGCCGTTTTCCTGTTTCAGCGTGCCGTTTTCCAGTTCTTGCTTCAGACGCAGGAAATCGTTGCTGGACTGGGTGACGTCCACGTAAATCGGATCTAACTGCTGCACGGTGGCCAGCGCCGTGGTTTGACCGTTCTGTACCAGCGCGCCTTCGGTGACGGCGGATTTACCAATACGACCGCTGATAGGGGAGGTCACTTTGGTGTAGGCGAGGTTAATACGCGCGGTTTCAACAGCGGCTTTCGCTGCAACAACGGCGGCATTAGCCTGCATCGCATCCGCCTGAGCGGTATCCAGATCCTGTTGACTGATGTAGTTGGTGCCGATCAGTTTCTGATAACGGTTAAGGGTGACCTGAGCAATTTTTGCCGCAGCCTGGGCTTTCGCCAGATCGCCTTTGGCGCTCTCATACGAAGCCTGATAGGTGGCAGGATCAATCTGATAAAGCGAGTCGCCCGCTTTAATATCGCTACCTTCGGTGAAGTTACGTTTTAAAATAATGCCGCTGACCTGAGGTCTGACTTCCGCAATGCGATACGCGCTGGTACGGCCAGGCAATTCTGTCGTGATTTGCAGGGGTTCAGATTTGAGTGTCACAATCCCAACTTCTGGCGCCTGCTGTCCTGCTCCTTGTTGCTGAGCTGATTTATCATCACATCCTGTAAGCGCTAAGCTGCCTGAAAGCATCAGAACGACCGCCAGAGGCGTGAACCCTCTGTTTTTGTTCATAGGTAAACCTCGAGTATCCGATTTCAAATTGATCAATGGATCAAGCGTCCACAAACCCATTGCTGCGTTTATATTCTGGTCATGCTATGTTACATACATTCATAAATGTATGTAAATCTGACTCCTGTAAAATCACCTACATATGGCACGAAAAACCAAACAACAAGCCTTAGAAACACGCCAGCACATTCTTGACGTGGCAATGCGATTGTTCTCTCAGCAGGGCGTCTCTTCAACCTCGCTGGCTGAAATTGCGCAGGCGGCGGGTGTAACTCGCGGCGCGATTTATTGGCACTTCAAAAATAAGTCGGACTTATTTGGTGAAATTTGGGAACTGTCAGAATCCAGCATTAGCGATCTTGAGCTTGAGTATCAGGCAAAATTCCCCGACGATCCACTTTCCGTTTTACGCGAACTTCTGGTCTATATACTTGAGGCGACGGTTATCGAAGAGCGCCGTCGGCTAATGATGGAAATCATTTATCACAAGTGTGAGTTTGTCGGTGAAATGGCAATTGTGCAACAGGCACAACGCAGTTTATGCCTCGAAAGTTACGACAGAATTGAGCTGGCGCTCAAACGCTGTATGCAAGCGAAGATGTTACCGGCTAACCTGCTCACCCGTCGGGCGGCCATCCTGATGCGCAGCTATATCTCCGGCATTATGGAGAACTGGCTGCTGGCGCCGCAATCCTTTGATCTCAAGAAAGAAGCGCGGGATTACGTGGCGATTTTACTGGAGATGTTCCAGTTCTGTCCGACGATGTGTACATCATCCGGCGCGCAACCTGCTTAAGACAGACTGCCAGCCGCCAGGATTTATCCTGGAGGCGTCGCGCGCCGCTAGGTAGTCGCTGGCGGGCGTGATATTCTCCGTGCCAGGCTATTTCCGGCCACTTTCCTGTTAAGAACACATTCACGCAAAATTATGCTGCACACCATACGCCCGCAAAACCCGATTTCAGCGTTTGCCTTTGCGCTGTGTTTATTCGTCGCGTCTTTTTGCACGACGGTAAACGCGGCCCAGACCGCATCCGACTTGCCAACCCGTGCCGAAACCCAAAGCCAGCTGGATGCGCTCAACAAGCAAAAAACGCACAGCCCGCAGGATAAACTGGTCATTGAAGATCTGACCGAAACCCTGGATACGCTCGATAAAATAGAGCGTATCAAACAGGAAACGGCGCTGCTCAAACAAAAAGTGGCCCAGGCACCGGAAAAACTCCGCGAGGCCACCGAAGGGCTGAATGCGTTAAACGATAAAGATAACGACGACGAAACGCGCAAAACGCTGGCCGCGCTCTCTCTGCGCCAGCTGGAATCCCGCGTCGCCCAGGTGCTGGATGATTTGCAGGCAGCACAAAACGATCTCTCCACCTATAACAGCCAACTGGTCTCTTTGCAGACGCAACCGGAGCGCGTGCAGAACGCCATGTATGCGGCGTCGCAGCAGTTGCAGCAGATCCGCAACCGCCTGAACGGTACCATGACCGGCGAAGGCGCGCTGCGTCCCACCCAGCAGACGTTATTAATGGCGCAGCAGGCGCTGCTGAACGCGCAGATTGAGCAACAGCGGAAAAGCCTTGAAGGCAACACCACGCTACAGGATACGCTGCAAAAACAGCGCGACTATGTCACCGCCAACAGCAATTTGCTCGAGCACCAACTGCAACTGCTACAGGATGCGGTTAACAATAAACGCCTGACGCTCACCGAGAAAACGGCGCAGGAAGCGGTCAATCCGGACGAAACCACGCGTATTCAGGCCAACCCGCTGGTCAAGCAAGAGCTGGATGTTAACCATCAGCTCAGTCAGCGGCTGATCAACGCCACCGAAAGCGGCAACGCGCTGGTGCAGCAAAATATCAAAGTCAAAAACTGGCTCGATCGCGCCCTGCAATCCGAGCGCAATGTCAAAGAACAGATCGCGGTGCTGAAAGGCAGCCTGCTGTTATCGCGCATTCTCTACCAGCAGCAACAGACGTTGCCGTCGGCAGATGAACTGGAAGATATGACCAACCGCATCGCGGATTTGCGGCTCGAGCAGTTTGAAATCAACCAGCAGCGTGATGCGCTGTTCCAGAATGAAGCCTTCGTGACCAAACTGGAAGAGGGTCACAAGAGCGAAGTGAACGATGAAGTGCATGACGCCCTGCTACAGGTGGTGGATATGCGCCGCGAGCTGCTGGATCAGCTGAATAAACAGCTGGGAAATCAGCTGATGATGGCGATTAACCTCCAGGTGAATCAGCAGCAGTTGATGAGCGTTTCCAAAAGCTTACAGGAAATCCTCACCCAGCAAATCTTCTGGATCAACAGCAACAAACCTATGGACTGGGAGTGGCTGAAAGCCTTCCCGCAAGCGCTGAAAGATCAGATCAAATCGACAAAAATCACCGTTAACTGGGAAAAAGCCTGGCCCGCCGTTGCCATCGCTCTGCTTGCCGGTTTGCCGCTATTGCTGATCGCCGGCGTGATCCGCTGGCGTCTGCGCTGGCTGAAGCAGTATCAGGCGAGGCTGGCGGATGAAGTGGGGCAGTTGCGTAATGACAGTCAACTGCACACCCCGAAAGCCATTCTTATCGATTTGATCCGTGCGCTGCCGGTGTGCCTGCTGATCCTCGCCACCGGTCTGATCCTGCTCACCATGCAGCTTAATGTCAGCGAATTGCTGTGGGCGTTCAGTAAAAAACTGGCGCTTTACTGGCTGGTATTCGGCCTGTGCTGGAAAGTGCTGGAAAAAGACGGCGTAGCGGTCATGCATTTCAATATGCCGGCGGCGCTTACCAGCCACTGGCGTCGGCAGATTGTGCGTTTAAGTCTGGCCCTGCTGCCGCTGCATTTCTGGTCTGTGGTATCGGAACTGTCGCCGCTGCATCTGATGGATGATGTCATTGGTCAGGTGGTCATTTTACTCAACCTGCTGGTGATCACCGCGCTGATCTGGCCGATGTTCCGTGAAAGCTGGCATGACAAAGAGTCCCACAGCATTCGTCTGATCACTATCACCGTACTGTCGATTGTGCCGGTGGCGCTGATGGTGCTGACGGCAACCGGCTACTTCTATACCACGCTGCGTCTGTCCGGGCGCTGGATCGAAACCGTTTATCTGGTGATTATCTGGAACCTCCTTTACCAGACCGTCCTGCGTGGCTTAAGCGTGGCGGCACGGCGTATCGCCTATCGTCGCGCGCTGGCGCGTCGACAGAATCTGGTGAAAGAGGGCGCAGAAGGGGCCGAGCCGCAGGAAGAGCCGACCATGGCGCTGGAGCAGATCAACCAGCAAACCCTGCGCATCACCATGCTGGTAATGATCGCGCTGTTCGGCGTGGTCTTCTGGGCGATCTGGTCAGATTTAATCACCGTTTTCGCCTATCTCGACAGCATCACGCTGTGGCATTACAACGGCAGCGAAGCGGGCGTTAACGTGGTGAAAAACGTCACCATGGGCAGTCTGCTGTTTGCGGTGATTGCGCTGGTGGTGGCCTGGGCGCTGATCCGCAACCTGCCGGGTCTGCTGGAAGTGCTGGTGCTCTCCCGACTGAAAATGCGCCAGGGCGCATCCTATGCCATCACGCAGATCCTCAATTATGTGATCATAGCCGCCGGCGCAATGACGGTCTTCGGCTCGCTGGGCGTGTCGTGGGATAAACTGCAATGGCTTGCCGCCGCATTATCTGTAGGTCTGGGTTTCGGTTTGCAGGAGATCTTCGGTAACTTCGTTTCGGGTCTGATTATTCTGTTCGAACGCCCGGTGCGTATCGGCGATACCGTCACCATCGGCGCCTTCTCCGGCACGGTCAGCAAGATCCGTATTCGTGCCACCACCATTACCGATTTTGACCGTAAAGAAGTGATCATTCCGAACAAAGCCTTTGTAACCGAGCGGCTGATCAACTGGTCACTGTCCGATACCATCACCCGTGTAGTGGTGCGCCTCGGCGTCGCCTACGGCTCGGATCTGGATAAGGTGAAAGAGGTGCTGCTGAAAGCGGCGATGGACCATCCGAAAGTGATGCACGATCCGGAACCGGCGGTATTCTTCACCACCTTTGGACCGAGCACGCTGGATCACGAACTGCGCCTTTACGTGCGCGAACTGCGTGACCGCAGCTACACCGTCGATGAACTGAACCGTACCATCGACCGTCTGTGCCGTGAAAACGGTATCGACATCGCCTTTAACCAGCTGGAAGTGCATTTGCGCAATGCGAAAGGCGACGAATGCCTGGAAGTTAAGCGTGATCTGAACGGGGATAATGCCGCGCCAGGCATTGCCTGATGTGATCCCATCGCACTGACCCTTTCCTCCCCGGAGAGGGTCAGTTCGCGGCTACGTTAGCCGCCACTTTCTTCTCAAAATCCCGCCGCACGATCTCCAGCGCTTTCAGCACTGTATCCGGCGGGATCGCGTGTTCTTCCAGCAGCATAATTAAATCAACTGCCAGTTTGACGTCGTCCGGGGCGTTCTCTAATGACATGGGCTCTTCCTTAGCGGGTCATCCGTGCCAGCACGGATTCAATTCGATGTAATGCCGTCTGGCAGCGGGACAGCCGGCCTTCCAGCGCGGTTATTTCTCGTTGCAGCGTCTGCTGCGCTTCCGGGTCGGCGGTCTCGCGGTACCGTGCTTCCCGCGTCTGTTTCATTTCGATCAGGCGGCGCTCAAACTCCTGATGCTGCAAACGGCGGCGCTGCCACTTTGCGATGCCCGGCGAGGCATGATCCCACTGCCTGAGCGACCAGGTGGCGGTTTCACGCATCAATGCGGCGATCTGCGCGCTGAGATGTTCCGCCAGCCAGCCTACCTGCGCCAGTTGCGCTTTCTCAACCGCATGACGAAGCGCGGCAAGATTGCCCTCGGCTTCCTCAAGACAGGCGGACATTCGCGTGCTGCGCGTGCGGAAAAGCTGGCGATCGAAGCGCGCACTGACGGTAGCGTGGCTGGCAAGGGGCGCGACCTCTGCCCGTAATGCCGCCAGCTGATCGGCCAGCGTCTGTAAAAGTCGAACCGTTTTCACGCGTCTCTCCGGTCATAAATTCAAAAGCCTGTGTTACAGTGACCATAACATCAGATAACGATCCCTATCATGCAACGCACTATTCTAATCATCATCGGCTGGCTGGCGGTAGTCCTCGGTACGCTGGGTGTTGTGCTGCCGCTGTTACCCACGACGCCCTTTATTCTGCTTGCGGCCTGGTGCTTTGCCCGCTCGTCACCACGATTTCACCGGTGGTTACTGTATCGCTCGTGGTTTGGCGGCTATCTGCGCCACTGGCAGCAGTACCGCGCTATGCCGCCGGGGGCCAAGCCTCGCGCCATCGCGGTGATCCTCATCACCTTCGCGCTGTCATTATGGCTGGTAAAAATGATGTGGGTACGCATTTTGTTACTGTGCATCCTCGCCTGCCTGCTGATTTTTATGTGGCGCATCCCGGTGGTTGACGAAAAACAACAAAATCAGTGACGCGGACGGAAGTGTGTTGCATTTGTCGCGTACAGCCAGTAAATTCGAGCGTTTTCGAGCACGGGCACACCCGGTTAAATGTTAAACAGTCGTTGCATTTGATCCTTAATCAGCGTGCCGTGAGTAACACCGTTTCTATCAGGCAAAAAATCCATGACCGCGACTGCGCAGCAGCTTGAATATTTAAAAGACAGCATCAAAAGCATCCAGGATTATCCGAAGCCGGGCATCCTGTTCCGTGATGTCACCAGTTTGCTGGAAGACCCGAAAGCCTACGCCCTCAGCATTGAACTGCTGGTTGAGCGTTTTAAAGACGCCGGTATCACCAAAGTGGTGGGCACTGAAGCCCGTGGCTTCCTGTTCGGCGCACCGGTAGCGCTGGCGCTGGGCGTTGGTTTCGTCCCGGTGCGTAAACCCCGTAAACTGCCGCGTGAAACCATTGCGGAAAGCTATGAGCTGGAATACGGCACCGATCAGTTAGAGATCCATGTCGATGCCATCAAGCCGGGCGATAAAGTGCTGGTGGTGGACGATCTGCTGGCGACCGGTGGCACCATTGAAGCCACCGTTAAGCTGATCCGCCGTCTGGGCGGCGACGTGACCGACGCGGCCTTTATCATTAACCTGTTTGATATTGGCGGTGAAGAACGCCTTGCAAAACAGGGGATTAAATGTTTTAGCCTGGTGCCATTCCCGGGGCACTAATAGCCGTCATCGACATTCATCATGCGGGCCTGCTGGCTTGCATGATGAAGTGTATTCAGCCTGTTGCTGTGTTAGCATAACCCCTCGTAAATCACCTTTCAGCGTTGCAGAGCCTGCCAATGAGCTATCAGGTCTTAGCCCGTAAGTGGCGACCACAAACTTTTGCTAACGTTGTCGGCCAGGAACATGTGCTGACCGCCCTGGCGAACGGCTTATCCTTAGGACGCATTCACCACGCGTATCTCTTTTCCGGCACCCGCGGTGTGGGAAAAACGTCCATCGCCCGCTTGCTGGCGAAAGGACTGAACTGCGAAACCGGGATCACCGCCACGCCGTGCGGCGTCTGCGATAACTGCCGTGAAATCGAGCAGGGGCGCTTTGTCGATCTTATTGAGATCGATGCCGCCTCCCGCACCAAAGTTGAAGATACCCGCGACCTGCTGGATAACGTGCAGTACGCGCCAGCCCGTGGCCGCTTCAAAGTCTACCTGATCGATGAAGTGCACATGCTGTCGCGCCACAGCTTTAACGCGTTACTGAAAACGCTGGAAGAGCCGCCCGCGCACGTTAAATTCCTGCTGGCGACCACCGATCCGCAAAAGCTGCCGGTGACGATCTTATCGCGCTGCCTGCAGTTTCACCTCAAAGCGCTGGACGTCGATCAGATCCGCCAGCAGCTTGAGCACATTCTCGACGAAGAAAAGATCGCCCACGAGCCGCGTGCTCTGCAACTGCTGGCGCGTGCCGCCGACGGCAGCCTGCGCGATGCGCTGAGCCTCACCGATCAGGCGATTGCCAGCGGCGATGGACAGTTGACCGCGCAGGCCGTCAGCCAGATGCTCGGCACGCTGGACGATGATCAGGCGCTGTCGCTGATTGAAGCGGTGGTGGATGCCAACGGCGAACGCGTGATGGCGCTGATCAACGATGCCGCCGCGCGCGGCGTCGAGTGGGAAGCCCTGCTGGTGGAGATGCAAACCCTGCTGCACCGCATCGCCATGGTACAGCTGTCGCCCGCCGCCCTGAGCAGTGACATGGCCGCCATCGAACACCGTATGCGCGAGCTGGCCCGCACCGTACCGCCGACCGACGTCCAGCTCTACTACCAGGCGATGCTGATTGGCCGCAAAGAACTGCCGTATGCGCCGGATCGCCGCATGGGTGTCGAAATGACGCTGCTGCGCGCGCTGGCGTTCCACCCGCGCCAGCCGCTGCCGGAGCCGCAGGTTCCCCGGCACTCTTTTGCGCCGGTGGCCCCTACAGCCGTACTGACGCCGACGCAGGTTGCCCCGCAGCAACATGCCGTTGCCCCCCCGCCCGTCAACAGCGACGCGCCGTTACCGGATACCACCAGTCAGGTGCTGGCGGCGCGTAACCAGTTGCGTGCGCAGGGAGCAACCAAAGCAAAAAAGAGTGAACCGGCAGCCACAACCCGTGCGCGGCCGGTGAATAATGCTGCGCTCGAGCGCCTGGCCACCATGAGCGAACGCGTGCAATCGCGTCCCGCCTCATCGGCCCAGGACGCTCCGCCTGCAAAAAAAGAAGCCTATCGCTGGAAAACGACCACGGTCACCGAAGCGGTAAAAGAAGAAGTCGCCACGCCGAAGGCGCTGAAAAAAGCGCTTGAGCATGAAAGAACGCCGGAGCTGGCGAAAAAACTGGCGGAAGAAGCCATCGCCCGCGATCCGTGGGCGGCGCAGGTCAGCCAGCTTAATTTGCCGAAACTGGTGGAGCAGGTGGCGCTTAACGCGTGGAAAGAGCAGGACGGCAATCGCATCTGCCTGCATCTGCGTCCGACCCAGCGCCATCTGAATTCAGCCGGTGCAGCCAAAGTGCTGACGGACGCACTATCGGGCTTATGCGGCGAAGCAGTTGAACTGACTATCATTGAAGATGATAATCCGTCGGTGCGCACGCCGCTGGAATGGCGGCAGACGATTTATGAAGAAAAACTCGCGCAGGCGCGTGAGTCGATTGTCGCGGATAATAATATCCAGACGCTGCGCCGCTTTTTTGACGCGGAACTGGATGACGAAAGTATTCGCCCCATTTGACATGCAGCGGTGCTGACTGTCGTCAACCCTGAATGTGACTTATCTGACCGGTAAATCACCCCTAGCCTAAGAGAGAAGCCTATGTTTGGTAAAGGTGGTCTGGGTAACCTGATGAAACAGGCCCAGCAGATGCAAGAAAAAATGCAGCAGATGCAGGAAGAGATCGCGAAGCTGGAAGTGACCGGTGAATCCGGCGCAGGTCTCGTTAAAGTCACCATCAACGGCGCGCATAACTGCCGTCGTGTGGAAATCGATCCGAGCCTGCTCGAAGACGATAAAGACATGCTGGAAGATCTGGTGGCAGCAGCCTTCAACGATGCGGCGCGTCGCATTGAAGAAACCCAGAAAGAAAAAATGGCGGGCGTGTCCTCCGGCATGCAGTTGCCGCCAGGCTTTAAGATGCCGTTCTGATGCAAGCCAGCCCGCTGTTAAATCAGCTAATGGAAGCACTGCGCAGTCTGCCGGGCGTTGGCCCGAAGTCCGCGCAGCGTATGGCGTTTTCGCTGCTCCAGCGCGATCGCAGCGGCGGTATGCGACTGGCCCAGGCGTTGACGCGTGCGATGTCCGAAATCGGTCATTGCGCCCAGTGTCGCACCTTCACCGAACAGGAAGTGTGCAACATTTGCGCGAACCCGCGCCGTCAGGAAAGTGGTCAAATCTGCGTGGTGGAAAGTCCGGCGGATATTTACGCCATTGAGCAGACCGGGCAGTTTTCCGGCCGTTACTTTGTGCTGATGGGGCATTTGTCGCCGCTCGATGGTATCGGGCCGAACGACATCGGTCTTGATAAGCTTGAGCAACGGCTGTCGTCTGAGCAAATGAAAGAGGTGATCCTCGCCACCAACCCGACGGTGGAAGGGGAGGCGACCGCCAACTATATTGCGGAGCTGTGCGCGCAGTATGGCGTTGATGCCAGCCGTATCGCCCACGGTGTGCCGGTGGGCGGCGAGCTGGAGATGGTCGACGGCACCACGCTGTCGCACTCGCTGGCCGGGCGTCACAAGATCCACCTTTAGTAAAAATCAGTAAAAAAAAGTGGGGGCATTTATTTGTCCCCGCTTGAAATCTTCCCCGCATATCCCCATTTCACCCTCAACACCAAATGGCATTGTTGAGGTATTTTTTCGATGAAAGGACAAGAAACACGCGGTTTCCAGTCAGAGGTTAAACAGCTTCTGCATCTGATGATCCACTCGCTGTATTCCAACAAAGAAATTTTCCTGCGTGAGCTTATCTCTAACGCCTCGGACGCGGCAGACAAACTGCGCTTTCGCGCGTTGTCGAATCCCGATCTTTATGAAGGCGATGGTGAGCTGCGCGTGCGCGTCTCCTTCGATAAAGAGAAGCGTACATTGACCATTGCCGACAACGGTATTGGTATGAACCGTGACGAGGTTATCGACCATCTGGGTACGATTGCTAAATCCGGCACCAAATCTTTCCTCGAAGCCATGGGTTCTGACCAGGCTAAAGACAGCCAGCTGATCGGTCAGTTCGGCGTCGGCTTCTACTCGGCATTTATCGTGGCCGATAAAGTAACCGTGCGCACCCGTGCGGCTGGCGACAGCGCTGAAAACGGCGTGTTCTGGGAATCCGCGGGCGAAGGCGACTACACCGTTGCGGATATCACCAAAGAAGATCGCGGCACCGAGATCACCTTACATCTGCGCGAAGGCGAAGATGACTTCCTCAACGACTGGCGCGTGCGCTCTATCATCAGCAAATACTCCGATCATATTGCGCTGCCGGTAGAAATCGAAAAGCAGGAAGAGAAAGACGGTGAAACCATCGTCAGCTGGGAAAAAATCAACAAAGCCCAGGCCCTGTGGACCCGTAACAAGTCGGAAATCAAAGACGACGAGTACAACGAGTTCTACAAGCACATCGCCCATGACTTTACCGATCCGCTGACCTGGAGCCACAACCGCGTTGAAGGTAAACAGGAATACACCAGCCTGCTGTATATTCCGTCCCGCGCGCCTTTTGACATGTGGAACCGCGATCACAAGCATGGTCTGAAACTTTACGTGCAGCGCGTGTTCATCATGGACGACGCAGAACAGTTCATGCCGAACTACCTGCGCTTCGTGCGTGGCCTGATCGATTCAAACGATCTGCCGCTGAACGTTTCCCGTGAGATCCTTCAGGACAGCAACGTCACCCGCAACCTGCGCAGCGCACTGAGCAAGCGCGTTCTGCAAATGCTGGAAAAACTGGCGAAAGACGATGCTGAAAAATACCTGACTTTCTGGAAACAGTTCGGTCTGGTGCTGAAAGAAGGCCCGGCGGAAGATACGGCTAACCAGGAAACGATCGCCAAACTGCTGCGCTTTGCCTCCACGCACACCGATTCGTCCGAGCAGACCGTGTCGCTCACCGATTACGTGTCGCGCATGAAAGAAGGCCAGGAGAAGATCTATTACATCACCGCCGACAGCTATGCGGCCGCGAAGAGCAGCCCGCACCTGGAGCTGCTGCGTAAGAAGGGCATCGAAGTACTGCTGCTCTCTGATCGCATCGACGAGTGGATGATGAGCTACCTGACCGAGTTCGACGGCAAGCCGTTCCAGTCTGTCGCCAAAGCTGACGAGTCACTCGACAAGCTGAACGACGAAGTGGACGAAACCGCGAAAGAAGCGGAAAAAGCCCTGGAGCCGTTTGTTGAGCGCGTGAAAACCCTGCTGGGCGACCGTGTGAAAGAGGTGCGTCTGACGCATCGTCTGACCGACACCCCGGCGATTGTCACCACCGACAACGACGAAATGAGCACCCAGATGGCGAAGCTGTTTGCCGCTGCGGGCCAGGCCGTCCCGGAAGTGAAATACATCTTTGAACTGAACCCGGATCACCAACTGGTGAAACGCGCTGCTGATACGCAGGACGAGGCGCAGTTTAAAGAGTGGGTTGAACTGTTAATGGATCAGGCGCTGCTCGCTGAACGCGGCACGCTGGAAGATCCGAACCAGTTTATCCGCCGTATGAACCAACTGCTGGTTTCCTGATCGGCGCTATTTCCTGCCGGATAAGCCCCTGCGCTTATCCGGTGTGGATGATCAACCTGAAGGCCGGATAAGCGTAAGCGCTGTCCGGCTTTTTTACGCCATAATTACCGCTTTTCTTATAATTCCCCATTAACCGTTTCAGCGCCCGGCGCCTTTCTTGAGGCGACGGCGTGATAATGGTATCTTTTAGCGCTTTTTTAAAAAATTTTGATAACCTTTGAGGGGATTTTCGCAATGCGTATCATTCTGCTTGGCGCTCCAGGCGCGGGGAAAGGAACTCAGGCACAGTTCATCATGGAGAAATATGGCATTCCGCAAATTTCCACAGGTGACATGCTGCGCGCCGCCGTTAAATCCGGCAGCGAACTGGGCAAACAGGCAAAAGACATCATGGACGCCGGTAAACTGGTGACGGATGAACTGGTCATTGCGCTGGTTAAAGAACGTATTTCTCAGGAAGATTGCCGCAACGGTTTTCTGTTAGACGGCTTCCCGCGTACCATTCCGCAGGCTGATGCCATGAAAGAAGCCGGCATCAACGTGGATTACGTGCTGGAATTCGATGTGCCTGACGAACTGATCGTTGACCGTATCGTTGGCCGTCGTGTCCACGCGGCGTCTGGTCGTGTGTACCACATCAAATTCAATCCGCCGAAAGTGGAAGGTAAAGACGATGTGACCGGCGAAGAGCTGACCACCCGTAAAGACGATCAGGAAGAAACCGTGCGTAAACGTCTGGTGGAATACCATCAGCTGACCGCACCGCTGATCGGCTACTACCAGAAAGAAGCCGAAGCGGGTAACACCAAATACGTGAAAGTCGACGGCACCAAAGCCGTGAGCGACGTTCGCGCAGAGCTGGCCAACATCCTCGGCTAATGCTTTTCCCCGGTGGTTTCACCGGGGATCTCCCTTCTGTTTCCCCTTTCACTACAATTGGTTTCGTTTACCTGCAATTCAGCTACAATTATCGCCCGTTTAAAAGGATAAGAGGCGCGAATGAGTCAGGCGAAAACCGGCATCCTGCTGGCGAATCTGGGTACCCCGGATGCACCCACATCCAAAGCCGTTAAACGCTATCTGCGGCAGTTTTTAAGCGACCGACGGGTTGTCGATGCCCCGCGTTTGTTGTGGTGGCCGTTGCTGCGCGGCGTGATCCTGCCGATCCGCTCACCACGCGTCGCCAAACTTTATCAGTCCGTATGGATGGAAGAGGGCTCCCCGCTGATGGTCTACAGCCGTCGCCAGCAGCGCGCGCTGGCCGCTCGTCTGCCGGAGATGCCGGTGGCGCTCGGCATGAGCTACGGTTCACCGTCGCTGGAAAGTGCCGTGGACGAGCTGCTTTCTCAGGGCGTTCAGCACCTGGTGGTACTGCCGCTCTATCCGCAGTACTCCTGCTCCACCGTGGCCGCCGTCTGGGACGAGCTGGCGCGAATACTGGCGAAGAAACGCCGCATTTCCGGCGTCTCTTTCATTCGCGATTACGCTGACAACTCGGCGTACATCGACGCGCTGGTAAACAGCATTCGCGCATCCTTCGCCGTCCACGGCGAGCCGGATCTGCTGCTGCTCTCCTACCACGGGATCCCGCAGCGCTATGCAGACGAAGGAGATGATTACCCTCAGCGCTGCCGTGATACCACCCGTGAAGTGGTATCCGCCCTTGGCCTGCCGCCGGAAAAAGTGATGATGACCTTCCAGTCGCGCTTTGGCCGTGAGCCGTGGCTGACGCCTTATACCGACGAAACGCTGAAAATGCTCGGTGAAAAGGGCGTTAAGCATATCCAGGTACTGTGTCCGGGCTTTGCCGCCGACTGCCTGGAAACGCTGGAGGAAATCGCCGTGCAGAACCGTGAATTCTTCCTCGAAGCGGGTGGCGAAAAATATGAATATATTCCGGCGCTTAATGATACAACCGATCATATCGAGATGATGGTCAGCCTGACGGCCCCTTATCGTTGATCGCGAAGCGGGCCGCGAATGTGCTACCATTTCCGGCCCAATTCCTCACTGTAACTGACTATGAAATTTCCCGGCAAACGCAAATCCAAACACTACTTCCCCGTCAACGCCCGCGATCCGCTGTTGCAGCAAATCCAGCCGGTCAGCGACACCAGTAACTCCTGGGTGGTGGGTATCGATCAGACGCTGGCGGATATCGAAGCGAAAGTGGATGACGCGTTTGTTGAACGTTACGGGCTGAGCGCCGGGCACTCACTGGTGATCAGCGATGAAGTAGCAGAAGCCCTCTATCAGGAGCTGATGCGCGACAACCTCATCACGCACCAGTTTGCCGGCGGCACCATCGGCAACACCATGCACAACTATTCGGTGCTGGCAGATGACCGCTCGGTGCTGTTAGGCGTGATGTGCAGCAACGTCGAGATTGGCGGCTACGCCTATCGCTATCTGTGCAACACCTCCAGCCGTACCGATTTAAACTACCTGCAGGGCGTCGATGGCCCGATAGGGCGCTGCTTTACGCTGGTGAGCGATTCCGGCGAGCGTACCTTTGCAATTAGCCCTGGCGCCATGAACCAGCTGCGCCCGGAGAGTATTCCCGAAGCCGTGATTGCCGGAGCCTCTGCGCTGGTGCTGACCTCTTATCTGGTGCGCTGCAAACCGGACGAGCCGATGCGCGACGCCACCATGAAAGCCGTGGAATACGCCAAAAAGCACAACGTGCCGGTAGTACTGACGCTGGGGACCAAATACGTTATTGCTGATAACCCGCAGTGGTGGCGCGATTTCCTGAAAGAAAACGTCTCGATCCTTGCGATGAACGAAGAGGAAGCCGAAGCGCTGACCGGCGAGAGCGATCCGCTGCTGGCCTGTAACAGTGCGCTGGACTGGGTGGATCTGGTGCTGTGCACCGCCGGTCCGGTCGGTTTATATATGGCTGGCTTTACCGAAGAGCAGGCGAAACGCAAGACGCAGCACCCGTTGCTGCCGGGCGCGATCCCGGAATTCAACCAGTATGAGTTCAGCCGCGCGATGCGCCATCAGGACTGCCAGCAGCCGCTGCGTATTTTCTCTCACATCGCGCCTTACATGGGCGGCCCGGAGAAAATCATGAACACCAATGGCGCAGGCGACGGCGCGCTGGCGGCGCTGCTGCACGATATCACCGCCAACAATTTCCACCGCACCAACGTGCCGAACTCCAGCAAACACACCTATACCTGGCTCAGCTACTCGTCGCTGGCGCAGATGTGCAAATACGCTAACCGCGTCAGCTATCAGGTCCTGAACCAGCACTCTCCACGCCTGACCCGCGGTCTGCCAGAGCGCGAAGACAGCCTTGAAGAGGCGTACTGGGAGCGTTAATGGCAGCTCCTTTTTACCGGTACACGCTTTTACACGCTTGTGCCGGTAAAATTGATTTTACACGCGACTACCGTTAATATGGGTTTTACACGCCAGCGGCGTTAAAACCCATTCTACACGCTGGTACCGTTAAATAACGTTATCTGAGTCGCCGCCAATGAAAATCACCTCTCCTGAACACCTTGCCATTTACCTCAAAGATGTCCGTAAGGGGCAGGAGCAGTCGCAAACAGCACTAGCGCAGCGCGTTGGCTTACGCCAGGACACCGTCTCAAAATTCGAAAATTCCCCGGCTAAAACGCAGATCGAAACCCTGTTCAGGATCTTATCGGCCATGGATCTGGAGTTACATGTCCAGCCGAAAGGTACTGATGAGCAGGCGGCAAAATGGGGAGAAGAGTGGTAATGAAAAGCCTGTCCGTTTATATGAATGGATTTCTGGTCGGTGCATTGCTACAGGAAGCCAGCGGTGCCAATACCTTCCAGTATGATCCTGCATGGTTAAAAACGGACGGTGCGCGTCCCATTTCGCTTTCAATGCCGCTGCGAGCCAGCAAATATGAAGGTGAAGTGGTGTTTAACTTCTTTGATAATCTGCTGCCTGATAACCGCGAGATCCGCGAGCGGATCGCCAGTCGTTTTCAGGCGTCCTCACTGCAACCCTTCGATCTGTTGTACGAGATTGGCCGCGACTGCGTGGGCGCTCTCATTCTTCAGCCTCCGGGAGAACCTCTGTCCGATCTGCGGACTATACGTGGCGAAACCCTGGATAAAGCCTCGCTGGATGCAGTTCTCAAGGGCTATCTGAGCGCCTCACCCTATCTCCGCCACGAGAGCGCTGATTTTCGCATCTCCATTGCTGGCGCGCAGGAAAAAACGGCGCTGTTGCATCATGACGGGCAGTGGCAGTTACCGAAGGGCGTCACGCCGACGACACATATTTTTAAACTGCCGGTGGGTAAGATTCAGGGGCATAGCTTTACCCTCGATTTGCAGGAAAGCGTGGAAAACGAATGGCTGAGCATGCTTATCGCGCGGCTATACGGCCTGAATGTTCCCCGCTGCGATATTATTCATACCGCGCATACCAGGGCACTATGCGTCGAACGTTTTGATCGCCGTTATGTGGCGGACGGGAGCTGGATCGCGCGTCTGCCGCAGGAGGATATGTGTCAGGCGTTGGGTCTTTCTTCCGTCAAAAAATATGAGAGCGATGGCGGGCCAGGTATCAGCGAGATTATGAAGTTCTTACTGGGCTCGGATAACGCGCAGCAGGATCGTGAAAATTTTATGCGCAGTCATATACTCTTTTGGCTGCTGGCCGCGAGTGATGGTCATGCAAAAAATTATTCCGTTGCTCTGTTACCCGGCGGTGGATACCGTCTGACGCCGTTGTACGACATTATGTCGTGTTATCCGTTGATCGGCGGACGCGGTCTGGCGAAGCAGGATCTAAAAATGGCGATGTCGCTAAGCGCAACCGGTAAAGGAAAAAAGTATGCCTGGCAGCAAATTTATCCGCGTCATTTTCTGGCAACCGCCAGAAAATGCGGCTTCAGTGAAGTGCGGATGGGGGAGTTGTTAAAGGAATTCTACGATAAAACACCACAGGTATTGTCTGCTGCCCGGCAACAACTACCAGATCATTTTCCTGCCCATATCAGCGACGCCATCTTCACCGGTCTTGCACAGGCTGCACGACGACTGGGGGCCGGATAGCCCCTCTCTCAGGGGGAGAGGGGCCGCGATCCTTACCCGGTCACCACTTCGCCAGCCGGTGGCGTTTCCAGCAGTTCCAGCATGGTGCGGGCGATTTCACGCTCGCCCATCACCACCTGATTCGCACCTCGTTCAGTGATGTAATCCACTTCGTCGTCATAATGCGCCCGGGCGATGATCTCAATATTCGGGCACTTCTCTCGTGCCGTCGCCACAATTTCCCCGGCTTCGTAGCCGTTCGGGATGGTCAGCAGCAGCCAGCGGGCGCAGTCCAGATGCGCCAGATTCATGATCTCTTCATTGGCGGCGTTGCCGAGCACCGCGCGGATGCCGCGCTCGCGCAGTTCATCGACGCGGGAACGGGAGGTTTCGATCACCACCAGCGGAATACCCTGCGCCATCAGCTTCTCACCCAGCAGGCTGCCGACGCGACCAAAGCCCACCAGCAGCGCATGATTACAAATGTCGACCGGGATCTGCTTCTCTTCTTCGATGGCTTCTTCCAGCGTCTGCTCTTCCAGCGTTTCGGTTTTATCGAGGTATTTTTCCAGGATAGCGAACAGGATCGGGTTCAGCATAATCGACAGGATCGCCCCGGCCAGCACCAGGTTCTGGCCGGTCTGTGGCAGCAGATCGAGGGCCATCCCCAGTCCCGCGAGGATAAAGGCAAATTCACCGATTTGTGCGAGGCTGGCGGCGATGGTCAGCGCCGTGCGCGGCGAGTGACCAAACAGGCGCACCAGGAAGAAGGCCGCCACGGATTTACCGAAGATAATAATCGCCAGCGTACCCACGACCGCCAGCGGCTCATCAATCAGGATCAGCGGATCGAACAGCATACCGACCGAAACAAAGAACAGCACCGCGAAGGCGTCACGCAACGGCAGCGTATCATGAGCGGCCCGGTGGCTGAGTTCGGATTCGTTGAGCACCATACCGGCGAAGAACGCGCCGAGGGCAAAGGAGACGTCGAACAACTCTACCGCGCCAAAGGCGATACCGAGGGCCAGGGCCAGCACAGCGAGCGTAAACAGTTCTCGGGAACCGGTCGCCGCGCTGCGTGCGAGGATCCACGGCACCAGACGGCGGCCCACCAGCATCATAATGGCGATAAACGCCACCACCTTACCGATGGTGATACTCATATCCAGCGCCAGCGTGGCGAGGCCGACGTTGCCTTTTTCCATCATGCCCGCCACCGCAGGCAGCAGCACCAGCGTCAGCACCATCACTAAATCTTCAACGATCAGCCAGCCAATGGCGATTTGTCCACGCTGACTGTCAATAAGCTGCCGCTCCTCAAGGGCGCGCAGCAGCACCACCGTACTGGCGGTGGAAAGACACAAACCAAACACGATACCGGTCATCAGTGACCAGCCCATCACAGACGAGAGCGCCATGCCCAGCAGCGTTGCTACCGCAATCTGCGCGATAGCGCCGGGTATGGCGATGGACTTTACCGCCATCAAATCCTTCAGCGAAAAATGCAGGCCTACGCCAAACATCAGCAGGATCACGCCCAGCTCGGCCAGTTCAGGTGCAAGTTTGGTATCGGCAACGAAGCCTGGGGTAAAGGGTCCGGCTAACACACCCGCTAACAAATAGCCCACCAGAGGCGAAATGCGTAGTTTGTTGGCAAGCATGCCGAGGATAAAAGCGAGCACAAGGCCGCCGACAATGGTGGTGATAAGCGGTGTGGCGTGATGCATCCCATCTCCTTTCGTGAAGGTGTGTATCCTTTTTGGTTAAGAAAACCAAAAGCGCGAATTACAGTTTATGACAATTTTAACCATTATGTTGATGAATAATTGTTGAATTTTAGTCAAAAGAGCCATCTATGGTAAAAAACGTGGGATGAGAGAGGATCTGAGCATCACGAGCGCGGCAGGCTGATGGGGCGGGAGTGTCGGGCGACCCACATCGCTGTTTGGTCGCCCGTAAATTACGCTTTATGCCGGTTATCGGGCAGGAATATCGTTAAGATCCCCAGAAGCGGCAGGAAAGCACAGATTTTATAGACCAAAAAGATACTGGTGTGGTCGGCAACCAGCCCCAGCACGGCAGCACCAAGGCCTCCCATCCCGAAAGCAAAGCCAAAGAACAGCCCTGAAACCATGCCGATCCGCCCCGGAAGTAGCTCCTGGGCATAGACAAGGATGGCAGAAAACGCCGAGGCGAGAATAAAGCCAATGATCACCGTCAAAATACCGGTCCAGTACAGAGATGCATAAGGTAAAACGAGGGTGAAAGGCGCAACGCCGAGGATAGAACCCCAAATAACATATTTGCGCCCAATCTTATCCCCCAGTGGCCCGCCAATCATGGTGCCAGCGGCGACGGCGAACAGAAACGCAAACAGGTGAAACTGCGCGTTTTGCACCGATAAACCAAATTTTTCCATCAGATAAAAGGTGTAATAGCTGCTAATGCTCGCCATATAGAAATATTTCGAGAAAATCAGCATCAACAGGATGGAAACGGCGAGGATCACCTTATTGCGCGGCAACGGATTGATAATTTTTACCGCCGGTTTGCCTTTGTTAACCCGATGCTGCGCAGCGTACCAGCGGCTGACCTGCGCCAGGACCACAATCGCCAGCAGTGCGGCTAATACGAACCAGGCAACGTTACCTTTACCGTAAGGGGCGATCACTACTGCCGCCAGCAAAGGCCCGAGCGAGCTGCCAAAGTTGCCGCCCACCTGAAACAGGGATTGCGCCAGGCCATGACGTCCGCCGGAAGCCATACGTGCCACGCGGGATGACTCCGGGTGGAACACCGACGATCCGGTGCCCACCAGTGCAGCCGCCAGCAGTACCATGCCGAAGCTGCCCGCCAGTGCCAGCAGCACCAGCCCGCTCAGCGTAAAGCACATGCCAATTGGCAATGACCACGGCATCGGGTGTTTATCGGTATAAGCACCGACTATCGGTTGCAGCAGCGACGAGGCCATCTGGAAGGTCAGGGTGATCAGACCGATCTGCACGAAAGTCAGCGAGAATTCAGACTGCAACAGCGGATAAATCGCGAGGATCAGCGATTGCAGCATATCGTTGAGCAAATGGGAGACGCTGATCGCGCCCAGAATGCCGAACGAGGTACGCGCCTGCGGCGACGCAGGCGATCCCGACAAGGCCGGGGCCGGTTCAGTTATTGCCATAAAATTCACTTCTTGTTTTAGTGGTGGAAGGGGCAGGTGTTTATCATAAAGATGACTAATAATTATCTGCCTAACATACCTGCCCGAAAGGTTTGAAGGAAGTCGCAATTCTGAAAACTTATTTGTCTAATATCGTCGGGCACGCTACTTTTTGCGTCTGTTAATGATCAGGGAGAGAAGCATGAAATTTGTAAAGCAGGGCGTTGCGCTGGCGATGCTGGCAGCACTGGGGCTGGCGACGTTACCGGCTCAGGCCTACGAAAAAGATAAAACCTATAAAATCACCATTCTGCATACCAACGATCATCACGGCCATTTCTGGCGTAACGACTATCGTGAATATGGTCTGGCGGCGCAAAAAACGCTGGTGGACGGTATTCGTAAAGAGGTGGCTGCAGAGGGCGGCAGCGTACTGTTACTCTCCGGCGGCGACATTAACACCGGGGTGCCGGAATCCGATTTACAGGATGCCGAACCCGATTTTCGCGGCATGAATCTGATTGGCTACGATGCGATGGCCGTCGGCAACCACGAGTTTGATAATCCTCTCAGCGTGCTGCGCCAGCAGGAGAAGTGGGCTAAGTTCCCGTTCCTGTCCGCCAATATTTATCAGAAAAGCACTAACGAACGGCTGTTTAAACCATGGGCTATTTTCAAGCGGCAGGACTTAAAAATTGCGGTCATCGGCCTGACCACAGATGACACGGCAAAAATCGGAAATCCCGAATATTTCACCGACATTGAATTTCGCAAACCCGCTGAAGAAGCGAAGCTGGTGATCCAGGAGTTGAATGCCAACGAAAAGCCGGACATCCTGATCGCCACCACCCATATGGGGCATTACGACAACGGTGAGCACGGATCTAATGCGGCAGGTGACGTGGAGATGGCGCGCAGCCTGCCTGCCGGTGCGCTGACCATGATTGTGGGCGGTCACTCACAGAACCCGGTGTGCATGGCGTCGGAAAACAAAAAACAGGTGGATTACGTGCCGGGAACGCCGTGCGCACCGGATCGCCAGAACGGCATCTGGATCGTGCAGGCGCATGAGTGGGGGAAATACGTCGGACGGGCTGATTTTGAATTCCGCAACGGCGAAATGAAAATGGTGCGTTACCAGCTGATCCCGGTCAACCTGAAGAAAAAAGTGACCTACGATAACGGCGAGAGTGAACGCGTGCTCTACACGCCGGAGATCCCGGAAAATGCGCAGATGCTCTCTTTGCTGACGCCGTTCCAGAACAAAGGCAAAGCCCAGCTGGATGTGAAAATTGGTAACGTCAATGCCCGTCTGGAAGGCGATCGCAGCAAAGTGCGTTTTGTGCAGACCAACATGGCGCATCTGATCCTTGCAGCGCAAATGGCGCGCACCACTGCCGATTTCGCGGTAATGAGCGGCGGTGGCGTTCGTGATTCCATTGAAGCCGGTGATATTACCTATAAAGACGTGCTGAAAGTGCAGCCGTTTGGCAACCTGGTGGTGTATGTCGATATGAGCGGAAAAGAGGTGAAAGACTACCTCACTGCCGTGGCGAAGATGAAGCCGGATTCCGGTGCCTATCCGCAGTTTGCCAACGTCAGCTTTACGTCAGCCAACGGTCAGCTTAACGATCTCAAAATCAAGGGCGAACCCGTTGATGACGCAAAAACCTACCGCATGGCAACGCTGAGCTTTAACGCCACCGGCGGCGATGGCTACCCGCGTATTGATGAGAAGCCGGGCTATGTAAATACCGGCTTTATTGATGCCGAAGTGCTCAAGCAGTTTATCCAGCAGAACTCGCCGCTGGATGCCGCGACCTTTGAGCCGAAAGGCGAGGTGGTCTGGCAGTAGCCCTTTCTCTTGCCCTCTCCCGGAGGGCTGAGGGAACGGCTCTTTCTCCCTCTCCCTGGGGAGAGGGCCGGGGTGAGGGGCCTACTCGCGGCGGGCAATATCGGCGAATTTCGCATCCAGGATCTTCGCCAGATCTGCTGCCGCCAGTTCAATATCCAGCCCGCGTTTGCCGCCAGAAACATAAATGGTGGCAAACTGCTGTGCCGGCGCGTCGATCAGCGTCGGCAGGCGTTTTTTCTGCCCTAACGGACTGATGCCGCCCACCAGATAACCCGTGGTGCGCTGCGCCACCATCGGATCGGCCATATCCACTTTCTTCGCGCCCAGCGCCTTCGCCACTTTCTTCAGATCCAGCTGTCCGGCCACCGGCGTGACGGCAACGGCTAAGTGCTTCATGTCGCCATTTATCGCCACCAACAGCGTTTTATAAACTTGATCGGCATTCAGGCCGAGCTTGCGCACCACTTCATCACCAAAATTCGTTTCACTGGGATCGTGATCGTAAGTGTGAAGCTGAAAAGTAACTTTGTTTTTTTCCAGTAATTTAACGGCGGGTGTCATAAAAATCCTTCTTACCACTGAGGTCTCACACAGCCAGCATACGCCGGGCCGGGTGCGCAAAAATAGTACCATCTTGCGCAATAGTGTTGGCAGTAGCGCTAACTTTGAGCGACAATTACCGCGCACTGGCGTTAACGCCAGAACTACAATAATGATGAAATTCCTCTTTGACGGGCCAATATAATTATTGGCCATTTTTTTGCCGCAACAGCGTCGGCAAATTCCCCTCTCCGTACAAATGCAGCGCGCCTGCCGCCACCACATAATGCCCCGGCGGCAACGCCAGTAAATGCTCACACCATGCCTGATTACGCTGATGCATCAGGATCTCATACAGCGGCTCGCTGAAGGTTGAGGGCAGGGCCACGTCCTGCTCCTCCGGCGGCGTATTCATCCACCAGCCAATCATCACCTGCAACAGCCGGGCATTAGTGTGCCAGTGCTGGAGCGTATCCAGCAGCAGCGCTTTGCCGTCGTCGGGCAACTGGCTCAGCAGATCGATTTGATTCTGCGTGCCTTCCAGTTCCATCACCGGTAACGCCGCCTCTTTTGCCGCCTGTAACAGCTGATAATCGATGCCAAAGTCCGGGCGCAGGCCCAGCCGCTGGGCCTGGGTAGCCTGCAAGACCAGCGCAATTTTCCAGGCCGGTTGATCGTCAAACATCGTGGGGGAGAGGGATAACGTCTGTAACAGCGTTTCCAGATCGCGCTGTTCCGCCTCCGTCAGCCGTTCAGCCAGCGGTGCGCAGGGCGGAAGATCGTTAAACGGCGACGCCTGACAGGAGACATCGGCTTCGACAATCAGCGCCCTGGCCTGCCGAAGCTTTTTTAGCAAGCCGGCGGGCAGGGGAGCCATGTCGCGCGTTCCCATGTGGATACTGCCGACCAGATGCAGATAACGCCCGCCGGGCAGCGTCACGTCAAGCGCGGGCCACGGGTAGCGGGGTTCCCGCAGTGCGTCAAACCAAATTTTTAACCGGCTAAACAGGCCCATACACGCTCCCGCAAAAGAAAGGACCATGCTAGCGCGCCGGGGAGATGGGTGCAAATCGTGTAATGGCTGCCCTCTCAGCGAGAGGGCAGGGAGGGCGGATCAGGCTTTAGGTTTATAGCGCAACAGACGGTTGGCGTTGCTGACCACGGTAATGGACGACAGCGCCATCGCCGCGCCCGCAACGACCGGGCTTAACAGCGAGCCGGTGAGCGGCCACAACACCCCCGCGGCAACGGGGATCCCCAGCGAGTTATAGATAAACGCCCCCAGCAGGTTTTGTTTCATATTGCGTAGCGTTGCTCTGGAGATATCCAGTGCATCCGCCACGCCCGTCAGGCTGTGACGCATCAGCGTGATAGCCGCCGTTTCGATAGCGACATCGCTGCCGCCGCCCATGGCGATCCCCACTTCCGCCTGCGCCAGCGCCGGGGCATCGTTAATGCCGTCGCCAATCATCGCTACCTGGCGGCCTTCCTGCTGCAATTTTTTAATTGCATCAGCTTTACCGTCCGGCAGTACTCCGGCGATCACCTCGTCGATCCCGGCTTCCTGCGCAATGGCTTTAGCGGTGATCGGGTTATCGCCGGTGAGCATCACCAGTCGGTAACCGGCGCGACGCAGACGCGCCAGCGCATTTACGCTGTCGGCGCGCAGCGGATCGCGGATCGCCAGCAGCGCCACGGCGTTACCGTCCACCGCCAGCAGCACCGGGGTGGCCCCTTGCGCGGCCTGCACCGCAATCGCTTCATCAAGTGCAGCGGTATCAATATGCTGCTGATTAAGCAGCGCCTGATTACCGAGCAACAGCGCGCGATCTTCCACCGTACCGCTGACGCCCAGCCCGCCGAGGGTACGGAAATCGCGCACCTCAGGAAGCGCCCCGGCACCGGCTTTTTCCACAATTGCCCTTGCCAGCGGGTGCCCGGAGCCCTGCTCCAGCGCCGCCGCCAGCCGCAGCACTTCACCTTCATCGTAAGAGCCGGTCAGGGTAACGGCGACCACCTGCGGTTTGCCTTCCGTCAGCGTGCCGGTTTTATCAAACACCAGCGTATCCACCTGGCTGCCGCGTTGCAGGGCATCGGCATCGCGCACCAGCACGCCATATTCAGCGGCGCGACCGACGCCAGCGATAATCGACATCGGCGTGGCCAGCCCCAGTGCGCACGGACAGGCAATGATCAGCACCGTGGTGGCGATCACCAGCGTATAAACGATTTGCGGCGCAGGGCCGAAGAAATACCAGATCGCGCCGCTGAACAGCGCAATGGCGACCACCACCGGCACGAAAATAGCGGAGATTTTATCCGCCAGCTGACCGATTTCCGGCTTGCTGCTCTGCGCCTGGCGCACCATGCGAATAATGCGCGACAGCGTGGTGTGGCTGCCGACGGCACTGGCTTTGAACAGCACGCTGCCATCGGTCATCACCGTCCCGGCATGAACCGCATCGCCCTGACTTTTTTGCAGCGGCACCGGCTCGCCGGTGAGCATCGCCTCATCCAGCCAGGCTTCGCCCTGAACGATCTCGCCGTCGACCGGCACGCGATCGCCGGTGGTCAGCCGCAGGATCATGCCGGGCTGTACCTCCGCCAGCGGCAGCGTTTTCTCTCCTGCCGCAGTGACCACCCGCGCTGACGGCGGCGTTAGGTCGAGCAGGCGTTCCAGCGCTTTTGACGAGCGCGCCCGCGCCCGGGCTTCCAGCATATGCCCGAGGTTAATCAGGCCGATGATCATCGCGCTGGCTTCGTAGTAGAGGTGGCGGGCTTCCATCGGGAAGGCATGCGGCCAGAGGTTGACGGTCATCGAATAGAGCCACGCCACGCCCGTCCCCAGCGCTACCAGCGTGTCCATGGTGGCGGTGCGGTTCAACAGGCTTTTCCAGGCGCTACGGTAAAAATGTCCACCCGCGAATACCATCACGGCGAGGGTGATGACACCAATGACCAGCCACAGGGTGCGGTTGGCATCGGTGACCATCATATTGTCACCCATCATGCCCCACACCATCACCGGGATACCCACCAGCAGCGCGACAACGGCCTGCCAGCGAAAACGTTTTAAGGTCGCAAGGGCGGTTTCCTGCTGGCGTTCCCGACGTTTAACATCATCTTCGATGATCTCCGCGCCGTAGCCGGCATTTTCCACCGCGCTCACTAATTCAGCGGCGGACGCGCTGCCCATCACCAGCGCAGAGCGCTCCGCCAGATTGACCCGTGCCTGGGTGACGCCCGGTACGGCCTGTAAGGCTTTTTGCACGCGGGAAACACAGCTGGCGCAGCTCATGCCGCTCAACAGCAACTGCTGACTGTCTTGCAGGTCATCCGCTGCCGGAAGCTCAGGGTGCGCCGCTGTCAGTGCTTCCGACGGGAGTGATGACTCTGCCAGCGGTTCAGCCTTTGGGTGGTCGAGCGTCGCCCCGTATCCGGCTTGTTTAATGGTGTCGATAAGATCCGCCGCGCTGGCGCTGCCGGTCACCTCGGCATGGGTAATGGTCACTTCCGCCTGTTCAACGTCAGGGCGCTGCTCCAGACTTTCTTTAACACGTTTTACGCAGTGGCCGCAGGAGAGGCCCTCCAGCGTTAAAGCGATAGTTTGCGACATAATTAAACTCCTGTAATTTCGGTTGAATCAATAATGACATTGATTACAGTTATAAAGGTTAAACCTTCCATCAAGGGGAAGGTCAAGGGGGAACGATGAATATCAGCGATGTGGCGAAAAAAACCGGCTTAACCAGCAAAGCGATCCGTTTTTACGAGGAAAAGGGTCTGGTAACACCGCCGTTGCGCAGCGACAACGGTTACCGGCACTACACGCAAAAACACCTCGACGAACTGACGCTGCTGCGCCAGGCGCGGCAGGTGGGATTTAATCTTGAAGAGTGTGGCGAACTGGTGGGACTGTTTAACGATCCGGCGCGGCACAGTGCCGATGTAAAAGCCCGCACGCTGCAAAAAGTGGCGGAGATCGAGCGCCACATAGTTGAACTGCAATCAATGCGCGAGCAGTTGCTGACGCTGGCGGCCTCCTGTCCGGGGGATGACAGCGCCGACTGCCCGATTATTGATAATCTCTCCGGCTGCTGCCATCGTAAGGCGCAGGCATAATCAGCCTGCTTCCTCCGGCGAAAGCGCCTGGCGAAACCAGCGGGTACGCGACAGCAGCAGGGTAAACAGCCCGGTGAAAAACACAGACGTGCCCATGGCAATAAAGTACAGCATCCAGTATTCCGTAGACACCGACAGAAAACCCGGCAGCCCGGAAATACCAATCGACGGGGCTTTCACCTGATAGCTGGCGACGATGCTGCCCGCGATGCCTGCGCCACACATCGCGGCAATAAAGGGAAAACGATAGCGCAGATTAACGCCAAAAATCGCCGGTTCCGTAACGCCAAGCCAGGCTGACACCGCCGCAATGGCCGCCACGCCCTGCATCTTTTTATTGCGCACCAGAAAGAAGATGGTCATCGCGCCCATTCCCTGCGCGAGGCTCGCCATCACCTGAATCGGCCACAGCGTGGTGTAACCCAGGGTGCCGATCATTTGCAGATTCACCCCGAGAAACAGATGATGCATGCCGGTCACCACCAGCGGCGAAAGGATAAAGGCGAAAACACCGCCCGCCAGCCCAGGCGCGACCTCAAACAGCCACAAAATGCTGTTGGTCATGCCGTTTCCCAGCAGCATGGTCAACGGGCCTATCACCAGAAAAGCGGCAAAGCCCGTCACCAGCAGGGTAACGGGCGCGACGACAATTACCTGAATCATGTCCGGTACAATGCGCGCCAGTAAACGCTCAGTACGCGCCAGTAACCAGGCGCAAAGCAGGACGGTGATCACCTGCCCCTGATAGGCCACTTTTTTAAGTGCAAATCCCATTATCGACCAGTACTGCACCTGATCCGGCGTTTTCGAAAACTGCTGGGCGCTCATCAGATCCGGGTGGATGAGCAACAGGCCCAGCACGATCCCCAGCACCGGATTGCCGCCAAATTTTTTCACCGCCGACCAGCCGATCAGCGCAGGTAAAAACAGAAATGAGGTATTGGCGATAAGGCTAATAATGCCGGAGACACCCTGCCAGGACGGATAATGCTTTATGAGCGGATCGTCAAAAAAGAGACCCGGGTTCACGAGAATATTATTCAGCCCCAGTAATAATCCGGAGGCGACAATAGCGGGCAGGACCGGAATAAAAATATCGGCAAGGTTTTTTATCAGCAGCTGGAGGATATTGCCTCGTTTTACCGGCGCTGCCTGAACAGGCGTGGGGTTATTACCTCGTTGTCGGGAGAGTTCCTCATAAACTTTATCCACCAGTCCCGGCCCGATAATAATCTGAAATTGCCCGTTAGCGTTAAAACATCCCTTAACTAACTCACATTTTTCCAGTTGCGGAATATTAATCAGCTTTTCGTCATGCAATACCAGTCGCAGTCGCGTCAGGCAATGGCCCATGGAAATGATATTATTATTCCCGCCAATAAGTGTCAGCAGCGACCCGGCGTGATCCTCCAGCGTTCCTTTCATGATTTTCGTCCTGAATTATCGGGTAAGCAACAGGATAATTACACCCGCTTTTTCGTGCTGTCAATACGCTTAATTTATTGATTTAATGAATGTATTGCTTATAAGTTATGCGTGCTATTTGCCGCCGTTTTTCTGGACACGGGCCGGATGCGGTGCCACGATGGACGCGATATTTTTCGCAAATGGAATGCCGATGATGCAGCCAAATATATTGCTGATGATTTCCCATGACAGCGGACGTAAATTTCAGAACTACGGTTATCGGGTGGCCACGCCGCATATTAATGCGCTGGCGCAGCGCGGCTTGCAATTCGATCACTGTTATTGCACTTCGCCGCAATGCAGCCCCAGCAGGGGAGGAATATTAACCGGATTATACCCGCATAATAACGGCCTGATGGGACTCGCCCATCTCGGCTTCTGTATTTCAGAAGGTGTCACCACGTTACCAAAGGAATTGCAGAAAAACGGCTATTACACGGCGCTCATCGGATTAAGTCATGAAACCATTAATAACGCACCGCCGATCGCCGAACGGGTATTTTCCTCCACCACCGCCCTCGGCTACGATGACTATATTCCGGTACCCGGCGAGCGTGCGCCACAGGTTGCCGATCGGGTGATCGACTTTTTAGTGCAACATCAGCACGATGCCCGCCCGTTTTATCTCAACGCTGGCTTTTTCGAAACCCACCGCGATTTTGATGAATATCAGTCGGTTGCCGATGCTCCTGCTGACGTGGAGGTGTTTGATTTTCTGCCGGACGTGGATGCGGTTCGCGAGGACATCGCCCTGTTTAACGGCGCGCTGAAGGTGCTGGACAGCGCCGTAGGACGTATTTGTGCGGCGCTGGATGAAACCGGCCTGTGCGACAACACCATCGTGGTGTTCACCACCGATCACGGCGTTGCCTTTCCGCTGGCGAAAGGCACGTTAAAGACGGCGGGGCTTGAGACGGCGCTGATCATCGTCCTGCCGGGAAAGGCGGCGGTTACCGGTCGTCGTCAGGCGCTGCTGTGTAATATCGATCTGATGCCGACCTTACTGGAACTTATTGGCGCAGAGTGTCCCGCCGGGCTTGACGGAAAAAGCTTTGCCTCGCTATTACAAAGCCAGCGCGACGAAGGCCGGGCGTCGTTTTTTACCGAGCTGACCTGGCACGATAAATATCATCCTATGCGCGGTGTGCGAACGTCCCGCTACAGCTACGTCAAAAATTTTGCCGACGGGCCACGGGTCTATATCCCTGTTGATGCCCATTTGAGTCCGTCAGGGCAGGTGGTGCGCGAGCGGTTATATGTGCCCAACGTGCCGGAGGAACTCTACGATCTGCATCAGGATCCGCTGGAAAGAAACAATCTTATCGATCACCCTGACTATCAGGCGATCGCTGCCCGGTTGCGGGAGAGCGTGGCAAACTGGATGCGGGATAGCGCCGATCCGCTGCTTAACGGTCCGGTGGACGGAGTAGAATCGCGGCGCTGGGCGGAGGAAATCGCTGCCGGACGGGCCTATCCGGGGCGTGAGGCGTGGGGGCGTTTACACAGCGATGACAGCACCGGGTGACGGTGCCATCATCAACATCCCCGCATCAACGGGCGCGTACCCGCAGGGTGATCCCCTCAACGGCGATCACCACCACCGGCGTACCGGCAGGCAGATCGTCATCGGCACTGACCGGCCAGGAGCTGTCGCCCACGCGCATATGCCCGCGACCATTCACCAGGTCGGTTTCCAGCGTAAAGTGACGGCCAACCAGTTGCACGCCCCGCTGATTCAGCGCGGCATCGGCGGGTTTCTGATCTTTCACCCGCCGCGCCAGCCAGCGCCACCACAGCCAGGCGGCCAGCATGGTCAGCAGAGAAAACATCACGCCCTGCCATTCCCAGCCAAAGGGCAGCAGCCAGACCACAAGCCCGGTCACTACCGCGGCCACGCCGCTCCACAGCAGATAACCGTTGCCGCCGAGCATTTCAGCGGCCAACAGAATGCCGCCGAGGCTTAACCAAAAAATATGCGGGTGCGTGAGCAGTATCTCCATCGCTATTTCTTCCGTGCGGTGGCGCTGTCGCTGAGCAGCTCGGAAATCCCGGCAATGGATCCCATCAGGCTGCTGGCGTCCAGCGGCATCATGATCACTTTGCTGTTATTGGACGAGCCGATGTGTTGCAGCGCTTCGGTATATTTTTGCGCCACGAAGTAGTTCACCGCCTGAATATCACCGGCAGCAATGGCCTGTGACACCATCTTGGTGGCCTCGGCTTCTGCTTCCGCTGAACGCTCACGCGCTTCCGCCTGCAGGAAGGCAGACTGACGCTCACCTTCCGCTTTCAGGATCTTCGACTGCTTCTCACCTTCGGCTTTCACGATCTCCGCCTGGCGAATACCTTCCGCTTCCAGAATATAGGCGCGCTTGGTACGTTCCGCTTTCATCTGCGCGTTCATGGCGTCGATCAGTTCAGCCGGTGGGCGCACGTCGCGGATCTCAATACGGGTAATTTTAATGCCCCACGGATTAGTCGCTTCATCGACGATATGCAACAGGCGGGTGTTAATGTTATCGCGCTGCGACAGCATTTCATCCAGCTCCATGGAACCAAGCACAGTACGGATGTTGGTCATGGTCAGGTTAATGATCGCCAGCTCCAGATTGCTCACCTCATAGGCGGCTTTCGGCGCGTCGATCACCTGAATAAAGCAGACCGCATCAATAGAGACGTTGGCGTTATCTTTGGAGATCACTTCCTGAGACGGAATATCCAGCACCTGTTCCATCATATTAATTTTACGGCCAATGCGGTCCATAAACGGCACCACCAGGCTCAGCCCCGGTTGCAGGGTGTGGGTGTAACGCCCGAAGCGCTCCACGGTCCACTGATAACCCTGCGGCACGATTTTCACGCCTGCGCCGACCACGACCAGGGCAACAAAAATCAAAATTGGGATAACGATAAGCATAAAACCTCCTGTTAATAAATCCGTGGGGAGTGAATTACATCCCTTTCATTATGGGTAAGTATAACTTTTATCGACGACGAACACCCCTGTTAACCTTGAGAGGAAAAAGGGCGGGAACGGAATCAAAAGAGGCAACAAGAGAAGCGCACAGGGCAGAACAGAACGTGTAGGCCGGGCAAGCGTGCGCCGCCCGGCAATAGGTTTATCAGTACAGCAGAGAATACAGCTTACGGCGGTATTTTGATGCCAGCGCATCGCCGGTGCCCAGCGCTGCCAGGATCTCCTGCAGCATTTTGCGCGCCTGGCCGTCAGCGGCGTTCAGATCCTTGCTCAGATGGCTGAACAGCAGTTCCAGCGCTTCTTCATTGCGGCCCACCTGATGCAGTTGCAGCGCCAGCTGTGTCGCCAGCGTCGCGTTAGTCGGATCAAGTTCAACCTGCTGTTGCAGCAGCTGAATTTCCGGCGTATCCGCCGCCTGTTTCAGCAGATCGATTTGCGCGATCAGCCCTTGATAGCGGGTGTCCTGATCCTGCATCGGAATCGTTTTCAGCACCGCTTCCGCATCCTCGGAGCGGTTCAGGGCGATCTGGGTTTCCGCCAGCAGCAGGCCAATTTCGCTCGCCTGATTTGAAAGCTGCCAGGCCTCTTTCAACAGCGGCAGGGCGTCGGCGTAGTTGCCTTCTTCAATCAGTTGCATCGCCTGCTGCGCTTTCAACTCTTCTTCGCGCGGCAGCACTTTTTCCAGCAACGCGCGGATAGCGTCTTCCGGCTGGGGTCCCTGGAAACCATCGACCGGCTGGCCGTTCTGGAACAGGTAAACGGTCGGGATGGCGCGCAGACCAAACTGGGAGGCGACCATCTGCTCGGCGTCGCAATCGACCTTCGCCAGCAGGAACTGCCCGTTATACTGCGCCGCCAGCGACTCCAGTACAGGCGTCAGCTGCTGGCAGTGCTGGCTACGTTCGGACCAGAAATAGAACAATACCGGCGTGGCGACGGACTGCTCCAGCGTTTGCTGCAGGTTCGCTTCGGTAACATTGACAATATTTTGTACGGACATAACGTTTTCTCTGTTTTCGCGTTTATCTTTACATGGGGTCAGGCACGGAGCCTTCAACTCAGCCGCGTAAAATTTTATCCATCAGACGATCCGGTAACAGGCGTTTTAATACCCTTACCGCATGGGTGACCAGCGTCACCGGGTAACGTATTTTGGGCCGCTTACTCTCAAAAGCATGGCGCACTTTGGCGACCACCGCCTCCGGGCCGAGAGTAAAACGTGCGGCAATACCCGGGTTTTCCACCGGTTTGTCGCTGGTCTGGTTAACGTTTTTCGTAAAGCGGGTGCGGATGGGACCAGGCTCTACCAGGCTTACCTTGATGCCCGTGTGACGCAGTTCCATACGCAGCGCGTCAGACCAGGCCTCCAGCGCATATTTACTGGCGGCATAGGCCCCGCGACCGGGGGTGGAGATCAGCCCCATTACCGATGACGTCATGACGATGCGGCCTTCGCCGTGGGGGATCATCGCGGGCAGCAGGCGCATGGTGAGCTGATGCGCGCCAAAAAAGTTGGCAGAAAACTGCTGCTCCATCTGCGTGCGGGAAATGGTATTGAGCGGGCCATACACCCCGTAACCGGCATTATTAAAGATGCCGTACAGACGATTTTCGGTACGCGCTATCACCTCATCGGCGGCACGCTCCACGCTTTCTGGCGAGTCCAGATCCAGCAAAATGCCGGTAAAACCCATCGCGTTCATCCGCGACACGTCATCGGGTTTACGGCAGGCGGCAAGGACATGAAATCCCTGGCGCTTCATTTCCACCGCCGTTTCCAGACCAATACCGCTGGAACATCCTGTTATTAAGACCGATTTTTGCATAACTTTACCCGTCGGCTTTCCCGATTATTTATGAGGCGTGGTTTACTAAAGGTGCCAGGCGTGTCGCCATCCAGTCGGCGATAAACGGCTGGGCGTCAGGATTAGGGTGGATCCCGTCGTCCTGCATCCATTGCGGTTTCAGATACACCTCTTCCATAAAGAAGGGCACCAGAGGAATATCGAACTCGCTGGCAAGTTTTGGATAGATCGCGCTGAACGTCTCAGTGTACCGTCGGCCATAATTCGCCGGCAGACGGATTTGCATCAGCAGCGGTTGCGCGTTAGCGGCTTTGATTTCCTGCAAGATTTTACGCAGCGTGGCTTCCGTTTGCGCCGGGGCAAACCCCCGCAGACCGTCATTGCCGCCCAGTTCCACCAGTACCCAGCGCGGCTGATGTTTTTTCAGCAGGGCGGGCAAACGCGCCAGCCCTTGCTGCGAGGTATCACCGCTTATACTCGCATTAACCACCGGCGTCTTCTGCTGCCATTTATCATTAAGCAGCGCCGGCCATGCCGCGGTTGCCGCCATGCGATACCCGGCGCTCAGGCTGTCACCCAGAACCAACAACGTGTCCGCCGCGGCGGCGCGACAGGTTAACAGAAGCATAAAAAGGAAGGGCAAATGCCAGCGGAAAACATTGTTGAAGTTCATCATCTTAAGAAATCCGTCGGTCAGGGGGAACATGAACTGTCCATCCTCACCGGAGTTGAGCTGGTTGTCAAACCCGCGCAGACCATTGCGCTGATTGGTGAATCCGGATCCGGAAAATCCACGCTGCTGGCGATCCTCGCCGGACTGGACGATGGCAGCAGCGGCGAAGTGCACCTGCTGGGGCAGCCGCTGCACAGCATGGATGAAGAAGCGCGGGCGGCCCTGCGCGCGCAGAACGTCGGCTTTGTGTTTCAGTCCTTTATGCTGATCCCGACGCTTAACGCGCTGGAGAACGTCGAACTCCCGGCGCTGCTGCGTGGCGAGAAAAGCAGCCAGAGCCGGGAGAATGCCAAAGCGCTGTTAAGCGAACTGGGCCTGGCGAAGCGTCTTGATCATCTTCCGGCGCAGTTGTCCGGCGGTGAACAGCAGCGTGTGGCACTGGCTCGCGCCTTTAACGGGCGTCCCGGCGTGCTCTTTGCCGATGAACCCACCGGCAACCTCGATCGCCAGACTGGAGAGAAAATCGCCGATCTGCTGTTTTCCATGAACCAGCAGTACGGCACCACGCTGATCCTTGTCACCCACGATCCGCAGCTCGCCGCCCGCTGCGATCGCCGTTTGCGGCTGGTGAACGGCGTATTGCAGGAGGAAGCATGATTGCCCGCTGGTTCTGGCGCGAATGGCGCTCGCCATCGCTTTTGATCGTCTGGATGGCGCTGAGCCTCGCCGTCGCCTGCGTGCTGGCGCTGGGCAACATCAGCGATCGCATGGAAAAAGGCTTAAGCCAGCAGAGCCGCGACTTTATGGCGGGCGACCGCGCGCTGCGCAGCTCGCGGGAAGTGCCGCAGGCGTGGCTGGATGAGGCGCGTAAGCATGGTCTGAAAGTCGGCACGCAAATCAGCTTTGCCACCATGACCTTTGCCGGGGACACGCCGCAGCTGGCAAACGTCAAAGCGGTGGATGACATCTATCCGATGTACGGCAAGCTGGAAACGCGCCCGGCCGGCGTAAAACCGCAACCGGGAAGCGTGCTGCTTGCGCCGCGTCTGATGGCGCTGCTGAAACTGAAAACCGGCGATGAAATTGACGTCGGCGATGCCCGTTTACGCATTGCCGGTGAAGTGATCCAGGAGCCGGATGCCGGTTTCAATCCCTTCCAGATGGCGCCGCGCCTGTTAATGAACGTCGCGGATGTGCCGAAAACCGGCGCGGTACAGCCCGGTAGCCGCGTCACCTGGCGCATCAAGTTTGGCGGCACGGCCTCGCAGCTTGCCGCCTACGAAAAATGGCTGCTGCCGCAGTTAAAGCCGGAGCACAAATGGTACGGTCTTGAGCAGGATGAAGGGGCGCTCGGCAAATCCCTCGAACGTTCGCAGCAGTTCCTGTTGCTGTCGGCCTTGCTGACGCTGCTGCTGGCGGTTGCCGCCGTGGCGGTGGCGATGGGACATTACTGCCGCAGTCGCTACGATCTGGTGGCGATCCTCAAAACCCTCGGCGCGGGGCGCGCCCAACTGCGTAAGCTGATCGTCGGCCAGTGGCTGATGGTGCTGGGACTGTCTGTCATTACGGGCGGTGCTATCGGCCTGGTGTTTGAACGGGTACTGATGATCCTGCTCAAACCCGTGCTGCCTGCCGCGCTGCCGCCTGCAAGCCTTTGGCCATGGCTATGGGCAGTGGGCACCATGGTAGTGATCTCCCTGCTGGTAGGGCTGCGTCCATATCGTTTGTTGCTGGCCACTCAGCCGCTGCGCGTGTTGCGCCGCGACGCGGTAGCCAGCGTCTGGCCGCTGAAGTTTTATATTCCGGCCATCAGTATCGTGACGGTGCTGCTGCTGGCATGGCTGATGGGCGGCAGTATGCTGCTGTGGGCGGTGCTGGCCGGGGCGGTTGTGCTGGCGGCGCTGTGCGGGCTGCTCGGCTGGATGCTGCTTAACGTGCTAAAACGCCTGACGCTGAAAGCGCTGCCGCTGCGCCTGGCGGTGAACCGCCTGCTGCGCCAGCCGTGGTCCACCTTGAGCCAGCTGTCGGCTTTCTCGCTGTCATTTATGCTGCTCGCGATGCTGCTGGTGCTCAGAGGCGATCTGCTCGACCGCTGGCAGCAACAGCTGCCGCCGGAAAGCCCGAACTACTTCCTGATCAATATCGCCGCGGAACAGGTTACGCCGCTGAAAGCCTTTCTTTCTGAACATCAGGTGATCCCTGCGTCGTTCTATCCGATTGTACGGGCGCGCCTGACGCAGATTAATGGCAAAAGCACCGACGGCAATCAGGATGAAGCGCTGAACCGCGAACTGAACCTGACCTGGCAGACGCAAAAACCGGAGCATAACCCGATCACCGCAGGCACCTGGCCGCCGAAAGCCGGGGAAGTATCGATGGAGCAGGAACTGGCGAAACGGCTGAATATTTCGCTGGGCGACAGCGTGACCTTTATGGGCGATACCCAGGACTTCACCGCCAGAGTCACCAGCCTGCGTAAAGTGGACTGGGAAAGCCTGCGGCCTAACTTCTACTTTACCTTCCCGCAGGGCGCGCTGGACGGACAGCCGCAAAGCTGGCTGACCAGCTTTCGCTGGGAAAACGGCAACGACATGCTGACGCAGCTTAACCGCGAATTCCCGACGGTCAGCCTGCTGGACATCGGTGCGATCCTGCAACAGGTTGGTCAGGTGCTGCAACAGGTGAGCCGCGCGCTGGAAGTGATGGTGGTGCTGGTGACCGGCTGCGGCGTGCTGCTGCTTCTGGCGCAGGTGCAGGTAGGAATGCGTCAGCGTCATCAGGAGCTGGTGGTATACCGCACGCTTGGCGCGGGCAAAAAACTGCTGCGCACCACGCTGTGGTGCGAGTTCGCGCTGCTCGGTTTTGTCTCCGGGCTGGTGGCGGCCATTGGCGCGGAAACGGCGCTGGCCGTCCTGCAGACCCGCGTATTTGAGTTCCCGTGGGAGCCAGACTGGCGGCTATGGGTGGTGCTGCCGCTCTCCGGCGCGCTGCTGCTGTCGCTGTGCGGCGGCTGGCTCGGTACACGGCTGCTGAAAGGCAAAGCGCTGTTCCGCCAGTTCAGCGGGTAATTTTCCTGCGTTCTGTCCCTCTCCCCCGGGAGAGGGCAGGCACGATCCCCTGTCATTCAGTGACATACTCCGTAGCATCATGAAATATTTTCAATTACTGCTGCGCGACCTTTATGCCATCTTAACCACAGCAAAAAGCGAATGCGCCGCGTCGTACGGCGCATCACACAGCACATCACATTGATCAGGAGAAGTTATGGGACGTCGTTTTAGCGTGCGCGCCGCTGTCGGTGCATTACTGTTAACCTGCGGGCTGGCTCAGGCCAGCGATCCACAAACCATCACCTTTGGCGTCGCCCCCGGCCCCTACGGTGACATGGTGAAACAGGCCATCGCGCCATCGCTGAAAGAGAAAGGCTATAAAGTCGTGGTGCGCGAATTCAGCGACTACGTGCAGCCGAACATGGCGCTGTCCAACGGTAGCATCGATGCTAACCTGTTCCAGCACTCGCTCTATTTCAATAAATTTATCGCCGATAAAAACCTCAAACTGACGAAGCTGATTAACGTGCCAACTGCCGGTATGGGCTTTTATTCGCACAAGATCAAAAGCCTGGATGAGCTGAAGAAGGGGGATATTGTGACCCTGTCCAACGATCCCACTAACCTGGCGCGTGGTCTGCGTTTCCTGCAATCCCTGAATTTGATCACCATAAAAGACAACATCGATCCAACCAAAGCCTCCGAGCGCGATATTGCCACTAACCCGAAAGGGCTGGTGTTTAAACCGCTGGAAGCCGCCCAGTTGCCACGTACCCTCGACAGCGCCACCGCAGCCCTGGTCAACGGTAACTTTGCTATCGCTGCCGGTCTGAAGCTGGACTCTGCGCTCAAGCAGGAACAGCTGGATGATAATCTGAAAAACATCATCGCCGTGCGCACTGAAGACGCCGACAAGCCGTTCGCGAAAGACATCGTCGAGGTGGTGAAATCTCCGGCGTACCGCGCAGTGATCGACTCCCCGAACCACGTCTACAGCGCGTTCCAGAAACCCGACTGGATGGTGGCTGCGGATAAAAAATAAACCGCGCACCGCATTAGTTCTGGCAGGCTGCGGCCTGCCTTTTGCATTTCGAGGACGGCATGATTGAAATAGATAACGTCTGCGTGGACTTTCCCGCAGGTAGAGGCCCGACGACCCGGGCAGTGGACGATGTCAGCCTGCGCATTGCGCCGGGCGAGATCTTTGGCATTGTCGGCACCAGCGGTGCGGGCAAAAGCACGTTGCTGCGCACCCTTAACGCGCTCCAGCGTCCCTCGCAGGGCAGTATCAGGATTAACGGCGTTGAGATTTCCGCTCTGGAAGGTGTCACCCTGCGCCGCGCGCGTCAGCGTATCGGCATGATCTTCCAGCACTTCAACCTGATGCATACCCGTACCGTGGCGCAGAACGTCGCTTTTAGCCTGAAAGCGGCGGGCTGGGAGCGGGCGAAAATCGCCCCGCGCGTGGCGGAAATTCTGCAACTGGTGGGCCTGGCGGATAAAGCGAATCGCTACCCGGTCCAGCTTTCCGGCGGGCAGAAACAGCGCGTCGGTATTGCCCGCGCCATTGCCAATCATCCGGACGTTCTGCTGTGCGACGAACCGACGTCCGCGCTGGATCTGGAAACCTCTGCCACTATTCTGGCGCTGTTAAAGCAGATCAATGACACCCTCGGTATCACCATCGTGCTGATCACGCATGAAATGAACGTTATCAAAACCATCTGCGATCGCGTGGCGGTGATGTCCGGCGGCAAAGTGGTGGAGATGGGCGAGGTGTTTGATATTTTTGCCCACCCGCAGCACGCGTTCACGCAGCAACTGGTGTCGCACACCCTGAACCTGACGCTGCCGGAACGCCTGCAACAGCATTTGCCGGGGCAACTGCTCAAGATCCTGTTTATCGGCGATTCAGCGGAACAGCCGGTGCTGTCCGACGCGGCGATCCGCTTTGGCGTGGCGGTGAATATTCTGCACGGCAAAATCGAATACCTTGGCGAGCGGGCGCTCGGCATTTTGGTCGTGCAGCTCACCGCGCCCGATAACCCGACGGCGGTGGATGCCGCTGTCGATTACATTCGTAACCGTACGGCACGCGTGGAGGTGATCCGTGGATGAGTTATTACCGGATTTGATGCTGGCGTTTAATGAAACTTTCCAGATGCTGAGCATTTCGACAGTGCTGGCGATTGTCGGCGGATTACCGCTGGGCTTTCTGATTTTCGTTACCGATCGCCACCTGTTCTGGCAGAATCGCGGCGTCTATCTCATTAGCTCCGTGCTGGTAAATATTATTCGCTCGGTGCCTTTTGTCATCCTGCTGGTGCTGCTCCTGCCGCTGACACAGTTTCTGCTCGGCAACACTATCGGCCCGATTGCCGCGTCTGTGCCGCTGTCGGTGGCCGCCATTGCCTTCTATGCGCGGCTGGTGGACGGCGCGCTGCGGGAAGTGGATAAAGGCATTATCGAGGCGGCGGAAGCTTTCGGGGCCAGTCCAATGCGTATTATTTGCACCGTGCTGTTGCCGGAAGCCAGCGCCGGACTGCTGCGCGGATTGACCATCACGCTGGTCAGCCTGATTGGTTACTCGGCGATGGCCGGGATCGTCGGTGGCGGTGGCGTGGGGGATCTGGCGATCCGTTATGGCTACTACCGCTACGAAACGCAGGTGATGGTGGTGACGGTGATCGCGCTGATTATCCTGGTGCAGGTGGTGCAGATGCTGGGCGACTGGCTGGCCGCGCGGGCAGACAAGCGGGGCCGCCACTGATTACCCCTGTTGCAGCCAGCCGTTGACCTCCTGCCATGAGCCGCGAAAGACGATTTTCGCGGCTTTCTTTTCCAGCTGATAGCGGTACATCGGATCGTAATATTCCCTCAGTAACGGCACCAGCCAGGCGTCGTGTCCACGAGTGTCGCCGTGCTGCTGCTGGATGGTCAGCGCCGTATCAAGATGCGCGCTCAGCTCGGCAAAGCGTTGCAAGCCCAGACGGCGACGAATAGCAAACAACCCGTGATGCAGGTATTCGGCATAGGCCTGCCAGCCCGCGTCTGCGCCACAGGCGGCGGTAAAGTCGCGCTGCATACGCACAAAATACTCCTCATGCAGACGCGCCACGCGCAGGTCGAACGGATCATCCACCACGGCGATGGGCGACTGCGCCATGCGATCGCGCAGGCATGCCGGCAGATGGTTGGCACCGATCATCCGGCCTTCATCTTCCAGCACCCAGCGCGCCGCATCCCGCTTAAGCAGTTTCACCGCCAGCGCGTTCTCAAAGCTGGCCTGGGAAAGTTGCGCTTGCAGCGTGCGGCCAAATGACGAACCGCGATGGCGGGCCAGACCTTCCAGATCGATACCGTCAGGATGCTGGCGCACCAGATCCGTTTTACCGCTGCCGGTGCAGCCGCCGATCAGGATCAGCGGACGCTGCACGCGCTGCTCGGTTGCCTGGATCGCCGCCTGGCGCAGTGCTTTATAGCCACCGGGAATTAACGGGTAATCAGTGCCCGTCTCGCGCAGCCACTGCTGGGTGATATGGGAACGCTGGCCGCCACGGGCGCAGCATAAATAGCCGTCAGGATGGCGCTGGCAGGCATCACGCCAGGCCTGAATGCGCTGCTCGCGCGTGATACCGGACACCAGTTGATGCCCGAGTTTTAACGCGGCTTCCGGGCCGTGGCGTTTATAACAGGTGCCGACCGCCGCCCGCTCGTCGTCATTCATCAGCGGAAGATTCAGCGCCGACGGCATCGCTCCCTGGGTAAATTCGACCGGGGCGCGCACGTCCAGCAGCGGCGTATCAGCGGCGAGGATCGCGCCATAATCCATGCCTTCGTTCATGGGACTTCCTTCTGCACATCAAAAAACGACGTTGTACGTCAGATGGCCGTATTTTACGCGTTCATTTGTGCGATAGGGGAAAAATGATGGGGGAAAGCGTGGAGGGGGATTTTCGTAGGCCCGGCAAGCCTGCGCCGCCGGGCAACAGTGTTTACGCTAATTTCGACTGCGCCCAGGCGATGCCGCTGGCGTATTCCGGCGGCAGTAGCGGGAGCATAGCTTCAAGGGTGGCGCTCAGACGATCGGTGTCAGCATCATTCAGATTAAGATGCCCGACCTTGCGGCCCGGGCGCACCTCTTTGTCGTACCAGTGCAGATGCACCAGCGGCAGCTTCAGCCAGTCATAATTCAGATCGCTGCCGATCAGGTTGATCATTACCGAAGGGCTGTTAATCACCGGTTGCGGCATCGGCAGCCCGGTAATCGCACGCAGATGCAGCTCGAACTGGCTGATGGACGCGCCGTTCTGCGTCCAGTGTCCGCTGTTGTGCACGCGCGGGGCCAGTTCGTTGATCAGCAATCCGGCAGGGGTGACAAAGCACTCCATCGCCATCACGCCCACGTAATTCAGTTCATTCATCACCGCGCTGAGCATGGTTTCCGCCTGCGTTTGCTGGGCGGCATTCGCCTGCGGGAAAGCAACGCTGGTGCGCAAAATACCGTCCTGATGCAGGTTGTGCGTCAGGGGATAAAACACCGTGCTGCCGTCATGCCCACGCGCGCCCACCAGTGACACTTCGCCGGAGAAATTAATTCCCTGCTCGACAATGCATTCACCGTAGCAATCGTCCGGCAACTGATCGGTGTCGTCCGCGCGCAGACGCCACTGTCCGCGTCCGTCATAGCCGCCGACGCGGCGCTTGACGATGGCCAGCTCGCCCAGGCGGTCAAACACGGCGGGCCACTCATCGCGGCTGGCCAGCAACTGCCAGGGGGCGGTAGGAAGGGCGAGCGTATCGAACAGCTGCTTTTGCGTCAGACGGTCGGCGATGATCGGGAACACGTCGCGGTTGACGAACGCCGGGTGACGGGCCAGTTCGCGGGTGAGGGCGGTTTCCGGCCAGCGCTCGATTTCAGCGGTGATCACGCTTTGCGCGAAAGGCACGGCTTCCGGCTCCGCATCCAGTCCCACCGGCCATACGGTGATACCCAGCGGCTCACCGGCCTGGCGCAGCATACGGCCAAGCTGTCCGTTACCTAAAATACAGACCTGTTTCATGCTTCGCTCCGCGGATCCGGGTTATCCAGCACTTCATCCGTCTGGCTTTGACGCCATTCAACCAGGCGCTGATGCAGGTCGCGATCGTGGGTGGCGAGGATCTGCGCCGCCAGCAGCGCGGCATTAGCCGCACCGGCTTTACCGATCGCCAGCGTTCCAACCGGAATACCGCGCGGCATCTGCACGATGGAGTAAAGGCTGTCGACACCGCTTAATGCGGCGCTTTGCACGGGCACACCCAGCACCGGCACCAGCGTTTTGGCGGCAATCATGCCCGGCAGATGTGCAGCACCCCCTGCACCGGCAATGATCACCTGAAAACCGTTCTGCTCTGCGCTTTCGGCGAAGCTGAACAGTTTGTCAGGAGTGCGATGTGCGGAAACCACTTCAACATGGTAAGGAACGTGCAGAAGATCGAGGATTTCAGTGGCGAACTGCATGGTTGCCCAGTCGCTTTTGGACCCCATCACGATGGCGATACGCGCCGGATTATTGCGGGAAGACATGCGCCTTAAAACTCCTGTGGGTGTGCTTCAGACTGCTTTTAAGGCCACAGAGAATAGCATGGAATACCACCAAGGAAAACGGTTGCGTAACGCGGTAAAGGCCAAATAGAGGCGTTTTCTCAGAAGGGAAACGCGATCAGTTCAATCTTGTCATCTGTCACCTTCACCATCGAACCTTCCTGATGCCAGGCTCCCAACACATAACGATGCGCGGGCGCGCCGTTGGCGGTCAGCGTGTGGATGTCCGGGCGATGGGTATGACCGTGGATCAGATGCTGCACCTGATTTTTTTCCAACACGTTCACCACTGCCTGTGGGTTGACGTCCATGATAGCCTGGGATTTGTTGCGGTTGGCGGAGGTGCTGTCAGCGCGCATTTTCGCGGCGATACGCATACGGATAAACAGCGGCAGGGCGAGAAACAGTTTTTGCAGCCAGGGCTGGTGGACTTTAGCGCGAAACGCCTGATAGCCCGCGTCATCGGTACACAGGGTGTCGCCGTGTAGGATCAACAGCCGTTTACCGTACAGCTCAAGCACCTTTTCTTCCGGCAGCAGCGTCATGCCGCTTTCACGCGCAAAGCGCTGACCGAGCAGAAAATCACGATTGCCGTGAAGGAAATAAACCGGGACGCCGGAATCAGCCAGCGCTTTCAGGGCGGCGGCAATCTGGCGATGCAGCGGGTTGGGATCGTCATCGCCGATCCAGGCTTCAAACAGATCGCCCAGAATGTACAGCGCATCGGCTTCCTGCGCCGTACCGGCCAGAAAACGCAGAAAACCGGCGGTGATCGCCGGTTCTTCTGTTTGCAGATGGAGATCTGCAATAAAGAGTGTTGCCACCGATTACTCGCTGACGGTCACGCTTTTAATGATCACGTCTTCTTTCGGCACGTCCTGATGCATACCGCTGCGACCGGTCGCAACCGCTTTGATTTTATCAACCACGTCCATGCCTTCAGCCACTTCGGCGAATACGCAATAACCCCAGCCCTGCAGGTTTTCACCGCTGAAGTTCAGGAAGTCGTTATCTACCACGTTGATGAAGAACTGCGCGGTAGCAGAGTGCGGAGCCTGAGTACGGGCCATTGCCAGCGTACCACGGGTGTTTTTCAGACCGTTGTTCGCTTCGTTTTTGATCGCCTCTTTGGTCTCTTTCTGCTTCATACCCGGTTCAAAACCGCCGCCCTGGATCATAAAACCATTGATCACACGGTGGAAAATGGTGTTGTCGTAAAAACCTTCACGGCAGTAGTCGAGGAAGTTTTTAACGGTTTCAGGTGCTTTATCATCAAAGGTTTTGATTACGATATCGCCGTGATTAGTGTGGAAAGTAACCATTGTTGCATCCTGTTCTGTTTGGTAAGTCGCGTCGACCCGGCAAGGGGCCAGAGATAATCGCCTTTTATAGCATAACCCTGAGGTTCGATCACCTTGCAAAGGGTGCTGCTTCGCTGCTGAAATATGGTTATGATACGAAAGATATTCTCCACACACGTCTAAACGGAATCTTCGATGCTTAAAATTTTTAATACCCTGACGCGCCAGAAAGAGGAATTCAAACCTATCCATGCCGGTGAAGTGGGCATGTACGTGTGTGGTATCACCGTTTACGATCTGTGTCATATCGGCCATGGCCGTACTTTTGTGGCCTTTGATGTGGTGGCGCGCTACCTGCGTTTCCTCGGCTATAAGCTGAAGTATGTGCGTAACATCACCGATATTGATGACAAAATCATTAAGCGCGCCAATGAAAACGGCGAGGATTTTGTCGCGCTGGTGGATCGTATGATCGGTGAAATGCACGCGGATTTTGACGCGCTGAACATTCTGCGCCCGGACAGCGAGCCGCGCGCCACCCACCATATCCATGAAATTATCGAGATTACTGAGCGGCTGATTAACCGTGGTCATGCCTATGTGGCTGATAACGGCGACGTGATGTTCTCGGTGCCCACCGATCCAAACTACGGCAAATTGTCCCGTCAGGATCTGGACCAGCTACAGGCCGGCGCGCGCGTTGAAGTGGCTGACATTAAACGCAACCCGATGGATTTCGTGCTGTGGAAAATGTCCAAGCCGGGCGAACCGAGCTGGCCGTCGCCGTGGGGCGAAGGCCGTCCTGGCTGGCACATTGAGTGCTCGGCGATGAACTGCAAACAGCTGGGTCACCAATTCGATATTCACGGCGGCGGCTCGGATCTGATGTTCCCGCACCATGAAAACGAAATCGCCCAGTCTACCTGTGCGCACGACGGCGAATACGTTAACTACTGGATGCACTCCGGAATGGTAATGGTCGACCGGGAAAAGATGTCCAAATCTCTTGGCAACTTCTTCACCGTGCGCGACGTGCTGAAATATTACGATGCGGAAACCATTCGTTATTTCCTGATGTCTGGTCACTACCGCAGCCAGCTCAACTACAGCGAAGATAACCTGAAGCAAGCGCGTTCGGCGCTGGAGCGCCTGTACACTGCGCTGCGCGGCACGGATAAAACCGTGGCACCGGCAGGCGGCGAGGCTTTTGAAGCGCGCTTTATCGAAGCGATGGATGACGATTTCAACACGCCCGAGGCGTATTCCGTGCTGTTCGACATGGCGCGCAAGGTTAACCGCCTGAAAACGGAAGACCTCAGCGCCGCAAACGGCATGGCTGCGCAGCTGCGTAAACTGGCTGGCGTGCTGGGCCTGCTGGAGCAGGACGCTGAGCAGTTCCTGCAAAGTGGTGCGCAGGCTGATGACGGCGAAGTGGCAGAGATCGAAGCGTTAATCAAACAGCGTCTGGATGCGCGTCAGGCGAAAGACTGGGCCGCGGCCGATGCGGCGCGTGATCGTCTCAATGAGATGGGGATCGTGCTGGAAGATGGCCCGCAAGGCACCACCTGGCGTCGTAAGTAAGTCTGAAACGCCCGGCGGCGCGTTGCTTGCCGGGCCTACAATGCACTTGCCGTAGGCCGGGTAAGCGTTGCGCCACCCGGCAATTGTGGCTTAGTCTTGTAGGCCGGGTAAGCAACGCGCCACCCGGCAACGGTAAATCACGCCGACTCCCGCGCCACTAACTGGCCGGACAGCGTTATGCGCTGCGTAAGCAGATCCGGCTCTTTCAGTTTACGGATGATCAGCGCCGCCGCCTGGCGTCCGGTCTCTTCACTCGCTGACGACACATAGGTGAAGGACGGCGAGGTCAGATTCACGTGCAGCATATCTTCAAACCCCACCAGTGCCACCTGTTGCGTCAGAAACACATCTTTACCCACCGTGCGCCCGACCTGGCTGATGCCGGACAAACAGCCAATCACCGCATCTGGCGAATGGCACAGCAGGGCGGTGATCTTATTGTTCTTTTCCAGCAGCTGACGCGTGGCGTGGCTGGCGGCATGCGTGCCGTCGCAGCAGGCCGGAGTAGACTCTTCCCGCGTCACCAGACCGTACTGGGTTAAGGCGCTGCGAAAACCGAGCAGACGCTGCTGGCGAATAAGGTTATTTTCACTGCCGCCGATATAGGTGATATTGCGATGACCGCGCTCAATAAGATAACGGGTGGCAAGATTGGCCGCCTGACGGTTATCACGCATCACTAAATCGCAGGGCTCATCCAGCAGAGATTGCGATACCACCACCAGCGGTAACGGGCATTCGCGGATCAGTTGCGGCACGTTCGCCCGGGTGGCATCCGCCGCCAGATAGAGAACCCCCGCCACGCCCTGTTGCTTGAACGATAACAGGCAGCGCTCCAGGTGTTCTTCATCGTTGAGCGGCTGGCCGAGAAAAACCATAAAGCCCTGCTTCTCCAGTTCCTGCACGATGCTGGCCATCACCTTGATGGAAAAGCTGTCGCTGAAATCGCGTAAAATCAAACCGATAAGATTAGAAGTATTCGAGCGCAGATTGGCTGCCGCCACGTTGTGCACGTAGCCGAGCGCGGTAATGGACGCCTGCACTTTCTCAATGGTCGCCGCCGAAATTTTCCCTTTCTGACGCAGCACCAGCGACACGGTTGAAACGGAAACCCCCGCATCCCTGGCGACATCAATAATGCTGACCTTCTTCAAACGCGCTCCCTGAAATCACCGGATAATCAGCCAAATATGAAAACGTCTCCTGCATGGGCAGAAGACGTTATCACCTTAACAGCTTCGGGTTATCTGCCCATCATACCGGACATGGTTTGTGCGATAAATTGCGCGCGCGCACCAAAAATGACCTGTACGCCTTTATCACCGACGAATACCACGCCCCTGGCACCGAGATTGTTCAGCCCGTCTTTATCTACCAGTGTGCCTTTCGTCACTTCCAGACGTAAACGCGTGATGCAGGCGCCCACCGAGTTAATGTTCTGCTCACCACCGAGCAGGGCAAAAATTTCCGTGGCAAGTTCTTCGTCGGTTTTATCGCTGGCGCTGGCGGTGATTTCCGTGCGGCCCGGCGTTTTGACATCGAAGCGACGGATCACAAAGCGGAAGGTGAAGTAGTAGATCAACGCCATCGGCACGCCAACGATAATCGCGCTCAGGAAGTTGGTCTGGAAGCCGTTGAACGACGGCAGGATGCCAAAGGACAGGTAGTCGATAAAGCCCGCAGAGAAGGATTTGGCGATATGCGCATGCAGCAGATACATACACATGTACGACAGACCCGCCATGATGGCGTTAAATACATACAGCACCGGTGCCACAAAGATAAAGGTGAATTCCACCGGCTCGGTGATCCCTGTCAGGAAACAGGTGAGGGCGGCGGAGAACAGAATACCGGCGGCGATCTTTTTATTTTTGGTCTGCGCTTCGTGATACATCGCAAGACAGGCCGCAGGCAACGCGAACAGCATCAGCGGGAACTCGCCCTGCATGAATTTACCCGCGTTCTGGTAGGTGTCGCTGCTGAAGGATTTCACACCTTCTTCCAGCATTTTGAACCAGATAGTCTGATCGCCATGAATAACCTGACCGGCCTGCGTGGTGTAATCCCCGAAGGAGTACCAGAAGGATGGATACCAGATGTGATGCAGACCGAGCGGGATCAGCGCACGTTCAACCAGCCCGAAGATAAAGGTCGAGGCTGCCTGATTATCGCCGTTCACCACTACCGACAGCGCATCGATGCCTGACTGAATGTGCTCCCAGACATAAGGCAGCAGCAGACCGAGCAGGAAAGAGAGAAACGCGGTGGCAATGGCCACAAAACGTTTACCGGAGAAGAAGCCAAGGAATTCCGGCAACTGCAAGGTATGGAAGCGGTTGTAGCACCAGGCGGCGAGGATGCCGCAGATCAGGCCGCCAAACACGCCCATCTGTAAGGTCGGGATGCCGACCACCATCGCATACTTACCGCCCTGCGAGGCCATTTCCGGCGTGATCGACAACACCGTACCGATGGTGATGTTAGTGACAAACACCGACACTGCCGCCGACAGCGCCGCAATTCCCGACTCTGACGCCAGACCCACCGCCGAACCAATGGCGAACAGCATCGGCAGGTTATCAAAGATAACGCCCCCGGCATTCATCATCAGCGGCAACTGGAATTTATCACCGAACGCCAGCAACAAACCGGCGGCGGGTAACAACGAAATTGGCAGCATCAACGCGCGGCCAATCATGGACAATTTTGATAACGATTTAATGAAACCTGACAGCATAGTCATGCCTTATCCCCCGAATGCAGACGCCTTTTTAGGCGCTTATTTTTGTGAGTATAACGTTCTACTAAAACGTTATACTTAATGTCGGGTAAGCGGGGTTTGTCCGCAACTGAAATCGCATGGCGGGTCAGAGGATTTTGTTATTCATGTGAGGTTGATCGGCAAATGACCCTGGCGGGCGAAGGGGAAAGGGCGGTTTTACCCCCTCCGGCGGAGAGGGTAAAGGGGGATCAGGCGGTAACGGTGATGCTCTGCCCGTTAAAGCTTACGGTCTGACCGGCGACGATCTTGCAGCGCTTGCGGGTTTCCACCGCGCCGTCCACTGTCACCAGGCCATCGGCGATAAAAATCTTCGCCTGTGCGCCGCTTTCGCTCCAGCCTTCCAGCTTGAGCAGATCGCAGAGTTCAACATGCGGATGTTTGCCCAGGGAGAATGTTGCCATCTTATGCTTCCTTAACGTCGTGATATTCTTCGCACGCCTGTAGCGTGTTCTGGATGAGTGTGGCGACCGTCATCGGTCCAACACCGCCCGGTACCGGGGTAATATAAGCGGCGCGCGCGGCAGCGTCGTCAAACACCACATCGCCCACCACTTTACCGCTTTCGAGACGGTTAATGCCGACATCGATAACAATCGCGCCTTCTTTGATCCACTCGCCGGGGATAAAGCCCGGTTTACCTACCGCCACGATCAGCAGATCGGCGTTTTCAACGTGCTGGCGCAGGTTTTTGGTGAAGCGGTGCGTCACCGTGGTCGTGCAGCCAGCGAGCAGCAGTTCCATACTCATCGGACGGCCAACGATATTCGATGCGCCAATCACCACGGCGTTCAGGCCGTAGGTATCGATATTGTAACGCTCCAGCAGCGTAACGATGCCGCGCGGCGTGCAGGGGCGCAGACGCGGGGCACGCTGGCACAGACGACCGACGTTATACGGGTGGAAGCCGTCCACGTCTTTATCCGGCGCGATACGCTCCAGCACCTTCACGTTGTCGATGCCCGCAGGCAGCGGCAGCTGCACCAGAATACCGTCGATGGCGCTGTCGGCATTGAGCTTATCGATAAGCGTCAGCAGTTCGGCTTCGCTGGTGGTTTCCGGCAGATCGTAAGAGCGGGAGATAAAGCCGACCTCTTCACACGCTTTGCGTTTGCTGCCTACATAGATTTGCGAAGCCGGGTTGCTGCCAACCAGCACCACGGCAAGCCCAGGTGCGCGTTTTCCTGCAGCCAGACGTGCCTGCACTTTTTCCGCAACCTCAGAGCGCACCTGCTGCGCAATCGTTTTACCGTCAATAATCTTTGCTGCCATCAGAGAGATGATTCCGTCTGTATGAGATGTAAGGGGGATGCGTACATTTTGTCAGAAGTGCGGCGCGCTGTCAGTTAACGTTTGCGCTTTTACGCCTGGCGGTGCGGTGACAGAGGCGCTTACCCCAAGGCGAAATAAACATCGGGTTGTTAATTCTTACGTTCCAATAAGAAAGACCTTATGACACTAAAGGCTTTTACGGATATTTCAGACGCGGTCAGGTGAGTACTTTAGCGCGGTGACATTTTGTCATGGTAGTAAGGATGACTTAAAGGAAAACCCATGAAATCGACTAATATTGCCTCCACTCTTTTTGCAGGCCTGATGCTGGTTGCCGGTGCGGCACATGCTGAAGATCCCACGCCGGTTAGCGTCAGCGGCGGTACCATTCATTTTGAAGGTGACCTGGTGAATGCCGCCTGCGCCGTGAGTACAAAATCTGCCGGGCAGACGGTGACGCTCGGTCAGTACCGTACTGCATCCTTTAGTAAAGTCGGCGATACTTCTGCGCAGATCCCGTTCACCATCGTGCTGAACGACTGCGATCCGACCGTGGCGGCAACCGCTGCGGTGGCGTTCTCAGGCCAGGCCGATACCACTAACACCTCCCTGCTGGCCGTGACCTCCGGTGATAACGGCACCACCGCTGGCGGCGTCGGCATCGAAATCCTCGATAACAAATCGGCGGTACTGAAACCTGATGGCGCGACCTTCTCCACTGCTCAGGCACTGGTACAGGGCACGAACACCCTGCGTTTCAGTGCCCGTTATAAAGCGACAGCGGCCACCACCAGGCCAGGCCAGGCAAATGCCGATGCGACCTTCGTGATGAAATACGAATAAGCCGTAAGACGCTCAAGGATGCTATTTGCCTCATGGATGAGGCATTGAATTTCCCCTCCGCTTATTACACCAAAGATGACGCTGGAATTTATTTTCCGTCAGACAAAAGAATGCAAAAGGGCTTTTTCACCATGCTTTACTGTTTAAAAGCAGGACTTATTATTGCCGTCGCCTTACTCACCTCGTTTTATGCGCAAGCCAGCGGAGGTGTGGCGTTAGGCGCGACCCGTGTGATTTATCCCGCTGATGCGAAGCAGACGTCGTTAGCCATTACTAACAGCGACCCCAGCGCGCGCTATCTGGTCAACGCCTGGATTGACGATCGTGGCGGGAAGAAGAGCGCCTCTTTTATCGTCACGCCACCGCTGTTTGTCAGCGAAGCAAAAAGTGAAAACACGCTGCGAATTGTCTATGCCGGTCAGCCGCTGCCCGCTGACCGCGAATCGCTGTTCTGGATGAACGTCAAGGCCATTCCCTCAGTAGACAAAAACGCGCTGGAAGGTAAAAACGTTCTGCAACTGGCGATCCTTTCTCGCATTAAGCTGTTTGTCCGCCCACAACATCTCCCCACCGCACCGGAAGACGCACCGGGCCAGCTGCGCTTCGCCCGTTCCGGCGAGCAACTGGAGATCGCCAATCCATCACCGTATTTCATCACGCTGGTCAATGTGCGCGTGGGCGGCCAGAAGATGGAAAACATCATGGTGGCTCCAAAAGAAAGCGCGCAGCTCGCGCTCTCCGGGAACGCTCGCGGCGACGTGACCTTTCAGACGGTGAATGATTACGGGGCAGTGACGCCTGTGCGCACCGTCAGCCTGCACTGAGCGGGGCGATGAGCGTCATGAAAAAGTACCACAACGGCCCCCGGCTGAGCGGGCTGGCGCTGTCCATGCTGGCGGCGCTATATCCGGCAGTCGGCTACAGCCAAAGCTACTTTAACCCGGCGTTTCTGTCCGCGGACGCCGCCTCGGTGGCGGATCTGTCGCGTTTCGAAAAGGGGCATCAGCCACCGGGTATTTATCGCGCGGATGTCTGGCGTAACGATGAATTTATTGCCACCCAGGACATCCGTTTTATCGCCACCACCGCAACGGGTAGTGAAAAGTCAGGCGGTTTAACGCCCTGTATTAATAAGGAATGGCTCCGGCAACTGGGCGTGAACGTTTCTGCATTTCCGGCGCTGGATCAGTATAAATCGGGTGAATGCATCATGCTGAGCGAGGCGATACCCGGCGCAGAAACGGCGTTTGATTTCGCCGCGCTGCGTCTGAATATCAGCCTGCCGCAGGCCGTAATGATCAACAGCGCCCGTGGCTACATAGCCCCTGCGGAATGGGATGAAGGCATCACGGCCGGGCTGCTCAATTACAGTTTCACCGGTAACCGCGGCAGCGACAGCGATAACTATTTTTTAAGTCTGCAAAGCGGGCTGAATCTTGGGCCGTGGCGTTTACGTCATAACGGCGCATGGAATTATTCACAACATCATGGTTCCCGCACGCAAAGCTGGAAGAATATCGGTACCTCGATACAGCGGGCAGTGATCCCCTTCAAAAGTGAGCTGGTGGCTGGCGACAGCAACACCGGCAACGCGGTATTCGACAGTCTGGGTTTTCGCGGGGTGCGGCTTTACTCCTCGGATGGCATGTATCCCGACAGCCTGCAGGGCTATGCGCCCACCGTGCGCGGCATCGCTCGTACATCCGCGCGCTTAACCATCCGGCAGAACGGCTATGTCATCGACCAGCGCTACGTGACGCCGGGCGCGTTTGCCATTACCGATCTGAATCCGACCTCCTCAAGCGGTGATCTGGAGGTCACGGTTGACGAAAAAGACGGTAGCCAGCAGCGTTATATGGTGCCCTGGTCGACGGTGCCGCTGTTACAGCGGGAAGGGCGCATCAAATATGACCTGGTGGCCGGGGAATACCGCAGCGGCAATGCCCAACAGTCGACACCCTTTTTTACTCAGGGCACGCTGATTGCCGGACTGCCGCAGGGTTACACCGCCTATGGCGGTACACAGCTGGCGTCGCGCTATCATGCTTTTCTGCTTGGCGCGGGAAAAAATCTGGGTGACTGGGGCGCAGTGTCGCTGGACCTGACGCACGCGCGCAGCCAACTGGCGGATGACAGCCTGCACACTGGCCAGTCGTTACGCTTTCTCTATGCTAAATCGCTTAATAATCTTGGCACCAACTTTCAGTTGCTCGGCTATCGCTACTCGACGCGCGGCTTCTATACCCTTAACGATGTGGCGTGGCGCGACATGGAAGGTTATGAGGTTGAAGATGACCAGCCCGACACGCGGCGGAAGGTCCCGGAGCTTCGCCGTTATCACAATCTCGGCTACAGCAAAAAGGGACGCTTTCAGGTCAATATCTCGCAAAACCTCGGTGATTTCGGCTCGCTCTATATTTCAGGAAATCAGCAAACCTACTGGAACACCCGCGACACCAGCGCCTGGTATCAGCTGGGTTATGCCAGCGGCTGGCGTGGGATGAGCTATTCACTGTCATGGTCATGGAACGAGGCGGTGGGGATGCAGGACACCGATCGGATCGTCGCATTTAACCTGTCGGTACCTTTTAGCGTATTCGGTGGCAGACGCTATTCGCGGGACAGCGTACTTGACCGGACTTACGCCACTGTGAACAGCAGCCGCAACAGCAACGGGCAAAACAGCTGGCAAAGCGGCATCGGCGGTACGCTGCTGGACGGGCGCAACCTGAGTTACAACGTCAATCAGGGCCGCAGCAGCGCCGGTGGCAGTAGCGGCAGCGTCAGTGCTAACTGGCAGGCCACCTATGGCACGTTGGGGATGGGCTATAACCACGACCGCGATCAGCATGAGGTGAACTGGCAGCTTTCCGGCGGCGCGGTGGCCCATGCAGACGGTATCACGCTCAGCCAGCCACTCGGCGACACTAACGTGCTGATCAAAGCACCGGGCGCGCAGGGCGTGCGCATCGAAAATCAGACCGGGGTAAAAACCGACTGGCGCGGCTATGCGGTGATGCCGTACGCCACCGTCTATCGCTACAACCGTATCGCCTTAGACACCAACACCATGGATAACCATACCGATGTGGAAAACAACGTCAGCAGCGTCGTGCCGACACAGGGGGCGCTGGTTCGCGCCAGTTTCAACACGCGCATCGGTGTGCGGGCGGTGATCACCGTCAGGCGCGGCGATCGCCCGGTGCCGTTTGGTGCGGTAGTGCGCGAACAAACCAGCGGCGTGACCAGCATGGCGGGCGATGACGGGCAAATCTACCTGAGTGGTTTGCCGCTTAAAGGCAAGCTGCTGATCCAGTGGGGAGAGGACGAGCGCGCCCGTTGCACTGCTCCGTATGTACTACCAGACGACAGCCTGCAACAGGCGATCACCCTGGCAAGCGCCACCTGCGAGCCAAAAGGATAATGACATGAAAAGAGTTACCCCGCTGACGGCGGTTGCGCTGTTGTTGCTCTCCACCTCTGCCGGTGCAACGGTGTGCCACAACAGCAACGGCACACCTACAGATGTTTATTACGACCTGTCGAACGTCTTTACCAGCAGCAATAACCAGGTCGGTCAAGTGGTGACGTTACCGGAAAAATCCGGCTGGATCGGCGTGCAGGCTACCTGTCCGGCGGGCACGACGGTGAATTACACCTATCGCAGCTATGTCACCACGCTGCCCATCGAAAACAACGAAAACGGCTGGCAGTATCTGCGTCTCAATGACTATTTACAGGGAGCGATGCGCATCACCGACAGCTACGCCGGAACCTTTTACCCACCCCAAAATAGCATCCGCATGGGGACGCACCCTAATGTGCCAAAACAAAAACCGTTTGGTGTGATGGATTCGCGGTTGATTTTCAGGCTTAAGGTGACACGTCCGTTTATTAATATGGTGCCGATCCCACGGCAGATTATGTTCAGGGTCTATGTCACCACCGACAGCGCAGATGCGCTCAGTACGCCGGTTTACACCATCAGCTACAGCGGCAAAGTGGAAGTGCCGCAACACTGTGAGGTGAATGCCGGACAGGTGGTGGAATTTGATTTTGGCACCATCAATGCGGCGCTGTTCAGCCAGGCCGGAGCGGGCAATCGTCCGCAAAGCGTGTCGCCACAAACGCGGACGGTGGCGATCAAATGTACCAACGTGGCGGCGCAGGCTTACTTGTCGATGCGGCTGGAAGCTGAGCAGGCTTCAGGCAAGGCGATGGTATCGGACAATCCCGATCTGGGTTTTATTGTGGCGGATACCAGCGGCAACCCGCTGACGCCAAATAATGTGACCAGCAAAATCCCGTTCTCGCTGGATGATAATGCCGCAGCCCGCGTCGGTATTCGCGCCTGGCCGGTGAGTATCACGGGCAACAAACCGGCGGAAGGGCCGTTCAGCGCACGTGGCTATCTGTGCGTAGATTATGACTGAGATGACAACATGCACACAAAATTTCGCCTTATATTCTGGCTTATGATGGCCGTGGTTTCGCAAACTAATGCGGATACCTCGCTTGGGGAGATCAACATTGAACTTCACGGCACGATAGTCGCGTATTCCTGCGCCGCGCAGGCGGGCGACAGCAACAAGTCAGTAAAAATGGGCATCTGGGCTACGAAACAATTACCGGCCGCAGGCAGCACGACGCCCTCGGTACCCTTTACGCTGGCGCTGACCGGCTGCCCGCCGGGGGCGGCCTCGATCACCTTTTCAGGCCGGTCCGTTGCGGGTTCAGGATTACTGGCGCTGCGCGACAGCGCAATGGCGCACGCCGTGGCGATTGAAATTATGGACAGCGATCGCACCCGGCTCCCCCTTGAACAGGCAAGCCGCTATGTGGATGTCGACAGCAATGGCAACGCAACGCTGACATTTTATGCCCATTACATCGCCTTAACGGATCAGGTCCAGCCCGGTGCCGCCGACGCGGAAGCCACCTTTACGATCAATTATTATTAAAGTCGCAGCATTACGCTGCAATTACAGTAATTCATGAGCCTTGGCATAATCAATCAGCTCCACAATGCTGTGTACCCCGAGCTTGGAAAAAATATTCGCTTTATGTGCGCTAATCGTTTTATTGCTGAGTAATAATTTTTCGGCAATGTCTTTATTAGACAGGCCATTTGCCAGATAACGCAATACTGTGATTTCACGATTTGATAGCGGCATATCGCGGATCTCACCTTTAAGCGATGCCGGATGATTAATTAACTGGAGCGTATTCGAAGGAAAAAACGAATAGCCAGCCAGCAGCATTTCGACAGCATTATAAATGTCGTTGAGATCCTTTCGTTTACTGACAAAACCGTTTGCTCCGGCGCGGATGGCGCGCCCGGCATAAAAGGATTCTGACTTTGACGACAGAAACAGCACGCTGGTCTCTGGTCGTATCTTTTTGATTCTTTTGAGTAAGGTAAACCCGTCCGTGCGGGGGAGTTCAATATCCAGGATAACCAGATCGACCGGCTGGCTACGCAGATACTCAAGCGTTTTTCGGCTATCGTCTGTTTTGAGAACCACATGGATGTTTTCATTTTTTTTGAGCAAAACCTCTATCGACATTCTGACAATAGGGTGCTCGTCCATAATGATTACGGATGCAGGTTTCATTTTTATGCCTCGGACTGTTTTAATACACGGCGTCACTGCCGGAGTGCAGTGGGCACATGTAATAGTAAATAAACGTCAAGAATTAACGGGTGTTTTTATTTTCATGAAAAATGAATACGTCCTTGTTTGCACGACGGTAAGGCTCGTGTACGACGAACTGATAAATAGCTGACCAGAATCAACTCAAATAACTTTCTGTTTTGTAAAATATGCCGGCGATTATACCCGCTCAGTTTCATCCGAAAAGCGTTAAGGAAATAAAACAGGGCTTTTTCAATATTATATTCTGAATTCAGGGTGTGGTCATAAAGGTTTTAGTAAGATCGCCTGAGTACGTTTGCTACATGACTTTTATCATTTTTTTTAACCATAAAAAACAATATTATGTGGTAGTTGTTGATAATGTGTTAAGTGCGTTTTTGTACGTTTTTGCTTGCCGGTAAATTTCAAAGCGCTTACCAAACATAAGGTTACTAAGTCATTTGCTGTTTTTTTTCGCTTCCAGGAATAGTGATACTTATTAAATAATTGTGAATATATATCGCTTTGCCAAAGCAAAAATAAGTAATTTCTTAAAGAAGAGCGCCACGCCACTCTTTTGCACGCCGCATCAGTCGTGAAAACTGAGCGTTAAACGATGCAACAGTTGGATCAGACTCTGGCGATCGGGCAGTTGCAAACGCTGGATCAGCCTGTTTACCCGGTAAACGATCCGGTGATAAGGAGTACGATGCTGCCGTGAAAAATCCTTCAGGGAGATGCCCTGCGCCAGCGCGGTAAGGATTTGCCATTCCTGCGTACTAAAGGGTGCCACCGCGGGGGTAAGAGAGGGCGGTACGGACAGGGCCTGATGCCAGGAGGCCAACGCTTGCTGGCGTTCCAGCAGATGAAAGGGGCCAGCCGCCCTGAAAAACTGAAGCACCGGCGGATCGTGTCTGGAGGTGAGCAGATAAATGTTCAGATCCGCCCGACGGCGCGCCAGATCCCGCAGCGTCCCGGTGGCTGCAAAACGTGAGGTGTTGAGGCTTGCCATATCGACCATCAGCGTTGTCATGGCATGATCGTCAAGACTGGGCTCAGCCAGCGCCAGCGATGGAAAAAACACGATCGGGCGACCGACAGGCAGCATACGGCAGAAAGCAAAGGCCAGATAGCGATCGGAGGACACAAGCAACTGCGTCGCAGACGGTTGCGGACGCTTGTCATGGAGTTGCAGGCTCAGCCGTTCCAGTCGGTCAATAAACAAGGGGGTCAATGTATGGTGCGGCGTCATACGCGTATCACCCCGTTCGCGGCGATGCTTTTCCCGGCGTGATGCTATGCGCATGCTGTTCCCTCGCAGGCTACTCTGATGGTAAACGACGCATAGCGTAGTTAACGCGTACACGGTTGCCGCCATTGTGTTTTCAGCAGCGTCAGATGAACAGTGATGATTACTTAATCTCGGATGAGATTTTTCGCAACAGATTCAAAGGGGTAGGCAAAGACTTGTGTTTCCGCAGAGGCGGCAACGATCAGCGTATAGGTTGCTTAACCACCGTCGATTAATTAACAAATATTTTACCTGTACTAACGTAAATTTATGCCAAACAGGGGATTTTTATGGGAAAAGGACGCGATAAAACAGGCACAAAGACGGAAAACGTGCAGGGATGTTCACTTACCGAGCAAATGACGTAAAAGCCATTGACTCAACTGAGGTTGACCGTATAATCCCAGGCGTTTGCACCGCAAAACGGTGCCACATCCGCGTAACGCGCCCTTAGCTCAGTTGGATAGAGCAACGGCCTTCTAAGCCGTAGGTCACAGGTTCGAGCCCTGTAGGGCGTACCATTCTGTTTTAACCCCCCTTCGCTTAACATTATTCTCTTTTTATTCTGTCTATTATTCCGTGCAGTGCGATCGACTTATATAAAAAAACCGCCAGCGTTTCCCCTGACGGTTTGTTTATCAGCCCCGACTTACAGCCCTTCGGTGCTCTCTTTTTTTGCTTCCATCGCTTCGACATCGCGATACCAGCGTGGATGATGCTTCTGCGCCCAGCGGCGGCTCACCTTGCCGACAATCATGCCTTTGATGGAGCCTTTGACCCAGAACGCCATATACATATGAATGAGAATGGCGTGGATCAAAATAATCGCCGTGGTAGCGTGAATAAGCAGACTGTAACGCACCACTTTGATCGGGAAATAATCCGCGAACCACGGACGCCAGATAATAACCCCGGTCACCAGCAGCACAAAAATCATGCTCATAATGGTCCAGAACATCATCTTTTGTCCGGCGTTATATTTGCCGACCCGCGCCACTTTATGCTCGTTGCCTTTCAGCACCTCGACAATACCTTTCACCCACGGAATATCGTGTTTGTCCGGAATATTGTGATGCACAAAACGCACGAACATAAACATCAGCGCGAAGAAGATCAGCACCCCAAACCATGGGTGCAGAATACGGCCCATCTGCGGCGTACCGAAAGTTTCCGTCAGCCATTGTAGCGTCGGGAAGAACAGCGCGATGCCGGAAAGTGCCACCAGGAAGAAGCAAATTACTACCGTCCAGTGACAGGCGCGGTCGATGAATTTCGTCCTGACGATCATCTTGCTCTGCTTAATCATGGTGTTCTTCCTCGTCTTCATCCACCTCTTCGTTCGGCCCGACACCCACATAATGGAAAATCAGCCCGGCGAAGGTGGCGATAAAACCTGCCGCCGATAACGGTTTCAGCAGCCCTTTCCACAGGGAAATCGGCGTGTCGATGTGCGGATCTTTCGGCAGATTGTGATACAGCTCGGGCTGATCGGCGTGATGCAGCACGTACATTACGTGCGTGCCGCCCACACCCTGCGGGTTGTAAACGCCGGCGTGCGGATAGCCGCGTTTTTGCAGCTTCGCCACGCGCTCGTCCGCCACGTCCAGCATCGCCTTTTTGGTGCCGAAATGAATGGCACCTGTCGGGCAGGTTTTCACGCAGGCCGGCTCCTGGCCCACGCTCACGCGGTCTACGCACAACGTGCATTTATAGACGCGGTTATCGTCTTTGTTCAGACGCGGAATGTTGAACGGACAACCGGCAATGCAGTAGCCGCAGCCAATACAGTGTTCCGACTGAAAATCGACGATCCCATTGGCGTACTGAATGATCGCACCGGCCGACGGGCAGGCCTTCAGGCAGCCCGGATCGGTACAGTGCATACAGCCATCCTTGCGGATCAGCCACTCCAGCTTGCCGTTTTGCGACGTCTCGCTAAAGCGCATCAGTGTCCAGGATTTGGCGCTCAGATCGGCGGGGTTATCGTACACCCCAACGCAATGACCCACCTCGTCGCGGATGTCGTTCCACTCCGAACAGGCCACCTGGCACGCTTTGCAGCCAATACAGCTCGACACATCAATCAGCTTCGCGACTTCTTCTTTATCGTCGCGGGCGTGAGGCGGCGGCGTCATGCCGTTCGTCGCTGAACGGCGGATAATATCCTGAGATTGCATGGACATAATGTCGCTCCTTACGCCTTCTCAATGTTGACCAGAAACGCCTTGTACTCCGGCGTTTGCGAGTTGGCGTCGCCAACGGACGGCGTCAGGGTATTGGCGAGATAACCTTTACGCGCCGTACCTTCAAAGCCCCAGTGCAGCGGAATACCGATGGTTTCCACCTCCTGACCGCCCGCATACAGCGTGCGCACGCGTGGCGTCACCACCGCAACGGCGCGAATAAAGCCGCGCATGCTGCTGACCTTCACGCGATCGCCATTAGCAATGCCTTTTGCTTTCGCCAGCCGCTCGCTGATCTCCACGAACTGCTCTGGCTGCACAATGGCGTTCAACCGCGAATGCTTGGTCCAGGTGTGGAAGTGTTCCGTCAGACGGTAGGTGGTACCGACATACGGGAAGGCATCGCGTTTGCCGATGCGTCGGGCATCCGCGGCGTACAGGCGCGCAGCCGGATTTGACACCACGTTCGGGTGCAGCGGGTTGGTGCCGAGCGGCGTTTCAAACGGCTCGTAGTGTTCCGGGAACGGCCCTTCCGCCATTTTGTCGATGGCGAACAGGCGGCCCAGGCCTTCCGGCTGCATGATAAACGGCCCGACGCCGCTGCCCGGTGGCGCGGTGTTGTAGTCAGGAATATCGTTGCCGACCCATTTTGTACCGTTCCATTTGATCAACATGCGTTTCGCGTCCCAGGGTTTACCCTGCGGATCGGCGGAGGCGCGGTTGTAAATGATGCGGCGGTTCATCGGCCATGCCCAGGCCCAGCCCAGCGTGTTACCCAGGCCGGAGGGATCGCTGTTATCGCGGTTCGCCATCTGGTTGCCTTTCGCCGTCCAGCTCCCGGCGTAGATCCAGCAGGCAGACGCGGTGGTGCCGTCGTCACGCAGCAGCGCAAAGGAGTCCAGCAACTGACCTTTTTTCGCCAGCAGATTGCCGTTAGCGTCGTAAAGATCGTCCAGCGCGTAGCCGTTGTTCTCCCGGGCCACTTCGTCCGATTCCGGATGATCCGGCTGCGCGTAATCCCAGCCCATTTTCAGCAGTGGCTCCACGCCTTTACCACCTTCGGCGCGATACATCTCGCGCAGCCGGTGATACAGACCTGCGAGGATCTCGCCGTCGTTTCGTGCTTCGCCCGGTGCGTCCGCGCCTTTCCAGTGCCACTGCAACCAGCGGCCGGAGTTGGCAATGGAGCCATCTTCTTCGGCAAAGCAGGTGGACGGCAGACGGAACACTTCGGTCTGAATGGTGGCCGGGTCGACGTCGTTCATCTCGCCGTGGTTCTGCCAGAAGTTCGACGTTTCAGTGACCAATGGATCGATGATCACCAGATACTTCAGCTTGCTGAGGCTGGCGACCACTTTGTTTTTATCCGGGAAGGAGGCGACCGGGTTAAAGCCCTGGCAGATGTAGCCGGTGACCTGCTGGCGATCCATCATGTCGAAGTACTTCAGCACGTCGTAAGACTGATCCCACTTCGGCAGCCAGTCGAAGCCCCAGTTGTTCTCCCGGGTCGCATCGTCGCCATAAAAGGCTTTCATCAGGCTGACGAAGAACTTCGGATAGTTACCCCAGTAGTTCACCTGTCCTGGCAGCGTGGCCTTCGGCGTATTGGCTGCCAGATAGCTTTCGAGCGTGGTGTGTTTTTCCGACGGCAGGGTCAGATACCCCGGCAGGCTGGTGGAGAGCAGGCCCAGATCCGTCAGCCCCTGAATATTGGAGTGGCCGCGCAGCGCGTTCACGCCGCCGCCTGCCATGCCCATATTGCCGAGCAGCAGCTGGATCATCGCCATGGTACGGATGTTCTGCGCGCCGACGGTATGCTGCGTCCAGCCGAGCGCATACAGGAAGGTGGTGGTGCGATCCGCCGCGCTGGTGGAGGCCAGCACTTCACACACTTTCAGGAAATCAGCCTTCGGGGTGCCGCAGATATGTTCCACCACGTCAGGCGTATAGCGAGAGACGTGAGCTTTCAGCAGGTTCCACACGCAGCGGGGGTGCTGGAGGGTATCGTCGCGCTTCGCATAACCGTTTTCATCGAACTGATAGTTCCAGCTGGTTTTGTCGTACTGACGTTTCGCCTCGTCGTAGCCGCTGAACAGGCCGTCATCAAAGCTGAAATCATCCCGCACCAGCAGGCTGGCGTTGGTGTAATGTTTGACGTATTCGGCGTTGATTTTGTTGTGGGAAATCAGATACAGGATGACGCCCGACAGGAAAGTAATGTCGGTACCGGAACGGATCGGCGCATAGATATCCGCCACCGAAGCGGTGCGGGTAAAGCGCGGATCGACCACGATCAGCGTGGCATCGTTGTTGTTTTTGGCTTCCATCGCCCAGCGGAAACCGACCGGGTGGGCTTCAGCGGCGTTACCGCCCATCACCATCACCACGTTGGCGTTTTTGATATCAACCCAGTGGTTGGTCATCGCACCGCGACCAAATGTTGGAGCAAGACTTGCTACCGTTGGTCCGTGTCAGACGCGCGCCTGGTTATCGACTGCCAGCATGCCCAGCGAGCGGGCAAATTTTTGGGTCAGCATCCCGGTTTCGTTGCTGGCCGCCGAAGCACACAGCATGCCGGTGGAGAGCCAGCGGTTAACCGTGACGTTCTGCTCGTTCTTCTCGATAAAGTTGGCGTCGCGGTCATCTTTCATCAGACGGGCGATGCGGGTAAAGGCTTCGTCCCAGCTGATGCGCTGCCATTTATCAGAGCCAGGCGCGCGGTATTCCGGGTAGCGCAGGCGGCTGTCGCTGTGGATATAATCCAGCAGGCCCGCGCCTTTCGGGCACAGCGCCCCGCGGCTGACCGGATGATCCGGAGCCCCTTCAATATGGAAAATACTGGATTTGGCGTTTTTCGCGCCATCACCCATGCTGTACATCAATAATCCACAGCCTACGGAACAGTAAGTACAGGTATTGCGGGTTTCTTTCGCGCGCAGCAGTTTGTAGTTGCGCGTTTCCGCAAGGGCAACGGTGGGGGCAAAGCCCAGCATCGCCGCCGTGGTTCCTGCCATTCCGCCGGCGCAAATTTTAAAAAATTTTCTGCGACTGACGTCCATCATATCCCCAATATTTTGAATTGTTATGACGTGTTTTCGGCGGCGAAAATAACAGGACAACGGGCAGGGATATTGCGTGAAATCAATTCGCTATGCATTGGCGGGCGACTCACCTCTTATGGGGTAGGCAGGGCTGGCGGGGCGGTAATCCCTTTGAGGCGTGTACCTCCGGACTTTACCTGGTTCGCCGACGAAATACAGGTTCCGCGATGGCTATGCACGGTCGACGGTGTAGACGTATTTCCAGGCAGGTAATCATCCCGGCTCCTTATCGCTACCGGCGCAGCATACCTTGCCAGCGCGTATCAGTGGCAAACCACTCCACCAGAAAATCGAGCATCGATCGCAGCGTAAGGGGCATCTGTTTCCTCGATAAATAGATGCCGTAAATACCCATTGCCTGCGGCGTATAGTCCGGCAGCAGCTCGATCAGCTCGCCTTTTTCCAGCAGCGGAGCGACGGAATAATAAGGTTGCAATGAAATTCCCGCATCCTGGAGCGTGGCGGCCAGCAATACTACGGATTCGTTGGCGCTCAGATTGCCGCTGACGGCGACGGCAGATTTTGTCCCCTGATGATCGAAATGCCACAGGCTTTTGCCGAACCACGAATAGGTCAGACAATTGTGACGGGCGAGATCGTCAGGATGGTGCGGTGTACCGTGCTTTTTTAACCAGGCGGGCGTCGCGCAAACGACGGAGGCGCAGGTGGAAAGCGGGCGGGCGATGAGATTAGGATCGAGATCATTGGTAATGCGCAGCGCCAGATCGATGCGTTCTTCCACCAGGTTCACCGCCTGGTTGTTCATCTGCAGATCCACCGCCACGGCCGGATAGCGTTGCAGGTACTGCGTCACTGCCCGCGCCAGCACGGTCTGGCCTAACGACTGAGAGCAGGAAATACGCAGCAGCCCGCGGATCGCATCGTCCTGTCTGTCGGCCACCAGATCGATATTTTCCGCCACTGCCAGCATCTGGCGGCAGAGCGCCAGCGTGCGTTCCCCGGCGTCGGTCAGGCTCAGTTTCCGCGTTGTACGGTGCAGCAACCGCGCGCCCGCCCAGTGTTCCATTTGCGCCAGATAGCGCGTGACCATCGCCCGCGACATATCCAGTTGCCCGGCGGCGGCAATCATACTGCCGCGCTCGGCGATGGTGACAAACACGCGGGCGGCGATAAGGCGATCCATAATTCGTCCGATTTATGCAATTAATAGTTGCTCAGTATCCGGTTTTTGTCGCGCTTTATGCAACGTATTATGCGTTCATTATCCGAACACATCAGGACACACATCATGCTTAAACCCTCATTTACCCTGCTGACGCTGGTTACGCTTTCTGCCGTAAGCATTGCGGCACAGGCTGCAAGCCCGCTGAAAATGGAGATCTACAATCCGGGCGAAAAAAGCGTTTTCCCCGTCTCGTCGGAGATCATCAGCGGCGCGCATGAAGTGGTGCTGATCGACGCCCAGTTCCAGCGTAATGACGCCGAACAGCTGGTTGAGAAGATCAAAGCGACGGGCAAAACCCTGACCACGGTGTATATCAGCCACTCGGATCCGGATTATTACTTTGGGCTGGACGTGATCAAGGCGGCGTTCCCGCAGGCGAAAATCGTCGCCACCCCGGAAACCATTAAAGCGATTGAAGCCACAAAAGACGGCAAGCTGACCTACTGGGGACCGATCCTGAAAGAGAATGCGCCAAAAACGCTGATCGTGCCCCAGCCGCTGACGGGCAAGACGTTCACCGTAGACGGGCAACACGTTGAAGTAAAAGGGCCGACGGCGGATCGCACTTATGTATGGATCCCGGCACTGAAGGCGGTGGTCGGCGGCGTGCCGGTATCGGGTAATAATATCCACGTCTGGATGGCGGACACGCAGACCGCACAGTCTCGCGCCGAATGGCAGCAAACGCTGGAAGGCATTAGCGCGCTGAAGCCGGAGGTGGTGGTGCCAGGGCATTATCTGCCGGGCGCGCCGCTGACGCTGGCGTCCGTAACCTTTACGCAGGACTACATTGCTGCGGTGGAGAAGGCGTTGCCGAAAGCGAAAGATGCCGCGCAACTGGTGGCGATGCTGAAAAAGCAGTATCCCAATCTGAAGGATGAAGCGAGTCTGGAACTGGGCGCGAAAGTGCTGAAAGGCGAAATGACATGGCCGCAGTAAGCGACCACGAGGGGTAACATAAGGGGGCGCAAGCCCCCTTTTTGTCAGCGGTGCGCGTCCTCATCCATAATCAGCACCACTTTACCGATATGTTTGCTGTCGTCCATCATCTGATGCGCTTCACCGGCTTTCTCAAACGGGAAGGTTTTGCACACCTGCGGTTTGACGGTGCCTTTCTCCAGCAACGGCCAGACGTTTTCAGTGAGCGCTTTGATGAGCGCCGCTTTCTCTTCCGGAGCGCGGGAGCGTAACGTCGAGCCGATATGCGTCAGCCGTTTGCTGAGCATCGGGAACAGGTTCAGCTCTTTAGCCGGGCCGCCAATCACGCCGATCTGCACGATCCGTCCATTCATCGCCGCCGCGTCGTAGTTGCGCGCCACGTAATCGCCCGCCACGATATCGAGAATAATGTCCGCGCCATGCCCATCCGTCACCTGTTTTGTGACCTCGACAAAATCCGCTTCTTTATACAGCACTGCGGTATCTGCGCCGAGTTTCAGGCTGGCTTCCTGATGCGCCTCTGATCCGACAGTGGTAATAATTTTTGCCGCGCCGAACGCCTTCGCCAGCATAGTGGCAGTGGTGCCGATGCCGGACGCGCCGCCGTGGATCAAAATAATATCGCCTGCCTTAAACTGGCCGCGCTCGAACATATTCAGCCACACCGTCATAAAGGTTTCCGGCAGCGCAGCGGCTTCGATCAGGCTTAAGCCCGGCGGCAGCGGCAGGGCGTTAGTTTCATGGGCCACGCAATACTGGGCGTAACCACCGCCTGGGATCAGCGCGGCTACATGCTCACCCACGTTGAAGTTTTTCACGTCCGCACCGACGGCCGCCACGATCCCGGCGACTTCCAGGCCCGGAATGTCCGATGCGCCCGGCGGCGGAGCGTACTGGCCTTTACGCTGCATAATATCCGGGCCGTTGACGCCCGCCGCGACGACGCGGATCAGCACTTCGTGCGGCTGCGGCTTCGGCACCGGGCGAGTGGTCGGCTGTAACACCTCCGGACCACCGGGGTGTGTGATCTCAACCGCGGTCATGGTGTCGGGTAGGGTTGTGCTGTGTTCTGACATCTTTTCCTCCTGCATTCAGTGTCTTTAGTATGGATGCGATTGGCGAGGATGGTGTAGATTCAGACACATCATGCTATGCAGCGATCATTCCAGCTATCTTTGAATATTATATTGCCATCTACATACTTCCACTGAATGGATTCATAGCGTAGCTCAATGTTTTCTATATGTGTTCCCGTGCCTGAGCCCGGATGAAGGCTTGGAGTTATTCCGGTGATTTTCACGTTTTCCATATAGATATTAAAATATTCAGCCTCTGTACCTGCATCAGTTATCTGATACATTTTAAGTTCTGCTGATTTGAGGGTGTATCCACGACTGAGCGCTCTATAAATAAGCGGTGTAACGCGATCAAATTCTTTTTGAATTAGTATCGGCGTATGAATACGTGTCCCGGTCAGTTTGCCAGAGTGCGGATCGGCAGGAATCGTCATGTGGTGAGATAATGACTTTATTTCAATTGCGCCAACACGTCCCAAAACACATGAGCCGCCTCTTACAGGCGAGCCGTTTTCATCAGTTAGCCATAAATATGCTGGATTAGACATATTATTTTCCTTCCTTTGTTTTGTTGAACTTCCGATGCTTTTCGAAAATTGTGATGAGCTTTGAAATAGTAAAGAAAATAATCAACCATAAGCCTGCATAGAGAAATTTTGCAGGCCAACTCACAGGTGTAATAACGCATGCAATCAAACCACCAATGAAAAGTAAGGCGTCAAAAAATTCCCATATCGCAATGATAAACAGCAGAGTTATTGAGATGGTACTTTTCAGGATCGCAAGAGGAAATTTATACATTGGCATTCAAAATGCTCGCGACCGAACCGATAATCTTATTAAAAAAGGGCTGCCCCCGGGTGTTACCAGCATGTATAGCATCAACAAATGGCTTAACTGCAGGTTTGAAAAGAAAATAGGTGAGATCGTAATCATGCGGACGGAGCAATGCATAAATTTCAGGGGATTCAATTGAAAGTGTTTCAGATTCAATGATCGAGCGTTCACTCATCCCGCCAACGAGCAAAAGTAGCGTTACTCTACCGATCCAGTTTCTTCCCGCTTTAGCGCCTATAAAGGAGACACGCGCCAGTACCGCCGCACCAATAATTGATATGAGCTTCGCCATAATAAGACGGCCCGCAAGATTTGATGCAGATTTACGATAAATATTATCTTGCTGAGCTATAGTGAGGCGTTGGTTAAATTCTTTGAAAATTATTTCAACAGCATTGGTTATATGCTCATAGTTGAGAATGTCGTTATGGATAGCTTCCGCCATACGAAAACGTTGGGCTTGATGTGCGAATCGGCTATCAGTATGGAAATACCCAGCCGCAAGATACCCAAAATCAAGTGGGACGGTGAGCGCGCCATTTATCAGTCCAGTAACCGTACTTGGTGATACGATTATATGCGCTATCCTGTTAGCTATCTCTTTAACATCATCCGTTACTATATTCCCTGCAAATATGACGTTATCTACCATGATAACCTCCTTGTTCCCTGGAGGCGTTACTCTAAACCTACATTAACAAAATAGTTAAGCTATTTGTTGCATTTTTTTCTGTACCTTGGGATAAGTTTCGCTTTGAGGTAGCGTGTAGAATGACCGCATTACATATGATGGGATCTTCAATCATGGTTGCTATGAAGCCCATAGCGTAGCAAACAAGGGTAATTGTACGTGAGGTTGTCAGGATTGTTCGGTTTTCTTTCACTTTGTAGAGGAGGTTTCGGAATAAAAGTAGCCGGGGAGAGCTGCCAGGATAAACGCATTGAAAAGTTGCGATGCATTTTAACAGGACGCTCTAAGGGTAGGAATATGCAGTTATCAACATTAGCGAATAAAGAATTAATAGCACATAGCAGTGATGCAGATAAGAAAGACGAAATTATTCACATGCTGACCAGGAAACTTTTTAAGAGCGGGAAGGTATACGCTTGGCCTATGGGCTAAAAAGACCGCGGTGTTGACGATCCCCGTACCGGACGGCGTGGCCTGGAGCAATAAAAAAGGCTTACCCTCTGACTGAGAGGGTAAGCACATACTGGTATCAACCAGGAATAATCTTTTCCTGTTTCAGTTTGTCGAACAGCGCGGTGAAGGAGTCCAGCGTGCTGCGATAACCGGTAAAGCCTGCTTTGCGGCTCTTGCTCATGTCGGTAAACGCTTCCATCGGACGGCCCAGATCGGCGTCGGTATGCCACCAGGAGACCAGCTTATTGATATCCTGCTCTCGCAGCTGATGCTGAGCCGCGAGAGTCTGCCAGGCGGCAGCGGCGTCCTGCATACGGCCTTCCAGCGGCATCATCTGCTCAGGATAATCCGCCGCTTCAATGCCGAAATAGGCGGCCAGTCGCGGCCACAGCCAGCGCCAGCGGAACACGTCGCCGTTAACGGCGTTAAAATCTTCGTTCGCGGCCGTCGGGCTGGTGGCCGCCCAACTGAGTTGTTCTGCCAGCAGACCCGCATCGGTGACGTCGCTGACGCCGTTCCACTGCTCAGGCGAACCGGGGAAGATAAACGGCCAGCCTTTTTCACGGCACAGAGTGGCGTAGACCGCCAGCGTCTGCCCCATGTTCATGGCGTTGCCCACCGCGTAGCCGACGATAGTGTGCGGACGGTGAACGCTCCAGCGATAGCCGTATTTCTCAGCACCGGCAAAGAGTTCATCTTCCTGCGCATAGTAAAAGTTATCCACCGGCTGACGCCCCTGTTCTTCGCGGAACGGGGTGACGGCAGCGCCGCCTTTACCGTAGTTCTCGAACGGGCCGAGGTAGTGTTTCAGGCCTGTGACTAGCGCAACATGGGCACCGTGCAGTCGGTCGCCCAGCGCGTCAATGACATTTTTGATCATTGCGCCGTTGACGCGGATATTGGCTTTTTCGTTTTCCTGTCGCGCCCAGACGCTAAAAAATACCGCGTCAGGTTTAACCGATTTCAGCGCCTCGTTGACCGCTGACGCATCGGTAAGATCCGCCGTCAGGCTGTCGCAGCCCGCCAGCACCTCGCCGCGACCGCGGGACAGACCGGTGACTTGCCAGCCGTCCTGCAAGAGTTTTTCTGACAGGGCGCGGCCAATCACTCCGCTGATACCGACGATCAGTGCTTTTTTAGTCATGTGTTTTGTTCCTCGTAACAGGTGATATAAACAGACTAATAGAGAATCTGATTCCCGGCTTTGGTATAAATTCACAAGATCATTAACCTGAGGTCATGAATCCGTGCACGATCAGCGTCTGAAAGATATTGTCCCTTTTGTCACCAGCGTCGAAAAAGGCAGCTTTACCGCGGCGGCAGAGCACCTGCACGTTACCGGATCGGCGGTAAGCAAGAGCGTTAGTCGGCTGGAAGCGCGCCTCGGATCGCGCCTGCTGGAGCGCACAACCCGACATCTGCAACTGACCGACGCCGGGCACGCGTATTATCAGACCTGTATGCGTATTCTGGAGGAGTTGTCAGAGGCCGAGTCGGTGCTCGCCGCCCAGCGTACTATCCCCTCCGGTCGCTTACGGCTTGCAGTGCCCAATACCTACGGGCGGCTGGCGGTGATGCCGCTGCTGATGCCGTTTTGTCAGCAGCATCCGGAAATTGAGCTTAGCCTGACGTTTTCCGATCGCTTTATCGACCTGTTTGATGAGGGGATAGACGTGGCGGTACGCATTGGCGGCTCGGTGGATCTGCCCGCGTCGCTGGGCTGCCGGGTGTCGGGGCGCGAGAAAATGGTGTTTTGCGCCTCGCCGGATTATCTGGCCCGCGAGGGTTGTCCGCACACGGTAGAGGAATTAATGCAGCACCGCGCCATTCTTTACGAGCGGGTGGATGGCAGCACCAAGCCCTGGCTGTTCACTACCGCCGACGGGCATCAGAACTGGCGAAACGTGCCGTACCGCATGGCGCTGGGTGATGTGGATGCCCAGGTGCAGGCGGTGGTGGCGGGACTGGGTGTGGCGCAAATGCCTACCTGGCTGGTGCGAATGCCTTTGCTACGCGGGGAACTGCAGGTAATCATGCCGGAACTGCAGCCCGACGGACTGGCGCTGTCGCTGGTCTGGCCGCGTCGCAAGCAGTGGCTACCAAAAGTGGATGCCCTGCTTAACGTACTGAGCGAGCTGGAGATTGCCGGGCCGCTCAGCTGACGTGTCGCAGGGCAGTGTGCCTTTACTCGCGTTCGGCGGTTTGCTGATCGCGGCGGCCTTCTTCCATAAAATCATCGTCCAGCTCGTCGACGTTGCCCTGGTGATCTTTACCGGAGAGCAAATTCCAGCAGGCAATAAACAGCGCGGCGATCAGCGGGCCTATTACAAAACCGTTGATGCCGTAGATCTCCATGCCGCCGAGCGTGGTGATCAGAATAAGGTAATCCGGCATTTTGGTGTCTTTACCGACCAGCAATGGTCGCAGCAGGTTATCCACCAGTCCGACGATCACCACAAAGAAACCGACAATAAAGAAGCCCTGCCACATCTGTCCGGTGGAGAAGAGGAAAATCGCCGCCGGAACCCAGACAATCGCCGACCCCACTGCCGGGATCAGCGACAGGAACGCCATCAGCGCTCCCCACAGAATGCTGCCGTCAATGCCGACAATCGAGAAGCCAATGCCACCGAGCACCCCCTGCACCACGGCCACGACCACGGTACCTTTTACCGTCGCCCGCGAGACGGTGGCGAACTTCGCGAACAAATGGTGTTTAACGTAGCGGGAGAGGGGCAGCGCCTCCAGCGCCTGATGCACGATCACCGCGCCATCCTTCAGCAGGAAGAAGAGCAGGTAGAGCATCACGCCAAAGCTGATGGTAAAGCCGAAGGTGCCTTTACCGATGATAAACGCGCTGCCTGCCATGTACTGCCCGCCCTTGAGGGCCACGCCGGAGAGCGCTTTCTGGATCTGAGCGGCGTTATTCAGTTCATGTTCGGCAAGGAAATTGCGCGCCCAGCCAGGTAAATGGCGCAGCAGATCGGCGATCACGACCGGGAACTGGGTGTTGTTCTCCTGGAGTTTGCGGTACACGACGTTCATTTCGTAGGCCAGCGACGAGAGAATAATGGCCAGCGGGGTAAAGACGATCAGGCAGATGATTAATACGGTGATAAGCGAGGCAATGCCGTTTTTGTCCGCCATTTTCTCGCGCAGTTTATTCTTCAGCGGCTGGAAGATCACCGCGAGGATCGTAGCCCACAAAATCGCCGAAAAATAGGGCGACAGGACATCAAAAAACGCCAGTGTGACCACAAACAAGATCAGGATAAAAAATCCCTTTGTTAGTCCCTTAAATCTCATAGCTACAACTCCCGATATGCATTCTGTTTCCGAAATATAGAAGGTACTGGCGAGAATACAATAAAGCCTGGCTACGCTTAAAAAATCATTTTTCGCTGGAGTGTCATCATGCCAGAAATTTCTTATCCGAATGTGGAAGTACTGATGCTGAATGCCCATGCCTGGGTGCCGAATAATCCTCGTCTGCCGGTGCTGTTATACCGTGACGTTTTTGCGCCCGACGCGCAGGCGATTGCCGGAGTGGAACGATTGTTTGTCGACAACGGCTGGCCGGCGCAATGGGTGGATGGCATTTTTCATTATCACCATTACCACTGCGAGGCTCATGAAGTGCTGGCCTTCACGCAGGGGGAGGCACAGGTCATGCTTGGCGGCCCTGACGGTACGTTAGTCACCGTGCGCGCGGGTGATATTGCGTTACTGCCAGCCGGAACCGGACACTGTAATAACGGTAGCAGCGATGATTTTACGGTCGTTGGGGGGTATCCACCGGGACAACGAGCGGATATTTGTCGCGCCGCGCCGTCGGCTGAGATGCTAAAAAGCATTGCGCAGACGCCGTTTCCGGCAAGCGATCCGGTTTATGGCGCAAAAGGGCCGTTATTACGTCACTGGCTGGGAAGCTAAGGGATAAAACAGGGGGAGGGGAGCAAAACGAAGAAAGTCGGTAAGGCGACATCTAATCCCCTACCGACAAAGAATTCGTTCATCTGTAAACCGATGTTTCTAAAGCGAGCAAATAGTAACCAGCTATGTCGTCCACAGCAAGTAAAACTTGATCACCGTCACTATATTTACATTACCTTAAGAATACCTTAAGGCGTTATCATCAGGCATACTGATCTTCTGACCCGATTTAATAGCCTTTTTAAGAGTGTGGGTAAGGATAACTGCCGCTTCGACTGTAAACTCAGGTAAGTTTCAGGTAAGTATTTTCTGGAAAGTCCTAAAAAGAGGATCGACCTTCGGAGTTGGGCTATAAAAATAATATGTGACAAAAAAAACAGGCCCGCCTGAGGTAACGCTATGCAAATAATTTATTTCAAAGCCGAATGCGCTTTTCCTGAACTTTTACCGTCGTCGCCGGTTTCTTTACAGGAGGTGATCCTGACACGCGATGGTGAAATAATTTCAAGTTTCTCCGATTTAAAACTGAAAACATTACCTTTTTATCTTTTTCATCTGGTGCCCATTGGTTTTCGTAAAATTGAGCATCAGGTACGGGGCGCAAGCGACAGCCATTTACAGTTTTCCTCCGGATATCTGCCGAGCGGGGAATACCGGGTGGAAACACCGGATGGCGATAAAACAATGACTTATGACGCGCTCACGGCGTTATGGAAGCCGGACGCTCACACAGAGCGTTATCTGACGACCAATGATTTCACGGCGGAAAATTACTGTATCTTGCGGCCATTAAAATTATTTTATCGTAATCGACGGGACATCATTTGCTGAATAGCTATAACCCTACTAACCTTAAGCATCAGGTGCATGGATGTGCCGCTATTTTATTTTTGCGCCAGAGCAATCAACGTGAAAAATAACACCCTAAATAAATGTTGCTTTCCGCCACCAGACATGCGTTAATGAAATCAGTCGGTTTGATACGCAGACATTATCTCGGGTAGTTAACTAAAGCAGTCCTCATTTCTCAGTGTATCTTTGATACCTCTTCTTTGAGCCTCCACTTTTTAAGCGCTGATTAAACTCTGTATTTCAGACCATCTTTGGCCAAAATGGCCCACAGAAAAGGTTAAAATACTCAATGACAACAAATTCTATGCACTTTACCTGTCCACGTTGCCACGGCTCGCAGTTCAGGACTTCACCTTTTGACATGACCGAAAGCAACCCGTATGGCGCAAAATGTATATTTTGTAAATCAGTAATGATGGCCAGAGCGGTGATGTATACGCCGGATGTTCATGCAGATAAACGCCTGGTCGGGGCGCGTTAATCCTGACCAATTGAAAGCCTTGCAGCGATGTGAGGTTTTTTTACGTCCGCACGAAAAAAATCCCCCTGCAATGCCACCTGATTACGGCCACGCCTTTTCGCGTCGTACAGTGCCGTATCCGCTGCCGAATACAGACTTTCGAAATCGCTGTTGCGCGCCCCTAAACTGACGCCGAAACTGGCGGTGACGTACTGATCCGGCAGGCATTCCAGCGGCGCGGCGTTCAGCGACGCATGCAGATAACTGGCGATCAGCATCGCGTCTTCAATGCGCGCGCCAGGCAGTAAAATCGTAAACTCTTCCCCGCCGACCCGCCCGATTGAAGCGTGATCCGGCAGCGCCCGCCGCACCCGTGACACCAGCGCGCAGATCACCCGATCGCCCGTCGGATGGCCATACTCGTCGTTGATACGTTTAAAATGGTCGATATCCAGCAGGATGAGTGCCACATTGCCGATGCGCAGGGCGTTATCAATCTGATGGATGATGGCGCTGCGGTTATACACCGCTGTGAGCGGATCGTGCGTCGCTTCATATTCCAGCTTCGCCGCCAGCTTTTGCAGTTCATCGTTCATGCGCGTTAACTCACGCTCGGCGCGATCGCTGCGGGAGATGAGGCGGTAAGACTCACGGATCAAACGCTGATAGTGCTTTGCAATAGTCCACAGCTTTTCGCGGCAAACCTCTGCGGGCAGTTGCGCACTGGCGGCGGCAATGCGGGCGTCCTCAAGGACAGTGTACTCTTCCTGAAAAAGCTCATTAATATCTAGCATGCGCTCAGTTCCGGTTGCATAACGACGGCAAGGGCCGGGAAATCCATACCCACTTCCTGACCAAACTCTTCTGAGATATCATCGTCCGCGTCGTAGTACCAGTGCAGCTCACAGACTTTTCCCCGCAGGGCAAAACCGTTCAGTAGTTCGAAAAACTCAAACAGCAGTTTGGTGCTGGAGCTGTTGAAATAGCTGAGTGCCACGTGCAGTTGCAGCGGTGCGCTGCCCGACGGTTGTTCCTCCAGCCAGCTCTCCACCGCCTGTAAAAGCGGACGGTAAAAGGCGGCGGCGTTTTCCGGCCAGGATTCACCTTTCAGCACCAGGCGGCGGGCCGCAAAATCAAAATTCACGTCCGGCGTGGCGGGCGTAGCTGCCAGCACAATAGCGGGCGTCAGGGTCATATCAGTCATGGGCGAAAGTGGCCTTAAGATGAAAAGCGGACAACGAACTGGCCGCTAAAGGATGAATGCGATATTCCAGCGGCTCGCTGGTCTCCCGCGCCATGGTCAACAATCCAATGTTCGCGCCTTTGCTGGTGGTCGGCGCTTCACTACGCAACCCTTCTTTCCAGGCCTGTTTGATTTCGGCCTGGCTCATGGTACGCAGCACGTCGAGATTATTTTGCAGTAATGAAGAGGCTTCGTGCCCGACCAGATTGGCGGTTTCCAGATAATAGTGACCGGCATCGGTGTGTAAGCACAGCGAGCCGAAACGCAGCTCGTCAGCACCACAGCCGAGATAACGCTCATCGCAGGAGTAGCGCACGATGTTCTGGCCCATCTCGATAAAGACCGAAAACAGACGGCGGCGCAGGGGCAGCGAGGCTTCATGTTTGTCCAGCCACGCCCGCACCACATCCCCCATTGATACAATATGTGCCTGGGAAAAATAGCCGGTGTAAAACAGTTCGACGGCGCTTTGCCGTTGCAGGCTGATCAGCGGCAGCAACACCGCCTCTTTCGCCAGAAGGTCGTTAAATTTCATCTCATTACTCACCAGCGAAAACCAAACCAGGTGATGTCGTCCCGCGACAACTCCTGTCCCTGCCAGGTCTGCAACGCCGCCGCCAGTGCACGGGAAAGATCCTGCATTGGCAGGTGCCTTTCCTGGAGTAATAGCGACTGAATGCGTTTTTTACCAAGCATAATGCCCCGCTCGCCGCCGATCTGATCGGTCAATCCGTCGGTGACAATCAACACCCGATCGCCCTTAACGAGCGGGCGCTGATAGCGACGCCACTGTTGATCCGACGAGGTATCGCTGTACCCCAGGCCTTTACGATCCGCCTCCAGCACGCAGACGTCTTCCGCCTGCGCCCCCAGCACAAAGGCGTGCATCTGCGCATTCGCCCAGATCATCTGCGCGTTGTGGTTATCGACATACAGCGCAATCGCGTCGCAGCCGTCGTTAGACTGGCTGAGGTCAGCGGTGGGGTGGAGCTGGCTGAGCGTCTGTTTGATATAGCGGTTGATAACGGCGAGCAGGCGCTCTGGCTCGTGGGGCGCGGCCTCGGTTAGTGCTTTTTCCAGCGCCGAGGCGAAGATAAAGGTCATAAACGCGCCGGGAACGCCGTGACCGGTACAGTCGGCGATCACCGCCAGCCAGCCCCGTTCATCGCGGCGAAAAGCATAAATATCGCCCCCCACGCAGTCGCGCGGCTGCCAGAACAGGCACCAGTCGTTAAGGGTTTCCTCAATGCTCTGCCGGGAACGGTTGAGCATCGACTCCTGGATCACCCGCGCATATTCGAGGCTCTGCATGAGCTGGAAATGCTGTCTGGCCTGTAAATCCGACACGGTTTTGATGAGGTCGATGCCCAGACCAATGCCGATGTACTGGCCGTCCTCCGTCAGGATAAATCCTTCCGTCACCGCTTTATCACCGGTTTCCACCACCTGCGCGGCCAGATAATCCAGCCCGGCGCGGGCTTCGACGATCAGCGGCGTTTTATCCATAAACGCGATACAGCTTTTTTGATCGTAAAGCTCATGAAAGAACGGGCGGCTCATCTGCGAGAGAAAGATATGGCGGTTGATCATGCCGAGCGGACGGTTGTTTTCCAGCACCGGCAGACCAATCAGCGAGTGATGTTCATTGAACAGCGCCATCACCCGCAGATTTGTCGAATCGGGCGTGACGTGGGGAACATCAATACGCAACATTCCCGCGTTAAGCTGCCGGGAGGAAAGAGGAATATCCATGAAAACCACGCGTTCCCTGAGATAAGAATTATCCTAATCGTACAGGGCGTGTATGACGCTTTTATTGCAGTGGCAGGGGCGGCGGAGCAGGGCAAAAAAAAGCCCGCACGAGGCGGGCAACATAATACTGGAAGCAATGTGAGCAATGTCGTGCTGAATACCTGAGTGTTTTGCTCAACTATTCAGTAATGAGAAAGATAATCCTTATCATCTGAACTATCAACCCCTTCTTTATTGCGGATTTTTTACCCCTCTTCAGCAGCCCGTTTACCATTGCTGACAATTCGTTATGGATTGAGGCAAATGATCTTGCTTGCTCAAACATAATGCGTATAGTTCTCATTCTCTTTATTGTTATAGCGCGCTGGCGCTACCCCCTGACTATTCGCATTGAAGGCAAAGGATTTTCCACATGAAAATGAAAACGTCTGCACTGGCACTGCTGGTTGCGGTTGCCCTGAGCGGGTGTAGCGCGCCGCACCCATCCGACACTAAAAAAGCGGCTGACGCGCCAAAACCCCCCACCATCGCGCAGGCTGACAACAGCGTCGTGAAACGCGTGCTGGCAGAAGGGGTATACGAGCTGGCCTTAAGCCCGACGGGCGACGCGCTCTATGTCGCCAGTGCCGAAGGCTTCAAAGATGTGCAGGGCGGGATGATCTACAAACTCGATGCGAAAACCCTGAAAACCCTCGGCGTCACCCATACCGATCTGAAAAACTTCGGCGTGGAGATTTCCGCCGACGGCAACACGTTGTATGTCACCAACTCGCTGGACGCTGGGATCAGCGCGATCGCCACCGCCGACGGCAAAGTGATTGACCGCGCCCTGTTCCCGGAGCGTAACCCGGAAGGCTTCCCGTACGGCGCACGTCAGGTGCTGCTGCACAACGGCCTGCTGTATATCGGCGCAGTAGCGGATCCGGCGCTGATCTGGGTGGTGGATGCGAAAACCATGAAGCTGAAAACGCGCATCAAAAACACCGGTAAATGGATGACCGGTCTGCATTATTCGCAAAAAACCGGGCGCATTTATGCCGTCAACGGCGGCGGTGAGATCCTGGTGATCAACCCACGCAACAACCGCATCGAAAAACGCTGGAAACCGCTCGGCGAAAAAACGGCTCTGCTGCTGAATATCGCAGAAGACAGCGCGACGGGCCGCCTGTTCGTCACCGATAACTCAAAAGCCAAAACCACGCTGGTGCTGGATATCACGACCGGCACGGTGATCAAACAACTCCCGGTCGGCGATTCCCTGGCGGTGAAATTCAACGCCACACGCAACGAACTTTATATTTCCCAGCGTGATTCCGGCAAAGTGCTGAGCCTCGACGCCACCACTTACGCGGTAAAAAAATCCTGGGATCTGCCGCCGCATCCGAACAGCCTGCTGCTCTCGGCGGATGGTCAGACGCTCTATGTCACGGTGAAGCAGGCGTTTAATAAAGATCACTCCACCAAAGGCCCGGACAGCGTCGTTCGCATTGACCTGAATAAATAACCGAACCGGCCCGGCGACGGGCCTTTTATCCCTTTCTCATAAAAGATGACAATGAACAGTACTGCTCCTTTGCATAAGACGTTGCTGGCGCTGGCGATCGGTGCCGTAACCCATACCGCGGCGGCGGAAAATCAGGCGCCGGCGGCGACGGAAGATACGATTGTGGTTCAGGCGGCGGGCAGCGATTTTGTCGCTGGCGGCGATCGGCTGGTTCCTGCCTACCTGGACGGTCAGGTGGCGCACGGCGGGCGACTGGGGATGCTCGGCGAGCAAAACGCCATGGACGTGCCGTTCAACGTCATCGGTTACACCGCGAAAGCGGTGGAGGATCAACAGGCAAAAACGATTGCCGATGTGGTCAGCAATGACGCCGGTGTTCAGGCGGTGCAGGGCTACGGCAACTTCGCGGAAACCTACCGTATTCGCGGCTTTAAGCTCGATGGCGACGACATGACCATGGGCGGTCTGCCGGGCATCGTGCCGCGTCAGGTCGTGGATACGCAGATGCTGGAACGCGTGGAGATCTTCAAAGGCGCGAACGGCCTGCTGAACGGTGCGGCGGCCAGCGGTGTGGGCGGCATGATCAACCTTGAACCAAAGCATGCGGAAGACACGCCGATCACCCGTGTTGGCGTGGATTACACCAGCCAGGCGCAGATCGGCACTTCGCTGGATCTGGGGCGTCGTTTTGGCGATGACAACCAGTTCGGCGCGCGGGTCAACCTGCTGCACCGGGAAGGCGAGGGCGCGGTGGATGACGATCATCGCCGCACCACGCTTGCCGCTATCGGGCTGGATTATCGCGGTGATCGCCTGCGCACTTCGCTGGACGTGGGCTACCAGAAGAAAACCTTCCACGGCAGCAACGTCGGCATCAAGATCAGCAAGGTCGATTTCATTCCTGAGCTGCCGGATGCCACGCACAATTACAGCCAGCAGTGGGGCTACAGCGATATCGAAAACGAATTCGGTATGGCGCGTGCCGAGTTTGATGTGACGGATGCCTGGACCGCGTACACGGCGTTTGGCGGTCAACATGCCCATGAAACCGGGGTATACAGCTCACCGGAGATCATCAATAAGCAGGGCGATGCGTGGATTGGTCGTCTGGACACCAACCGTATTTCCGACTCCTTCAGCGGCATGGCGGGTCTGCGCGGGCAGTTTGATACCGGCGTGGTTTCGCACAAGGTGAATGCCGGTTACTCGGCGCTGACCAAAAAAGACAACACCGCGTGGCGTTCGACCTCAGAAGCGAACCGCCCGCGGATCAATATCTATGATACCGACAGCGTATCGCGTCCGGGTTATAACACCGTCGGCGGCAACTACTTCGATCCCTTAACCACCAGCCGCAACCGCACGCAGGGCTGGCTGTTCAGCGATACGCTGGGCGTACTGGATGACCGCCTGCAACTGACCGTTGCCGCTCGCCATCAAAAAGTGGTGGTGCGTAACTACAGCAACGCCACAGGCGCGGAAACCCTCAGCGCGCGCTACACCGAAAGCCGCTGGATGCCGACCTATGGCCTGGTGTACAAGCCGTGGGAACAGGTAGCGTTCTACGCCAACCATACCGAATCTTTACAGCCGGGCAGCAATGCGCCGAAAGACGCGGCTAACGCCTTTGAATCCGTCGGTATCATTCACGCGAAGCAAAACGAAGTGGGCGTGAAGGTCGACTATGGTCGCATCGGCGGGACGCTGGCGCTGTTTGAAATCAAAAAGCCCTCCGCCATTCTGGACAGCAGCACAAAGCGTTACGGGCTGGACGGCGAACAGCGTAACCGTGGCCTGGAGCTGAATGTGTTTGGCGAGCCGGTGCTCGGGCTGCGTCTGAACGGCAGTACCACCTGGATCGATCCGGAAATGACCCGCACCAAAGACGGTATCAACGACGGCAAAGATGCCATCGGCGTGCCGAATGTCTATATGGTGCTGGGGGCGGAGTACGACATCAAACCGGTGGACGGCCTGACCGCCACCGCCCGCGTTAACCATACCGGCTCGCAGTACGCCAACGCCGCCAACACGAAGAAACTCGACAGTTACACCACGCTGGATCTCGGCATGCGTTACCGTATGCGTCTTAACGAGGCGCAGAACGACATGGTCTGGCGCGTGGGCGTCGATAACGTCACCAATGAGAAATACTGGTCCGGTGTGGAAGATCTCGGCACCTATATTTTCCAGGGTGAGGGACGCACGCTGAAAGTTTCCATGAGCTACGATTTCTGATCCCTTGCACCTCGTTATGACGGGCAGGGACGCCCATCATAATTGCTACCTCCGGCGCTAAATGTTAAAACGTGCCCCTTCAAATAAAAGACACAGGGGAAAGACGTGAAAAACGCGTCAGACGTCGCGCCGGAAAACGGGCCGACACTGCAACGGGGTTTAAAAAACCGTCATATTCAGCTTATCGCCCTCGGCGGCGCGATTGGTACCGGGCTGTTTCTCGGCATCGGTCCGGCGATCCAGATGGCAGGCCCGGCGGTGCTGCTCGGCTATGCGCTGGCGGGGATCATCGCCTTTTTGATCATGCGCCAGTTAGGTGAAATGGTGGTCGAAGAGCCGGTATCCGGATCCTTTTCCCATTTCGCTTATAAATACTGGGGGCCTTTTGCGGGCTTCCTCTCCGGCTGGAACTACTGGGTGATGTTCGTGCTGGTAGGCATGGCGGAACTCACCGCCGCGGGCATCTACATGCAGTTCTGGCTGCCAGACGTGCCGACCTGGGTCTGGGCGGCGACCTTCTTTATTCTTATCAACGCCGTCAATCTGGTGAACGTCCGCCTGTACGGGGAAATGGAATTCTGGTTTGCGCTGATCAAGGTGCTGGCAATTATTGCCATGATCGGTTTTGGCCTGTGGCTGCTGTTCTCCGACACCGGCGGCGAGCGCGCGGGCATTGAGAATCTGTGGCAACACGGCGGCTTTATGGCCACCGGCTGGCACGGGCTGATCCTGTCGCTGGCGGTGATCATGTTCTCCTTTGGCGGCCTTGAGCTGATTGGCATCACCGCGGCGGAAGCCAGCTCCCCGGAAACCACCATCCCGAAAGCGGTGAACCAGGTGGTGTATCGCATTTTGCTGTTTTACATCGGTTCGCTGGTGGTGCTGTTAGCGCTCTATCCGTGGGTGGACGTGAAAGCTAACAGCAGCCCCTTTGTGATGATCTTCCATGAAATGGACAGCAACATTGTCGCCTCGGCGCTGAACTTCATTATTCTGGTGGCGTCGCTGTCGGTGTTTAACAGCGGCGTGTACTCCAACAGCCGCATGCTGTTCGGGCTGTCGGTACAGGGCAACGCCCCGGCGTTTTTAACCCGCGTGAACAAACGCGGCGTGCCGGTGAATTCTCTGTTCCTGTCGGCGGCGATCACCTCGCTGGTGATCCTGGTGAACTATCTGCTGCCGCAGGAAGCCTTCGGTTTGCTGATGGCGCTGGTGGTGGCCACGCTGCTGCTTAACTGGATGATGATCTGCCTTGCGCACCTTAAATTCCGCGCCGCCATGCGCCGCAAGGGGCGTGATACCCAGTTTAAAGCGCTGTTTTATCCGGCGAGCAATTACCTGTGCATCGCTTTCCTGCTGATGATCCTCGGCCTGATGTGCACCATGGAAAGTATGCGGACGTCCGCCATCCTGCTGCCGGTGTGGATCCTGTTCCTGTTCCTCGCCTTTAAGGTGATGCGCCGCGCGAAAGCGTGATCCTTTTCCCCTCATCGCCCGATGAGGGGACTCCCTGATTATTTATCGTGATCCACCTCGCGGATCCCGTTCGATCACGATGCGCCTTATTTTGTAATCGATTACTTTCTGGTTGACGGCAATTTGTAATCGATTACTTTTCACAGGTGAGGCAATAAAATGGTGTCAACAACCGAAAGTAGCGGAAGCAATCTGGCGCAGCACCGGTTACTCGTACCGCGGCTGTCGCTGATGATGTTCTTACAGTTTTTCATCTGGGGCAGCTGGTCAGTCACCCTCGGTCTGGTGATGACGCAGCACAATATGGCGTTGCTGATTGGCGATGCGTTTTCTGCCGGTCCCATCGCCTCTATTCTCTCGCCGTTCGTGCTCGGCATGCTGGTGGATCGCTTTTTTGCCTCGCAAAAAGTGATGGCGGTAATGCACCTCGCAGGGGCGGTGATCCTCTGGTTTGTACCGCAGGCGCTGGTCGCGCAAAATGGCGCGCTGCTGATTGGTCTGCTGTTTGGTTACACCCTGTGCTATATGCCGACGCTGGCGTTGACCAACAACATCGCGTTTCACAGTCTGCGCAATATCGATAAAACCTTCCCGGTGGTGCGCGTGTTCGGCACCATCGGCTGGATTGTGGCGGGGATCTTTATCGGTGTCACCGGCATCGCCTCCAGCACCAGCATTTTTATGGTGGCGGCCATCAGCTCGGTGGCGCTGGCGATATACAGCCTGACGCTGCCGCACACGCCCGCGCCCGCCAAAGGGCTGCCGGTGAAGGTGCGCGATCTGTTCTGCGCCGATGCCTTCGCGCTGCTCAAAACGCGTCATTTCTTTGTCTTCTCGCTGTGCGCCATGCTGATTTCCGTACCATTGGGCACCTATTACGCCTATACCGCGTCCTATCTGGCAGACGCCGGTGTCGCGGATGTCAGCACCGCCATGTCCTTCGGGCAGATGTCCGAGATTGTCTTTATGCTGGTGATCCCGCTGCTGTTCCGCCGCCTCGGGGTGAAATACATGCTGCTGATCGGCATGTGTGCCTGGTTCGTGCGCTACGCATTTTTTGCGCTGGGCGTCAGCGAAGAGGGGCGCTTCCTGCTTTATCTCGGCATTTTGCTGCACGGTATCTGCTATGACTTCTTCTTTGTGGTTGGCTTTATCTACACCGATCGCGTGGCAGGGGAAAAAGTGAAAGGTCAGGCGCAAAGCATGATCGTGATGTTCACTTATGGTATCGGCATGCTGCTCGGCTCGCAGATTTCCGGCGCGCTCTATAACCGTCTGGTGGCCGGGCAAAGCGTGCCGCAGGCGTGGGTGACCTTCTGGTGGATCCCGGCGGTGGCCGCCGCGGTTATTGCGCTGATTTTCATGTTGTCATTCAAGTACAACGATAAAGCACAGGCTTAAGTTGTGGGAGAGGTTATGAAAACCATTAAAGGACCGGGTATTTTCCTGTCGCAGTTTATTGGCAGCGACGCGCCTTTTAACACGCTCGATGGCCTCGCGGCCTGGGCGGCAGAACGCGGTTATAAAGCGCTGGAGATTCCCTGCCACCATCCGGCGATTTTTGACGTTGCGCAGGCGGCGGAAAGCCAGGCCTACTGCGACGATATTATCGGAAGGCTGGCGGGACACGGGCTGGAAATCAGCGAACTCTCCACCCATCTGGAAGGACAGCTGATTGCCGTGCACCCCGCTTACGATGCGGCCTTTGATGGCTTTGCGCCGCCGGAGGTACGCGGCAATCCCGCCGCGCGTCAGGCGTGGGCGGTGGAAAAGCTCAAGCAGGCGGCACAGGCCTCTGCGCGGCTTGGCTTAACGGCGCACGCGACCTTTTCCGGCGCGCTGGCGTGGCCCTATTTTTACCCCTGGCCGCCGCACAATGCGCAACTGCTGGAAGAAGCCTTTCATGAGCTTGCCGCCCGCTGGCGTCCGATCTTTGACGTCTTTGACCGCCACGGGGTTAACGTCTGCTTTGAGATCCATCCGGGGGAAGATCTGCACGACGGCGCAACTTTTGAGCGTTTTCTGGCGCTGGTAGATCATCATCCGCGCTGCAATATGCTCTACGATCCGAGCCACCTGCTGTTGCAGCACATCGATTATCTGGCCTTTATCGATCGCTATCATGAGCGTATTAAAGCCTTTCACGTTAAGGATGCGGAGTTTCGCAGCAACGGGCGCAGCGGCGTCTACGGCGGCTATCAGCCGTGGATCGACCGCGCCGGACGCTTCCGCTCGCCGGGGGATGGGCAGATCGATTTCGGGGCGATTTTTAGCAAGCTGACGCAGTACGGCTATGACGGCTGGGCAGTGCTGGAGTGGGAGTGCTGTCTGAAAGAGGGCGATGCCGGCGCACGGGAGGGCAGCGAATTTATCCGCCGACATATCATACCGGTGGCGGATCGTGCGTTTGATGATTTTGCCGCCAGCGCGTCGGATCGCGCCAGCATCCGCACAATGCTCGGTCTGGGAGATGCGTCATGATCAGGGTTGGGATTATCGGCAGCGGCTTTATCGGCCCGGCGCATATTGAAGCCCTGCGCCGTCTGGGGTTTGTTGAGGTAGTTGCGCTGTGCGACAGCTCGCTTCTTGCCGCGCAGGAAAAAGCGGCGGCGCTGAACGTGCCGCACGCCTACGGCGCGGTAGAAGATTTTCTGGCGCATCCGGGGCTGGACGTGGTGCACAACTGCACGCCGAATCATCTGCATGCGGAAATCAACCGCCAGATCCTGCGCGCCGGAAAGCACGTCTTTTCCGAAAAACCGCTGTGCATGACGCCGGAAGAAGCCCGCGAACTGGTGACGCTGGCGCAGGCGGCAGGCGTGGTGCATGGCGTCAGCTTCGTTTACCGGCAGTTTGCGATGGTGCAGCAGGCGGCGAGTATGCAGCGCCACGGGCAAACGGGGCGGCTGTTTTCGGTTCACGGCAGCTATTTGCAGGACTGGATGGCGCTGGAAACCGACTATAACTGGCGGGTGGACGCGGAAAAGGGCGGCCTCTCCCGCGCGGTGGCGGATATCGGCTCTCACTGGTGCGACACGGTGCAGTTTGTCACCGGGCGACGCATCACCGAGGTCATGGCGGATCTGGCGATCGTCTGGCCAACGCGTAAAGCGCGCACGGACGGCGGGGCGACCTTCAGCCACGGCATTGGGGCCGCGCAGTATGAGGATAAACCGGTAACCACCGAGGATGGCGGGGCGGTACTGCTGCGTTTTGACGACGGCAGCAAAGGCTGTTTCAGCGTCTCGCAGGTCAGCGCCGGACGTAAAAACCGCCTCAGTTTTGAGATCAACGGCAGCGCCTGTTCGCTGGCCTGGGATCAGGAAGTGCCGCAGCAGTTGTGGATAGGCCACCGTCACCAGCCCAATCAGATCCTCACTGACGATCCGGGCCTGATGGCACGGGACGCCGCCGCCAGCGCCCACTTCCCTGGGGGACATATCGAAGGCTGGCCGGATGCCTTCAAAAATATGATGCTGCAATTTTATGAAGCCGTGCGCGCCGGAAAAATGCCCGCCGCCGGAACAGCCCCGTTCGCCACCTTTGAGGATGGCGCGAACGTGATGTTTATCATTGATGCCATTATGAAAAGTCATCAGCAGCAGCGCTGGATCCGCGTGGCCTCCTGAACAATAGCCCGGTTCGCCGGGCACCAAATTTGTGATAGCCTGCAAGCATTGCATTGCGCCAACCGCAGGATGTGTCCGCTTTATGTCAATTCAGAAAATCGCCCGGCTGGCAGGCGTCTCCGTCGCCACGGTGTCGCGCGTGCTCAACAACAGCGATTCCGTAAAAGCGAAAAATCGCGAACGGGTGCTGGCGGCTATTCAGGAAAGCAATTATCAGCCAAACCTGCTGGCCCGCCAGCTGCGCACCGCGCGCAGCTATATGATCCTCGTGCTGGTGTCTAACATCGCCAACCCGTTTTGCGCGGAAGTGGTGAAGGGCATTGAAGAAGAGGCTGAGAAAAACGGCTACCGCATTCTGCTGTGTAACTCCGGCTCCGACGTGGCGCGCTCCACGTCGGCGCTCAAGCTGCTCTCCGGTAAAATTGTCGATGGTATTATCACCATGGACGCCTTCAGCAAATTACCGGAACTGACCGCGATGATCGGTCAGGCGCCCTGGGTGCAGTGTGCGGAATACGCCGATGCCGGCAATGTCTCCTGCGTCGGCATTAACGATGTTGACGCCGCCCAGCACGTGATCGGGCAACTGGTGGCTGGTGGCCGCCAGCGCATTGCGCTGATTAACCACGATCTCAGCTACAAATACGCCCGCCTGCGCGAGCGCGGTTATAAAACCGGGCTGCATCAGGGCAAGCTGGACTATAACGTCGTGGAATATGCCAGCGAACTGAGCTTCCGCGCGGGCGTGGCGGCGATGGAAAAGCTATTACAGGCTGACGTGCGCCCGGACGCGGTATTTGCGGTATCGGACACGCTGGCGGCAGGGGCAATGCTGGCGATTGCCAGTGCCGGGCTGAAAACGCCGGAAGATATTGCCGTGGTGGGCTTTGACGGTACGGCGCTGGCGGAAATGGTCTCGCCGCCGCTCAGTACCATTGAGCAACCCTCCCAGGACATTGGCCGCACCGCTGTCGGGTTACTGCTCAACAAAATCGATAATCCGGACGCCCCCGCCCAGCGGGTGATGATGGACTGGCACTATATTTCTCGCCTGAGCGCGTAGTTTTTAAGGGAGTGTTTCCGGTGAACCGGCAACGACAAGCTGATCTCTTTCTCGTCCTGACCACGATGATCGCCGCCTGCGGCTGGATCTTCTCCCGCGAAGCCATTGCCGGCATGCCGGTTTTCGCTTTCCTTGCGCTGCGTTTCTGCGGCGGCGCGCTGGTACTGCTGCCGTTCTGCCGCGGCCAGCGCATTGCCCGCACGCAACTGAAGCCGGTGATCATCAGCGGCCTGTGGATGGCGCTCAACCTGTGCCTGTGGATCTGGTCGGTGTCGGTGACGCCATCGCTGGGAGAGGGGGCGTTCATTATGAGCCTCTCCATGCTGTTTGTGCCGCTGGTGGCCTGGGGCATGATGGGCGTGCGCCCGGCGCGGGCGTACTGGGAGTGCCTGCCGCTGGCGATTATTGGACTGGCGCTGTTGAGCCTGCATGTTCCCATTACTTTCCACGCCAGCCAGGGCTGGTTTTTACTCACCGCCTTCGTGCAGTCGATTTCCTTTTGCTATACCAGCCGCGTCGCCCGCGAGGTGCCGCTGATCCCGCTCACCACCGCGCAACTGGCGATAACCGGCCTCACCGGGCTTTTGATCTCAGCCCTGTTTGAGCCGTGGACGCAGGGTATTAGCGCCACCACTTTTGGCTGGTTGATCGCCAGTATTTTCATCGCCACGGCGCTGCGCTTTGGTCTGCAATTGCAGGGGCAAAAACACGCCGCCGTCGCCAGCGCCGCCATCATTATGGTGCTGGAGCCGCTGCTGACGGTGATCGCCGCATCTGTGTGGTACGGCGAACGGCTGCCACTTCAGAAAATCATCGGCGGCGTGCTGATCCTCGTGGCGCAAATCTGGTTCCGCTGGCGGATGGTAAAACGGCTGCCCGTCTAGTGTTACTGTTTGTCGGTGCAGACCGGCATCAGGTGCTGGCGACCGCAAATCGCCGCTGTCGCCAGCGCCAGCATCATCACCACTTCCACAGCGAGAAAGCTGCTCAGCGCCGAAGAATAATTCCCCTCGCTGCGCGCCAGCAGATGCAGGAACAGGCCGCCTAATACCGCCGGGCCCAGGCCGAGCGTCGCCTGTTGCAGTGTGCTGAGGATCGCACTGCCTGCCCCGGCGTCGCGGGCGGCAATATCCCGCATCCCGATACGATAAAAGCTGTTCACAATCAACGCTTGTCCGTAGCCAATCAGCGCCGTAGACGGGGCCAGCGCCAGCGCGCCCACCACTCGTCCGGAAGCGGTCAGGGTGGCGATCAGCGCCAGCAGGCCGACCAGCTGAATGGCGATACCGGTCAGCAAAATGGTGCCGGTAGCGTGGCGGGCGATAAGTTTCGGCGCATACCAGGCGGAGACAAAATAGGCGACGCCCAGCGCGATAAAACTGTTTCCCGACTGCCACGGTGCCATGCCCATCCCTGCCTGCATGGTCAGCGCCATACAGAACATAAAGCCGGACCAGGCGCTGAAAAACAGCAGGGCGATAAGAATGCCGAAACGGATGCTGGCAAGCTTCAGCAGGCGTGGCGGCAGCAGCGGTTGTAATCCGCGCTGTTGCTGGCGTGCAGCATCGCTGCGCATCCACAGTGCCAGCGGGATCACCGCCAGTAGCGCCGCCGTTGTCGGCCATGGCCAGTGCAGTTCCGGGCCGAGAGCCAGCGGGAACAGCAGACAGCAGAGGATCACGGCCAGCAGGGACGTGCCGCGCCAGTCGATACGCGACGGCGCATCGCTGCGGGTTTCCGGCACATAACGAGGCGTCACCGCCAGCACCAGCAGGCAGATCGGCACGTTAATGAAAAAGGCATTGCGCCAGCCCAGCCCGGCGACATCCGCCGACACCAGCCAGCCGCCGCCCATCTGTCCGATAATAAAGGCGATGCCGCCAATGCCGCCGTAAAGGCTTATCGCTTTCGCCCGTGCGCTGCCTGCCAGCGTCACGTGCAGCGTGGCGAGAATTTGCGGCACGATCAACGCCGCGCCCATGCCCTGTAAGGTACGGGCAGCCAGTAGCGCCCCGACCGAGGTCGCCATGCCGCACAGCAGCGAGGCGACGCCAAAAGCCGCCACGCCCCACATAAACACCCGGCGACGACCGAGGTTGTCGCCGAGCTTACTACCCATCGCCAGACAGACCGCAAAGGCCACGCCGTACAGGGCAACGATCAGCTCCAGTTGCGTGGCGCTGGTGTGCAGCGATCCGGTAATAGAATCAAGGGCCACATTGGTAATCGAGGTATCGATCAGCGGTAACATTTGTCCGGTCAGCAGCACGATCAGCGCCGCGCGCCCCGGTGAAACAGCAGCGGTATTCATGGTAACTCCATTGCGTCATTCATCAGATGGACGTAGCATCGCGGAATCATTAAACGGGTACCAGTTCTTGCTTATACTGGTACTGGCACTACCATGCTGGGGATGATTATGACGATGCTGGTTGACCGGGCGGCGACGCTGACCATTCAGGATGAGAACCGCAAACAGCTTGGCGCGTTTTTACGTGCACGGCGGGAAAGCCTTGATCCGCAACGTCTGGGGCTGCCGCGCAGCGGACGGCGACGCACGCCTGGCCTGCGGCGTGAAGAGGTGGCGATGCTCGCCGATGTCGGCGTGACCTGGTACACCTGGCTGGAGCAGGGGCGGGAAGTGAATCCTTCCGCCGCAGTGATGCAGGCCATTGCCACTGCGCTGCAATGTTCCCCCACTGAAACCCGCCATCTGTTTGTGTTAGCAGGCTTAACGCCCGGTGAAATCCCGCCGTTAAGCGGCTGTGAAATGATCAGCGACAGTACCCGACGCCTGCTCGATAGCCTTAACCCGCAACCCGCCAGCATTCAGCGCCCCAGCTTTGACATCGTGGCGTGGAACGACAGTTTTAGCCGCCTGATGGGGGTTGATTTCGCGCAGATGCCCGACGATGAGCGCAACTGTATCTATCTTTATCTCACCAGCCCCGTCTGGCGCAGTCGCCTTGGGAGCGACGACTCGGTATTGCCGACGTTTGTGGCCTATTTCCGCGCGGCGATGGCGGAACACCGGGGCGAGCCCTTCTGGGAGAATAAACTGGCGCGCTTTTTTGCCGTCTCGCCTGAATTCGAGGCGCTGTGGCATAAACGCTATGACGTCTCGGGGGTGGAAAATAAGATCAAAACCTTCACCCATCCACAGGCAGGGGAATTCATGTTGCAGCAGATGTACTGGTATTCCGCGCCGCGTAACGGCTCACGCTTACTGGTGTATTTGCCGGTGGATGCGGCAGGGGAGCAGGCGCTGGAAATCCTTGCGCGGGACTGAAGCTAAGATTCAGCCTTCCGGGCGAATGCGCTGGCGGGCTTTTTTCGGCAGGCTGTCGACCACCAGATGCCAGGCGTCGAGGATCAGATCTTCCACCAGCCCTTCGCTGATGTCGTCTCCCGCGTAAACTGAAATCCAGTGTTTTTTATTCAGGTGCCAGCCCGGCTCAATGCTCGGGTAGATCTGCCGGTTGAGCAGCGCTTTTTGCGGGTCGGCTTTCACGCTGACCAGCGGACGCCCACGGGCGGTGGCGGTCATCATGAAAATCTTACCGTTGACCTTAAAGACGTCGGCATCCGGGCCAAACGGCCAGCAGTGCTCGGTAAAGGGTAATTCCAGCGCCACGCGATGCGCGCAGGCTTGCAGGGTTTTACTGTCCATTACGCATCCTCATCGGACAGGGCGCGCCACATCGCTTCAAAGCCGTGGGCCTTAAAATCCGCCGCGCGCTCTGGCTGGCGGCTGGCAAATCCCATGGTGGTTTCCGCCAGCGATAAAAACAGCGCATCGCCAAAGGCACGAAATTCTTCCGTCATAAATACCGGTAATAATGAGCGGCGGCACAGCTGACGCAGTTCCGGGAACATGTCTTCAACAATTTGCAGCGTTTCCGGCGTGATCTTCTCGCTGACCGCCAGCTGGCGGATCGCCCCGTGACCGTTCAGGTGTGAAATACCCCAGTCGATATAACGGTTCCAGATATGGCGAGTAAAACGCTTCGGATCGCTCTCCGTGCGGTCGAGATCCGCCAGCATGGTGTGGCAGAGATCGCTTTTCAGATGCACATAGAGGGCATTGAAGAGGTCGTCTTTCGTGGCAAAGTAGCGAAACAGGGTGCCTTCCGCCACGCCTGCTTTTCGGGCAATAAGCGCGGTGGACGCCATTATGCCGGACTGCGCAACAGCTTCTGTCGCCGCATCCAGCAGGGCCTGCTTCTTATCTTCACTTTTCGGACGAGCCACTACACATTTCCTCATATTGAGCAAAAACGCTGATTGAATCATGCCAGAGGCGTTACCGCAACGCCCTGTGTCAAAGATTGAAAATCGACTTGACGACTTTCGATGCCTTTCTATAATGAGTGCTTACTCACTCATAATCAAGTGTGCCCTTATCGTTCCAGCGGACAGGAGCGGTTTTTTTTGAGCCTGGATATGAACCGACTCCTTTTTAGCGTGGTTATTGTCATGTTAGTCGCAGCAACGGCCAGTTTACCTTTTGTCCTCAACGCGGGCTTTGGCCAGCCGCCACAGGGCGCACAGCTTACGGAAGTGGAAAAATCACCGCACTACCGCGATGGTCAGTTTCATAACGCACTGCCCACGCCGGGCTTTACCGGCAAGAAAAATATGCTGGCGGCGTGGTGGGAGTTCCTGGTCACCAAACGCGAAAATGCCCGGCCGGCGCAGCCGCTGCCGATGGTGAATACCGATCTGGCGAGTCTGCCGTTACAGGAAGATACCGTGGTCTGGCTGGGGCATTCGTCCTGGTATATCCAGCTGGCGGGGAAACGCATTCTTATCGATCCGGTGTTCAGCAACTACGCCGCGCCGTTCTCGTTTATCAATAAAGCGTTTGCCGGGGAATATCCGTGGCGGGCTGAGGCGATGCCGGATATCGATCTGCTGATCATCTCCCATGACCATTATGATCACCTCGATCACGCGACCATCACCGCGCTGCTGCCGAAAGTGAAGCGGGTAGTGACGCCGCTTGGCGTCGGGTCACACCTGCGTTACTGGGGTATGGATCCGGCGATCATCACCGAAGCCGACTGGAACCAGGCGGTGCACATCAGCGAAGACCTGCGTGTGCACGTGCTGCCCGCGCGGCATTTTTCCGGGCGCGGACTGAAGCGTAACCAGACGCTGTGGGCCAGCTTCATGCTGGAAACCCCGGCCCGTAAGGTTTATTACAGCGGCGATACCGGTTATGGCCCGCATTTCAGGGCTATTGGCGAGCAGTTCGGCAGTGTCGATCTGGCGATCCTTGAAAACGGTCAGTACGACGAAGACTGGAAATATATTCACATGATGCCGGAAGAAACCGCCCAGGCCGCCGTGGATCTGCATGCGCGGGCGATTTTACCCGGTCACGCCGGACGCTTTGTGCTGGCAAAACATACCTGGGACGACCCGTACAAACGTCTGGCAGCGGCCAGCGAGAACCGGGATTACCGGTTGCTCACGCCGCGCCTGGGCGAACCTGTTCATGCCGCCGACGCGCTACAGCAGTTCAGCGCCTGGTGGCAGTAATCCATCCTGAAACCACTTTCGAAGAGCAGAGGGGGAGAAAAATGACTATTTCCGCTCAGGTTATCGACACTATCGTCGAGTGGATCGACGACAATCTGCATCAACCGTTGCGGATTGATGACATCGCCCGGCACGCAGGCTACTCGAAGTGGCATTTGCAACGCCTGTTTATGCATTACAAGGGTGAAAGTCTGGGGCGTTATATTCGGGAGCGTAAACTGCGGCTGGCCGCGCGCGATCTGCGCGACACCGATCAGAAGGTTTACGATATTTGTCTGAAATATGGCTTTGATTCACAGCAGACGTTTACGCGGATCTTTACCCGCACCTTCCATCAGCCGCCGGGAGCGTATCGCCGCGAAAACCACGGCGTCACGCACTAAGATCCAGAGCTGGGGCGGGGCTTACACCCAGTCCCGCACCTTGATAAACTCGCTCAGTGCCGCTTCCGGGCTGCCGGTCTCCGGCTGATAGTTATATTCCCACGCCACCTGCGGCGGCAGCGACATCAGGATAGATTCGGTGCGTCCGCCGGTTTGCAGGCCAAACAGCGTACCGCGATCCCATACCAGATTAAATTCGACATAACGCCCGCGACGATAGAGCTGGAAGGCGCGTTCACGCTCGCCGTACGGCAGCGATTTGCGTTTTTCAACAACAGGCAGATAAGCCCGGGTGTAACCTTCGCCCACCGCCTGCATAAAGGCAAAGCACTGCGCAAAGTCCGGGGTGTTCAGATCGTCAAAGAACAGCCCGCCAATGCCGCGCTGCTCGTTGCGGTGTTTCAGAAAGAAATAGTCGTCGCACCATTTTTTATAGCGCGGATAGACATCCTCGCCGAACGGCTGGCAGAGATCGCGGGCGGTACGGTGCCAGTGTACGGCATCGTCGTCAAAACCATAAAACGGCGTCAAATCAAAACCGCCACCAAACCACCACACCGGATCGGCGCCGGGCTTTTCGGCGATGAAAAAACGCACGTTAGCATGGCTGGTGGGCACATACGGGTTATGCGGGTGCACCACCAGCGAGACGCCCATCGCTTCGAAGGAACGCCCGGCCAGTTCCGGCCGGTGCGCGGTGGCAGAGGCAGGCATGGCCGCGCCATAAACGTGCGAGAAATTCACGCCCGCCTGCTCAAACACGCCGCCGTTGCGCAATACGCGGGTACGCCCGCCGCCACCGGCTTCGCGCTGCCAGTTATCTTCAAGGAAGCTTGCGCCGTCGACGGCGGAAAGCTGCTGGCAGATGTCATCCTGCAATTGCAACAGGAAGGCTTTTACCAGGTGAGCGTCAGGTGTGTTCATTAACGTTTTCTCGAATGCGCTTTCTGGTTATCGAACCAGTTAAAGTAGCTGATGACGCCCGCGGCAATCGCATTGGCGATCTTCTGGCGAAAGGCGGTGGTGCCCAGCAGTTTTTCTTCCGCCGGATTGGTGATAAACGAGGTTTCCACCAGCACCGACGGCACCGACGGCGATTTCAGTACCACAAACGCCGCCTGTTCCGTGTGCTTGCTGTGCAGACGGTGGACGGGTTTGATCTGCTTCAGAATATGCGAACCCAGCGTCAGGCTGTTTTTGATGGTGTCGGTCTGTACCAGGTCGAACAGCACCTGTTGTAACAGATGATCTTTATCTTTGGCTTTTTTACCGGCCAGCTCATCGGCGGCGTTTTCACGTTCCGACAGGTATTTTGCCATGGCGCTACTGGCTCCCCGGTTGGAGAGGGCAAACACCGACGCACCGGCGGCATTCGGATTGGTAAAGCCGTCAGCGTGGATCGACATAAACAGATCCGCGCCGTGCTTATGGGCAATCTCCACGCGATCGTAGAGCGGAATAAAGGTATCGCCGGTGCGCGTCAGGCGGGCATCAATGCCTTTGCTGCGCAGGATAGCGCGCACGTTTTTGGCGATCGCCAGCACCACATGTTTCTCTTTCGAGCCGTTACCGCCAATCGCGCCGGTATCAATACCGCCATGACCAGGATCCAGTACCACGATACGGCGCGCACCGCTTTTTTTTGCCTTTGGCTTGCTGTGGGTGTTAGCGACCTTTAGCGCCGCTTCTTCTTTGGCGATAGCTTTCGACATGCCGGACAGCGTAAGAACGGCCAGACCGGCTTTGAGCACCTGGCGACGCGAGGTGAGTGTTTTTAAGGGTTTGAATGTGTTCATACGGCCTGAACTGTAAAAAAGGGGTCCGTGGTGTTATATCGTATCGTGTTATCCGTTACGACACTCGTTGTTAAGATTTGTTTTACTTTTCATTTCAATACGTGACAGATTCATATTATGCCATTTTTTCACGCTGACTTCGCCGGATATTGGTTTCCCCGGCACTTCACGCCATAATCAACGTTTTAGCCTGAAAAGAGTAGGTCAAACCATGGAGATACGCGTATTTCGCCAGGCCGATTTCGAAGAAGTCATCACCCTGTGGGAGCGTTGTGAACTCCTGCGCCCGTGGAACGATCCGGAAATGGATATCGAACGTAAGGTAAATCATGACGTCAGCCTGTTTCTGGTGGCGGAAGTGAACGGAGAAGTGGTGGGCACCGTAATGGGTGGCTACGACGGACATCGCGGTTCGGCCTACTACCTTGGCGTGCACCCGGAATACCGCGGGCGCGGCATCGCCAATGCGCTGCTCAATCGTCTTGAGAAAAAGCTGATTGCCCGCGGCTGTCCAAAAATTCAGATCATGGTGCGTGAAGACAATGACGTGGTGCTCGGCATGTATGAACGCCTGGGCTACGAGCACGCCGACGTGCTGAATCTGGGCAAGCGCCTGATTGAAGATGAAGAATATTGAGTTTTTGCCCTCCGATTTTGACCCGCACGGACGCTTACGCCTGCCCCTGATGCTCTGGTGCGTGCTGCTGTTACAGGCGCGCACCTGGGTGTTGTTTGTCATGGCGGGGGCCTCCCGGGATCAGGGCAGCACGCTGCTGAGCCTGTTTTATCCGGATCACGATCTGTTCTGGTGGGGGATGTTACCAGGACTGCCTGCGGTGCTGGTGTTTCTGCTTAGCGGGCGCCGTCAGCACTATCCGCGCCTCTGGCCGCTGTTTCGTGGGCTGTTAATCGTGGCGCAGCTGGTGCTGCTGGTCTGGCAACCGCTGCTGTGGCTGACGGGCGACGCCATCACGGGCATGGGGTTAGCCCTGCTGCTGATCGACAGTTTTGCCCTCTGGTGGTTGCTGACGGACCGCCGCCTGCGCGCCTGCTTCACGCCGGAGGCGTAACCATGGCACTTTTTGCCGTTCTGGTACTCCAACTGGCGTTAACTGAAATAAGAAGGAAGTGACAATGAAATCGCTGCGTTTACTGTTATGCGCTACGCCACTGCTGCTCACCGGCTGCTCCACGCTGAGCAACGTTAACTGGTCAGCGGCGAATCCGTGGAACTGGTTCGGTTCATCCCTGGAGGTTACCAAAGAGGGCGTCGGCGATCTGACGGGCAGCACGGCGCTCAACGAAGAGGCCATCAACGCGGCGCTGGGCGGGGATTATCGTCTGCGCAGCGGTATGAAAACCGAAAACGGCGCGATTGTGCGTTACTTCGAGGCGCTGAAAGGCGACGAGCTGGCAATGGTCATCCAGGGCGAGCAGGGTACGGTCAGCCGCATTGAGGTGCTGGATAAAGACATCGAAACCGCCAGTGGCACAGCTATCGGCACGCCGTTTAGCGATCTGTATGACAAAGCCTATGGTAACTGTGAAAAAGCCACCGGCGACGACAGCAGCGCGGTGGAATGCCGGGCGAAAGAGAGCCAGCACATCAGCTATCTGTTCAGCGGTAAATGGAGTGGCCCGGAAGGGTTAATGCCTGCCGACGATGCCCTGAAAAACTGGACGCTGACAAAAATTATCTGGCGTCGCTAATTTGCGGCGGATCATCTGTCCTGCATAAAAAACGGGTACAATACGCCCATCAATGCCACGGTCGCGTGGCATCTTTTTTTCAGGAGCGATGGATGTCTCAGGTACAGAGCGGCATATTGCCGGAACATTGCCGTGCGGCAATATGGATGGAAGCGAACGTCAGGGGCGACATCAACGCCCTGCGTGCGGGCAGTAAAATTTTTGCCGATAAACTGGCGACCTTGCAGGCAGCGTTCCCGGACGCGGCCCTCGGCGCGGTGGTGGCTTTCGGGCATAAAACCTGGCGCGAGCTGAGCGGCGGCGTGGGCGCAGCCGAGCTAAAAGATTTCGTGCCTTACGGCAAAGGGCTGGCACCCGCCACCCAGTATGACGTGCTGATCCATATTTTATCGCTGCGCCACGATGTTAACTTCTCGGTCGCCCAGGCGGCGCTGGACGCCTTCGGCGATGCGCTGGAGGTGAAGGAAGAGGTGCACGGTTTCCGCTGGGTGGAAGATCGCGATCTCAGCGGGTTTGTCGACGGCACCGAAAACCCGGCAGGCGTGGAAACGCGTACCGAGGTGGCGGTGATCAAAGACGGCGTGGACGCCGGCGGCAGCTATGTGTTTGTGCAGCGCTGGGAGCATAACCTTAAACAGCTGAACCGCATGAGCGTACCGGATCAGGAGATGATGATTGGCCGCACTAAAGTCGCCAACGACGAGATCGACGGCGACGAACGTCCGGTCACCTCGCACCTGTCGCGTGTCGATCTGAAAGAAAACGGCAAGGGCCTGAAGATTGTCCGTCAGAGCCTGCCTTACGGCACGGCGAGCGGCACCCACGGGCTTTACTTCTGCGCCTACTGCGCCCGTTTATATAACATCGAGCAGCAGCTGCTGAGCATGTTTGGCGACACCGACGGCAAGCGCGACGCCATGCTGCGCTTCACCCGCCCGGTAACCGGCGGCTATTACTTTGCACCGTCGCTGGCGCGCCTGATGGCACTCTGATTTTTCCCCTCACCCTGGCCCTCTCCCGGCGGGAGAGGGGATGGATTGCCGGTGGGCTCGTCTTCCCCCTCTCCCCTAGGGTGAGGGGGCATCCACTTATTCTCTTTTCAACTTGCAAATCACCAAACGGTATATAAAACCGTTACTCCTTTCGTACTGCTTATAAATAAACTGTGATCCGAACAGTCTTTCTACTTATAAGGGTGCGCACCGCCATGACCATACTGAAAAAAGGATATCTGACGCTTGCAGCATCCCTGTTGCTGGTGGCTCAGGCGCAGGCAACGGAACTGCTCAACAGCTCCTATGATGTCTCCCGCGAGCTGTTTGCCGCCCTGAATCCCCCCTTTGAACAGCAGTGGGCGAAAGACAATAACGGCGACAAACTGACCATCAAACAATCCCATGCCGGCTCCTCAAAGCAGGCGCTGGCGATCCTGCAAGGCCTCAAGGCTGACGTGGTGACTTATAACCAGGTGACCGACGTGCAGATCCTTCACGATAAGGGCAAGCTGATCCCGGCGGACTGGCAGAGCCGTCTGCCGAATAACAGCTCGCCGTTTTACTCCACCATGGCGTTCCTGGTCCGCAAAGGGAACCCGAAAAATATCCACGACTGGAACGATCTGGTGCGTTCTGACGTGAAGCTGATCTTCCCGAACCCGAAAACCTCCGGTAACGCGCGTTACACTTATCTGGCGGCATGGGGCGCGGCGGCAAAAGCCGACGGCGGCGATAAAGCCAAAACCGAAAAATTCATGACCCAGTTCCTGAAAAACGTCGAGGTCTTTGACACCGGCGGACGCGGCGCGACCACCACCTTTGTGGAGCGCGGCCTCGGTGACGTGCTGATCACCTTTGAATCGGAAGTGAACAATATCCGCAAGCAGTATGAAGCGCAGGGCTTTGAAGTGGTGGTGCCGAAGGTGAATATCCTCGCGGAATTCCCGGTCGCCTGGGTAGATAAAAACGTCAAGGCTAACGGCACTGAGAAAGCGGCGAAAGCCTATCTCAACTGGCTGTACACCCCGCAGGCGCAGACCATCATTACCGATTATTACTACCGCGTGAATAACCCGCAGGTGATGGAAAAACTGAAAGATAAATTCCCACAGACTGAATTGTTCCGTGTGGAAGATCAGTTTGGTGCCTGGCCTGAGGTCATGAAAACGCACTTCACCACCGGCGGCGAGCTGGACAAACTGCTGGCGGCGGGGCGTAGCTGATGTTTGCCATGTCTACCCGGCGGGTGCTGCCGGGCTTTACCCTGAGCCTCGGCACCAGCCTGCTGTTTGTCTGTCTGATTTTGTTGTTGCCGCTGAGCGCGCTGGTCATGCAGCTGGCGCAAATGAGCTGGGCGGAGTACTGGGAGGTAGTCACCAATCCGCAGGTGGTGGCGGCCTATAAAGTGACGCTGCTGTCGGCGTTTGTGGCGTCAATTTTTAACGGCGTGTTTGGCCTGCTGATGGCGTGGATCCTTACCCGCTATCGGTTTCCGGGGCGTACGTTACTCGACGCGCTGATGGATTTACCCTTCGCGCTGCCCACGGCGGTAGCGGGGTTAACCCTCGCGTCGCTGTTTTCGGTTAATGGCTTTTACGGGCAGTGGCTGGCGCAGTTCGATATTAAAGTCACCTACACCTGGCTTGGTATCGCGGTAGCGATGGCGTTTACCAGCATCCCGTTTGTGGTGCGTACGGTGCAGCCCGTGCTGGAAGAGTTAGGCCCGGAATATGAAGAAGCCGCGGAAACCCTGGGGGCTACCCGCTTACAGAGTTTCTGGAAAGTGGTGATGCCGGAGCTTTCTCCGGCGCTGCTGGCAGGCGTGGCGTTATCCTTTACCCGCAGCCTCGGTGAGTTTGGCGCGGTCATTTTTATCGCCGGTAACATCGCGTGGAAAACGGAAGTGACCTCGCTGATGATTTTTGTACGCCTGCAGGAGTTTGATTATCCGGCGGCGAGCGCCATTGCCTCGGTGATCCTCGCGGCGTCCTTACTGCTGCTGTTTTCCATCAATACCCTGCAAAGTCGCTTTGGCCGGCGTGTGGTAGGTCACTAATGGCGGACGTTACACAATTGAAACGCTTTGACGCGCCCCGCATCAACTGGGGCAAATGGTTTTTGATCGGCACCGGGATGATCGTTTCCGCGTTCATCCTGCTGGTGCCGATGATCTACATCTTCGTACAGGCCTTCAGCAAAGGCCTGATGCCGGTGCTGCAAAACCTGGCCAATCCGGACATGCTGCACGCCATCTGGCTGACGGTAATGATTGCGCTGATCACCGTGCCGGTAAACCTGGTGTTCGGCGTCCTGCTGGCCTGGCTGGTCACGCGCTTTGATTTTCCGGGGCGTCAGTTGCTGCTGACCCTGCTGGATATTCCGTTCGCCGTTTCGCCGGTCGTGGCAGGTTTAGTCTATCTGCTGTTTTATGGCTCCAACGGCCCGCTTGGCGGCTGGCTGGATGAACATAATCTGCAAATCATGTTTGCCTGGCCCGGCATGGTGCTGGTGACGATTTTTGTGACCTGTCCCTTTGTGGTGCGCGAGCTGGTGCCGGTGATGTTAAGTCAGGGCAGTCATGAAGATGAGGCGGCGATTTTGCTCGGCGCGTCCGGCTGGCAGATGTTCCGCCGCGTGACTTTACCCAATATTCGCTGGGCGTTGCTGTACGGCGTGGTGTTGACCAACGCCCGCGCCATCGGTGAGTTTGGGGCGGTGTCTGTGGTATCCGGCTCGATCCGCGGTGAAACGCTGTCGCTGCCGTTACAGATAGAGTTACTGGAGCAGGATTACAACACGGTCGGCTCGTTTACCGCCGCCGCCCTGTTGACGTTGATGGCTATTTTGACCCTGTTTTTAAAGAGTGGGTTGCAGTGGCGTTTGCACAATCAGGAAAAACGCGCGCAACAGGAGGAACATCATGAGCATTGAGATCGCCAACATTAAGAAGTCATTTGGTCGCACCCAGGTGCTGAATGACATCTCGCTGGATATTCCTTCTGGACAAATGGTGGCGCTGCTGGGGCCGTCCGGCTCCGGGAAAACCACGCTGCTGCGCATTATTGCCGGACTGGAGCATCAGTCCAGCGGCCGTATTCGTTTTCAGGGCACCGACGTCAGTCGTCTGCATGCCCGCGATCGTAAAGTCGGCTTCGTGTTCCAGCATTACGCGCTGTTCCGCCATATGACGGTGTTCGACAATATCGCCTTTGGCCTGACAGTACTGCCGCGACGCGAGCGCCCGGACGCCGCCGCCATCAAAGCGAAAGTGACCAAATTACTGGAGATGGTGCAGCTGGCGCACCTTGCCGATCGCTATCCGGCGCAGCTGTCCGGCGGGCAGAAACAGCGCGTGGCGCTGGCCCGCGCGCTGGCTCCGGACCCGCAGATTTTGCTGCTTGATGAACCGTTCGGCGCGCTGGATGCGCAGGTGCGTAAAGAGCTGCGCCGCTGGCTGCGTCAGTTGCACGAAGAGCTGAAATTCACCAGCGTGTTCGTGACCCACGATCAGGAAGAGGCGATGGAAGTCGCGGATCGCGTGGTGGTGATGAGCCAGGGCAATATCGAGCAGGTCGACGTACCAGAACAGGTGTGGCGCGAACCGGCGACCCGCTTTGTGCTGGAGTTTATGGGCGAAGTCAACCGCCTGAAGGGCACCGTACGCGGCGGGCAGTTCCATGTCGGCGCGCACCGCTGGCCGCTGGGGTACACCCCCGCGCATCAGGGAGAAGTCGATCTGTTCCTGCGTCCGTGGGAAGTGGATATCAGCCGTCGCACCAGTCTGGATTCACCGTTGCCGGTACAGGTTATCGAAGCGAGTCCCAAAGGACACTACACGCAGCTGGTGGTGCAGCCGCTGGGCTGGTATGACGAACCGCTGTCCGTGGTATTGCAAGGGGATGACGCCCCGGTGCGCGGCGAACGGCTGTTCGTTGGTCTGCAACATGCGCGTCTGTATCACGGTAGCGAGCGCATTGAAAATCACGAAGAACTGGCGCTGGCGGAATCTGCCTGATAGGTTATTGCTTCTGAATTTTTTGCCGGGTGGTGCTGTGCTTATCCGGCCTACCGGTTAAGAGTACGTTGTAGGCCCGGTAAGCGTAGCGCCACCGGGCTTTTTATTGGACAGCGTTTGTGAATACATTAGAAGACACCATCGGCAATACGCCGCTGGTGAAACTCCAGCGCATGACACCCGCGAACGGTAGTGAGATCTGGGTCAAACTGGAAGGCAATAACCCGGCGGGATCGGTAAAAGATCGCGCGGCTCTGTCGATGATCGTGCAGGCGGAAAAACGCGGCGAAATCACACCCGGCGATGTGCTGATCGAAGCCACCAGCGGTAATACCGGCATTGCGCTGGCGATGATTGCCGCCCTCAAAGGCTATCGTCTGAAACTGCTGATGCCGGACAACATGAGCCAGGAGCGCCGGGCGGCGATGCATGCCTATGGCGCAGAGCTGATCCTGGTCAGCAAAGCCCAGGGCATGGAAGGCGCGCGCGATCTGGCGCTGGACATGGCCCGGCGTGGCGAAGGCAAACTGCTCGATCAGTTTAATAACCCTGATAACCCTTACGCGCACTACACCACCACCGGGCCGGAAATCTGGCAGCAAACCGGCGGACGCCTCACCCACTTTGTCTCCAGCATGGGAACCACCGGCACTATCACCGGCGTATCCCGCTTTCTGCGCGAGCAGGATAAAGCGGTGACTATCGTTGGCCTGCAACCGGAAGAGGGCAGCAGCATTCCCGGCATCCGTCGCTGGCCCGCTGAATATATGCCGGGCATCTTTAATGCTGCGCTGGTGGACGAGGTGCTGGATATTCATCAGCGTGAGGCGGAGAATACCATGCGCGAGCTGGCCACCCGGGAAGGCATCTTCTGCGGCGTCAGTTCCGGCGGCGCGGTCGCCGGGGCGTTACGCGTGGCAAAGGCCACGCCAGGCGCGGTGGTGGTGGCGATTATCTGCGATCGCGGCGATCGTTATCTCTCCACCGGCGTGTTTGGTGAAGAGAGTTATTCTCAGGGTTCAGGCATCTAAAGGAGGCAACAATGAACATGGTGTTGTTCAATGATAAAACCAGAGCATTGCAGGCGGATATTGTCGCCGTGCAGTCCCAGGTGGTTTACGGCAGCGTGGGTAACAGCATTGGCGTGCCCACCATCAAGCGCCACAATCTGAATGTAATTGCCGTACCCACGGTGCTGCTCAGTAATACCCCGCACTACGATACGTTTTATGGCGGTGTGATCCCGGACGAGTGGTTCAGCGGCTATCTGCAGGCGTTGCAGGAGCGGGATGCGCTGCGGCAGGTGCGCGCGGTAACCACCGGTTATATGGGCAATGCGTCGCAGATTGCGATTCTGGCGCGCTGGCTGACCGCGCTAAAAGCACAGCATCCGGATCTGCTGATCCTGGTCGACCCGGTTATTGGCGACATCGACAGCGGTATTTACGTCAAGCCGGAACTGCCGGACGCCTATCGTCAGCATTTGCTGCCGCTGGCACAGGGGCTGACGCCGAACGTCTTCGAACTGGAAGTGCTGACCGGTAAACCCTGCCGCGATCATGACAGCGCTATTGCCGCGGCCAAAGGGCTGCTCTCGGATTCGCTGAAATGGATCGTTATTACCAGTGCGCCGGGCGTGGCCGATAACGACGACATGCACGTGGTGCTGGTCACGAAGGACAGCGTGGAAGTGATCACCCATCCGCGGGTGGCGACTGATTTAAAAGGCACGGGCGATCTGTTCTGCGCCGAGTTGACCAGCGGCATCGTCAAAGGCCTGAGCCTGAGCGATGCGGTGAAAAAGGCGGGAACCCGGGTATTTGACGTGATGCGTTATACGCTGGATACCGGCTGCGATGAACTGCTGTTGCCACCCGATCGGGCCTGATCGTCAGGCTACAGGCAAAAAAAAGGCACCTTCGCAGGTGCCTTTTTTATGTGCGGCAAGAATTACTTCTTGATGCGGATAACCGGGGTTTCGCCCACGGTTACGCTACCGGACAGCTTGATCAGCTCTTTGATTTCGTCCATGTTGGAGATAACAACCGGCGTCAGGGTAGACTTGGCTTTCTCTTCCAGCAGTGGCAGATCGAACTCGATGACCGGGTCGCCAACTTTAACGCGCTGACCTTCTTCGGCGATACGTTTGAAACCTTCGCCTTTCAGTTCAACGGTATCAATACCGAAGTGAACGAACAGCTCGATGCCGCTATCAGATTCGATAGAGAAGGCATGGTTGGTTTCAAAGATTTTGCCGATGGTACCGTCAACCGGTGCCACCATTTTGTTACCGGTTGGTTTGATAGCAATGCCATCACCAACGATTTTCTCAGCGAACACCACATCCGGCACATCTTCAATATTGACGATCTCGCCAGACAGCGGAGCAATAATCTCAATGGTTCCGGTATCTTTCTTATCGTCAGAAACCAGAGATTTCAGTTTATCGAACAAACCCATGATCTTCTCCTAAGCAGTAATTTGGGCCGCATCTCGTGGATTAGCAGATTGTTTTTTCTTCAATGAACTTGTTAACCAGCGTCATTAACTCGTCCGTTGTCGGTTGAGCAAGAGCCTGCTCTGCTAATACCTTCGCATCTTCGAAGTTCGTGTTACGGATAATCTTCTTAATGCGCGGGATAGAAATGGCACTCATACTGAATTCATCCAGACCCATCCCCAGCAACAGAAGTGTAGCACGTTCATCGCCTGCTAGCTCACCACACATGCCAGTCCATTTGCCTTCTGCATGAGAAGCATCAATGACTTGCTTGATAAGCGTCAGCACGGACGGTGACATCGGCTGGTAAAGATGTGAAATCATATCATTACCACGGTCAACTGCCAGCGTATACTGCGTTAAATCATTGGTACCGATGCTAAAGAAATCAACTTCTTTGGCCAGGTGACGGGCAATGGTCGCCGCCGCAGGGGTTTCCACCATCACGCCCACTTCAATGCTTTCGTCAAAGGCTTTACCTTCGTCACGCAGTTCCTGCTTGTAGATCTCGATCTCTTTTTTCAGAATGCGGACTTCTTCAACAGAGATGATCATCGGGAACATGATGCGCAGTTTACCGAAGGCAGAGGCGCGCAGGATGGCACGAACCTGATCGCGCAGGATCTCTTTACGATCCATAGCGATACGCACTGCACGCCAGCCCAGGAACGGGTTTTCTTCTTTCGGGAAGTTCATGTACGGCAGCTCTTTGTCGCCGCCGATGTCCATGGTTCGGACGATAACCGCTTGCGAGCCACAGGCTTCAGCAACGGCTTTATACGCTGCGAACTGCTCTTCTTCAGTCGGCAGAGAGTCGCGATCCATGAACAGGAATTCGGTACGGTACAGGCCGACACCTTCAGCGCCGTTGCGCTCAGCACCGTCTACGTCGCGGACAGTACCAATGTTGGCGCACACTTCAACCTGATGGCCGTCCAGCGTAATAGCCGGCAGATCTTTCAGTTTTGCCAGTTCAGCTTTTTCGCTGGCAACCTGTTCCTGCACGGCACGCAGTTTTTCGATTTCTTCGTTAGTCGGATTGACGTAAACCGCATTGTTTACGGCATCCAGAATCAGATAGTCGTCGTTTTTCACCTGCGCGGTGACGCTACCGGTGCCCACAATCGCTGGCAGCTCAAGGGAACGCGCCATGATAGAGGTGTGGGAGGTACGGCCGCCAACGTCAGTGATAAAGCCCAGCACCTTTTTCAGGTTCAGCTGTGCGGTTTCAGACGGGGTCAGATCTGCTGCCACCAGGATAACTTCATCCTGAATAGCGCTCAGATCAATAATTGCCAGACCAAGAATATTGCGCAGCAGACGTTTACCGATGTCGCGCACGTCAGCGGCGCGCTCTTTCAGGTATTCGTCATCCAGCTCTTCAAGAGCGGTGGCCTGACCTTCGATAATTTCATGCGCGGCTGCGTCAGCAGTAACGTGCTTATCTTTAATCAGGGCTATGATTTCCTGCTCAAGCTCCTCATCTTCGAGCAGCATAATGTGCCCTTCGAAGATGGCTTCTTTTTCTTCACCGAAAGTTTCGCCAGCTTTAGTCTTAATGGCTTCCAGTTGCGCTGATGCCTTGGCACGACCGCTCAGAAAACGTTCAACTTCCTGATCAACCTTGTCGGCAGAAATTTTTTTCCGGTCGATGACGATCTCGTCTTCTTTCAGCAGCAATGCTTTGCCGAAAGCGATACCCGGGGATGCTAAAATGCCTGAAATCATAACCCTACCTTACTTGTGACTGATTTTTAAAAGAACCCGTGAACTTACTCGAGTTCAGCCATCAGTTTAACCAGATGCTCAACGGCTTTCTGCTCGTCTTCGCCTTCAGCAGACAGCGTCACCACAGTACCCTGAGTCAGACCCAGAGTTTGCAGTTTAAACAGGCTTTTAGCACTGGCGCTTTTGCCATTGGAGGTCACAGTGATCTCAGAGGAGAAGCCTTTTGCTTCTTTAACAAACTGAGCAGCAGGGCGGGTATGCAGACCGTTCGGAGCGGTAATGGTAACTTCTTGCTGGAACATTGTATTTCCCCAACTTATAGGTTTAGTGTTGTGGAACTAAAGTCTAGCCTGGCGGCTTAACTTTAGCCTGTATTGTTAGCGCCAATAGTAACGGGGCGCGATACAGAAGCGTGATGACGCAAATCCGGAGCCTGAGAGTTCTGGCCGTTAAGGTTTCGTCCGTCATTAATCATTATGCCGCGAAAGCGAGACCTGAACCAAATCATTAAATCGATTCAGCTGGCGCAAAGTCACAAATCGATTAATTTCGCGCTTCGAAATAAATGTGGTGGTTAAATACCAGACCCGGCGGGGGTAATCAATGCCAGGAGAGTTGAAAATTTGAAGTGCGCCACAAAAAAGCACCTCAACAGGTGCTTTTTTGCGCGATTTTACTGTGCTGGCATTACTGTTGCAGTTCTTTTTCAGTGAAAAGATCGGCAAACAGCGCAGTGCTTAAATAACGCTCACCTGAAGACGGCAGAATAACGACAATATTCTTGTTGGTAAAGGTTTCATCTTCCTGCAGCTTGAGCGCTGCGGCAACTGCTGCTCCCGAGGAGATGCCCGCCAGAATACCTTCTTCTTCCATCAGACGACGCGCGGTGTCGATGGCTTCTTCGTTGGTGATGGTCACCACTTTATCAATCAGCTTCAGATCCAGGTTGCCAGGAATAAAGCCTGCGCCGATGCCCTGGATTTTATGCGGGCCAGGTTTCAGCTCTTCGCCAGCCAGCGCCTGCTTGATCACCGGGGAGTCGGTGGGTTCAACCGCCACGGTGATGAGATCCGTTTTGCCTTTCGTGTTCTTGATGTAACGGCTTACGCCGGTCAGCGTACCGCCAGTACCCACGCCCGCGATAAACACGTCAACCTGGCCATCAGTATCTTCCCAGATTTCCGGGCCGGTGGTTTTTTCATGGATTTCCGGGTTGGCCGGGTTGCTGAACTGCTGCAGCAGCAGATATTTCGCCGGATCGCTGGCGACAATTTCTTCGGCTTTCTGAATGGCACCTTTCATGCCTTTCGCGCCTTCGGTCAGCACCAGATTCGCACCCAGCGCTTTCAGCAGCTTACGGCGTTCAATACTCATGGTTTCCGGCATGGTCAGCGTCAGCTTATAACCACGCGCGGCGGCAACATAGGCCAGCGCGATACCGGTGTTGCCGCTGGTCGGTTCAACCAGTTCAACGCCCTGTTTCAGCACACCCCGTTTTTCGGCATCCCAAATCATATTGGCACCGATACGGCATTTCACGCTGAAGCTCGGGTTGCGGGATTCAACCTTCGCCAGGATGCGTCCATTGCCGATGCGGTTCAGTCGAACCAGCGGCGTATGACCGATAGTCAACGAGTTGTCTTCAAAAATCTTACTCATAGCCCGTCCTTAACTGTATGAATTTGGGAACGTCATCAGCATACGCGGTTAAGAATGATGCGGAAGTACAGTTTTCGCATATCTATATGCTGATGAGAAATAATGGCAACAAGTATGGAATAAGTAGAGGAATAATCCACTCACTTCCACAGCGCGTGTTTTGACCGATAACAGTCAACCCACATTGCCGTTGCGCCGCACACGGCGACAGGCATGATCACAAGATTAAGGAATGGGATCAGCGTAAACAGGCTGGTCAGCGCGCCAAATTGCATATTTGTGGCTTTTTGCGTGCGTAACGCCTCACGCATGCTTTTAAACGGCACTTTGTGGTTATCAAAGGGATAGTCGCAGTACTGGATAGCCAGCATCCAGGCGCTGAACAGGAACCACAGCACCGGTGCTACCGTCTGTCCAATGCCGGGAATAAAGTAGAGCAATAGCAGCACGAACGCGCGGGGCAGATACCAGGCCAGCTTCTGCCATTCGCGCTTCATAATGCGCGGAATGTCTTTCATGATGGCACCGATGCCGGTATCCGGGGGCGTGGCACCGGTCAGCCGTGCTTCCAGTTGCTCCGCCAGCAGGCCGTTGAAGGGGGCCGCGATCCAATTGGCGATGGTCGAGAAGAAGTAGCCAAACACCAGCACCACTGAAATGACGACTATCGGCCACAGCAGATAGCTCAGCCACTGTAACCAGTCCGGTACGTGCGTCATCAGCTGTGGGATCCAGCTATCAAGCTGCATAAACAGCCATAAAAAGGCACCGCCCATCAGCAAAATATTGACCAGCAATGGCATGATCACAAAGCGGCGAATGCCGGGGAGGGTGATGAGCTTCCAGCCCTGAGAAAAGTACCAGACGCCGCTACGAGGCGCGGTTGCAGATGATAAACCCATGTCAGGCCAGACTCCTTTAGTGACAGCCAGGGAAAGTGCACGGCTATATTAACGGTTTACACGCCGCTGGCTAGTTCGGAAATGTTCGAAAAAACAGCAAAAAGCACGATTTTGTTCATCTTTATGCAGTGAAAGCCATGTGTGCACTTGCACTTGCGGTAATGGGCAAATACTCTTAGTGAGTAAATGTTTGCCGTGGTGGCAAGGTGTTAGAACAACAGAGAATATAATGATGCAGGATTTGCGTCTGATATTAATCATTGTTGGCGCGATCGCCATAATCGCTCTGCTGGTTCATGGGTTCTGGACCAGCCGGAAAGAGCGCTCTTCTATGTTCCGCGATCGCCCATTAAAACGCATGAAGTCGCGTCGTGATGATGAACCGTTTGAGGACGACATCGATGATGACGCCGACGATGGCGTAGGTGAAGTTCGTGTTCACCGGGTTAACCCTGCACCGGGTACAGCCCCTGAGCAAGACGCCCCTCGTTCGCCTCAGCACCAGTATCAGCCGCCTTATGCGTCGGCACAGCCACGCCCGACGGCACCGGTGCAGCCGCGTGAACCTGCGCCGACGGCTTACGACGACACGCCGCGCCAGCCGGTGCAACAGCCGCAGCAGCCTGTTTATCAGCAGCCGGTTCAACAACCCCCTGCTCAGCATCAACCGGTTCAACAACCGGTTCAGCATCAACCCGTACCTCAGCAGCCTGTGCACCAGCAGCCCGTTGCGCCGCAACCGACTGCACCGCACGTCGAGCCGCAGTACAGCGCGCCGCAGCCGGTGCAGCAGCCAGAACCTGTTATTGAAGAACCGGTCGCTGCGCCTGAACCGCCGAAGCGCAAAGAAACGGTGATCGTCATGAGCGTCGCGGCGCATCAGGGCACCGAAATCAATGGCGATGTGTTGCTTAACAGCATCCAGCAGGCTGGCTTTATGTTCGGTGACATGAACATTTTCCATCGTCACCTCAGCCCTGACGGCAGCGGTCCGGCACTGTTTAGCCTCGCGAACATGGTTAACCCTGGCACCTTTGATCCAGAGATGACCGGCAATTTCACTACGCCTGGCGTGACTATCTTCATGCAGGTACCGTCCTATGGCGATGAACTGCAAAACTTTAAGTTGATGCTACAGTCGGCGCAGTACATTGCTGACGAAGTGGGTGGTATGGTGCTGGACGATCAGCGTCGCATGATGACGCCGCAAAAGCTGCGTGAGTATCAGGCCCGCATTCGCGAAGTTAAAGAGGCAAACGCGTAACCCGCGCGTCGCTGTTTTAACCCCTTCCTGAACCCCCGCCTGTCGGGGGTTTTTATTATTGATGGTGTGTTATGGACTCAATCGAACAACAACTCACAGAACTGCGAACCACGCTTCGCCATCATGAATACCTGTATCACGTGATGGACGCGCCGGAAGTGCCCGATGCCGAGTACGATCGGCTGCTGCGTGAGCTGCGTGAGCTGGAAGCGCAGCATCCTGATCTGATCACGCCGGACTCACCGACGCAGCGCGTGGGCGCGGCACCCTTAAGCGCCTTTACCCAGATCCGTCACGAAGTGCCGATGCTGTCGCTGGATAACGTCTTCGATGAAGAGAGCTTCCTGGCCTTTAACAAGCGTGTACAGGATCGACTGAAAAGCACCGACGCGCTGAGCTATTGCTGCGAGCTGAAGCTGGACGGTCTCGCGGTAAGCATTCTGTACGAAAACGGTGTGCTGATCCGTGCCGCCACCCGCGGCGATGGCACAACCGGGGAAGATATTACTTCTAACGTGCGCACCATCCGCGCTATTCCGCTGAAGCTGCACGGTGACAATATTCCCGCGCGTCTTGAAGTGCGCGGTGAAGTGTTCCTGCCTCAGGCGGGATTTGAAAAGATCAACGAGGAAGCGCGGCGTACCGGCGGGAAAATCTTTGCTAACCCGCGCAACGCTGCCGCAGGCTCGCTGCGTCAGCTCGATCCGCGTATTACGGCGAAGCGTCCGCTGACATTCTTCTGCTACGGCGTCGGTATTCTGGAAGGCGGCGAACTGCCGCGCAGCCATCTTGAGCGGTTACAGCAGTTCAAACGCTGGGGACTGCCGGTCAGCGACCGCATCCGTATTTGCGACACGCCGCAGGCGGTGCTGGATTTTTATCACAAGGTCGCGGAAGACCGCCCGCAGCTTGGGTTTGATATTGATGGCGTGGTGATCAAGGTCGACTCGCTGGATCTGCAGGAACAACTGGGATTTGTCGCCCGTGCGCCACGCTGGGCGGTGGCCTTTAAATTCCCCGCGCAGGAGCAGATGACCTGGGTGCGCGACGTCGAATTTCAGGTAGGCCGTACCGGAGCGATAACGCCGGTAGCACGCCTGGAGCCGGTGCATGTCGCGGGTGTTCTGGTCAGCAACGCGACATTACACAATGCTGATGAAATAGCCCGCCTGGGGCTGAAAATCGGCGATAAAGTGGTGATCCGCCGCGCCGGGGACGTGATCCCGCAGGTGGTCAACGTGATTGAGTCAGAGCGCCCGGCAGAAACTCGTGACGTGGAATTCCCGACCCACTGCCCGGTCTGTGGCTCGGACGTGGAGCGCGTGGAAGGCGAGGCGGTCACCCGCTGTACCGGCGGCCTGATCTGCGGCGCGCAGCGCAAAGAATCCCTCAAGCATTTTGTCTCGCGACGGGCGATGGATGTCGACGGGATGGGCGATAAAATTATCGACCAGCTGGTGGAAAAAGAGTACGTCCACACGCCAGCGGACCTGTTCAGACTCACCGCCGGCAAGCTCACCGGGCTGGATCGCATGGGACCAAAATCGGCGCAGAATATCGTGAATGCGCTGGAAAAATCGAAAGAGACCACCTTTGCCCGTTTCCTGTATGCGCTGGGCATTCGCGAAGTCGGCGAAGCCACCGCCGCCGGGCTGGCTACTTATTTTGGTACGCTTGAAGCGCTGATTGCCGCCTCCATCGATGAACTGCAAAAAGTGCCGGACGTCGGCATTGTGGTCGCCACCCATGTGCGCCACTTCCTGGATGAAGAGAGCAACCGCGAGGTGATCCGCCAACTGGTGGAGGAAGTGGGTATTCACTGGGCCGCGCCTGTGGTGGTCAACGCCGAAGAAATCGACAGCCCGTTTGCCGGTAAAACTATCGTGCTCACCGGCAGCCTGAGCCAGATGTCACGTGATGATGCGAAAGCGGCGTTGCTGGCGCTGGGGGCAAAAGTGGCGGGCAGCGTGTCGAAGAAAACCGATCTGGTGATCGCGGGTGAAGCCGCTGGCTCCAAGCTTGCGAAAGCACAGGAGCTGGGGATCGCGGTGATCGACGAGGCGGAGATGATCCGTCTGTTAGGTGCGTGAAATGGATAGCGCACAGCTGATCGACATCGCCAACACCGAAATGCCCTTTGGTAAATACAAAGGGCGCAGACTGATTGATTTACCGGAAGAGTATTTGCTGTGGTTTGCTCGTAAGGATGAATTTCCTGCCGGGCATCTTGGTCAGCTGATGGCGTTTACCTTGCTGATCAAAACCGAGGGGCTGAGCCATCTGGTGCAGCCCCTGCGACGACCTTAACCCCGCGTGGCGTCGGAGGCAGCGGCCTCCTGCGCCTGCACGACTTCACTCTGACGCTTATAGCGTCGCGCCATCACTGCACAGACCATCAGCTGGATCTGGTGGAAAATCATCAGCGGCAACACCATCATCCCCACCGCGGCGGCGGGAAAGAGGATATTTGCCATCGGAATGCCGTTGGCGAGGCTTTTCTTCGAGCCGCAAAAGACAATGGTGATCTCATCGGCCTTGTTAAACCCGAAGCGGCGGGCGGCAAAGATATTGATCCCGATAATAATGGCCAGCAACACAATGCTGACGATGACGATAAACAGCAGCGATCCGGCCCCCACTTTATGCCAGATACCGTTAACCACCGCCTCGCTAAAGGCCGAATAGACCACCAGCAGAATCGACGTCTGGTCAGTTTTTGAAATCCATTTTTTATGCTTCGTTACAAAGCCTGCGGTCCACGGACGCGACAGGTGACCCAGCACAAAGGGCAACAGCAGTTGCAGCATAATTTTGCCCACCTGCTCCAGGCTGCCTTCCGCGCCGTGCATATTCATCACCAGACCCACCAGCAGCGGTGACAGGAAAATCCCCAGTAAACTCGACGCTGACGCTGAACAGACGGCCGCGGCAACGTTACCCCCCGCCAGGGACGTAAACGCAATGGCAGACTGCACCGTCGCAGGCAGAATGCACAAATACAGAAAACCGGTATACAGTTCAGGGCTGACGTTAACCGGCGCCCACCAGGCAAATAGCACGCCCAGCACCGGGAAGATGACAAAGGTGCTGCACATTACCCACAAATGCAGCCGCCAGTGGCTGCCGCCGGCGATAATGGCTTCGCGGGATAACTTTGCGCCATGCATAAAGAACAGCAGGGCGATGGCAGCAGTGGTCAGGCCCTCAAAAAAAGGCACAAAGCCACCGCGCGCCGGGAAAAACGACGCCAGTAATACCACTGCCACCAGCGTTAACGTGAAGGGGTCGAGAATGCGGAAAATTTTCATAAACACTCCTGAAGTCAGTATCGTTATTCTGCGTTTTTCTCTCTGATAAATAAAAGTCATTTCTGGCATTCATTTATGAAACAGATAGGTTAAAGATCCGCAACGTGCAATTCAGGAGATAAAAGGGGCAGGGCAGACAGAAAAGGCCCGGCGGATCGCCGGAGCCTTGCGTAACCGTGAGGTTAAATATAGATATCAATATTATGCTCGTCGGACGGCGTGTTGACACCTTCGACTTTAGCCAGCTGCTTCTCTTCTTGTTTCTTTTCCGCTTCTTTAGCCTGCCGATTTTGCAACTGCGCAATTTGTGCCTGCAACATCTGTATCTGCGACTGGAGCTGTTCCTGCTGCTTGCGCTTCTCTTCGGTCGTACCTGAGCCGTTGGCGACTTCTTTAAGCTGGGCAGTCAGTTTGGTAACCTGCTGCGTCAGACGGCTGATCTGGGCTGCGATGTCATTTCCTGCGCTGGACGAGCGGGAACTGCCGCCGGTTTGCACTGACGGGGTGGTCGTCGAGATGGTGGTCATCATGAACTCCTTGTTTGCCATAAAATTGTTTTATCGGCATTTTTTAGCAGAGCTTGAGACGATAACCCTGGTAATCATTACCGGTGTGAATAAGCGTGGTGCTGTTTCGCCCTTGTCTGCGATCGATACAAAGACGCTATCAATGCAGCCTGAAAAGTGTATTAGTCAGTAAAGCGCAGGAGTCGTTATAAAGCCAGTGTACCCGCGGATCGCTCTCCGCATGGCAAAACATAACGATTAAGGACGCGCCATGATCCCTTCGCAGTTATCCTGTCATCCTTTTACCTGTGCTGACATCATCCGGGCACGTAAACCCGATTTCACTCCACGCGTGGCGTTCATTTTAGGCTCCGGTCTGGGGGCGCTGGCCGATCAGATCGTCGATGCGGTGGCGATCTCATATGAAGAGTTACCGGGCTTCCCGGTCAGCACCGTCCACGGTCACGCGGGGGAGCTGGTGCTCGGTACGCTGGCGGGCGTACCGGTCGTCTGTATGAAAGGTCGGGGGCACTATTATGAAGGCCGTGGCATGACGGTGATGACCGATGCGGTACGTACTTTCGATCTGCTGGGTTGTGAATTACTGTTCTGCACTAACGCTGCCGGATCGCTGCGTCCGGAGGTCGGGCCGGGCAGCCTGGTCGCCCTGTCAGATCACATTAATACCATGCCGGGATCGCCGCTGTGCGGGCCGAACGATGACCGCTTTGGCGAGCGCTTCTTCTCGCTGGCGAACGCCTATGACGCGGATTATCGCGCGCTGCTGCACACCGTGGCACAGGAAGTGGGTTTCCCGCTCAGTGAAGGGGTGTTTGTCTCTTATTCTGGCCCGAACTTTGAAACGGCGGCAGAGATCCGCATGATGCAGATTATCGGTGGCGATGTCGTGGGCATGTCCGTCGTGCCGGAAGTAATTTCTGCGCGCCATTGTGGGATGAAAGTGGTGGCGGTGTCGGCCATTACCAATCTGGCGGAAGGGCTGGGGGACGTGAAGCTTTCCCATGCGCAGACCCTCGCCGCAGCGGAACTCTCGCGGCAGAACTTCATCGACCTGATTTGCGGTTTCCTGCGCAAGCTGGCCTGATAATCACAAATACCGCTCCGCTGGCCGGGGCGGTTTGTCTTTCTGCGACAAGGAAAAGGCTATGGGGATCACGGTTCGCTTAAAAATCATGTCTTTTTTGCAGTACTTCATCTGGGGAAGCTGGCTGGTGACCCTCGGTTCGTACATGATCAACACCCTGCATTTTAGCGGGGCGAATGTGGGCATGGTCTACAGCTCAAAAGGGCTGGCGGCCATCATCATGCCGGGCATTATGGGGATCATCGCTGATAAATGGCTGCGGGCGGAGCGGGCTTACCTGCTGTGCCATCTGGTGTGTGCCGGGGCGATGTTTTACGCCGCCAGCGTCAGTACGCCAGATCTGATGTTCTGGGTGATGCTGGTCAATGCGATGGCATTTATGCCGACCATCGCGCTATCGAACAGTATTTCGTATTCCTGCCTTGAGCAGGCAGGGTTAGATACGGTAAGTCATTTTCCGCCGATCCGCGTTTACGGTACCGCAGGTTTTATCATTGCCATGTGGACGGTAAGCCTGATGGATCTGGAGCTTAGCAGCGCGCAGCTCTATATTGCCTCCGCGTCATCCCTCTGTCTGGCGGTCTATTCCTTAACGCTGCCCAAAATCCCAACGGTAGCGAAAAAAGTGTCGCAGTCGTGGAGCAGTAAACTCGGCCTTGATGCTTTTGTATTGTTCAAAAATCCCCGTATGGCAGTATTTTTTCTCTTTGCCATGCTGCTGGGGGCGGTGCTGCAAATTACCAACGTGTTTGGCAATCCCTTCCTGCATGACTTTGCCCGCCAGCCGGAGTTTGCCGACAGCCTGGTGGTAAAATACCCGTCAATTCTGCTGTCCGTATCGCAAATGGCGGAAATCGGTTTTATCCTTACCATCCCGTTTTTCCTGCGGCGTTACGGTATTAAGACGGTGATGCTGATGAGTATGGTGGCGTGGATGCTGCGCTTCGGGCTGTTCGCGTTTGGCGATCCGTCACCGTTCGGCTGTATGCTGCTGTTGATGTCGATGATCGTATACGGCTGCGCCTTCGATTTCTTCAACATTTCCGGTTCGGTATTTGTCGAACAGGAGGTCAGTTCAGAGATCCGCGCCAGCGCACAGGGGTTGTTTATGACCATGGTCAACGGCGTCGGGGCGTATGTGGGTTCCATCCTGAGCGGACTGGCGGTGGACTATTTTTCCGTGGATGGGGTAAAGGACTGGCAGACTATCTGGCTGGTTTTTGCAGGGTATGCCCTGGCGCTGGCAGTGATCTTTTTCTTTACCTTTAACGATAAACATCAGCCTGATAAGCACGCATGTGTGGTACGTTGACACGCTAAATGATCCTGCCCGCAGGCGTGTGAATCTGATGGAACCGCTGTACAAAACCGATCTAAAACTGTTGCGCTATTTTCTGGCCGTGGCAGAAGAACTGCACTTCGGGCGGGCTGCGGCCCGCCTTAACATGTCGCAGCCGCCGCTGAGTTTTCACATTAAAGAACTGGAAAACCAGCTGGGCACGCAACTGTTCGTCCGCCATTCCCGTAGCGTGGTGTTAACCCATGCGGGAAAAATTTTGCTGGAGGAGTCGCGCCGTCTGCTGAGTCATGTGAATCAGGCGCTGGCGCGCGTGGAGCAAATCGGGCGAGGGGAGGCCGGGCGCATTGAGCTGGGTGTGGTGGGCACCGCGTTGTGGGGCGGTATGCGTAACGTCCTGTATCGCTTTCTGAAGGATAATCCTGACGTCGAGGTGCTGTTTCGCGAGAAATCTCCCGGAAGTCAGCAGGCGCTGCTGGAGCGGCGTGAGCTGGATGCGGGCATCTGGCGCATGGCACTGGATCTCCCCGCCGGGTTAACCAGCCGACGCGTGCAGCAGGCGGCATTCCTCGTGGCGCTGCCGGATGAGCATCCATTGACGGCCAGGGAGTCTATTCCACTGGCGATGTTACGTGATGAGCATTTTGTCACGCTGCCGTCGGTGCATTCTGACTGGGCGTTTTTGCAACGAGTCTGTCAGCGAGCGGGATTTTCACCGGTGATCGTGCGCGAAGCGGTGGAGCCGCAAACGGTGCTGGCGATGATCAGTATGGGAATGGGCGTCACTCTGATGGCGGACAGCTACGCGCAAATGCAGTGGCCCGGCGTGGCCTTTCGCCCGCTCGAAGAGCGTATTCCGGCAGATTTGTATGTGGTGTATGAGGAAAAGCAGGTGACGCCGGTGTTATCCCGGTTGCTGAGGACGCTGACGCAGCGATGCTGAGCACGCGCCCGGCGGCGCAGGCTTGCCGGGCCTACAGGGATTCGCAGGCCGGGTAAGCGCAGCGTCAGGATTGTAGGCCGGGTAAGCGCAGCGCCACCCGGCAAAAAACCTGCATTTCACGCATAGCAAAAAGGCGCCTTTAGGGCGCCTTTTTACATTGGTGGGTCGTGCAGGATTCGAACCTGCGACCAATTGATTAAAAGTCAACTGCTCTACCAACTGAGCTAACGACCCGAAATGGTGGGTGATGACGGGCTCGAACCGCCGACCCCCTCCGTGTAAAGGAGATGCTCTACCAACTGAGCTAATCACCCATTTCGGTACTGCTGTTGATAAGGTGAGATATGGTGGGTGATGACGGGCTCGAACCGCCGACCCCCTCCGTGTAAAGGAGATGCTCTACCAACTGAGCTAATCACCCCACGTCTCAAGTCTTATCTGCACTGCGGGTCTACGTTAACGTAGATGGTGGGTGATGACGGGCTCGAACCGCCGACCCCCTCCGTGTAAAGGAGATGCTCTACCAACTGAGCTAATCACCCCCGCTGTGTGGAGTCGCATTATAGGGAGAGTTGAAAATGAGTCAACGCCTTTTCTAAAGATTTTGTTTGTTCGTCGTAAAATTAGACAACGCGGCGGCGACGCTCGTGTTCGCGCATGATTTATCAACAAAAAACCGATTTGCCGCCCCTGTGACGGTAACTTCATTGAGGAATCAGCCTGGAGTGATAGAATATTGCCCACTCGATTTTCCAGGACTTGCCGGTTACCGGCATCTTTATCAACGTAAGGCCAATTCATGAAAATTAAAACTCGCTTCGCGCCAAGCCCCACTGGCTATCTGCATGTTGGCGGCGCGCGTACCGCTCTCTATTCCTGGCTTTTTGCACGTAACCACGACGGTGAGTTTGTGCTGCGTATTGAAGACACCGATCTTGAGCGCTCTACGCCAGAGGCTATCGAAGCCATCATGGACGGCATGAACTGGCTGAGTCTGGAGTGGGATGAAGGCCCGTATTTCCAGACCAAACGTTTTGATCGCTACAACGCTGTCATCGACGATATGCTGAAAGTTGGCACGGCGTATAAATGTTACTGCTCTAAAGAGCGTCTGGATGCGCTGCGTGAAGAACAGATGGCGAAGGGCGAAAAACCGCGCTACGACGGTCGCTGCCGTCACGGTCATGAACATCACGCTGATGACGAGCCGTGCGTGGTACGTTTTGCCAACCCGCAGGAAGGTTCGGTGATTTTTGACGATCAGATCCGTGGCCCTATCGAGTTCAGCAACCAGGAGCTGGACGATCTGATCATTCGCCGTACCGACGGTTCGCCGACCTATAACTTCTGTGTGGTGGTGGACGACTGGGATATGGAGATCACCCACGTGATCCGCGGCGAAGACCATATCAATAACACCCCGCGCCAGATCAACATCCTTAAAGCGCTGAATGCGCCGGTGCCGGTGTATGCGCACGTGTCGATGATCAACGGCGACGATGGCAAAAAACTGTCCAAACGTCACGGCGCGGTCAGCGTGATGCAGTACCGCGATGACGGTTATCTGCCGGAAGCGCTGCTTAACTATCTGGTGCGCCTCGGCTGGTCCAGCGGCGATCAGGAGATCTTCTCCCGCGAAGAGATGATCAAACTGTTCTCCCTGAGCGCGGTCAGCAAATCTGCCAGTGCGTTCAACACCGAAAAACTGCAGTGGCTGAACCACCATTACATCAATACCCTGCCGCCGGAATACGTTGCCACGCATCTGCAATGGCACATTGAGCAGCAGAACATTGACACCCGCAACGGCCCGCAACTGGCCGATCTGGTGAAACTGCTGGGCGAGCGCTGCAAAACCCTGAAAGAGATGGCGGAAAGCTGCCATTACTTCTATCAGGACTTTGAGGAACTGGATGCGGATGCGGCGAAAAAACACCTGCGCCCGGTAGCGCGTCAGCCGCTGGAAGTGGTGCGCGATAAGCTGGCAGCCATTACGGACTGGACGGCTGAAAATGTACATAACGCCATTCAGGCGACGGCAGACGAACTGGAAGTGGGGATGGGTAAAGTCGGTATGCCGCTGCGTGTGGCGGTGACGGGCGCAGGCCAGTCGCCAGCGCTGGATGTCACCGTGCATGCCATCGGTAAATCCCGTAGCGTTGAGCGTATTAATAAAGCGCTGGAGTATATTGCTGCGCGTGAAAGCCAGCAGTAATTCTTTCGGGTCAGCGTAAAAGCGAACGGCAGGATTATCCTGCCGTTTTGTTATGTGTTTTGCGGGCTTGTCTCTTTGATGTCGAGGCGGCTTAACATGTACTGCAATCCGTTTCTCTTCAATAGCCGATCCAGTTGCGCTTCTTCAGAAGGCGTCATCGTTTGCAGGACGCTGATAATCTGACGCATCGGGGCCGACAGGTTACCATTAGCGGCAGCCGGTTCAGCCAGCGAGCGCCCGGCGGTAAGATGGCGAAATTTGGGCAGTTGCTCAATAAATGCCACTACGTTTTCATCAATGAGGATTTGCCGTCCTCGTCCGCCTTTCACACCGGGGATCTTTTTGGTCTGCCAGCCGTATCTGCGGATCCAGCGATTCACCGTTTGTTTTGTCATATCCACAAAAGCAGCCAGCTCTTCAGTGGTTAATTTATCAGGTATTTTCATCATATTAATTCCGGTCGCGCAGACCGAGCCGTAGTAATAAGCCGCTGATACCCTCGCGTAGCAGCAAGGAGGTGAGCTGTTTTTGTTCGGTCGGGGTCATTTCCTTAGCCAGCGTCATTAACAGCGCTTCCAGCGAGGGCTCAGTATCGGCAATATCGTCACTGATACTGGCATCGATTGCGCGGCGCGCGTTGCGTATAAACTCCCGCACCTGCTCATTGATATGTACCAGACGGGCTTTTCCGCCCTGAACGCCTGGCTTAGGTGAGGTAACCCAGCCTTCTTTACGCACCCATTTATTGATGGTCTGGCGACTGTATCCCGTGAGTCTGGCGAGCTCATCCGGCGTCATCCGTTCCTTGATCATGCAATTTCCTGAGGAGATGTAGGGATTAGTGGTTCATCTTATAGCACCCTTTAACAGGAAAGTGTGACGGGTTTAACTAACGCTTGCGAGCCGCCTCGCAATGTCATTCTTTTGACTGCTTTTTCAGCGATTGAGCGGGGCTTACTGATTTTGCCGTTGACACCTCGCGGCGGAATTCATATTATGCCGCCCGTCAACACGACACGCTTTACGCATTGGGGCTATAGCTCAGCTGGGAGAGCGCTTGCATGGCATGCAAGAGGTCAGCGGTTCGATCCCGCTTAGCTCCACCAAATTCTGATCCCAACAGATTTGGTGCGTAAACAACATTGTGGGGCTATAGCTCAGCTGGGAGAGCGCTTGCATGGCATGCAAGAGGTCAGCGGTTCGATCCCGCTTAGCTCCACCAAAATTTGAACCCTCGCCTGTGGCGGGGGTTTTTTTATGCCTGCGGTACAGTACCCCGTTGTTGTTACGTCCTTCTACTCTCTTTATCCAGGATAATTCCTGAATAAGTACGTTTATTATATTGTCGTATTTATATTTCACCTTAAACTTGCCTGCTTATGAGAATAAACCTATTATTTGATCCCGTACCACTGCCGCCCGTGAGAATAACCCCGTAAACATAATGAAAATTAATCTCTTTAAGCATGTAACACAATTCTTACTTGCCTTCATTCTTTGTCTCGCGGCTGTAACAATTTCCCGATTTCTTTCACCAACAGCGTTAATAAATTCTGGTGATACTTTTCTTGCCTGGCTGCCATTAAGTGCCATGCTGGCGATTATTCTTATTTTTGGCAGGCGCGGGATAGTGCCGGTAGTATTAAGTTTTGCGGTCGTTAATAGCTGGCTGATGGATCTCACCGTCCGCGAGGGGCTGTTACTGCTATTTTGCCAGATTGCCCCGGTGGTGCTGGCCTGCACCGTGGTGCGCTGGCGGCTTGGCCGTCGCTGGCGCTACAATTTTCCAAATGAAAACATGGTCGTGCGCATATTCTGGTTAGGACTTTTCGCACCTGCCGGTATTAAATTCTTAATGTATATTTCTGATCGGTGGTTTGATTATCCAATTTCGCTTTCCAGCTTTCCCGAGCGAGGGGCCTTTATTTATCACATTATTGATATTCAAAGCCTGATCATCGCCGTCCTGATTTTTACGCTCCTGTTCTATTATCCGTTACGCATGATCGTCAATCCGCATTATGCGCGTGCATTCTGGCGCCGCAGCATTCAGCCCATTTTTTTATTGCGTAAACGTGTTTTTACTGTTAGTTGGTTGTTGGCTTTAAGTTTTATTCTGATCATACTCTGTGCACCTATTCAGGCAGAATATATTGCCGGCTATCTGGTGCCGATTGTATTCATACTCTTTATGGTAGCGGTGCGTGAATTCTCCCCGCAACTCATTGCCTTAAGCTGGGGCATCACCGCATGGTTTCTGGTCGCCTATAACCGCAATTTCCTGCACGGCGTCGGCAGTGATTATTCCCTGGCGTTTGTGCTGTCGGTACTGATCGCCGTGACCATATGCATCATCTATATGGCGCACATTTACCGTCGCAGCGAGTGGCTCAGGCGGTTATGGAAGTCACAGGCGTTGACAGATCCCCTTAGCGGTTTGCCTAACTTACGCGCCTTTGAGCAACATCTGGAAGAGCATCCTCATGCCGTGGTGTGCTGTTTGCATTTGCATAATCTGGAATTTTTAAGCCGTCACTACGGCATGATGATGCGCATTCATTGCAAGCGCGCCATCACCCGTGACCTGCAACCGCTGATGAGGGCTAACGAGAAGCTGTTCCGCCTGCCGGGAAGTGAACTGCTGCTGGTGCTAGACGGGCAGGCGCCGGAAGTTCGTTTGCAGCATATGGTGGATCATCTCAATAGCCGTAAAATCTACTGGCATGATACAGCGCTGGAGATCGAATTTGGTGCCTCATGGGGCGTTATAGAGGGGACGGGTGAAGCGCTGCATCACACGCTGGGACAGCTGAGCTGGCTTGCCGAGCAAGCCTGTATAGCGCAGCGCGTGCTGGCGCTGACGCAAAGTAGTGAGACGGTTTCTGACCAGACCACCGAGCAAGTGCTGATGCTCAACAAAGTGAAGCGCGCGCTGGAAGAGGGTAGCCTGGCGCTGTATGCCCAGCCTATCCTCAAAGCGGACGGCAGTGGCTATCATGAGATCCTGACCCGACTGGTCTGCGACGATGAAATCATTACCCCGGATCGTTTCATCCCGGTTATTGCCCGCTTTAATCTCAGTCCGCGCTTTGACATGCTGGTGGTGGAAACCCTGTTACGCTGGGTACGTGCCCATCCGGTACCTGGTAATGCACCCCGATTCTCCGTCAACCTGATGCCCATGACGCTGATGCAAAAAACGGCGGCCAGCGACATTATGGCGCTCTTTACCCGCTACGGGATATCGCCGCAGTGCATCATCATTGAAATCACCGAAGAACAGGCATTCTCTGATGCGGGCACCAGCCTGCAAAACCTGCGTCAGCTGCGGGATTTTGGTTTCAAAATCGCCATTGATGATTTCGGCACGGGCTACGCGAACTTCGAGCGCTTAAAGCGTCTGCACGCCGATATCATTAAAATTGATGGTGCCTTCGTAAAAGAGATCGAGCATGACCCGCTGGATGCGATGATCGTGCAGGCAATTTGTACCCTGGCGAAAGCAAAATCGATGACTGTGGTGGCGGAATACGTGGAAACGGCTGCGCAGCGCGACGTGCTGCTGGGGCTGGGCGTTGGGTATTTGCAGGGATATTTACTGGGGAAACCGCAGCCGCTTGGCGAGTAAATAAAAAAACCGGGACGTGCCCGGTTTTTTTATCACAACAGAATTACAGCACCAGTGCGGCGATGGACGCGGACAGGATACTGACCAGCGTAGAGCCGTAGACCAGTTTCAGACCGAAACGTGACACCACGTTGCCCTGTTCTTCGTTCAGACCTTTGATCGCGCCCGCGATGATACCGATGGACGAGAAGTTAGCGAAGGAGACGAGGAACACGGAGAGGATGCCTTCGGCGCGCGGAGAGATAGTGCCGGCAATTTTCTGCAGGTCCATCATCGCCACGAATTCGTTAGACACCAGTTTGGTAGCCATGATGCTGCCAACCTGCAAGGCTTCATGCGCCGGCACACCCATCACCCAGGCGACCGGGTAGAAGATGTAACCGAGGATGTCCTGGAAGGAGATGCCGAACACGGTCGCAAACAAGGCGTTCAGCGCGGAAATCAAGGCAATAAAACCAATCAGCATCGCTGCCACGATAATCGCCACTTTAAAGCCTGCCAGAATGTACTCACCCAGCATTTCAAAGAAGCTCTGGCCTTCGTGCAGGTTAGCCATTTGCAGGTTTTCTTCTTTCTCATCGACGCGGTACGGGTTGATGAGGGACAGCACGATAAAGGTACTGAACATGTTGAGAACCAGCGCAGCGACAACGTACTTCGGTTGCAGCATGGTCATGTACGCGCCCACGATGGACATCGACACGGTAGACATCGCCGTGGCCGCCATGGTGTACATGCGGTTACGGGACATATTGCCGAGGATATCTTTATAGGCGATAAAGTTTTCAGATTGCCCCAGAATCAACGAGCTGACGGCGTTGAAGGATTCCAGTTTGCCCATACCGTTTACTTTTGACAGCACGGTACCAATGGCACGGATCACAATCGGCAGCACACGAATGTGTTGCAGAATACCGATCAACGCAGAAATAAAGACGATAGGGCACAGCACTTTCAGGAAGAAGAATGCCAGGCCTTCATCATTCATTTTGCCGAAGACGAAGTTTGTCCCTTCATTGGCGAATCCGAGCAGTTTTTCAAACATTTCGGAGAAGCCTTTTACAAAGCCCAGACCCACGTCAGAGTTCAGGAAGAACCAGGCCAGTAAAACTTCAATGACAAGAAGCTGAATAACAAAGCGAATGCGAATTTTTTTGCGGTCGCTGCTTAACAACAACGCAAGCAACGCCACAACGGCAAGCGCCAGAACAAAGTGAAGAACGCGGGACATATTTGCTCCAAATATGAGGCAGGTTTAATTTCCGTGCACATTCTATGCAACAAGCGTAAAGAAAACGAGATCAATAACACACTATAGTAACTACCTGTGACGAATCTCAAAAATAGTGATCAAACATACATTTCTGTTATGTTACGTAAAGGTGCGAAGAGGCAAATTTTGCTGCTAAGCTTTTAACGAATTGATGGGGCAAATGTTAAGAGCACCTTCCCGCGATCAACATTCTTTCCGGCTATCGTTCCGGGCTATCAGAACAATCAGTCTAAACAAATCAGGTGATCTTGATAATCATTCTCATTTTGTTAGCATGAAACATAGCAAAGGCTATATCAGAGGCATGAATGAACGACAGTCGCGTTGAGAGTAACAGTGGTCGTGCGGCGCGCAAGCTTAGGTTCGCATTAATGGGACCTGCGTTCGTTGCTGCTATCGGTTATATCGACCCGGGCAACTTTGCCACCAATATTCAGGCTGGTGCCAGTTTCGGCTACCAGCTGCTGTGGGTGGTGGTCTGGGCCAACATGATGGCGATGCTTATCCAGATCCTCTCGGCTAAACTGGGCATCGCTACCGGCAAAAATCTCGCCGAACAAATCCGCGATCACTATCCGCGCCCGCTGGTCTGGTTTTACTGGGTGCAGGCGGAAATCATCGCCATGGCGACAGATCTCGCTGAATTTATCGGCGCGGCGATCGGCTTTAAATTACTGCTCGGCGTGTCGCTGCTTCAGGGCGCGGTGCTGACGGGTATCGCCACCTTCCTGATCCTGATGCTGCAAAAACGCGGGCAAAAACCGCTGGAGAAAGTCATCGGCGGTCTGCTGCTGTTTGTGGCGGCGGCTTATATTGTTGAGCTATTTTTCTCCCAGCCGAAACTGGCGGCTTTAGGTAAAGGGATGCTGATCCCGAGCCTGCCGACCACCGAAGCCGTGTTTCTTGCCGCGGGCGTACTGGGCGCGACCATTATGCCGCACGTGATTTATCTGCACTCTTCGTTGACGCAACATCTGCACGGTGGATCGCGCAAAGAGCGCTATTCGGCCACCAAATGGGATGTGGCGATCGCTATGACCATTGCCGGCTTCGTTAATCTGGCAATGATGGCGACGGCGGCGGCGGCATTCCACTTCAGCGGACACACCGGCGTGGCCGATCTCGATGAAGCCTATCTGACGCTGGAGCCGTTGCTGAGCCATGCGGCAGCGACCATTTTTGGTCTGAGTCTGGTGGCGGCAGGGCTGTCTTCGACAGTGGTCGGTACGCTGGCGGGGCAGGTGGTCATGCAGGGCTTTATTCGCTTTCATATTCCGCTGTGGGTAAGGCGCGCCGTGACGATGATGCCGTCGTTTATCGTCATTATGATGGGACTTGATCCGACGCGTATTCTGGTGATGAGCCAGGTGCTACTGAGTTTCGGGATCGCGCTGGCGCTGGTACCGCTGCTGGTCTTTACCAGTGACCGTAAACTAATGGGCGAGCTGGTCAACACGCCGCTGATAAAACGGACCGGCTGGTTGATTGTGCTGCTGGTGGTGGTGCTGAATATGTGGCTGCTGGTGGGAACGGTGATGGGGCTGTAAGTCTTCATTAAAAAGCCCGGCGTATGACTACGCCGGGCTTTTTAGTATTCATTAATGATGATGCCCATGCCCGTGGCCATGGCCACGACCCGGTCCACGATGGTCATCGCGATCGCGCCAGCCTTCTCGATAGCCGCGCTCGTAAGCATTGCGTTTATCCCAGCCACGGTGATAGCCGCGATCGTGTGGACGCCAGCGGTTTTCACGCCATTGATAGTGATTATGCCAGTAATCACGGTCGCGCCAGTGGCCGCCGTCCCAGTAGTTACCGTAATTATCACGATCGCCAATTTGTAATTTTATTGAGGGCAGCAGGGTGATTTCGCCGGCATTTGCCACCAGCGGGGCAGACGCCATTAAAACAGCTGCCAGTATCAGTGACCTGAACATACTTATCTCCTTCACGATCGGGGCCGAAACGGCCTGTTAATGCAATATTACGGGGCTGTAAAGCCCCGGTGCATTGGTTTAACTCTTAAATCATGAAGGGGAGCATTATTTGCTAAAAGTGCTGTTATTCTGAGCTATTGAGAATGCTGTCAATTGCTGCGCATTCCTCGGCGCTGAAATGGCGGTTTTCCAGCATGCCCACCGCGTCGTCAATCTGCGCCACTTTACTGGCGCCGATCAGCACGGACGTCACTTTGTCGTCACGCAGCACCCAGGCCAGTGCCATCTGGGACAGCTTCTGCCCGCGTTTCTGTGCCAGATCGTTTAACTGACGCACCTTGTGCAGCTTCTCTTCGGTTAACTGATCGGGATTAAGGAAACGGCTGCCGCTGGCGGCGCGGGAATCCGCGGGGATGCCCTGTAAATAGCGGTCGGTCAGCTGTCCGCCCGCCAGTGGTGAGAAGGCAATGCTGCCGACGCCTTTCTCCCTGAGCACATCCAGCAGGCCGTCTTCCACCCAGCGTTCAAACATTGAATATTTCGGCTGATGGATCAGGCACGGCGTGCCGAGGTCATTAAGAATATCAATCGCCTCGCGCGCCATGTCCGCCGGATAGTTAGACAGGCCCACGTACAGCGCTTTGCCCTGGCGCACGATGTGATCCAGCGCGCGCATGGTCTCTCTTAGCGGCGTTTCCGGATCCGGACGGTGGTGATAGAAAATGTCCACGTACTCCAGCCCCATGCGCTTAAGGCTCTGATCGAGACTGGCGATCAGATATTTGCGGGAACCCCAGTCGCCGTAAGGGCCGTCCCACATGGTGTAGCCCGCTTTGGTGGAGATGATCAGCTCATCGCGCCACGGGCTAAAATCTTCCTGCAGGAGACGGCCAAAGTGACGTTCAGCGGAGCCTGGCGGTGGACCGTAATTGTTGGCGAGATCGAAATGGGTAATACCGAGATCAAACGCCCGGCGCAGGAGCTGGCGGCTGGTTTCCACCAGCGTCGCGTCGCCAAAGTTATGCCACAGACCCAGCGATACCGCTGGCAGCTTTAATCCGCTTTGCCCACAGCGCCGGAACTCCATCTTCTTATAGCGTTCAGGATCGGCCTGATAAACCATGTAAAAACCCTCACTATGCTGACGTATCATTAGTGTATACGTTTACACCAGCTTTGAGACTTTGCTGAAACGGTAAAGTTATTCTGTGATGAAGCTCAATAATATACAGGCACTCGTGCTATGGTCATTGTTGTTAAAGCGCCTTGAATTTACAGTGTGCCAAAGAATTTTTCTGACTTCAGCGGAGCAGTAAAAAGAATGACAAAGTATGCATTAGTAGGTGACGTGGGCGGCACTAACGCACGCCTGGCGTTGTGTGATGTCGACAGCGGCGAAATTTCCCGCGCCAAAACCTATTCCGGGCTGGATTATCCCACGCTGGAAGCGGTTGTCCGTGTCTATCTGGACGAGACGGGCGCAGAGGTCGAGGATGGCTGTATCGCTATTGCCTGCCCGATCACCGGTGACTGGGTGGCGATGACCAACCACACCTGGGAATTCTCCATCGCAGAAATGAAGAAAAATCTCGGCTTTGCGCATCTGGAAATTATCAACGATTTTACCGCTGTCTCAATGGCGATCCCGATGCTGAAAAAAGAGCATCTGACGCAGTTCGGCGGCGGTGAGCCGGTGGAAGGCAAACCGATTGCGGTCTATGGCGCGGGCACTGGCCTTGGCGTGGCCCATCTGGTGCACGTCGATAAGCGCTGGGTCAGCCTGCCGGGCGAAGGCGGTCACGTGGATTTCGCGCCGAACAGCGAAGAAGAGGGCATTATCCTTGAGGAGCTGCGCAGTGAAATTGGTCACGTTTCGGCTGAACGCGTGCTCTCCGGTCCGGGACTGGTCAATCTGTACCGCGCGATTGTGAAATCCGACGGACGCCTGCCGGAAAACCTGCAACCGAAAGACATCACGGAGCGTGCGCTGGAAGACAGCTGCATCGATTGTCGCCGTGCGCTGTCGCTGTTCTGCGTGATCATGGGACGTTTCGGTGGCAATCTGGCGCTGACGCTTGGCACCTTCGGCGGCGTATACATCGCCGGTGGCATTGTGCCGCGCTTCCTCGATTTCTTCACCGCCTCCGGCTTCCGCGGCGGCTTTGAAGATAAAGGACGCTTCAAATCTTACGTTCAGGATATTCCGGTCTATCTGATCGTGCACGACAACCCAGGCCTGCTGGGCGCGGGTGCGCATTTACGTCAGACGCTGGGTTACTACCTGTAAGCGTTACAGGTGCATTAGCTGCCTGAACTCTTTGACCTTGCTGCGACTGACCGGGACCTGAAAATCGAGATCCCGCAGTCGCAGAATATAGGTGTTGTTAAACCAGGGTTCGATTTCGCGGATCTTGTCCAGATTCACGCAGTACGAGCGGTGGCAGCGAAAGAAATGCGCCGCCGGCAGTTTGCTGCAAAACTCCGTGATGTTCATCGGCATCACAAATTCATCGCGACGGGTATACACGAACGTCATCTTCTCATGCGCTTCCGCATAATAAATATCGTGAATACTGGTGACGATGATGCGCTCATCTTTGATCAGGTTTATGGTATCGTTTTCACGAACCGCCGGGCTGCTGGCACCCGTTCCTGACTGCTGCTGAAAGGCTGTCTCCAGCTTTTGCAGCATGTTAATGATGCGCGACTCCTGATAAGGTTTCAGAATGTAGTCAAAGGCTTCCAGCTCGAAAGCTTCCACCGCATGTTCTTTCCACGCGGTAATAAACACAATGAACGGCTTGTGGGCAAACTGACTGATATTTTGCGCCAGTAAAACGCCGTCCAGCGACGGAATGTTGATATCCAGAAACAGCGCGTCCACTTTGTTGTGCTGGAGAAACTTCAGCACGTCCAGGCCGTCGTCAAACGTGCCGACTATCTCCATCTGGCTGTGTTCTTTGATGAGCCAGCTCAGCTCCTGCTGCGCCAGGATTTCATCTTCAACAATGATGACTTTCATGGTGACACTCCTGATTATTGCAACAGCGTAACCGGCGCAGGCAAAGGCGCGCGATCGTGTGGTACGTAGAAGGCAATTTCGGTGCCTGGCTCCAGGCGACGAATATGCAGTCCTTCACCGTACAGCAGTTTTACGCGGTGATGGACGTTGAGTAAGCCGATTTTATTACCGGGCATCTCGTTGGCCTCCACGCGCTCAATAACCTGCGGATCGATGCCGTTGCCGGTATCCCGTACCGCGATGCGCACACGGTTACCGCACTCCGCCACGCTAATGGTGACCACGCCTTTTCCCTTACAGGGCTGAATACCGTGCACGATAGCGTTTTCCACCAGCGGCTGGATCAGCAGGCTTGGGATCACGCAGTTCACGTCCTCGTCAATGTCATAGATCACCGTCAGCTTGTCGCCGAAGCGCGCCTGCTCAATGGCAATGTAATCTTTGATCTGATACAGCTCTTTTTTGATATCGATTTGCTCATCGTCTTTCAGTTCAATGTTATAGCGCAGGTAACGCGATAAATTGTAAATCAGCTGGCGAGCGGTATCCGGATTCAGGCGAATCGATGACGAAATCGCGTTCAGGGCATTAAACAGGAAGTGCGGGTTTATTTTACTTTGCAGGGCGCGCAGTTCCGCTTTATTGGCCATCTCCCGCAGCTGTTCGGCGCGCGAGACTTCCAGTTGGGTGGAGATGATCTGTGACAGACCGATCGCCATCTCCTGTAACGACGAGGTGATCTGGTGCGCATGACAGTAGTAAATTTTTAACGTACCGGTGACCACGCCTTTTTCCCACAGGGGGATCACCAGCATTGAGTGTATTTCCGGGGTGCGGTGCGCTTCATCGTTGTTTTTAATGATGATTTTACCGGACTTTATCGCCTCATTGGTGGTGGGGCTAATAATATCGTCGCTGTCGCGATAGTTGTTCTCCCCGATACCGACGTAGGCCAGCACATGTTCAACATTGGTAATGGCGACCGCATCCGCGTGAATATCGCGGCGGATAATGTCGCAGACCTGACGCAGGGATTCTGTATTAACCTGGCGGAACAGCGGCAGCGTTTTGTTGGCAATATCCAGCGCCAGCTTGGCCTGCCGTGCAGCGCTGGCTTCCTGCTCACCTTCCACGCTCTGCACCAGCAGCACAATAAAGCCGATACAGACGGTGCCGAGGATCATCGGGATGCCGATCTTTGACACGATATCCAGCCCCAGCGACGTGCTCGGTGCCCAGATCACCACCAGGATCATGGTCAGGGTTTCGCACAGCATCCCGGCGATAATACCGATACGCCAGTGATGCGCTTTCGGCGTTTTACGATTGATCCAGCCTGCCATCCCGCCGGCGATAATACTGGTGATAAAACAGGGAATAGCGGTAACGCCGCCAATATCGATCAGATAGCGGTGAATACCGGCAATAATGCCGGTAATGATCCCGACCCACGGGCCGAATAAAATCCCGCCGGACATCACCGCAATAATGCGTACGTTTACCAGCGATCCTTCCACCGGCACGCCGGACCAGGTGCTGAACAGCGCAAACATGGAAAAAATCGCCGTTACCGCCAGCAGTTCTTTGGGCGAGTGGGCCGTTTTATGCAGCAGTTCGCGGAACAGGCGCATGCGGATCAGGAAAAACAGACAAATCAGCATTAACGCCGCCCGGTCAAAGACCGCCAGCAGCATGTTAAATATTTCGTGCACGGATAACTCGTGTGAATGGCGTGGAACAGAGATGATAAAAAATCTGACGCCAGATGACCAGTTAACTTCCGCCTTCCTTTAAGAGGAAAATCCATAAAATTAAAAGGGGATTGTCACAGGTGGGCAGTCAGACAGCGGCCGCCGGTAAAAAGCATCACTGGCCGGTAAAATCATTATTATCATCATGTTAAGCCGTTGTTTTATTCAGGGCGCGAATTGTTCAGCCAACGCCTTCTCGCGGAAAATCGCTTCCGCTTTTGGGTTCTGGATAATTTATTTTCCGTAGCCCCTCGACAGCGGGAATTTGTTCAGGCTATTTTCAAGTCATGCCACGCAGTGGCAACGTCGCTCGGACGGTCCGGGCGCTAACGTTACATCGAGGAATCTATGGCTGACTCCAGTCCAGTACGTCGCTTTACGCGCATCGAACGTCTTCCCCCTTATGTTTTTAACATTACCGCTGAACTGAAAATGGCCGCGCGTCGTCGCGGTGAAGATATTATCGATTTCAGTATGGGCAACCCTGACGGCCCGACGCCGCCGCATATCGTCGAAAAACTCTGCACCGTGGCGCAGCGCCCGGATACGCACGGTTACTCCACTTCCCGCGGTATTCCTCGTCTGCGCCGGGCGATTTCGCGCTGGTATCAGGACCGCTATCAGGTGGATATCGATCCGGAAACGGAAGCCATCGTAACCATCGGCTCAAAAGAGGGGCTGGCGCACCTGATGTTGGCCACGCTCGATCATGGCGATACCGTGCTGGTGCCGAATCCCAGCTACCCGATCCATATTTACGGCGCGGTGATCGCCGGCGCGCAGGTGCGTTCCGTGCCGCTGGTGGAGGGCGTGGACTTCTTCAATGAGCTGGAGCGCGCCATCCGTGAAAGCTATCCCAAGCCGAAAATGATGATCCTCGGTTTCCCGTCGAACCCGACCGCGCAGTGCGTTGAGCTGGAGTTCTTCGAGAAAGTCGTGGCGCTGGCGAAGCGGTATGACGTGCTGGTGGTGCATGATCTGGCCTATGCCGACATCGTCTATGACGGCTGGAAAGCGCCGTCCATTATGCAGGTGCCTGGCGCGCGCGATGTGGCGGTCGAATTCTTTACCCTGTCGAAAAGCTACAATATGGCCGGCTGGCGTATTGGCTTTATGGTGGGGAATTCCGTGCTGGTAAACGCGCTGGCGCGAATCAAGAGTTACCACGATTACGGCACTTTCACGCCGTTACAGGTGGCAGCGATTGCTGCGCTGGAAGGCGATCAGCAGTGCGTGAAGGACATTGCCGCGCAGTATAAGCGTCGACGCGATGTGCTGGTGAAAGGGCTGCACGAAGCGGGCTGGATGGTGGAAATGCCGAAAGCCTCGATGTACGTGTGGGCGAAAATCCCTGAGCATTACGCGGCAATGGGCTCGCTGGAGTTTGCCAAGAAGCTGCTGAACGAGGCGAAGGTGTGCGTGTCACCGGGGATTGGCTTCGGCGATTACGGTGATACCCATGTGCGCTTTGCGCTGATTGAGAACCGGGATCGTATCCGTCAGGCCATACGGGGCATTAAAGCGATGTTCCGTGCCGACGGGCTACTTCCTTCCACTGCCAGACCGCTTACCGAAGACGCGGAATAAACAAAAACAGGAGCCAATGGCTCCTGTTTTTTTGTATGAACGTTGCTCAGATCATCAGGGCGAAAGTGCCGGCCCACACAATGACCATCACCGAAATGCCCATAAAGAAATATTTCACTTTTCATCGCTCCGCACACACATCGGTATGCAATCATGAACAAGACAGGACTGAGTATAGAGAGATGACACCGGGCCTGAGTCAAAATGAGAATAATCTCGTTTAGGGCGGCGGCAGCACCTCAGAATTCAGGTGTGAATCACACCAGACGGCGCTAATGTACGCTTAATAAATCTGGGAAACAAGAGGCATTTTCTTAAATACTTTCCGTTACTTAGGGTGTGTCGGGGAACGGCGACACTTTAATTTCCTGGGGTAATAAATCCCGCTTGAGCGACGCCATTTGCCTTAATGAAAACGCCCTTTTTCCTGCTTGATTTATAAGGTTATATTGTGAGCTGTATCTCGTTTTTGCCTGATCCACCTTAGCGTGACGCCAGCTGTAAGTGACAAAAAAGTGACAACACCTTTTGTGCTATCGCCCACAAAAACAAAAAACCTTTCCGGCCTTTTCCCCGTCATTGCAGCCTTTCACGGCATGATAGCGCCTGATAAGTACAGCGCTGTAAAAGGAACGCCCCATGCGTAAAGACGATTTGCTCACCTTTTTAATCAACCAGACTGATTTTTTTGATCCGCATGATGTCAGCGAGATTTTCACTGCGCGTCATCTGGCGCAGCGTTTCGGATTACAGCGTAATACCGCCAGCCACTATCTCAATCAACTGGTGGCAGAGGGCGTGCTGATAAAAATCAATACCCGTCCGGTCTACTTCCTGCATAAGGCCAGTTTTGAGCAACAGTTTTATCCATTGTCGCGCACGGAGTTTGCCAGCCTCGGCGAACTGCTGGCGGAAAACGACGGCGAGCGCGTACAACAGGATCACTTTTCCCTGCTCATCGGTCATGAAGGCTCTCTTAAAAAGCCCATCGAACAGCTCAAAACCGCGCTGTTTTATCCGGACGGCGGCCTGCCGCTGCTGATCACCGGCGACAGCGGTACCGGCAAAAGTTATCTGGCGAACCTGATGCACGACTATGCCATCGCTCACGGGCTTATTGATGCCGACGCGCCTTTTGTCACCCTGAACTGCGCCCAGTACGCCAGCAATCCAGAGCTGCTCGCCGCCAACTTGTTTGGCTACGTCAAAGGGGCTTTTACCGGGGCGACCAGCGATAAAGCCGGTGCCTTTGAAGCCGCAGATGGCGGGATCCTGTTTCTGGATGAAGTACACCGCCTGCATGCGGAAGGGCAGGAAAAGCTTTTCACCTGGCTCGATCGGGGTGAAATTTATCGTCTGGGGGAGACGGCCAGCGGGCATCGCGTTGCCGTGCGGCTCATCTTCGCCACTACCGAAGATATTCACAGCACCTTTCTGACCACCTTTATTCGTCGTATCCCCATTCAGGTGGTATTGCCGGATCTGGAAAGCCGCAGCCGTAAAGAGAAGGAGGCGCTGATCCTGCAATTTTTCTGGCTGGAGGCGAAAAAAGTGGGGCTGGCATTACGTATCAGCCCGCGTCTGCTTTCCGTGCTGACGCATTATGTCTTCCGGGGCAATGTCGGTGAGCTGAAAAACGTCATTAAATACGTGGTAGCGTCTGCGTTTGCACGGCAAAGTCACGGGCAGGTGTTGCAGGTGACCATCCATGATCTGCCGGAGCCGGTAATGGCGCAGTTGCCCGCGCTCAGCGACACAACCGCCGGGCAGGGGGAAGACATCATACTGGATGAAAACACCCGTCTGCCGTGGCTGCTTCAGGCGCAGGATGTCGGGCGAATGCTCATCCATGATGCGCAGCTCAGCGTACTGACGCTGTTTGAAAAATACCGTACGGCGCAACAGCCGTGGGATGATATTGAGCAGCGCATCGGCCATGAAATTGAAAATCTGTTTGACCGCCTGATCTTTGATAACCAGGACAAAACCAGTTCGCAAATGCTGATGCTGGTGACCAGCCAGGTGCGGGAGGAATTTTACCGACTGGAGAAAAGTTACAACATCCAGTTTAACGGTAACGGTATCTACGCCATCGGGCATTATCTGATGCATCGGTCCACCAGTGAACCCTCGCGGCTGAATGCCGAGATGTGCAAACAGCTCGATCGTTTTTTAGAACAAAAATACCCGCTCCTGTATTTGTTTTGCGAAGAAGTACTGGTCTCGCTGGCCCGCAGGCTGGATCTGCGCATTCAGACCATGGACCGTATTTTGCTGCTGCTGTGGCTGAACAAAAGCGGTGTGCAGAGCAGCCAGCTGGTCACCAAAGCGGTGATCCTCGCCCACGGTTACGCGACTGCCAGCAGTATTGCCAACGTCGCCAACCGGCTACTGAAGCAGACCGTCTATGAATCCTTTGATATGCCGCTCGACGTCACGCCGGAGGCCATTGCCCAGCAGGTAACGCAGTACGTGGAGCGTAATGCACTGGCCAGCAGTCTGGTGATCCTGGTGGATATGGGCTCCCTTAACGACATTCATCACTATTTCAGCCGACAGGTGACGATGCCAGTGGTGATCATTAATAACGTCTCCACGCGCATGGCGCTGTACGTGGGCGAGCGCATTTTACAGGGCGATTATCTGGAAACCATCGCCAGTGACATCGCCGCCGATCTGCCGGTGGAGCATAAAATCATCTGGCCGGAACGGAACAAACCAAAGGCGATCATTACCACCTGCGCAACGGGAATTGGCGCGGCCAGCAATTTAAGCAGCTTGCTGAAAGCGAGCATTCCGCAGGAGCTGGGTATAGACGTCGTAGCCTATGAGTACGACATTCTGGCGGCGAATAAACGGCGCGAGCCGATCTTTTCCCGCTTTGACGTGCTGGCGCTAATTGGCACCCTCGATCCCCGCATTCCTGATGTGCCCTGGATTTCGCTGGATACGCTGATTTCCGGTCAGGGTAAAGAAACATTGATGGCGCTGTTCGGCACCCTTATCAGCCCCGCCGACGTGATGCAGATTAACGAACGGATCGTGAAAAACTTCTCCCTGCGCCGGGTAATTGAGTCTGTCACCATTCTCGATACCAGCAAAGTCATCAATCAGGTTGAAGCCTTTCTCACGCGTTACCAGCATCTGACGGCGATTGCCGTGCCGAACGACCGTAAGGTCGCGCTCTATATCCACGTTAGCTGTCTTATTGAACGCCTGATCCGCCAGGCGGCGATCCACAACTACGCCGGGCATCGCGCACAGTGTCAACGCCAGCACCTTCCGGCGCTGCGCGAGGCCATCAGTGTCATTGAGGCGAGTTATAGTGTCCATATTCCCGAAGCGGAGCTGTTTTACATTCACGATCTTCTGCATCTGGAAACTGAATTTCTTCAGTACGATCAAGAGTTTTGACGTTTTCCTGCACCTGATAATTCCACCTAACCGCCGTGCCACTATTTCTGGCACGGCGGTTGCAATATCTGTTTCAACAGGTGGAATTTATTTTTGAGGTCAGGATGAAACGACACTATATTTTTGCCAGCCACGGTACCTTTGCCAGTGGCATTCTCAATTCAGTCGAGCTGATCCTCGGCAGACAAAATAATATCCATACGCTCTGTGCCTATATTGATGAAGGCGAAGACCTGACTGAGCAGGTCAATCATCTTATTAATTCCTTTCCGGCCGAAGATGAACTGGTGGTCATCACCGATATTTTCGCTGGCAGCGTCAATAACGAATTTATTCGCTTTATTTCGCGCCCCGGTTTTCATCTTATTGCCGGGCTTAATTTACCGCTAATTATCGAAATGCTGATCGCCCCTCAGGACGAGGCGCTGACAGCCCTTATTACCGACTCCCTGACGAATGCCCGGCACAGCATCCAGTATTGCAATCAGACGCTTGATGCTGCGCAGGTGGCAGATAAAGATTTTTAAGCGAGGATCTAAAAATGATAACACTCCTGCGAGTTGACCACCGGTTACTGCATGGACAGGTTGCTTTTTCCTGGACGCAATATATCGGCGCAGACTGCATTCTTATCGCCAACGATGCGGTTATGCATGACGAACTGCGCAAGACCACCATCAAACTGGCAAAACCGCCCGCCGTTAAGCTGGTCATGAAAAACATTGATGATGCCATTGCCGCTATCAAAAGCGGCGTCACCGATAAATATAAATTATTCATCGTTGTGGAATCTGTTGAAGACGCCTGGCGGCTGGCCGGTGCGGTACCGGAAATTAAAAGTATTAATCTTGGCGGTATTAAAGCCAAAGAGGGGAGCCAGAATATTTCGAAAGCAATAAATGTCCTGCCTGAAGAGGTGGCAATGCTGAATGAACTGGTTAAAGCAGGTACGGAAGTGGAAATCCGGCAGGTGCCTAATGACAGAAAACTGTTATTCACTGACTGTCTTTGAATGACGAGGAACGCATTATGTTAGAAGCATTATTGCTCGGACTGGTGGCCTTTATTGCCCAGTCTGAATATGCCCTGGGCACATCCTTACTTTCCCGCCCGATTGTGACCGGTTTACTGACCGGGCTGGTATTAGGCGATGTACAAACCGGCGTCATTATGGGGGCGACGCTTGAACTGGCATTTATCGGCTCGTTCTCGGTGGGGGCCTCTATTCCACCAGATGTAGTGACCGGCGGCATTCTTGGCGTCGCCTTTGCCATCACCTCTGGGGCCGGGACTGAAACCGCGCTGCTACTTGGGTTGCCCATCGCCACCCTGACGCTGGTGCTGAAAAATATCTACCTCGGCCTTTTTATTCCAACCCTCAATCAGAAGGCCGATGCTTATGCCGATCGGGCCGACACGCGCGGGATTGAGCGAATGCACCTGATTGCCGGTTTTGGTCTGTCGCTGATGCTGGCAACCGTGGTGACCGTCTCCTTTATGGTGGGCAGCGGCGCGGTGAAAAGCCTGCTGGATGCCATTCCGGAGTTCATCAAACACGGGCTGAGCGTCGCGACAGGCATTATTCCGGCGCTGGGCTTCGCCATGCTGGCTCGCCTGCTGATCAACAAAAAGGTGGCACCTTATTTCTTCCTCGGATTTGTGCTGATGGCCTATCTGAAGATCCCGGTGACCGGCATTGCCATTCTCGGGGCCATTACCGCCGTGGTGATGGTAAACGTGATGCAATTTAATTCCCCCCGTCCGACGGCGGCGCAAGGAGTCCAGAATGACGATGAAGACGATTTCTGAGGAAACTCAGGTGGCCGATGACGCCACACACACCATAACCAGCAAAGAACTGCGCAGCGTATTCTGGCGGTCATTCCAGATGGAGTTCTCCTGGAACTATGAGCGGCAGATGAACCTGGCCTTTGTCTACGCCATGATCCCGGTACTGAAAAAACTCTACCCCCGTAAAGAGGATCTGGCTGGCGCGCTCAAACGGCATCTGGTGTTCTTTAATACCACGCCGCATATCGTCACGTTGATCCTCGGCATCACGGCGGCGATGGAGGAGAAAAACAGCAGTGCGAAAGGCATGGACGCGGCGTCCGTCGATAGCGTGAAAGCCTCGCTGATGGGACCACTTGCCGGGCTGGGCGACTCCTTCTTCTGGGGAACCCTGCGGCTGATCGCTACCGGGATTGGCACCAGCCTGGCGCTGAAGGGCAGCATTCTGGGGCCAATCCTGTTCCTGCTGGTATTTAACGTTCCGCATCTGGCGGCACGCTATCTGTTTACCCGCTGGGGCTATGTGCTGGGTACCGGCGTACTGCAACGCATCCAGAAGAGCGGCATGATGGAAAGCCTGACTTATGGTGCATCCATTATCGGATTGATGGTGGTGGGGGCGATGACCGCCTCGATGATTAATATCACCATTCCGCTGACCTTTGGTACCGGCGAGGCGAAAACCCATGTGCAGGACATCATTAACGACATCATGCCTGCGCTGTTGCCATTGCTGAGCTTCGGTATTGTCTACTGGCTGCTGGGCCGCAAAGTGAAACCGTTAGCCATTCTGGGCGGCATGGCCGTGGTCGGTATAGCGGGATCGTGGATTGGGTTATTCTGAGGAGAAAATGATGTCAACCATGCTGGATTATATCGATCAGGAACCGGAGACGCTCACGCGAATACTCCAGGAATATCCTGAGAAGCTCGCGCCATTAATTTCGCATCTGGCTTCAAGGCCAGTAAATAAAGTATTGATCCTCGCGACGGGATCGTCATGGAACGCGGTATTGTGCGCTCGTTATTATTTCGAAAGCCATTTCGGTATTCTGGTAGATGTGAAGGAACCCTATAACTTCACCCATTACGAACGTGTCGATCCGACAACCGATGTAGTTATTGCGGTCTCCCAGAGCGGTAAAAGTGCCTCTACGCTTGAGGCGATGAAAAAAGTGCAGGCGCTGGATATTCCGGTATATTGCCTCACCTCCAGTCCGCACAGCCCGGCCGCGGTGCAGGCGGACGGCATACTGGATATTAATACCGGAATCGAAAGCGTCGGCTTTGTCACGCGCGGCTTTAGCGCCACCGTGCTGAACCTGCTGCTTATCGCGCTGCTGGTGGCTGAACATCGCGGGCAGCTTGCACAGGACGAACGCGCCAGCACACTCGCGAGCCTTAAACAGGCTGCGCTGGCAATACCTGATGTGATCGAAAAAACAAACGCTTTTTTTATCCGTCACCGGCAGCACTTTATCCAGGCTGCGCGTTTTGTGGCGACGGGCTATGGCGCGCTGACCGGGGTAGCAAAAGAGTTTGAAACCAAGTTCACGGAAACCGTGCGCCTGCCTTCCAGCGGTTTCGAACTGGAAGCCTATATGCACGGCCCCTATCTGGAAGCCAGCGCCAGCCATACGCTGTTTTTTATTGAGGACAGTGTACATGCGCGCACCCGTGCATTACGGGATTATATGCAGCCCGCCGTGGATGCGGTATTTACCGTCACACTGGCGGCTGAAAATAACGATCTCAAGACACTGGCGCTGAATTATTCCTTAAATCATCACTTCGCGCCTTTATTATTGATTGTGCCATTCCAGCTACTCGCATTCCATATTGCCACGGCTAAAGGCATCGATTTAAGCGTGCGTATATTTGACGATTTCGACAAGGTGCTTAAAAGCAAAATTTAATTCCTTATCTGGAGAATAGCTATGTTAGGTTTTAATCAGGACGAGTACCTGACCAGTGCTCGTGACATCATTGCTGCGCGTAAAACGGCTGAACAGGTTGCGGATAATATTCATGCTGCAGGTTTTAATAATATTTTCTTCGCCTCGGTAGGGGGCTCGCTGGCGCCGATGATGGCGATGCAGGAATTTGCCAAAGAGGTGACTGCGCTGCCGGTTTATACCGAGCAGGCAGCAGAATTACTCTGTAAGGGAAATAAAAAACTCACCAAAGAATCGGTGGTGATCACCCTTTCCAAATCGGGGGATACCAAGGAATCGGTCGCCATTGCCGAATGGTGTAAAGCGCAGGGCATCCGCGTCGTGGCTATTACCAAAAACGCCGATTCGCCGCTTGCCGCCGCGGCCACCTGGCATATTCCGATGCAGCATAAAAACGGTGTGGAATATGAGTACATGCTGCTTTACTGGCTGTTTTTCCGTCTGGTGGCGCGTAATGGCGAATTTGACGGTTATGACCGTTTCGCCAGCCAGCTGGAACTGCTGCCGGAAAACCTGTTGCAGGCCAAACGCCAGTTTAACGAGCGCGCCGATGAGATCGCCCATCGTTACCATACCGCCGATTATATGATGTGGATCGGTGGCGCGGAAATGTGGGGTGAAGTCTATCTGTTCTCAATGTGTATTCTGGAAGAGATGCAGTGGAAACGCACCAAGTCCGTCAGTTCTGCGGAGTTTTTCCACGGTACGCTGGAATTGCTTGAAAAAGACGTCCCGCTGTTTCTGGTGAAAGGGGAAGGGAAGTGCCGACCGCTTGACGATCGTATTGAGGCTTTTGCCCGTAAAATCACCGACAACCTGGTGGTCATCGATCCGCGGGACTATACCCTTACTGGTATCGACGATGAATTCCGCTGGATCATGGCGCCCTGCGTCGCCTCCACTCTGCTGGTAGACCGTCTGGCCGCTCACTTCGAGCATTACACCGGACACAGTCTGGATATTCGCCGCTATTACCGGCAGTTTGAATATTGATGAAAGTGAAAAAGGCTGCCGGAGGGCAGCCTTTTTGCTGAAAATCGGACAATCGTATTGGGATATTTCAGACGAGAATTCTGGTGTCCCCTGCAGGAATCGAACCTGCAACTAGCCCTTAGGAGGGGCTCGTTATATCCATTTAACTAAGGGGACAAGGCGGCACGAGTATAGCGTCATTTCAACACTGCGTTAAGCGCGTGACCGCCTGAATGCTCAAAGTGTCACCACTTAAGCGTTATTCTCCTTTGATTTACTCTGTTTTTTTTGCTCGTCGGCCTTTGATTTGATCTCGGCCTTACGTTTGTTGCTCATATCGTTACGGATCTGCGCATGGCTTAACAGGGCGAAGATAAAGGTGCCGCCGCAGATATTCCCGGCGAGGGTCGGCAGGGCGAACGGCCAGAGGAATTCGCTCCAGTGCAGTGAACCGGTGAATACCAGATAAAAGATCTCCACCGCTCCCACCACAATATGCGTGGTATCGCCCAGCGCAATAAGCCAGGTCATCAGAATGATCACCACGATTTTAGCGGAGCCGGCAGAAGGGAACATCCATACCATAGTGGCGATCAACCAGCCGGAAATAATGGCATTGGCAAACATCTCCAGCGGTGTATTTTTCATGACATCCATGCCGATTTTCACAAAGGCATCGCGCGTTGGCTCGTCAAACACCGGCATATAGCCAAACGCCCAGGCGACAATCGCGGTGCCGATCAGGTTACCCAACAGCACCACGCCCCACAGTCGTATCAGCAGACCGCCGTTGCCCCAGGTCGGATTGTGCATAAACGGCAGTACGGCGGTGACGGTGTTCTCGGTGAACAGTTGCTGGCGAGCCATGATCACAATGATAAAGCCGAAGGTGTAACCGAGGTTCTCCAGCACAAAGCCGCCGGGGATGCCTTCAAACTGCACGTGGAAAATGCCTTTCGCCAGCAGCGATGCCCCCATCGAGAGACCCGCCGCAATGGCTGACCACAGCAGCGCCATCGCATCGCGCTCTAACTCTTTTTCCCCGTCCTGACGAATATGTTCGTGGATCGCCATTGCCCGGGAAGGCAGATGTTCCTCGTCCACTTCGATTTTCTCGCCGCGATCCTTTTCCTCACTTTCAACTTCGATTTCGTCAGTGTGCTCATCAATTTTTTCGTGTTTCAGTTCATCCATCTTTGCTTCATCTTTCCAAGGATCATGACAATAAGCGTAGCGGCTTTACGCGCTAAAGCAGCGGGCTTCTTCCTAAATTATGCAAAGGGCAAAAAAGGTGATAACAGGATTTAAGAGTGCGTATAACATTGACGGCGAAACGAGAAGATAAAGACCAGCTATGCTGAATGCATGACAGGTCATGCTGCCACTGACGTGCACATCCTTAAACGTGCTGATACAATCGCTTGCGTATTCCAGGCGGAAACCTGAGCGCTGCGCGTTTATCCGTCACGGATGACATTTTGCGATGACCATTTATTACAGGGAGACATCCATGAAATTTCGCCTGTCGGCGCTCGCGCTGGGTACTACATTACTGTTCGGTTGCGCCAGCTCTGGTGAGCAGCAACAGGGGCGCTCGGATCCGTTGGAAGGATTCAACCGCACCATGTATAACTTCAACTTTAACGTGCTCGATCCCTATGTGCTGCGGCCGATTGCCGTTGGCTGGCGTGATTATGTACCGCAGCCGGCACGTAATGGGTTAAGCAACTTCACCAGTAACCTGGAAGAACCCGCCATTATGGTGAACTTCTTCCTGCAGGGTGATCCCTATAAAGGCATGGTGCACTTTACCCGTTTCTTCCTGAATACCTTATTAGGGATGGGTGGCTTTATTGATGTTGCAGGTTTATCCAACGAAAAACTGCAACGTATTGAGCCGCACCGTTTCGGCAGTACGCTGGGGCATTATGGCGTCGGATATGGCCCGTACGTGCAGTTGCCGTTCTATGGCAGCTTTACCTTGCGTGAAGACGGCGGCGATATGGCGGATACGCTCTACCCGGTGCTCTCCTGGCTGACGTGGCCGCTCTCGGTCGGTAAATGGACGGTAGAGGGTATCGAGTCCCGCGCCCAGTTGCTGGATTCCGACGGCCTGCTGCGCCAGTCGTCCGATCCCTATATTCTGGTCCGCGAAGCCTATTTCCAGCGCCACGACTTTATCGCCAACGGCGGTCAGTTGAAACCGGATGAAAACCCGAATGCGCAGGCTATTCAGGACGATTTAAAAGATATTGATTCTGAGTAATCGCAGATCAGACAATAAAAAAGGTGAACCGAAGTTCACCTTTTTTTATATGACGGAATAATCAGAATGCGTAGTTAAAGTTAGTACCGAACAGCCAGGCTTTACCTTCTGAGTGGAAGGTATACGGGCCTTCGTTAACGGTGACTTTCTGACCGTGCATATAAGAGGCACCCACATCCACCGACGCGTTATCGTTGAAGGCGTAAGTGGTACCCGCGCTCAACCACAGACGGTCCTGATCCGGGATGGAAATGGAACGTTTGTTAGCCGGAACCGGGCTGTCGTCATAGGCGATACCGGTACGGAAGGTCCAGTTATCATCCATGTAATAGGTTGTACCCAGCGCCAGGCGGTAGGAATCTCTAAAGCCTTCTTCTTTATAGAACAGTGTCTGACCGTCATTCCCGGTCGCTTTCAGCTCCTGGAACTGGCTCCAGCTGGTGTAGGCGATGCTGTAGTGCACTGCCCACTGTGGTGCGACACGGTTATAACCGGACAGCTCCCACATTTCTGGCAGATGCAGACTCAGCGAACCTGGAACAGTCCGGCCACTGGTACCGGCAGGGAAAGTCGTACCCGCGCCAGGCAAGCCGTTAACCAGTGGATTGATGCTGCTTTTATAATCGCCGTCGAAATCGACTTTCACTTCTGAACGATAGGTGAAGCCGTAGCGGTTGTCTTTATCCAGCTCGTAAAGGATGCCGGCATTCCAGCCATAGCCCCACTCGTCGCCTTCAAGGCTGGCGATTTGCGAACCATTTCTTGGCAGGCGAGCGCCTGCGGTTTGTTCGCCAGCATAACGCTCAATTTTTGCGTCAGCGTATACCGCGTCAAAGCCAAGACCAAAACTCCAGTTATCATTTAAGCGATACGCGCCGCTGAGGTTAAGGTTCATGGTTTTTAAATCGGTTTTGCCGCCGTATTCGCCGGCGATGTAATTATCATGAAATTCTGTTGCCAGACCATAATTAGAGGTCACAGAGGCGCCCCAGCCAAACTGTTCATTAATAGGGGCAACGAAATGCATGTTAGGAACCCAGGCCGTTGGCGCAATATTATCAGCTTTGGTGCTGCGACCAGTGAAAGGGGAACTACCGGAAATGTTCACATCTGGATCAATATAAACCGCACCGGCGGAGAAAGTTGGGCGATCGAATAAGGTAATTAACGCCGGGTTACGGCTAGCGTTACCTGCATCATCTGCAATAGCACCTTCACCTGAATAAGCGCGACCAAGGCCAGAGGAAGAGAATTCGTTTAACTGGAAGCCCGCAGACCAGGCTTGTGTAGAGACAATTGCCACTGCAACTGCGAGTGCAGATTTGGTAAACAGGGTTTTCTGGCTCATGACCATAACCTCATCCGATTTATTTTTATGCATTGATTGTTACGTACCGTAACAGGAGCGCGAAGTGTAGGGTCTGAGGTACCACTTACAAATCAGACCAGTGGCGGAATTATAGGTCTGACCAGCAGGAATGTTGCAAGGATGTTTATAAGTTTTTTCAATTGTGATCTTCGAAACGCGATCTGCGTGGCAAATTTGGCCCCTGTTGCAGTAATGAGGAAGGGCGAATTTTGTTTTAGATCATTTTAAGCTGTGATAACGGTCACTATTCGGCAATTGTGAGATTATCGACTGGAGCCACTATTCCCGGGCGGGTAAAATAACCACATCGTTTATGGCACCCAGAGTGCAAATACAGAGGAAATCTACCATGAGTAAATGCAGTGCTGAAGAAACCCCGGTTTGCTGCTGTATGGATGTGGGCACCATTATGGATAATACCGACTGCACCGCCTCTTACAGCCGCGTATTTACCGCCCGTGCCGACGCAGAAGCGACGCTGGCCGCATTAACGGAAAAAGCGCGCAGCGTGGAATCCGATCCGTGCCAGATCACCTCCACCTTTACCGAGGTCGCGGACGGTGTACGTCTGGATATTGATTTTGTTTTTGCCTGTGAAGCAGAAACGCTAATCTTCCAGCTGGGCCTGCGTTAATCCTCCTTATCACGCTCCTGATCCTCAGGAGCGTTTTCTCCACCATCTCTGTGTAATACTTCGCAAAAATTCGCTCCGCCGGTTGGCTAAATGTAAAAAAAAGGTTAAGACTAATATCAGGTCAGACCACTTTGCATGATGTTATTTACAGGGGAGTGTTATGAGTCAGGCATTACCGCTTGTCACCCGTCAGGGCGATCGCATTGCCATTGTCACCGGGTTACGTACCCCTTTTGCCCGCCAGGCGACGGCTTTTCATGGCATCCCGGCTATTAGCCTCGGGAAAATGGTGGTAGGCGAGATGCTTGCCCGCAGCGAAATTCCGCCTGAAGTGATTGAACAACTGGTATTTGGCCAGGTAGTGCAAATGCCCGAAGCGCCAAACATTGCCCGTGAGATCGTGCTCGGCACCGGCATGAACATTCATACTGATGCGTACAGCGTCAGCCGTGCCTGCGCTACCAGTTTCCAGGCAGTGGCGAACGTCGCTGAAAGCCTGATGGCCGGTACTATTCGCGCCGGCATTGCTGGCGGGGCCGACTCCACTTCCGTGCTGCCGATAGGCGTCAGCAAAACCCTGGCGCGCACGCTGCTCGATCTCAGTAAAGCACGCACCGCCGGGCAAAAACTAAAACTCTTTTCCCGGCTGCGCCTGCGCGACTTGCTCCCCGTACCGCCCGCCGTGGCGGAATACTCCACCGGTTTACGCATGGGCGATACCGCCGAGCAAATGGCAAAAACCTGGGGCATCAGTCGCGAGCAGCAGGATGCGCTGGCGCATCGCTCTCATCAGCTAGCGGCGCAGGCCTGGGCTGACGGAAAACTGGCGGAAGAGGTGATGACGGCTTACGTGCCGCCGTACCGCGATCCGGTTGTGCAGGACAATAATATTCGCCACAACTCATCGCTTGCCGATTACACCAAACTGCGCCCGGCGTTTGATCGCAAACACGGCAGCGTCACGGCAGCCAACAGTACGCCGCTGACCGATGGCGCGGCGGCGGTGATCCTGATGACCGAATCCCGCGCCAGAGAGCTGGGACTGACCCCGCTTGGTTTCCTGCGCAGCTATGCGTTTACCGCCATTGGTGTTCAGCAGGACATGCTGCTCGGCCCGGCCTGGTCGACGCCGCTGGCGCTTGAACGCGCCGGTATCACCCTTAACGATCTCACCCTGTTTGATATGCACGAAGCCTTTGCCGCGCAGACGCTGGCGAATCTCAAACTGATGGCCAGCGATCAGTTCAGCCGCGATGTGCTGGGGCGCAGTCATGCTACCGGGGAAGTGGACGACAGCAAATTTAACGTGCTGGGCGGCTCCATCGCCTATGGTCATCCGTTTGCCGCCACCGGCGCGCGCATGATCACCCAGACGCTGCATGAATTACGCCGCCGGGGCGGAGGCTTTGGTCTGGTAACGGCCTGCGCCGCAGGCGGACTTGGCGCGGCAATGGTACTGGAGGCCGAATAATGGACATGACAACTGCTTTTTCCCTGACCGTGCGTCCGGATAATATTGCCGTGGTGACCATTGATGTGCCCGGTGAAAAAATGAATACCCTGAAGGCGGAATTTGGCGTTCAGGTAAGGGCGATTTTAAAGCAGATCCGCGAAAATAAAGATCTGCGCGGCGTGGTGTTCATTTCGGCGAAAAAAGACAACTTTGTCGCCGGGGCAGACATCAACATGATCGACCGTTGCAAAACCGCCAAAGAGGCGGAAGAACTGGCTCGTCAGGGGCAACAGGTGATGGCCGACATCCATGCGCTGCCGATCCCGGTGATTGCGGCGATCCACGGTGCCTGTCTGGGCGGCGGCCTTGAGCTGGCGCTGGCCTGCCATGGACGCGTCTGCACAGATGATGCAAAAACCCAGCTTGGACTGCCGGAAGTGCAGCTCGGCCTGTTACCCGGTTCCGGTGGCACACAGCGCCTGCCGCGTTTGATCGGCGTCAGTACGGCACTGGAGATGATTCTTACCGGCAAAATGCTAAGGCCTCGCCAGGCGCGTAAAGTGGGTCTGGTGGACGATGTGGTGCCGGTATCGATTTTGCTGGAGGCCGCAGCGGATCTCGCGAAAAAAGGCAAACCGACCGGGCGTCGTTTACCCGTACGGGAACGTATTATGGCAGGCCCCCTCGGGCGCACTCTACTGTTTCGTATGGTAGAGAAAAAGACGCAGCAGAAAACCCACGGCAATTACCCGGCCGCGCCGCGCATTCTGGATGTGGTGCACACCGGGCTGGCTCAGGGACGCAGTAGCGGCTATGAGGCCGAAGCCCGCGGCTTTGGCGAGCTGGCGATGACCCCGCAGTCCCGGGCGTTGCGGCATATCTTTTTCACCAGCACCGACATCAAAAAAGATCCAGGCAGCGCCGTCGAAGCCGCTCCTTTACGCGCGGTGGGCATTCTGGGCGGAGGGCTGATGGGCGGCGGCATCGCTTACGTCACCGCCAGCAAAGGCAAACTGCCGGTTCGCATCAAGGATATTAAACCTGCCGGTATTAACCATGCGCTGCAATACAGCTGGCAGCAGCTTGATAAAAAAGTCCGTCGCCGCCATATCCGTCCTCAGGAGCGTGACAGCGACATGGCGCTGATCTCCGGTACCACCGATTACCGTGGGTTTGCCGGGCGTGATGTCGTCATTGAAGCGGTATTCGAAGATCTGGCGCTAAAGCAGCAGATGGTGGCGGAAATAGAGCAGCACTGCTCGCCGCAAACGATCTTTGCGTCTAACACCTCGTCGCTGCCGATTGGCGATATTGCGGCGAAAGCCGCGCGGCCGGAAAATATTATCGGCCTGCATTTCTTCAGCCCGGTGGAAAAAATGCCGCTGGTGGAAGTAATAGCCCACAAGCAAACCGCAGAGCGAACTATTGCCACCACGGTAAAACTGGCGAAAAAGCAGGGCAAAACGCCGATTGTGGTGGCAGATAAAGCCGGTTTTTACGTTAACCGTATTCTGGCGCCATACATCAATGAAGCCATGCGTCTGCTGACGGAAGGCGAGCAGGTGGATCATATTGACCGCGCGTTGGTGAAATTTGGCTTCCCGGTTGGCCCAATCCAACTTTTGGATGAGGTGGGAATCGATACCGGCACTAAAATTATCCCTGTACTGGAACGCGCATATGGAGAACGTTTTTCTGCGCCTGCAAATGTCGTTGCTGCGATTTTGAATGACGATCGCAAAGGCAGAAAAAATGGTCGCGGATTCTATCTTTACGGCGCGAAAGGGCGTACAAGCAAGAAGCAAGTGGACCCGGCAATTTATCCGCTGATCGGCGCTTCTGCTGGCGCAAAACTGTCGGCGGATCAGATTGCGGAACGCTGTGTGATGATGATGCTCAACGAAGCGGCGCGCTGCCTTGATGAGTCCGTGATCCGCAGCGCGCGTGATGGCGATATCGGCGCGGTGTTTGGCATCGGGTTCCCGCCGTTTTTGGGCGGTCCGTTCCGCTATATGGATACGCGCGGGGTGGGGAATATCGTGGCGACGCTGGAGCGCCTGGCCGCGCAGTACGGCCCACGATTTACGCCTTGTGAATACTTGTTACAAATGGCAGCACAGGGCGAAACGTTCTGGCCTGCCAATAACACTGATCCTGTAAGTTCAGGTCAGTAAAGGGTAAATCTGTCGTTGAATGTGTCGATGGTGGTCATTTTATAAACAGTGATTGACTATACTTACGCCATTGATGTAAAACACAGCGTTTCATTCAACGAATGGATAAGGCACAATGCCCGGCCATTGTCTGTTCCGGTGTAAACATGTTGTTTCATTCGGGCGGTTCAATGCTTCTGGTTAACAAAAGCGGTGCAATATGCAAGTTTTTATCATGCGTCACGGCGACGCTGCTCTGGATGCAGCCAGTGACTCGGTTCGCCCTTTGACTTCCTGTGGCTGTGATGAGTCCCGTCAAATGGCAACCTGGCTGTTAAGCCAAAAAGTGAATATCGAGCGTGTACTGGTCAGCCCGTTCCTGCGTGCCGAACAGACGCTGAGCGAGGTAGGGGAGTGCATGAACCTGCCAGACGACGTGGAAATCGACGTTCTGCCAGAACTGACGCCCGGTGGCGATGTCCGTATGGTCAGCGCGTATTTGCAGACGCTGGCAAACGAAGGTGTCTCTTCGGTGATGGTGATCTCTCACCTGCCGCTAGTAGGCTACCTGGTGTCGGAGCTCTGCCCGACCCTGACACCGCCGATGTTTTCTACCTCAGCCATCGCCAGCATTACGCTGGATGCCTCAGGCAAAGGGGTATTTAACTGGCAAATGAGCCCCTGCAATCTGAAGATGGCGAAGGCGATGTAATCCCGCCTGACCCTGTGAAAAGAGCCGCTGATGCGGCTCTTGTTGTTTATGGCGGCTGAGGTTTTGTCGGGTGGCGCTTTGCTTACCCGACCTACAAATTAACGTAGGCCCGGCAAGCTCCGCGCCGCCGGGCATCCCGGCTCAGGGCACGGGCTTACGGAAGCTCTGGCGGTTGCCACTCTTCCACTTCAATCAGTACCAGCAGCGCGGCATCTCCGCCGTACTCTTTCGGCGCCTGATGAAAGGCCATAACGTGTGGATGCTGCGCCAGCCATAACGGCGTCTGCTGCTTGAGGATATGCTTCCCGTGGCCGTGCATCACACAGGCACAGAACACGTGTTCACGGCGGCAGGCGGCGATCAGCGCGCCCAGCTCCTGCTTCGCCTGCATCTGCGTCAAACCGTGCAAATCCAGAAACAGCTCCGGGGAGTAATCACCGCGGCGGAGCTTCTTTAATTCAAAATGGCTGACATCCGGGCGGACATACTTGGCCGGGCCGTCGGTATTGAGCAACGGCTGAAACTCATCAGAAAAATAGTGGCTGGCATCGGCCTGCTCCGATAACAGGCGCTTAACCGGCACCTCTGTCACTTTTTTACGCAGCGGGCGGTGAACAATGGTGTCCTGCTGGATTTTGCGCGTGCCTGTCATTAACTGCCGGAACAGCGCCTGGTCCTCCTCGCTGAGCGATGCTTTCTTTTTCATTTTTCTGTCTCTTCTTTTATTTCCGCCAGTTTACCCGACTCGATGCGGCCTGTGTTCAGGCAAAACGCATTTTTTCCCCACCGGGCAGGCGCGAGAATGCTGATTTATCGGCGTCTTCATGGCAAACTAGCCGCCGAATTTACAGCAATGCATGTCCTGGAGGATAGTGTGGATAAAATATTTGTCGATGAAGCAGTCAGTGAGCTGCATACCATTCAGGACATGTTGCGTTGGTCGGTCAGCCGATTCAGCGCGGCCAATATCTGGTATGGGCACGGTACCGATAACCCATGGGATGAAGCTGTGCAACTGGTGTTGCCCACGCTCTACCTGCCGCTGGATATTCCGGAAGATATGCGCAACGCGCGCCTGACCTCCAGCGAACGCCACCGCATCGTTGAGCGCGTGATCCGCCGCGTCAATGAACGTATCCCGGTGGCCTATCTCACTAATAAAGCCTGGTTCTGCGGTCACGAATTTTTTGTCGATGAACGCGTACTGGTCCCACGCTCGCCGATTGGCGAACTGATCACCAGCCGTTTCGCGGGCCTGATCGATCATCAGCCACAGCATATCCTCGACATGTGCACCGGCAGCGGCTGTATCGCCATTGCCTGCGCTTATGAATTCCCGGAAGCGGAAGTGGATGCCGTGGATATCTCCCCGGACGCGCTGGCGGTGGCTGAGCACAATATTGAAGAGCACGGTTTGATCCACAACGTCACGCCGATCCGCTCCGATCTGTTCCGCGACCTGCCGAAGGTGCAGTACGATCTGATCGTCACCAATCCGCCATACGTCGATGAAGAAGACATGTCGGATCTGCCGAATGAATATCGCCATGAGCCGGAACTGGGTCTTGCCTCCGGTAGCGACGGCCTGAAGCTGACGCGCCGCATTCTGGCCTGTGCGCCGGAATACCTGACCGACGACGGCATCCTGATTTGTGAAGTGGGTAACAGCATGGTACATCTGATGGAGCAGTACCCGGATGTGCCTTTCACCTGGCTGGAGTTTGATAACGGCGGTGATGGCGTCTTCATGCTGACCAGGGCACAACTGGTCGCTGCGCGGGAACACTTCAGCATTTATAAAGACTAAGCCGCACAACGATGCCGCGTAATTAAGCCACACAACACAACAACATAACGGAGCCGTGATGGCAGGAAACAGTATTGGACAACTCTTTCGCGTAACCACGTTTGGCGAGTCACACGGTCTGGCGTTGGGTTGCATTGTGGATGGCGTGCCGCCCGGCATGCCGCTGAGCGAAGCCGATCTGCAACACGATCTGGATCGCCGTCGTCCGGGAACCTCTCGCTACACCACGCAGCGTCGCGAGCCGGATCAGGTCAAAATTCTTTCCGGCGTCTTTGAAGGCGTCACCACCGGTACCAGCATTGGTCTGCTGATCGAAAACACCGATCAGCGTTCCCAGGACTACGGCGCCATTAAAGATACCTTCCGTCCGGGCCACGCCGATTACACCTATGAACAAAAATATGGCCTGCGCGATTATCGCGGCGGTGGACGCTCCTCCGCGCGGGAAACCGCCATGCGTGTGGCGGCAGGCGCTATTGCCAAGAAATACCTGGCGCAAAAATTCGGTATCGTGATCCGCGCTTGTCTGACCCAGATGGGTGATATTCCGCTTGCGATCAAAGACTGGTCACAGGTGGAGCAAAACCCGTTCTTCTGCCCGGATCCCGATAAAATCGAGGCGCTGGATGAACTGATGCGCGGCCTGAAAAAAGAAGGCGACTCCATTGGCGCGAAGATCACCGTGGTGGCCGATGGCGTCCCTGCGGGGCTTGGTGAACCGGTATTTGATCGTCTGGATGCCGACATCGCCCACGCTCTGATGAGCATCAACGCCGTCAAAGGCGTGGAGATCGGCGAAGGGTTTGGTTCCGTTGCGCTGCGCGGCAGTCAAAACCGCGATGAAATAACGCACGCCGGTTTCCAGAGCAACCACGCCGGCGGTATTCTCGGTGGCATCAGCAGTGGGCAGCAGATCGTCGCGCATATCGCGCTGAAACCGACCTCCAGCATTACGGTGCCGGGCCGCACGATTAACCGCGCCGGTGAAGAGATCGAGATGATCACCAAAGGCCGTCACGACCCCTGCGTGGGGATCCGCGGCGTACCGATTGCCGAAGCGATGCTCGCCATCGTGCTGATGGATCACTTCATGCGCCAGCGGGCGCAGAACGGGGACGTCACAACTACATTGCCACGCTGGTAAACATGAAAAAACGTGTCATTGCGCTGGCGGCCTTGCTCGCCAGCCAGTTCAGCCTCGCCGCTACGCCCTGGCAGAAAATTACGCATCCGGTGGCAGGCAGCCCGCAGTCTATCGGTGCTTTTTCCAATGGCTGTATCGTGGGGGCCAGCGAGCTTCCCGTGCAGTCGGATACCTATCAGGTGATGCGTACCGATCAGCGGCGCTATTTTGGTCATCCGGATCTGGTGCTGTTTATCCAGCGCCTGGGTAATCAGGTGCATAACCTGGGACTGGGTACCATGCTGATTGGCGATATGGGGATGCCCGCCGGAGGTCGTTTTAATGGTGGGCACGCCAGCCATCAGACCGGGCTGGATGTGGATATTTTCCTGCAATTGCCGCAAACCCGCTGGACGGCCGCGCAGCTGCTGAAACCCCAGGCGCTGGATCTGGTATCAACGGACGGCAAACGCGTGGTGTCTTCACTGTGGCAGCCGCAGATCGGTCAGCTGATCAAACTGGCGGCGGAAGATAATGACGTGACGCGTATTTTCGTCAATCCGGCCATCAAACAACAGCTCTGTCTCGACGCCGGTACGGATCGTGACTGGCTGCGCAAAGTCCGTCCGTGGTTCCAGCATCGCGCCCATATGCACGTACGTCTGCGCTGCCCGGCGGACAGTCTCGAATGCGAAGATCAACCGCTGCCGCCGCCAGGCGATGGATGCGGCGCAGAATTACAAAGCTGGTTTGAACCCGCAAAACCCCCGATAACGAAGCCTGAAAAGAAGACACCGCCGCCGTTGCCGCCTTCCTGCCAGGCGCTACTGGATGAGCATGCACTTTAATGGATAACTTTATCGATCTGTTTATGGTATCGCCGTTACTGCTGGCGATACTGTTTTTTGTGGCGTTGCTGGCGGGATTTATCGACGCGCTGGCGGGTGGGGGCGGCTTACTGACCGTACCGGCGCTGCTTGCGGCAGGTATGACGCCTGCCCAGGCGCTGGCCACCAATAAATTACAGGCCTGCGGTGGTTCGCTGTCTGCCTCGATCTATTTTGTGCGTCTGAAAGTCGTCAATCTGGCGGATCAGAAGCTTAATATCCTGATGACGTTTATCGGCTCTACCTCAGGCGCGCTGCTGGTCCAGTATGTGAAGTCTGACGTGCTGCGCCAGATTTTGCCGATCCTGGTGATCTGCATCGGGCTTTATTTTCTGCTGATGCCAAAGCTTGGCGAAGAAGATCGTCAGCGTCGGCTGTACGGCCTGCCGTTTGCGCTGATTGCCGGTGGCTGCGTGGGGTTTTACGACGGTTTTTTCGGGCCGGGCGCAGGATCGTTTTACGCGCTGGCCTTCGTCACGCTGTGCGGTTTCAATCTGGCGAAATCCACCGCCCACGCCAAAGTGCTGAACGCCACTTCCAACGTCGGCGGCCTGTTGCTCTTTATTATCGGCGGCAAGGTGGTATGGGCCACCGGTTTTGTGATGCTTGCCGGGCAGTTTCTTGGCGCACGCATGGGCTCACGGCTGGTGCTGAGCAAAGGACAAAAACTCATTCGCCCGATGATTGTCATCGTCTCGGCGGTAATGAGCGCAAAACTGCTTTTTGATAGCCATGGACAGGAGATCCTTCACTGGTTGGGGATGAACTAATGAACACGACGCACACTTACGAGCAATTAATTGATGTCTTCGACAGCTGTTTTGCTGCTGATTTTAATACCCGTCTGATTAAAGGCGACGACGAACCGATCTATCTTCCTGCTGATGCTGACGTCCCCTATAACCGCATCGTCTTCGCTCACGGCTTTTATGCCAGCGGTTTACATGAGATTTCGCACTGGTGTATTGCCGGTAAAGCGCGTCGTGAGCAGGTGGATTTTGGCTACTGGTATTGCCCGGACGGGCGCGATGCCACGACGCAGGGGCAGTTTGAAGACGTGGAAGTGAAGCCGCAGGCGCTGGAGTGGATGTTCTGCGTCGCCGCAGGCTTCCCGTTCAATATCAGCTGCGACAATCTGGACGGCGATTTCGAACCGGATCGCATTGCTTTTCAGCGCCGGGTTCATGCCCAGGTGATGACGTATCTGGAAGAGGGCATTCCCCCGCGTCCGGCGCGCTTCATCAAGGCACTACAGGATTATTATCATACGCCGCCGCTAACGGCAGCACAGTTTCCGTGGCCGGAAGATCTTAACTGAAGCCACGATTTAAAGAGGAAAGAAGATGATCGCGGAGTTTGAAGCACGCATTCTGGCGTTAATAGATGACATGGTAGATACGGCCGGAGACGACGAGCTGTTTGCCAGCGGTTATCTGCGCGGCCACCTGACGCTGGCCGTCGCGGAACTTGAGCATGGCGATGACCATTCACCTGAAGCCGTTCACGCTAACGTCAGCGCCAGCCTGTCAAAAGCCATTCAGGCCGGTGAGCTTTCCCCGCGCGATCAGGCGCTGGTACTGGGCATGTGGGACACGCTGTTTACCCAGGCGAAAGGCTAACGCTTCTCCCTCACCCTGCGGTCCAACGTACGCCAGAGGGCCGGGGTGAGGGGAAAATGCTATGCCAGGCGCGGATAGCCATCGGCAATCGCATCGCCGGTAAACTGCGCTACCCAGCCTTCGGGATTGTCAAAAATTCGAATGGCGGTGAAGTTCGGTTCTGAACCCATGTCAAACCAGTGCGGCGTGCCGGCAGGTACCGAAATCAGATCGTTTTTCTCGCACAGCACCTGATACACCTCGTTACCGATATGCAGGCAGAATAGCCCCGCCCCCTCGACGAAAAAGCGTACTTCATCTTCGCCATGCGTATGTTCATTAAGAAACTTTGCGCGTAATGCGTCTTTCTGCGGATTGTCCGCACGCAGACTGATCACATCCCAGCTCTGATAGCCCTTTTCGGCAACCAGCCTATCAATCGCCGACTGGTAGGCGTTGATCACCGTGTCGGAAGAGGGATCCTCCCCCAGATCGCGGTCCGCCTGCCAGCGCTCAAAACGTACACCTTTGGCGTTGAGCTGCTGCTGGATCTCAGTGGCATCGGTACTGTGCCAGGTGTGCTGACTGGCGTCGGTATCTGAAAAAATCGTCAGGGCGCTCATGAAGGGATCTGCTCCGGATTGATAACATCAAAACGATGAACCTGGTGATGATGGCTGGCGGCATCGTCATCACCGCGAATAAGCTGCACGGTACGCAGCCCGGCTTCGGCCGCCGCATCCAGCTCCTGATGAACATCCGACAGGAACAAAATCTGTGACGGGGCCAGGCCCAGTTGTTCAGCGATGCTGGTATAAGAACTCACCTCGCGTTTCGCGCCAATGTGCGTATCAAAATAGCCGCTGAACAGATGAGTAATATCACCTTCGTCGCTGTAGCCAAATAACAGTTTCTGCGCGGCGACGGAGCCGGAGGAATAAACATAGAGATCAATACCCTGCGCCTTCCATTTTTCCAGCGACGGCAGCACGTCCGGGTAGAGATGCCCGGTAAAGTCGCCGTGTACATAGCCTTCGCGCCAGATAATACCCTGCAAGGCTTTCAGCGACGTGGATTTGCGATCTTCATCCATAAAGCGCAGCAGCGTGTCGATAAGCTCTGCGGTGGTAGCATCCGGCTGGTCAATTTCATCACGCAGATTGTCGAGAATGGAGGAGACCGGTTCGCCATATTGCTGCGCGGTGATGAACGCGGCGAGCCGCTCACGGGCATACGGGAACAGGACATCATGCACAAAGCGAATATCGCTGGTGGTGCCTTCAATATCGGTAACTATCGCGCGGATCATTATTTCTCCAGCAGGCGGCGCTGCATTTCACATTCGAATAAGAACTCAAGACCTTCCAGGTGACGGCGGGCTTCCGCCACACTGCGTCCCCAGCAGGTTAAACCATGGCCGCGCAAGAGGAAACCATATTGCAGCGTATGATCCTGCGCGAACGCCTCAATGCGGCGGGCGAGGGCATCAATATCCTGGTCGTTATCAAAAATAGCCACGGGTACGCTGTCGAGATGAGTATGTTGTCCGCTGAGGGATTTCTGCATTTCGTAGCCGTGCAGCGTCAGTTGCGCGCGCTTCTCCACCCGCGACAGCACGGTGGCATTCACCGTGTGCACGTGCAGGACGGCATTCGCCTGCGGAAACAGGCGGTAGATAAGCGTATGCAGGCCGGTTTCCGCCGACGGTGTGCGCCCGGACGGCACGCGGTGGGTGGCGATCTCCACGCGCAGAAAGTCATCGGTCGTCAGGCTGCCTTTGTCCTTGCCGGATTCGCTGAGCCAGCACCAGTCGGCGTCTTCGCGCACAGACATGTTGCCGCCGGTGGCGGGGGCCCAGCCTTTCGCGCCGATCCAGTGACAGGCGTCGACGAGGGCGGAGAGTTGCAGGTTGTCGGTCATGCAGTGTCTTCCTTTATGGCCGGAGATGAGGAGCCTGGCGGCAGGAATATCGTTATGGTTTAGACGTCTAAGCGTCTTGATTGCCAAATACTAACATCGTGTTATAGTGGCAGCAACACAAGTATCACAGGCAGGCACGGACTCATGAGCAATAACCCGCTGATCCCCCAAAGCAAACTTCCCGCCCTCGGCACCACCATCTTTACGCAAATGAGTGCGCTGGCCCAGCAGCATCAGGCGATCAACCTGTCGCAGGGATTCCCGGATTACGACGGCCCGCACTACTTGCAGGCGCGGCTGGCGCATCACGTGGCGCAGGGCGCAAATCAGTATGCGCCGATGACCGGGGTGCAGGCTTTGCGGGAAGCGATTGCCGATAAAACCGACGCGCTCTATGGCGTGAAGCCGGATGCGGACAGCGAAGTGACGGTCACCGCAGGGGCCACCGAAGCGTTGTATGCCGCCATTACCGCGCTGGTGCGCCAGGGTGATGAAGTGATTTGCTTTGATCCGAGCTATGACAGCTACGCGCCTGCGGTGGAGCTGTCCGGCGGGGTGTTAAAACGTATTGCCTTACAGCCGCCACATTTTCGCGTCGACTGGCAGGCGTTTGCCGCGCTGCTGAGTGATAAAACCCGGCTGGTGATCCTCAACACGCCGCATAACCCGTCGGCCACCGTATGGGAGAAAGCGGATTTTGCCGCCCTGTGGGACGCTATTGCCGGGCAGGAAACTTACGTTATCAGCGATGAGGTCTACGAACACATCTGCTTTACCGCTAACGGCCACGCCAGCGTGCTGGCTCATCCGCAGTTACGTTCACGGGCCGTGGCGGTATCGTCGTTCGGTAAAACCTATCATATGACCGGCTGGAAAGTGGGGTACTGTATCGCCCCGGCGGCCATCAGCGCCGAGCTGCGCAAGGTGCATCAGTATCTGACCTTTTCGGTCAATACCCCGGCGCAGCTGGCGCTGGCGGACATGTTGCGTGAAGCGCCGGAGCACTACCACGAGCTGCCCGCCTTCTATCAGCAAAAGCGCGATCTGCTGGTGGAAGCGTTAAGCCATAGCCGGCTGGAGATTTTACCCTGCGAAGGCACCTATTTCCTGCTGGCAGACTACAGCGCTATTTCCGATCTGGATGACGTCAGCTTCTGCCAGTGGCTGACCAAAGAAGCGGGCGTTGCCGCCATACCGTTATCGGTGTTTTGCGCCGATCCCTTCCCGCACAAGCTGATCCGCCTGTGCTTTGCCAAGCAGAGTGCAACGCTGCTGGCCGCCGCTGAGCGTCTTTGTAAGCTGTAGCTACTCTACGGTCCAGGCGCTGGAAAATCGACGGTCAGCAAACATCTCCAGCAGACCGTTGATTTGTTTCAGGCGCAGCACTTCGTCACTGTCCATCCCCAGTTCTTTACCGATGCGTTCATCTTCCCAGCCCAGCTGCGCCAGTTCACGCACGATGTCTGACATTTCCTGGATCTGATGCCGCCCGCGGGCGCGATTATGGCGGATTGTGGCCGCCATGCGCTCAGACTTACGGGTGCGCGAGGCACGTAAACAGGTGACCGGCAGATAGCCTTTGAGCTGTTTTTGCAGCGCAGGCTTGCTCTTACCCAGTTCATGCCGGTGAAAGCCGTCCACGATTTCATACTCGTTTGCCCCGTTACGGATAGCGACGACCGGTTGAGTAAAGCCATCCAGCTCAAGGGATTTCAGCAGCAGACGCTTTTCCGGTGGCGCCACGTTGTTCGGGTTGTAGCTGTTTGGCTCCACTGTCTCATGTTTGACCCACAGTACGCAGTCCACGGGCTGGTCGCGAAACGGGCTAAGATCGTGCAGCGCCAGGCGAAACGTATTAATCGCATCAATGCGATCGGCTTCCTCCAGCGAGCTTAAATAATCCTTTAATTCGTAGATCAGTCGTTGCCGCATAAAATTCCCCACTCCTTGCGTTTATTTTTCATCCGTTCGTTATAGCGTTGATAGTTGCTGGTTTTGGTCGGGCTGAATGACAGGGCGCGACACCAGTAATCGTTATTGAGCAGGACCTTGCAGATACGCCGCCATGAGGGAATATCCTTCGCGCCTATATCGCCTTCCTGACTGTCCGGAATATCCGTCATGCCGCGTTTCTCATACCAGCGGAGGTAGACGGCGATTTTATTGCGATAATGTTCAGCGGTTGAGACGGGCATGCTGTCGAGGATAAAAAGCGCATAGGAGCGCCAGCTATGGTTATCCGGCTTGTGCAGTTTTCGGTGCCCGTAAAACTGATTATCTTGCCCGGCATACAGGCCGCCGCTTTGCGCGCCGCTGACGCGCTGACACATACGCGCCCACGAGTGTGGCTCCAGCACGTGATACAGCCACAGTCCCTGACGCTGCTCCGGTCCAAATGGCTCGCAGATGCGCATATAGCGTAAAGGAACCCCGGCTTTATGCATCAGGTCGTAGAGCACGTTATAGGTCGCTTTCGATTTGGCAAACCATGTCCAGATATCAGCGATTTTCCAGTCATAGATGGGATAGACATACCAGCTGTTGCCGCGCGGCGTGCAGGTCGTCCAGGGTTTATCATCGGCAAAGCGTTGCTTACGCGAGGAGGCGATCGCCAGAAACCGGTTATAGGATTCATCTGCGCGGATACCGATCATCATGGCGGCGGGACGTTGCTGTGAAAACCAGTCAGCGAAAAGATAAACGAAACTTTCGAAGGTCATTCCCTGCTGATAAAACGGGAAATACGCGGGATCGGTAATGGCACAGTCAGGCGGCTGCCGGACCCAGGCTTTTCCTGGCTGCCAGCACTGCCATTCCGGCTCGAATTGCGACAGCGCATTTTGCGTGGTCAGCGGCAGGGCGATCCACCAGAAGGTTTCAATGACATCCTGATACTCTTCGCGCATTTTGTTTATATGATTTATGGTGAAGGCGAACTGCGCTTCCCAGTCGATAAATAACACATGGATTTTTTTATTTAGTTGACGGGCAAGCTGGGCGGTGAGATGCAGCATGACAGTTGAATCTTTGCCACCAGAAAAAGAAACGCAAACACGGGGGAGATTTTCTAACGTCCAGCGTATTCGGCCTATGCTGGCTTCAAATACGTTCTCTATTAACTCAATCTTATGAATTGACATAAGTGCTAATCCAGTAAATTAAACCATGATTAAAAACACTGGTCTGAATGCGCGGGAAATGCCCACTAAGGAGAATATATTCTGTTTGCTGAAGGACGATTCGTCAATGCTGTTAATGTAAGTAAAGATACTAATGTTTTGTCCAGAGGGGAGAATACGGCCGGACGGGGCGTCAGGCCGAATAGCGAAGCGGAATATCACTGATCCTGGTCAATGCTTTCCACCAGTTGCGCGAAAACAGTGCTATTCATGGAGGCGCGGTTATACATCATAAATACATCTATCGTGGGCAATGTAATGCCTGCGTTGATCTGCTTAAGATTCAGTGAACCTTTATAGTAGTTAAATGATTTAAGTGGAATAATGCCAACCAAATCGGTATTACTAATCATATTCAGTACAGAAATGAATGAGTCGCTACGGAAGAGGATTTTCCGCTGCGGCAAGACTTTTTCTATACTGGTGAAAATTTCTTTTGTTCCCTGTGCGGGGGTGGAAAACGCGGTAAAACCCTCTTCCAACAGGGCGCTGACGCTGGTGGCATCATTGATGCGCGGATGGGCGTTACTGCAAACCAGCACCAGCGGATCGGTGCGGTAGCGGGTACAGACGATGGAGCGATTGGTGACTGGCAGCAGCGACAGCACCAGGTCTGCCTTACGATAGTTAAGCAGGTCTTCGGCGGTTTCCGGGGCGATAAAAATGTCGTGGTGCACGATATTGTACTGTGCGGTTTCGCGCAGGCGGTTAATTAAACCGACCATACCGTTGGAGACCAATATTTGCGGGCTATAAACAACAATGGTCTTCATCAGTTCACTGTTATTCATAATATTAATGGTTCGTTCCAGATCGTTAAGGTTTTCTTCCAGGTGGGCATGTAAATTGATGCCGACAGTGGTTGGGGTAACCCCTTTTCCGGAGCGAACAAATAGCGGATCGTTTAGCTGAGCGCGTAAGCGTTGCAGCGACTGACTGACGGCAGAGGGCGTGATAAATAAAGTTTCAGCCGCCTTGCTGATACTTTGATGCTGATAAATACTCTCAAAAATCACCAGCAGATTAAGATCAAATTTTTTGAGATCATAAAGATTAGCCATTAGGTCATCCTGATTTATTGACTATGATTTATTTATCTGATGATTGTTTCACATGAGTGAAGGAAACAATAAATACAATCCTTTGCGAATACCAAACCTGATTTTGTTTGATAAGATGAATATATCATGAAAAGCGGTATTTGAAAGGTAGGGCAGCAAATAAGTTGAGGGCCGCCACGCGCGACCCTCAATCAGGATATCCTTTTGCCACAATGCAGGCGTTATTCTTCGCCCATAATCACCTTGAGCTTTTGCTCATCCGGCAGACCGACCACCTGTTGCAGCACGTTGTTTTTATTCATGTAGTAAATAGCAGGCGTGGCGCTGGCGCCCAGGCTATCCATTAATCGCTGATGCATATTCAGCGATCGCATGGTGTTATCCGCAGGCTTCACGGGCACGTTAAGCGTCATTTTGCCCGCGGAGCGCTCAAAATCATGCCAGGTTTTTGCCGGGTCGGCGGAGGTCATAATCGCCGCCGCCGTAGCCGGGCTTTCAGGCTTGATCACCCCCACCAGCAGCGTGCGCAACTGTACTTTCCCGGCATCCACCCACGGACGCGACTGCTGCCAGAACTGATGGCAATACGGGCAGAAGGGATCGGCAAACACGTATACCACACGCGGCGCGTCTTTTTTGCCATCGACGATCCAGTCCGCTTTTTCCATTTGCTGCCAGAGTTCGCGCCCGGCAGGGGCATAAATCTCTTTCTCAATCAGGTTTTCGCTGAGATTGGCGCCCGCGCTGTCGTACATGTATCCTGAAATGGCATGTTTACCGTCCGGCGTCACATAAATGGTTACGCCCATATCCTGATATTTTCCCAGATAACCCTTCATGCCGCCGGGGGCGTCAAACGGCTTAATGATAGTGATCCCCTGCTTTTCAATCGCTTTAACCGCATCCGGCAGGTCTTCCGCTTGCGCGAAAAGAGGTAAAAGGGTCATCAGAACTATACGCTTTAACATATCAAGGCCTTGAAAATTAACGGTAAAAGTGAGGTTTACGCTGCGGCAGGGCAGGTTGTTAGATATTGCCTATTGAGTTGATAACGTAAACGCATTAGCCGTGGCAGTAAAACTTGCGTAACGTAGCCCTCAACGAAACCACGGAGGAAGTATAGATGTCCTTAATTAATACCAAAATCAAACCTTTTAAAAACCAGGCGTTCAAAAACGGCGAATTCATCGAAGTTACCGAGAAAGATACCGAAGGCCGCTGGAGCGTATTCTTCTTCTATCCGGCTGATTTCACCTTCGTTTGCCCGACTGAACTGGGTGACGTCGCGGATCATTACGAAGAACTGCAGAAACTGGGCGTAGACGTTTACTCCGTTTCTACTGACACCCACTTCACCCACAAAGCGTGGCACAGCAGCTCCGAAACCATCGCAAAAATCAAATACGCGATGATCGGCGACCCGACTGGCGCGCTGACCCGTAACTTCGAAAACATGCGTGAAGACGAAGGTCTGGCTGACCGTGGCACCTTCATCGTTGACCCGCAGGGGATCATCCAGGCAATCGAAGTGACTGCAGAAGGCATTGGCCGTGACGCATCTGATCTGCTGCGTAAAATCAAAGCCGCTCAGTACGTTGCTTCCCACCCAGGCGAAGTATGCCCGGCTAAGTGGAAAGAAGGCGAAGCGACTCTGGCTCCGTCCCTGGACCTGGTTGGCAAAATCTAAGTCTGCAAAGCCCGGCGGCGCTGCGCTTGCACGGGTCTACTCTACGTAGGCCGGGTAAACGACGTGCCACCCGGCAATCAACGGGTGCAGCTTTGCACCCGTTTTCCCCCAACACCATGATTCAAGTTGCATTCAGGCAGCCCGGACAAGGCAGCTTGCATGATGATGTTTTTTAGCAGGAGATTAACAATGCTCGACACTACCATGAAAACCCAGCTTAAGGCCTACCTTGAGCGTCTGACTAAACCTGTTGAGTTAACTGCCACGCTGGATGACAGCGCTAAATCGGCGGAAATCAGGGAACTGCTGACCGAAATCGCGGAACTGTCCGACAAAGTGACCTTTGTTGAAGACAACACCTTAGACGTGCGCAAGCCGTCGTTCCGTATTGCTAACCCAGGCTCCGATCAGGGCCCGCGTTTTGCTGGATCGCCATTGGGGCACGAATTTACCTCGCTGGTACTGGCCTTACTGTGGACCGGCGGACATCCGTCAAAAGAAGCGCAGTCTCTGCTTGAGCAGATCCGCGATATCGACGGCGATTTCGAGTTTGAAACCTATTATTCGCTGACCTGCCACAACTGCCCGGACGTGGTACAGGCGCTGAACCTGATGGCGGTACTGAACCCGCGTATCAAACACACGGCGATCGATGGCGGTGCGTTCCAGAACGAAATCACCGAACGTAACGTGATGGGGGTTCCGGCGGTTTATATGAACGGTAAAGAGTTCGGTCAGGGGCGTATGACGCTGACGGAAATCGTTGCCAAAGTGGACACGGGTGCAGAAAAACGCGCCGCTGATGAGCTGAACAAACGTGACGCCTACGACGTTCTGATCGTCGGGTCCGGACCGGCGGGTGCGGCAGCGGCCGTGTACTCTGCACGTAAAGGTATTCGTACTGGCCTGATGGGCGAGCGTTTCGGCGGCCAGGTGCTTGATACGGTAGATATTGAGAACTATATCTCCGTGCCGAAAACCGAAGGGCAGAAACTGGCGGGCGCACTGAAAGCGCACGTCGATGACTACGATGTGGATGTTATCGACTCGCAAAGCGCCACTAAACTGACGCCAGCGTCAGAAGAGGGCGGCCTGCATCAGATTGAAACCGCGTCCGGCGCTGTGCTGAAAGCACACAGTGTGATCATCGCGACCGGCGCAAAATGGCGCAACATGAACGTGCCGGGCGAAGAACAGTATCGCACCAAAGGCGTGACCTATTGCCCGCACTGCGACGGCCCGCTGTTTAAAGGCAAGCGTGTGGCGGTAATTGGCGGCGGTAACTCCGGCGTCGAAGCGGCCATTGACCTGGCGGGTATTGTTGAGCATGTGACGCTGCTGGAGTTTGCACCAGAGATGAAAGCGGATCAGGTATTGCAGAATAAAGTACGCAGCCTGCCGAACGTCGACATTATTCTGAATGCGCAGACTACCGAAGTGAAAGGCGACGGCAGCAAAGTGACCGGGCTTGAGTATCGTGCTCGTGTGAGCGGCGATACGCATCAGCTGGCGCTGTCAGGTATTTTTGTTCAGATTGGTCTGCTGCCGAACACCAACTGGCTGGAAGGCGCTGTTGAGCGCAACCGCATGGGCGAAATCATTATTGATGCCAAATGCGAAACCAGCGTGAAAGGGGTATTCGCAGCGGGCGACTGCACGACCGTGCCGTACAAACAGATCATTATTGCCACCGGTGAAGGGGCAAAAGCGTCACTGAGCGCCTTTGATCACCTGATCCGCACCAAAGCATAATCAGACAGTAAGACACACCTGCAACAAAGGCCCGGCGGCGTCAGCTTCCGGGCCTTTTCTTTTTTGGCGTGCCGTCGCGCTTTAGCGGACGACCAGCACCGGTACGTGCGCATGGCCCACGATGCTGGACGCGTTAGAACCCAGTAAATGAGTACTGATTGACGGATTGCGCGAGCCGATCACCACCACGTCCGCCTGCAGCTCGTCTGTCATCTCATTGACCACATCACGCACGCTGCCGACGCGGACATGGGTTTTCAGCCGCTCAGGCGGCAGTGAAAAATGGCTGAGCAGGGTTTTCAGGCGCGCTTCGGCTTCCTGCTGAACATGCTCTTCAAAGCGGCGAATATCTGCGGCAAAACGATATAAGCTCAGATGCGCCGAGCCGGGAACCACGTGCAGCAAATGGATAATGCCGTAAGACTGGGCAAGAAATTCAGCGTGACGGATCGCCTTTTCACTCAGCTCCATGTCAAAAACATCAACCGGCATAATGATGGAATGATACATAAGTGCGTCTCCCTGTTGTTTTCCTGTGCCTATTCAATCATAACTTACCCGCAAATTTTGTAAGGTTTGTCATGCATCCTGTAAAAGTCACACGTAACAAAGAGGGGGAGGCGGCAGGGGAAGGGAAACCGGAAAGAGGATGCGCAGGCATCCTCTGCAAGACAAAGCGCGAGGCTTAATCAGAAGAGTTAGCGATTGAATTCACCGGCCGCTTCAGGCTGCCAGAGGATCTCAATCACTTCAAGGTGGGTGGACGCGCCACCGGGCAGGTCCCACTGGATGCGGTCGCCCGCGCGCAGGCCGAGCAATGCCGCGCCCACCGGGGCCAGCACGGATAGCTGTTGTGCGCTGTCGGTCATCTGTGACGGATAAACCAGCGTGCGGACGCGGGTTTCGCCGGTGGTGAGATCGCGAAACTTCACTTCACTGTTCATGGTCACTACATTGGCCGGCATCGCTTCCGGGGCGCACATCTGCGCGCGATCCAGTTCCGCAGTCAGCGCGCTGGCAACGGGCAGCCCGGCGTAGGGTGCCTGCTCCAGCAGCCGATCAATGCGCTCGGCGTCTCGTTCATTAATGATAATGGCAGGTCTGGACATTTCTTACTCCATGTCGTTCCCGGTGATCGTCACCGAATTAATCCAAAGAAAAACCCTCACCGTCAGACGGCGAGGGTTTAGCAGATCCGATGATACTAATTCTTGACCGATCATTGAAGTGATATAGCTCACATCGGCGTTTTTCCGCGCCGGTTTTTTTGAGCATCATCGCCTTCCTGCCCCGTGGCATTCGCTAACATAACAGACTGATTTTTAGCGGAGTGCCCATGTCAGCGAATCCCTTACCCGCAGATCAGCAGTTCTTTGCCGACCTGCTCAGTGGTCTGGTGCTTAACCCTCAGCGGCTGGGCCGCGTCTGGTTTGCTGACGCGGCGCCCGGTGGCAGCGTCCCGGAATGGCCGCAGCTGGAGATCGTACTGCGCGGTGAATACGGCGCGCTGAGCGCAGGCGAAATGCGCTTTATCCCGGCGCGGACAGCGGTCAGCCCGCCGGGGGATAAACCGGCAATGGTGTTAAGCCTGGTATTTGCGCCGGCGTGGCTCGGGCTGACCTTCCACGACAGCCGTGGACGGCAGCCCTTGCGCCACATTACGCTGCCCCATCCGCAGCGCGGCGAAGGAGAGGCGATGCTGATGGCACTCACGCACCTCAGCCGTACGCCCCAGGATCAGGCGATTATCCAGCCGCTGGTGTTAAGCCTGCTGCATCTGTGCCGGAAAGTGGTCAACAGCCTGCCGGGCCACACCCTGCCGCGGGCGGCGTTTCTCTATCAAAGCCTGTGTAACTGGATCGAAGATAACTATGCCTCACCGCTGACGCGCGACAGCGTCGCCGCGCTGTTTAACATCACGCCGAATCATCTGTCGCGGCTGTTTTCGCAGCAAGGCACCATGAGTTTTGTGGACTATGTGCGCCGGGTGCGCATGGCGAAGGCGCGGATGATTTTGCAGAAATACCACTTGCCGATTAGCGAAGTGGCGCTGCGCTGCGGATTTCGCGACAGCGATTACTTTTGTCGCGTGTTCCGGCGTCAGTTTGGGCTGACGCCGGGAGAGTACCGGACGCGTTTCCAGTAAGACTACAATTCCAGCTCCGCCTGCAGCAGCGTCAGAATGGCTGGCGCGTCTTTAGCGGCAAACAGCGCCTCACGAAACGCGATGTTCATCAGCTTGCGGGCCAGCTGCGAGAACACTTTTACGTGACTGAGGCCTTCGCTTTCGCCAAGGGTCAGCATAATCACCATCTCCACCTCGCCCCCGTCCGCGCCCCAGCTGATGGGCTGCGGCAGACGGGCAATGCTGACGCTGGAGTGGCGCACCCAGGGGGACTTGGTGTGCGGGATCGCCACCCCAAAGCCGATGGCGGTTGAGACAATGTCTTCCCGCTGCCAGACATCCTCCTCCAGCGCGTGTGGCGCATCGGTACGCCCATGCAGCGCCAGATTGCCGCACAGATACTGGATCACCTGTTCCCGGGACGCGAGCGGCTCGCCGACGCAAATGGTCTCCAGCGCGAGCAGCGGGCGCGGCGCTTCCTGCACCAGCACATTATCTAGCGCCTGTTCTATCTCGTCGGCGCTGCGGCACTCGCAGGCGCGGTTTGCCAGTTCACGACACGCCGCCTGATCCAGCTGGCGCACCAGCGCTTTCACCGGTGCGATGCGCGGCCCGCTCATGCTGAGCTCATCCAGTTCCAGCCCCAACAGCAGTGGCAGGTAACGGCTCTCTCCGCCCAGCTCGCCACAAATACCGACCCGCTTATGATGGCGGTGGGCGGTGCTGACAATCTGGCGCAGCATGCGTAAAAACGAGGGCGTGATCGGGTTATACAACGACGCGACGCGCGGATTATTGCGATCCACCGCGTACAGATACTGCGTCATGTCGTTCGAGCCGATGCTGAAGAAATCCACCTCCTCGCAAAAGTGATCGATGATAAAACAGACCGACGGCACTTCAACCATGATGCCCAGCGGCAGGGAGGGGGCCATGCGTCGTCCCTCCGCTTTCAGTTCGGCGCGCACGGTAGCGAGCAGGTTTTTCACCCACAGGATCTGATCGAGACTGTGCACCATCGGGATCATCAACTGGGCATTGCCGAAGGCGCTGGCACGCAGAATGGCGCGCAGCTGGGTGCGAAACAGATCGGCAAACTCCGCGTAAATGCGCACCGCGCGATAGCCGAGGAACGGGTTTTCCTCGTGGGGGATCGGTAAATAAGGAATGGGTTTATCGCCGCCGATGTCCATGGTGCGGAAAATTACCGGTTGTTCACCGGCGCTGACCAGCACCTGCTGATAAGCTTCGAACTGCTCCTGCTCGTCCGGGGCGCTGTCGCGATCCATAAACAGCATTTCCGTTCTGAACAGGCCGACGCCCTGTGCACCGTTCGCAAAGGCGGCGGGTGCCTCCAGTGCGCTGCCAATATTAGCAGCAATATCGATATGGTGGCCGTCACGGGTGATCGCCGGTAATCCGGCAGCATTCATTTGCTGCTGGTGGCGCTTCATTGCCAGCTTATGCGCCAGCGCATAATAGCCGTTCACCGCCTCGTCCGGGTTCATCACCAGCACGCCGCACTCGCCGTCGAGGATGCACGAGGTCCCCTCATGCTGGCTGAGGGCGGCGGGCGGCAGACCACGTAATACCGGAATGGCATGCGCACGGGCGAGGATCAGCGTGTGTGAGGTGCGCCCGGTTTTTTCCAGCATCATGCCTGTGAGGTAGCGCAAATCGAGACCGAGAAACTGGCTCGGCGTGAGATCTTCCGCCACCAGAATGGTGGGCTGATGCAGCGCCAGGCTATTGCCCTGCCGCACCTCAGGCCAGGTGATGTGCAGCAATTGCTCGCTGATATCGCGAATATCGCTGACTCGCTCGCGCAGATAGTCGCTGGCCGAGGCTGCCAGTTTGGCGCACACCTGCTCCATATTGCTGATGATCGCCTGCGCCAGCCCCAGCCGCTGCTCACTCATCAGGCGGCGGATATTGCCGCTGAATTCGGCGTCCTGGATCAGCGACAGATGGGCGCTGAGTATGGTTTTGCTTTCGCCGTCGAGCGTCTGCAACTGCCCGTTTAACTGCTCGGCCAGTGCCGCCAGGCTGTGCTCCAGCCGCGCGTTATCTTCCGCGCGGGCGGGCAGTTGCCGGTAACGATCGAGATTATCGTGCTGCCAGATAGTCATGCGGCCTGCACCGATGCCGCCCGCCAGCACAGTGGCGTGAATGAGCGTGGGATTGAGGCGTGCCAGCGAGCGGGGGAGCGGCGTGGCGGTGGGGGCGGTCTGAGGCGGCGGCAGACTGTCGCTGTCAATAAACTGGTGCTCAAGATAGTGCTCGAGCGCCCGGCGGGCAGCCTCTTCATCGCTGCCGTTAATTTCCAGTCGGCAGCTGTCGTTAAACAGCGTGCCGGTGCTCACCAGCGCCAGCGAACTTTTGGCATCGGCCTGGGTGTTAAGCCGCAGATTAATGAAGCGAATATCACTGTGCCAGGCAGCGCACTGCTCTTTCAGCGCCCAGGCGGGACGCGCGTGCAGGCCGTTAGGCAGCGGGCAATAAAAAGGGATAGTTAACATAGATGACTCCCTGAAATAACGTTACCTGAAATCCGTCAGGTCGCTGACCGTCGCGGCAGTAAAGGTGTTGATCAGTGCCACCAGCAGGCGCTGCGTGGCCTGAAGATCCGCCAGATCGGCAATCGAGGCCGCACAGTGACCGTGTCGGGTGGGCGGCCCCAGTACAATGGTCGGCACGCCGGTGCCAGAGAGATGCACCGCGCCGCCATCGGTACCGCCGTTGCTGAACATATCGTTTTGCAGCGCAATACCACGCTCACGCGCCACCTGCTGTACAGCCGCGGCGAGTTTTGGCGGCGCTATCATCGATTTATCGTACAGCACCAGCATCGGCCCTTTACCGATCTGCCGGTTATTGGCGCTGCTGAAATCAAAATTACTCCCCCAGCAGGCGGTATCGAGCACGATCGCCACATCCGGCTGTACGGCCCGCGCCGAGGTCTGCCCGCCGCGCAGGCCAACTTCTTCGCTGGAACTGGCGACCAGCCAGACTTCACAGGGCAGCGGCGTGTCGTGCAGCTCCCGTAACAGCGACAGCAGCAGCCAGCAGCCGAGGCGATCGTCAAAGGCTTTACCCATCACCCGCTGGTGGGGGAGTGTCTGAAACTGGCTGGCAAAGGTCACACGATCGCCGGGAGCAATGCCTGCATCAGTCGCCTCCTGCTGGCTTGCCGCACCGATATCAACCCGCAAATTTTCACCCTGAGCGTCACCATCCAGCAGGCCGTGAATTTTTTTCCCGTCGCGGGTGGTGATGCGCACCGGCTGGAGAGTACGTGCGGCCATACGTACGTTGCCGACAGGCAACACCGCGATGGCGCCGTCCCGGCTGATGCTGCGCACCATAAAGCCCACTTCATCCATGTGTGCGCAGATCATTACCTTCGGCCCTTTGCTGTCGTTGAGCCGGATCAGCACCGATCCCAGACCGTCAAACTGCACGGTCTTGCCGTACTTTTCCGCTTCGTGAAGGAAAATCGCCCGCACTTCCTGTTCAGCGGCGGCAATGGCATCAGCTTCACTTAGTGCTTTCAGTAACGCCACATCCATCAGCATTCTCCCGTCAGTTGCAGTTCGGTTGGCTGTCGATACAGCACTTCGTGCCCGGTGTCGGTGACCAGCACCATATCTTCGATGCGCACGCCGCCCTCGCCGGGTAAATAAATGCCCGGTTCAACGGTCAGCACCATGCCCGGCCGTAAGGGGGTGGCGTCACCAGGGGCGAAGCGCGGATTTTCATGAACATCGATGCCGACCGCATGACCGGTGTTATGCCCGAAGCACTCCCCGAAACCTGCATCACTGATGACCCGCCGGGCGGCGGCATCCACGTCCTGGCACAGCACGCCGGGGCGGACGGTGTTAATGGCCGCCCGCTGCGCGCGTAAGACAATCTGATAGATGTCGTAAAGCGGCGTCTCGTCAGGCTTCGTAGCGCGTCCGGCGACAAGGAAGGTCCTCGTCATATCCGAACAGTATCCCTGGTACTGGCAGCCGAAATCGAGGGTGACGAACTCACCCGCGACAATGACTTTTTCTGACGCTTTACCGTGCGGCAGCGCACCGCGCGCGCCGCTGGCCACGATGGTGTCAAAGGAAGGCTTTTCTGCACCCTGTTGTCTCATATACCACTCCAGCTCGGCGGCCACTTCCCGTTCACGCATACCGGGCGCGATAAAGCGGCGAATGTGGGCGGCGCTGGCATCGGCAATGCGGCAGGCATCACGGATGAGCGCGATTTCCGGCGCGGTTTTTATCTGCCGTAACGGATCAAGGGACAGGCTGACCAGCCTGGCATCCAGCGCTTCGCGCCACTGGTTGCCGGTTTGCCAGCTGACGTGCTCGCCTTCGAACCCGAGGGTGGTGAGGTGTTCCGCTGCCAGCAGACGGTTAACCAGTATCGGCATAGTTTGCGTGGCATCCAGCAGATGCATCTGGTAACCCTTAACCCGGTCGGCGATGTCAGCAAAGTAACGAAAATCCACCAGAATATGCGCCTGTTGAGGGGTGATCAGCACATAGCCTGAGCTGGTCGCGATCCCCAGATGTGGCAGCTTATTTTGCCGGGAGGCGATCAGCACTGCATCCAGCGCATTTTCCGACAGCCAGTGCCGCAGGCGATCAAGCAGTGTCATGGTGGTCATCCTTATGGTTACAGACTGTCGATCAGCAGTTTGCCCCGGCGGTACAGCATATTGCGCGAGACGATCACCAGCAGGGCAGTGATCACTGCGCCCAGCACGATGCCGAACATATAGACGCCCAGATTCGTCACCAGCGGCCAGGCCCAGATGGCCGATTCGGGGAACCACTGCACCGCGCCAAGCCACACGGCAGTGGTGGAGCCGACGATTGCGCCGATCATATAGGACGGGATGGCGGTGAGCGGACTTTCCAGCGCAAAAGGGATCGCGCCTTCGCTGATGCCCATAAAGGCAAGGAACATCGCGGTTTTGCCCTGCGGATAAAGCTGGGCGCTGAACAGGCGTTTGCCGGTCAGACGGCGGTCCAGCAGCGTGGCAAGCCCCAGACCTATCGATGGAATAACAATGGCGATAGAACGGGCGGTCACCGGCAGAACGTGATCGGTAGTAAAGCTGAAGGCGACAAATCCGGCGGCTTTATTGATCGGCCCGCCCAGGTCGATGGCGGTGGCAGCGGAAATGCCGATGGCATACATCAGCACGCCTTTTTCCCCGGCGGCGGTCAGCAGGGTACGGATGCCGCCGTTGATCCAGCCGCCAAAGGGGGTGATCACGTAATACATCGCCAGCATGACGAAGATTGCCGACAGGATCGGCAACAGAAAGGTGGTTTTGAACGCCAGCAGATAGTCCGGCATGCGGAACGTCTGGTTCATCCACTTCACCAGATAGCCCGCGGCAATAGAGATGATCAGCGCACCGATAAAGGTCGACGGCACTGGCGCGGTGGTCACCCACTGCAACGCCGTCGGATCAAAGCTGAGCAATTGCGTAGGCTGAGTGGACATCAGTCCGCCGATAAACCCTGCCGGAAATGCCAGTTTGCCGCCAATGGAGTTGGCAACAAAGGCGGCGAACATCGGGATCGCAAAGCCAAACAGCACGCCGCCAAACGACTGCGCCAGCCAGGCGAACTTCAGTAGCGAGAGATTAAAACCGGTGAACTGTCCGGAATTCAGGGCATCCATGATGCCGGTATCAGCCGGGATATCCAGCCAGCTGTAAGCGATAAGCTGCGAAAACGCGAGAATAACACCGCCCATGATGAGCGTTGGCACCATGCGTGAAATGCCGGACATAATATGTTGCGGTAACTCACCCCAAAAGCGACGACGGGTGGCCACAGTGGTGTTCGCCACGGTTGCCGCCCCTGAAGGGCTGGCGACCACGGTTGCGCTGCGTTTTTTAATGGCCATGGGCTGATCCTGTAGAGAGGGATTAGTGTTCTGCGGCGATCATGTCTTCGATTTCTTTCAGCGTTCCGGCGGCATTTTTGATGGCGTCCTGGAGCGTGATTTCGTACACGTCGCGGGAATCGAAGCGTTCGTTATCTTCCGGCGTAATGGCGATGGCATGAATGATGATGGTCGCCTCGGCAATGTCCTGGGCGGTCAGGCGATTCTGAATGCCGTCCGCGCCCTGGGTTTCAATTTTGACGTCATAGCCTGCCGCTTTCGCGGCATCTTCCAGCGCCTGAGCAGCCATAAAAGTATGGGCAAGTCCCATAGGACAGGCGCACAGCGCGATAAGTTTTTTGGTCATGATGGACTCCGTTGGTGAGGAACTGCAGGGAGTATGGTGGGGGTTTTACCCGTGGGTTACCGGATAAATAATGCAATAGCTGGATTATTAATGCGCAAAAGGGGAAGTGTGACCCACGTCGCGAATAGCGCGTTGTCGGGTAAAAGCGGCGTGAAAGTACAGAGGGAGGGGAGCCTTGTGAAGAGGGCGCAGCGTCCTGAACACGCTGCGCCGAAGGATACGCGAGATTAGCCAGCGACGCCGGGCACGAGAATTTCAGTGGCGACGATCACCACAATCAGACCCACCAGCACGGGTACAGAGGTGCGTTTTACCACTTCGAACGGCGAGATTTTTGCCATCCCGGCCACGGCAACCACGACGCCGGAAACCGGTGAAATGGTACGGCCAAGGTTAGACGCCTGCAGCATCGGGATAGACAGATAGGCCGGGTTAATACCCGCTTCATGAGCCAGTTTGGGGATCATCTCCACAAAGGCATAGAACGGGGCGTTACCGGAGCCGGTCGTCATGGCGGCCAGCATGGTAAGGATCACCAGCACCAGCATCAAAATAATGCTCGCGGAGCCGAAAGAGGTGGCGATGGAAATCAGGCTCTGGATGAAGCCGATGGTGCTCAGGCCCTGGGCGAAGACGCCAGCGGCAACCAACAGGATCACCACGCCAGCAAAGGCGTCGGCCATGCCGCGATACGCCACTTCAAGGCCGGAAAAGACTTTTTGCGTATTAAAGCCGCGCAGGAATTCCAGGATGGCGGACAGCAGCATACAGATCACAAGGATGGTGATGATATGCAGTTCCGGTCCCCATTTGCCATCGAAAATCAGCACGCCGACAATCGGCGTAAACGGCAGGATGGCGTAAAACGACGGGGCGGTGGTTACGATGTCGTTCACATCCAGCATTTCAACGGTAATGTGCTCTTTCTTATCCAGGTAACGCTGCCAGAAAAAGTGCGCGATTGCCATGCAGATAATGGCGGCGATAGAAATAGGCAGCGTGGTTTTAAAAGCAAAATCAATCAGCGGCATTTCCGCCGCTTTGGCTGCCAGCACCACATCACCGGAGGTGGGGGACAGAATAATAGCCGCTGGTGAGGCACAAATTGCCGCCGCTGCGCCACGGCTGATGCCAACGTTGACCATCACCGGGAACAGCGTTGCCATCAGCAAAACGCCAAGGCCAGTGGCGGAGGAGACGGCCAGCGACATCAGACAGGCCACAAAATAGGCGGCAATCATCAGTACATAGGGTGAGTTGATATAACGCAGCGGTTTGGACGCCAGCTTGACGACCATGTCATTGGCACCGATATGCGTCATATACGCTGCGAAGCCGCACAGCATCATGATCATCATCCCGAGGTCGCCGCCACGGCTCATCAGCAGGATTTTAATGTATTCGACAATATCGGTAGCGTTGTAGCCGGTGCTGGTGGCACTGGCAGGCAGCACTTTATGACCCATCAGGGCGCTGATGATCAACAGCGTCAGGCCGCCGACAAACAGCACGCCCGTCGCGGAATAGCCCTTGATGATGTAGCGCGCCACGCCGACTATCACCACAACCCCGATCAACAGTTCAATAAACGTTAGCATGAGATCCCCGGAGAGACAGAACACGGTGAACGCATTCTGTGAAAAAATAAGTAAATGAAAAACAAAGACGCAATGTGCCGAATTAATGGGGAAAAGTAGCTGATTAAAATCAATAAAATGTTCAGTAACACCACTGCTGTTGGCATTACCTGACCCGGTGACTGAGGTCGGGACTTTTTGACCTTCATATGACAGATTAACCTGAGCGCCGCTAAGCGTATTTTTTTTCTTACCTGAGTTTTGCATTAATTAATATTGCAGAGGTTTTCTGGTTTGGTTGGTAATATATTATCTGCCCGGTAAATAATGCGGGATTATTAATGTCAGCGGTTAAAACGAATCATAATAATTATCACCCGTTAAGATCACTTGTCTGTCATGGTTGTGGGGGCAGACACAGGCGCGTAAGTGCTTGTCCTGGGCGACGAGAGGCCTCAGCAACACGGCGATACTGTGCTTTGTGTGATAACGGCAATCATGTTGATAGCGTGACGGGATTAACCTGCTGAGGTTGTTTCTATAATAAGTACATCCTGATGAAAAATAACGTTTCTGCCTAACCGTTTCAGAGCATCCTCATTTCGTTAAGCTTTCATTAAGATAATTTATGCCACCCTGATTTTTGATACATAATAGTGGTAATGAGAACGTGTCCTTTTTAAATAAATATTTTTTACTGGTATTATTCTTATTGACGCAGACAGCGAGCGCAGGGAGTTCACTAAACGGATGGCTAAGCACCTTAAGTGATAATGTCGGGCATACCTGGCAGGCACCGCAACAGTATGATTTATATGTCCCGGCGATCACCTGGCATGCGCGTTTTGCCTACGATAAAGAAAAGACCGATCGTTATAACGAACGACCATGGGGCGCCGGTTTTGGTCAGTCTCGCTGGGATGAGCAGGGCAACTGGCACGGTCTTTATCTGATGGCGTTTAAGGATTCTTATAACAAGTGGGAACCCATCGGCGGCTATGGCTGGGAGAAAACGTGGCGTCCGCTGGCAGATGACCGTTTTCATCTGGGCCTCGGTTTTACGGCAGGGGCCACGGCGCGGGATAACTGGAAGTATATCCCGGTGCCGGTCGTGTTACCGCTGGCGTCGGTAGGTTACGGTCCGGCGACGTTCCAGATGACCTACATTCCTGGCACCTATAATAACGGCAACGTCTACTTCGCCTGGATGCGTTTCCAGTTTTAACGGCGGTATTTTCTCCAGTAAAAAGAAGAGCATTCTCTGCGCGTGACGTGAAAGGTGATAACCCCGCAGGGGCGAAAAAGTTCGCGACATTTATCACTTTTTCGTAAATCTCGACTGGACAAAACCCACGACAATTGGTGTACTGATACCCGACACAGCATTTGTGTCGTATTTCATGTAAAGGTAATTTAGATGTCTAAGATTAAAGGTAACGTTAAGTGGTTTAATGAGTCCAAAGGATTCGGTTTCATTACTCCGGAAGATGGCAGCAAAGATGTGTTCGTACACTTCTCTGCAATCCAGAGCAATGGTTTCAAAACCCTCGCTGAAGGTCAGCGTGTAGAGTTTGAAATCACTAACGGTGCCAAAGGCCCTTCTGCTGCTAACGTAATGCCTATCTAAGTTAGCGATAAGACAGAATTCAAAAACCCGCTGAGAAGCGGGTTTTTTTTCGTCCTTCAGCAGGCGTTTACTGCGCGTTGACGGTCGAAAAGATCCAGAACGCCAGCGCGGTCATGGCAAAAGAGCCGCACAGGTTCAGCGCTACATTCAAAAATGCCCAGCCAAAACGCCCGTCCTGCAACAGGAACACGACTTCCGCCGAAAAGGTGGAAAAGGTGGTCAGCCCGCCGCAAAAGCCGGTGGTGATCAGCAGCTTCCACAGCGGGTCGATATGCGTCATGCGATTAAACCAGGCCAGCCCTGCGCCGATGATAAATGCGCCTATCAGGTTCGCGGTTAGCGTACCAAGGGGAATGATCTGGTGGGCAGGGTTCAGACGCAGACTCAGAAACCAGCGCAGAACACTGCCGGTTCCGCCGCCAATAAACACCGCCAAAAGAAGTTGTCCCACAGCCTTTTTCCGCTATTTGATTTGTCAGGGGAATGAGTGTAATGCTGTCAGAATGATATGACTATCGTAAAAATGTGAGGAAAGGCGATGCGAGTAGCAGCGGGGCAGTTTGCGGTGACGCCACACTGGGAAACCAATGCGCAGATCTGTGCTGAGTTAATGGCGCAGGCAGCGGCGCAGCAGGCCACATTACTGGTGTTGCCGGAAGCCTTACTCGCGCGCAGCGATGACGATCCTACGCTGTCGGTGAAATCGGCGCAGACGCTCGACGGCGGATTTTTAACGCGCCTGCTCAACGAAAGCCGCAGTAATAATATGACCACCGTGCTGACGGTTCACGTGCCGTCAACGACAGGCAGGGCGGTGAATACGCTGGTGGCAATCCGCAGTGGTGAGATTATCGCTCACTACGCCAAGCTGCATCTCTATGACGCCTTTAACATGCAGGAGTCGGCGCAGGTGGATGCCGGCGATGTTATCCCGCCGCTGATAGAGATTGACGGTATGAATGTCGGACTGATGACCTGCTACGATCTGCGCTTTCCGGAGCTGGCGCTGACGCTGGCATTACGGGGGGCTGAGGTGCTGGTGTTGCCCGCCGCCTGGGTTCGAGGCCCGCTGAAAGAGCAACACTGGGCAACGCTGCTTTCGGCCCGCGCGCTGGACACCACCTGCTATGTGATTGCCGCCGGGGAGTGTGGTAACAGAAATATCGGCCAGAGCCGCATTATCGACCCGCAGGGTGTTACGCTGGCCGCCGCCGCAGAGGTGCCGCAGTTGATTTTTGCGGAGTTAACGCGAGCGCGTATAATGCAGACACGCGAAAAACTGCCGGTGCTGAAAAACCGGCGTTTTGCGCCACCGCAATTAATGTGATGTTTTTTTAAACAACACTTGATTCACCTTGTTACAGATTGCTATTGTGTGCGCGCGTCAAATGACCGTTAATAACGTCAGGTTTTAGGACGCATTTCGCAGCCTGTTTTATGAAAGAAGGTATTTATGGGTGAGATTAGTATTACCAAACTGCTGGTTGTGGCCGCACTGGTTGTGCTGCTGTTTGGTACCAAAAAGTTACGTACGCTCGGCGGTGACCTCGGCGCAGCCATCAAAGGCTTCAAAAAAGCCATGAACGATGATGACACCAGCGCGAAGAAAACCGTAGACGGTGACATCACCGCAGAGAAACTCACTCACAAAGAGTGATAGCAATGCCTCAGGCTTGCAAAAAAACCGGCTTATCAGGCCGGTTTTTTTATGCGCATCTGTAAGCAATTATGTCGTGCTTACTTCACTTCCAGACCTTTCGCCTGCATGTCGGCATGGTAAGACGAGCGAACAAACGGGCCACAGGCGGCATGGGTAAAGCCCATCGCCAGCGCTTCGGCTTTCATCTCATCAAATTCGTCCGGGCTGACGTAGCGCTGCACCGGCAGGTGATGGCGGCTTGGCTGGAGATACTGGCCCAACGTCAGCATGGTCACACCGTGGCGACGCAGATCGCGCATTACTTCAATGATTTCAGCGTTGGTTTCACCCAGCCCGACCATCAGGCCGGATTTCGTGGGGATCTCCGGATGCGCTTCTTTAAAACGCTCCAGCAGCTTCAGCGACCAGTTGTAGTCTGCGCCAGGGCGAACCTGACGGTAAACACGAGGCACGTTCTCCAGGTTGTGGTTAAACACATCTGGCGGCGTGGCGGTTAAAATATCCAGCGCACGATCCATACGACCACGGAAATCGGGAACCAGCGTCTCGATTTTGATGGTTGGGCTTTTTTCGCGGATCGCGGTGATACAGTCGGCAAAGTGCTGCGCGCCGCCATCACGCAGATCATCACGATCCACGGAGGTGATCACCACATAACGCAGCGCCATGTCAGCGATGGTCTGCGCCAGTTTATTCGGTTCATTCGCATCAGGGGCGACCGGACGACCATGAGCAACGTCACAGAACGGGCAACGGCGGGTACAGATCGCGCCGAGGATCATAAAGGTGGCGGTGCCGTGGTTGAAACACTCCGCAAGGTTCGGGCACGAAGCCTCTTCGCAGACAGAGTGCAGGCCGTTTTTGCGCATAGCCGCTTTGATACCCTGGATACGGGTAGAGTCTGCCGGGAGTTTGATTTTCATCCACTCCGGTTTTCTTAACAGGGCTTCACGCTCTGTTACCACGTTTTTGACCGGGATAAGAGCCATCTTATCGGCGTCGCGGTATTTAACACCGCGTTCCATCACAATGGGTTTACTCATAGCGTGCGTGTTCCAGTTGCGAATAACGAAGGAAAGCTTTTCAATTCAAGGGAATGTTGTATTTATCAACTATTTTTGAATTAGCTGCGCCGCAGTATACCATTGATAAGGGTGATAAAGCAGCCTGACGGCCCGGCAAATTGTAAAATAGTTGTTGAATTGTGCGATTACTGGTGGGCCACCGGGCAGACAGGTGAGGCAAACTATCCCGTCAGAATGAACGGGATATGACATTGATAACATTTTCCAGCACCGGGTCCCGCATACTCAACTTGTTGTAATAAAGCGAAATTTCAATGTATTCGTTGCTGATTGCCGGGAAATCGATCTCCTGCAATGGCCAGCAGGCGCTGAATAAGGTAAACAAACGGGACGGCATTAAGCCCAACAGATCGCTGTTGCCGATGAGTGCGGCAATGGTAAACATATTGTAACTGCTGAAGCTGACCTGGCGCTCAGGGAACCTCCTGTACCCGCTGGCGCAGGACACTAAGATTCTGCCCTTCCAGCATCAGCATCGTATGTTCGTACTGACGCAGCGCCGCTTCCGTAATGGGCTGCTGTAAGCACGGGTGGCCTTTGCGGCACATCAGTACCAGTCGATCCGAGTAGAGCACATGCTGATTAAGCGCCCGCGTGCTTGGCAAATGGGTGTCAATGATGAGATCGGTCTGAAACTGACTGAGCTGGCTTTCACCGTCGTTAATCGGAATATTGCGTAACAACAGGTGCGGCGTCTGTTCTTTAATAGCCTGGTAAATCGTCGGGATCACCAGCGCGCCAAGAGAAGGCGGGGTGCCGAGCGTAATAGTGCGCTGTTTATCATAGCTGCCGGTAAGATCCAGCGCCCCCAGAATCGACTCCAGGCCCAGGCTGATATATTCGTGTAAATGGGTGGCATAGGCGGTGGGCGTCACCCCCTGACCTTTACGGATAAACAGGGGGTCAGGAAAGATGGTGCGGAGTTTCTGGATAGACTGGCTGATCGCCGAGGGGGTAAGGTTAAGCACTTTCGCGGCGTTAACTATCCCTTTATGAACGTAGACAGCCTCGAAAATCGTCAATAAATTAAGATCTATATTGCGCAGTGTGCGGAAGATCTGCGGTTTTTCGTCCTCGGGACGCTCTGTTATTCGATTTTCCGACGGTTCATTATAATCCACGCGTAAACTCCGAATTTATTCATGGGATGAATAATATATGATCAATTAGTATGATGATTATTAGCGTGTCTGACCGGCACTCGTCGCGGGTGAATGCCTTACGCTTTTGATTTACATGCTGACCCCAGATGAAATCGTCAGCATGTTTAATAGCTTAGACGCTAATATGTTGGTGCGGGGGATTATTAAGTAAATTTAGGAAATTAGCGACCAGGCGCGGGCCGGTATTATCGGTGGTGGCGTCAGGAACCCACTGGCTCATTTGCGCCATTTCCATTCCGGCATAACCGCAGGGATTAATACGCTGGAAAGGGGCAAGATCCATCGCGATATTTAAGGCCAGTCCGTGAAAGGAGCAGCCTTTACGAATACGCAGCCCCAGCGAGCAGATTTTCTTTCCGCCCACATACACACCCGGCGCGTCCGCGCGGGGATAAGCCTCGATATTCGACTCCGCCAGCGTGTTTACCACCGTCTGCTCAAGCAGGGTCACCAGCTCACGTACGCCCAGCTTGCGGCGTTTCAGGTTTAACAGCACATACATGACCTGCTGGCCCGGCCCGTGATAGGTTACCTGGCCGCCGCGATCGCTCTGGATCACCGGAATATCGCCCGGCATCAGCACATGTTCGGCTTTACCGGCCTGGCCCTGCGTAAACACGGGATGATGTTCAACCAGCCAGATTTCGTCGGGCGTGGTGTCGTCGCGGGTATCAGTGAAGTCATGCATCGCCAGGGAGACTGGCTCGTAAGGTTGTAAACCCAGGTGGCGGATAAGGATCGTATCCTGAAGCAAAACAGCATCTCCGGAGAGAGGGAAGGGTGGCAGGAGTATATCATAATGACGTGTTACCTGAGAGGTCAGGTAACACGTCGATCAATTACAGCACCATACGCACGATATCGATATTGCCGAGCTCTTCGTACAGTGTTTCCACCTGCTCAATATGCGTCGCGGTGATAGTGATAGAGACCGAGTGGTAGTTGCCTTTGCTGCTCGGTTTTACCTGCGGAGAGTAGTCACCAGGCGCATGGCGCTGTACCACTTCCACCACCTGATCAACCAGCTCCGGTTTCGCCTGACCCATTACTTTGTAAGTAAAGGGAGTCGGGAATTCAAGCAGTTCGTTAAGTTTGGTTTTCATGTCAGCTCCGGCGTTACAGAAAAGAACAACTCCCGCCACAGGGCGGGAGTTTTATTGATGCATAGTATATGGGGATGAAATTCAGACTTTCAAGTGCTGAATTTTTAACCAAACCAGTGGTGGAACATCAGCTTAATATAATCAATGATTTTGCCGAAGAAATTGCCTTCCGGAATTTCCTGCAGCACGACCAGCGGACGCTGTTCAATGGTTTTACCGTCGAGCTGGAAGTTAATGGTGCCGACCACCTGATTTTTTTGCAGCGGCGCGTGCAGTTCGGTGCTGGTCAGCACATAGCTGGCTTTCAGATCCTTCATGCGGCCACGGGGAATGGTCAGGTAAACGTCTTTATCCACGCCGAGGGAGGCGCGATCGCTGTCGCCAAACCACGCCGGTTCAGAGGCGAACTCTTTGCCCGCTTTGATGGGGTTGACGGTTTCAAAGAAACGGAATCCCCAGGTCAGCAGTTTTTTACTTTCTGCTTCACGGCCTTTAAAGGTGCGCCCGCCCATCACGGCGGAAATCAGACGCATCTGACCTTCTGTTGCCGAGGCCACCAGGTTATAGCCCGCTTTGTCGGTGTGACCCGTTTTGATGCCGTCGACGTTCAGGCTGTTATCCCACAGCAGGCCGTTACGGTTAGTCTGACGGATACCGTTAAAGGTGAACTCTTTTTCTTTATAGATGGTGTATTCGTTCGGGACATCACGGATCAGCGCCTGGCCGATCAGCGCCATATCGCGCGCGGAGCTGTACTGGCCATCGGCATCCAGACCATGCACCGTTTCGAAATGGGAGTTTTTCAGGCCCAGCGCGGTGACGTAGCTGTTCATCAGACCAACAAACGCATCCTGGCTGCCCGCGGCAAAATCGGCCATCGCCACGCAGGCGTCGTTACCGGATTGCAGGTTAATACCACGGATCAGCTGTGATACCGGCACCTGCATTCCTGGCTTCAGGAACATCAGCGAGGAGCCCTTGAACACCGGATTACCGGTCGCCCAGGCATCATTGTTGATGGTTACCAGGTCCGTTTCCTTGAACTTGCCGGCTTTCATGGCCTGGCCAATGACGTAGCTGGTCATCATTTTGGTCAGACTTGCCGGATCGCGGCGGGCATCAGCATTTTGCTCGGCCAGCACTTTACCGGAGTTGTAATCAATCAGGATGTAAGACTCGGCATCGATCTGCGGCACGCCGGGGATCATGGTTTTGATGTTCAGGTCATCGGCATGGGCAGCAGACAGGGTTGCGGCTGTCAGCACGGTGGTGAGCGCGAGGCGCTTCACGAAACGAACGGAAAAAGTGGTCTTCATGGTCAGAACAACGACATCCGTGATGGAGTGAAAAAAAGTGCCTTACTATAGCAAAAGCTATAATGGCAGGCATCCGACTTTCCGCATGATTTGTGAATGAAACTTACACAAACTGACAAAGTAAGATGCCTTGCTGTTTTATTTACTGCGCGCTGGCAATAAATGACTGCAGTTGTGCTTCGCTTTGTAAGCGCGACTGTAACGCACTGGCGTCAGCCTTGCTGCCAAACGGCCCTAACTGAATACGCCATACTGCGCCGTTTTGCACAACACGGCCCGGTACGGAGAACTGCTGCGCCAGACGCTGCTGATACTGCTGCGCACGCGTCTGATCGCTGACCGCACCCACCTGCACGACATAGCCGCTGGTGGTGCCAGTGGTGGCTGGCGCCGCGACGTTCCCCTGGACTGAGCCCGGTGCGGTAACCGGAGCGGCAGGCGTCACCGCCGTGGCAGCGGGCGCAGAGACAGGGGCGGCGGCAACCGGTTCTGTTGGCGTGGCGGGCGGTTCATTACCCTCCAGAACACCGTTGGCGAGCGTGGTTGGCGCGCCAAGGAAACCGCCGCTGCTGACCGGTGCGCCCATGGCGTTATCACTTTTCAGCGTGTCATTACTGATCGGCTGCACGTCGGCCTGAGGTTGTGCAGGCTCCGGAATACTGGACGCGCTGCCCATTCCGCCGGTCAGATCCGGGCGTGCCGGTAAGGCGTAAGTCTGTTTCGCCACCGTGGTACAGGCGGTGCCTGGCCCGGACAGTGTGCCATCCTGTGCCACGACAATCGGATCGATGCGCACTTTGGTGTTATTCGAATTGTTCAACCGGTCAGCGGCAGCGCGGGAAAGCGAAATCACGCGATCGCTGCCGTACGGCCCGCGATCGTTGATGCGTACCACGATCATACGGCCGTTCGCCAGGTTGGTGATACGTGCGTAGCTCGGTACCGGCAGCGTCGGGTGCGCGGCAGTAAGCTGCATCGGATCAAAAGCTTCGCCGGAGGCGGTCAGATTGCTGCCCGGTTCGGCATCATAAATGGCCGCCAGACCCGCCTGACTGAAACGTGACGGATCCTGGACAATTTTGTAACGCTTGCCATCGCGCTCGTAATCCTGATTCACGGCAGGGTTGAGTGTCTCATAGCGCGGTTCAGCCCCGCCAATCTCAACAACCGGACCGTTACACACCGCAGGCTGCGGCGCAACGGGGGCGGGTTGTTGCTGAGTGTCACTTGTACATGCTGCCAGTAATCCTGTTGCTATGCAGACTGCAAGCCATTGCTTACGCATTGCGCACCTCTTATACGCTTTTTGACAACATTTTCCGGTGGGTATGAATAGACATCACAATACCAAATCCGGCCATGAGTACGATGAGAGCGGAGCCTCCATAACTGACCAGCGGTAGCGGAACGCCCACCACCGGCAGAATACCGCTCACCATACCAATATTTACGAAGACATAAACAAACAAAATCAGCATTAGGCCACCGGCCATCACGCGGCCAAAGGTGGTCTGCGCGCGGGCGGCAATATACAGCCCACGAATAATGAGCAGTAAATAGAGCGCCAGCAGTACGAGGAAGCCCACCAGACCCAGCTCTTCCGCCACCACCGCAAAGATAAAGTCCGTATGGCGTTCGGGCAGAAACTCAAGCTGCGACTGCGTACCGTGCAGCCAGCCTTTCCCCCGCAGCCCGCCGGAGCCAATCGCAATTTTCGACTGAATAATATGATAGCCTGCGCCCAGCGGATCGGTTTCCGGATCGAGCAGCATCATTACGCGCTGCCGCTGATAATCATGCATCAGGAAGAACCACAGGATCGGGATAAACGCCGCCAGCAGCAGCGCCGCGATGCCGATCAGACGCCAGCTCAGGCCGGAGAGGAACAGCACGAACAGTCCGGAGAGCGCCACAAGGATCGAGGTTCCGAGGTCCGGCTGCGCCGCCACCAGCAGCGTCGGCATAAAGATCAGCACCAGCGCAATCGCGGTATTTTTCAGCGAAGGCGGGCAAACGTCGCGGTTGATAAAGCGCGCCACCATCAGCGGCACGGCGATTTTAGCGATCTCTGACGGCTGAAAACGCACGATCCCCAGATCCAGCCAGCGCTGCGCGCCTTTAGAGATCGCCCCAAAGGCGTCTACCGCCACCAGTAAAATGACGCAGAAAATATAGAGATAGGGCGCCCAGCCTTCATACACGCGCGGCGGGATTTGCGCCATCACCACCATAACCACCAGACCCATGGCGATCTGCCCGATCTTACGTTCGGTCATGCCAATATCCTGGCCGCTGGCGCTCCAGATCACCAGCGCGCTGTAGGTCAGCAGGGCCAGAATAATCAGCAGTAGCGTCGGGTCGATATGGATTTTATCCCAGAACGATTTCTTGTTCGGATTATCCGTCATGATTATTGGTCCTCTGCCGCCGCGGTTGCCGGGTTTTCCGCAGGCAATTCGGTATTGTTATCACCCAGCATAATGTGGTCGAGGATCTGGCGCATGATGGTACCGACCGCAGGGCCGGCACCGCCGTTCTCCAGAATAATCGCCACCGCGACCTGGGGTTTATCGTACGGCGCAAAGGCCGTCATCAGTTTGTGGTCACGCAGACGTTCAGCAATCTTGTGCGCGTTATAGGTTTCATTCGCCTTCAGGCCAAAGACCTGCGCGGTACCGGATTTCGCCGCCACTTTATACGGGGCATTCGCGAAATACTTATGCCCGGTACCGTTGGGACGGTTCGCCACGCCATACATACCGTCTTTGGCGATTTCCCAGTAGCCGGAATGAATATCGCCTACCGGCGGCTGTTCCGGCTGTTTCCACGGCACCTGCTGACCATTTTCCAGCGTACTCATTAACAGATGCGGGACTTTCACCACGCCGTCGTTAATCAGGATCATCATTGCCTTGTTCATCTGGATCGGCGTCGCCGTCCAGTAACCCTGGCCGATACCTACCGGAATGGTGTCACCCTGATACCAGGGTTTTTTAAAGCGCTTCAGCTTCCATTCGCGGGTTGGCATATTGCCGGAACGCTCTTCCGACAGATCGATACCGGTATATTTACCGTAGCCGAACTTGCTCATCCACTCGGAAAGGCGGTCAATACCCATGTCATATGCGACCTGATAGAAGAAGGTATCCGCAGATTCCTCCAGCGATTTGGTGATATTCAGATGGCCATGGCCCCACTTTTTCCAGTCGCGATAGCGCTTCTCGGAGCCGGGCAGCTGCCACCAGCCGGGGTCAAACAGGCTGGTATTGCGGGTGATCACCCCTGAGCTTAAGGCGGATACGGCGACGTAAGGTTTAACCGTCGATGCCGGGGGATAGACGCCCTGAGTGGCACGGTTGACCAGCGGAGTATTCGGATCGTTAAGCAGCGCGCTGTAATCTTTACTGGAGATGCCGTCGACGAATAAATTCGGGTTATAGCTCGGCATGGATACCATTGCCAGAATGCCGCCGGTGCGCGGATCGGTTACCACCACGGCCGCACGACTGCCTGCCAGCAGGGTTTCAATATAGCTCTGTAATTTCAGATCCAGCGTCAGGGTGATGTCATGCCCGGCCTGCGGCGGCACTTCTTTGAGCTGACGGATCACGCGGCCACGGTTGTTAACCTCGACCTCTTCGTAACCGGTTTGTCCGTGCAGCACGTCTTCGTAATAACGCTCAATCCCCTGTTTGCCGATGTCATGGGTTGCGGCGTAGTTAGCCAGCTTGCCATCTTTATCGAGGCGCTTCACATCGCTGTCGTTGATTTTGGACACGTAGCCGATCACATGGGTGAGGGCAGAGCCATAGGGATAATAGCGGCGTTTGTAGCCTTTGACTTCGACGCCGGGAAAACGGTACTGGTTAACGGCAAAGCGCGCGACCTGCACTTCCGTGAGGTTGGATTTCACAGGAATAGAGGTAAACCGGTGCGAGCGGGCGCGCTCTTTTTTAAAGTTGGCGATGTCTTCATCGGTCAGATCGACGACGCCACGCAACGCATCCAGCGTCTGCTGCACGTTATCGACTTTTTCCGGCATCATCTCCACCTGATAAATGGTGCGGTTGAGCGCCAGGGGAATGCCGTTACGATCGTAAATTATGCCGCGACTGGGGGCGATAGGCACCAGTTTGATGCGGTTTTCGTTTGAGCGCGTCTGGTAGTCGGTGTGACGGAGAATTTGCAGATTATAAAGGTTGGCGATCAGAACACCAGAAAGCAGCAAAATCCCCGTAAAGGCGACCACTGCCCGGCGCACGAACAGCGCGGACTCAGCCGTATAGTCGCGAAAAGAATTCTGTAATTTCATCCGCTGCGTAATCTACCTGGTCTCATTACTCTCGGTGATAAGGATGGTTGGTAGTAATGCTCCATGCACGATAGAGACTTTCTGCCACCAGAACCCGAACCAGCGGGTGGGGGAGCGTCAGTGCAGAGAGGGACCAACTTTGTTCAGCTGCCGCTTTACAGGCGGGGGATAACCCTTCCGGCCCGCCGATCAGCAGGCTGACGTCGCGTCCGTCCTGCTTCCAGCGTTCCAGTTCATGAGCCAGTTGCGGCGTATCCCAGGGTTTACCTGGAATATCGAGGGTGACAATGCGGTTTTTGCCAGCCGCAGCCAGCATTAACTCACCCTCTTTATCGAGAATGCGTTTGATATCGGCGTTCTTACCGCGTTTTCCGGCCGGAATTTCTACCAGCTCGAACGGCATGTCCTTCGGAAAACGACGCAGATATTCAGTAAAGCCGGTTTGTACCCAGTCCGGCATTTTGGTGCCGACGGCGACCAGTTGCAGCTTCACGCATTAACTCCAGAGTTTTTCCAGCTCGTACAGCGCGCGGCTCTCTGCCTGCATGACGTGAACAATCACATCACCTAAATCGACCACCACCCAGTCGGCGACGTTTTCGCCTTCCACACCCAGCGGCAGCATGCCCGCTTTGCGCGATTCCTGCACCACGTGGTCGGCAATGGACATCACATGGCGGCTGGAGGTGCCGGTGCAAATAATCATGCAGTCAGTGATACTGGACTTACCCTGAACGTCAATTTTTACGATGTCCTGGCCTTTCAGGTCATCAATTTTGTCGATAACAAAATCCTGGAGTGCTTTACCCTGCAAGTGTTCCCCCTGGGAGCGTACATATAGTCATTAATGAAGGTATGACAGTATAACTGAACTGTCATTCTGGCGGGACACATGCCGCCAGTAAGATTTTTGAAAGTGGGCTATCATCCCACCCGCGGCAGGAGATTGCATCGCCATTTTTGTAAAACAATTTCTTAAAGACTCTGCATGGCGGGGCAAGTCCGGCAGCGGAGGATAACAGCCTTGCCGGGCGTGTCAATCACGTAATGACGCGCAGGACGATTATCCGGCATCTGGCTGCCAGACCGCGCGACTGTTCAGCACGCTCAGGGTGGCAAAATCTTCATAAAAATCGATAGCGCTCCACGCCCCCTGTTCGACACGAAAATGCCACAGTGAGGCGGCGGGCATCTTAAGCAGGGTGGCGATAAGTACGCTGATCACGCCCTGATGGCTGACAATCAGCAGATTGTCGTGATGCTGCCAGTCACGCAGTCCGGCAATAAATTGTTGTACGCGCTGTGAAAAATCCTGAAATCCTTCCCCGTTGGTGGGCACGGCGTTTTGCCAGTCCAGGCACCAGGCGGCGTAGTTTTCAGTATCTTCCCGTTTGAGATCGCGGTGATGGCGCAGTTCCCAGTCGCCAAAAAACATCTCATTAAGCAGGGGCGTGGTATGCAGCGGGATGTCGCGGTTGCCCAATACCAGCCGGGCGGTATGCTGCGCGCGTTCAAGGGCGCTGCACAAGACCTGATCGAAAGGCACGTTGTGCAGCAGCGAATGCAGCGCGGTCGCCTGGGCTATGCCGCGCGGCGTCAACGAGGTCGGCGCATGGCCGCTGTACAGACCGGCGACGTTTGCTTCGGTTTCTCCGTGACGCACAAGCCACAGTCGCATAGGTTATCCTCCTGATCTTTTCTGCATGAAGTCTATCATTGCGCGCTGAGCGCGCACGGTTTTTTCGCTAAGATACCCCCTTTACCGGGAGCTCACCGATGGCTTTATTTACCAGCGCCCACGGCGGTAATATCCGCGAGGCGGCAGACTTACTTGGGATCGCACCCGATGCCCTGCTGGATTTCAGCGCCAATATCAATCCTGCCGGGATGCCCGCCTCATTGCGGCAGGCGCTGACGGAACACCTGCACCTTGCTGAACGTTACCCGGATGCGGAATATCAGCGTCTGCATCAGGCGCTGGCCGCGCATCATCAGATACCCGCGGGCTGGCTGCTGGCGGGCAATGGCGAGACGGAGGCGATTTTCACCCTGGTCGATGGCCTTGAGCCGCGCCGGGCCTTGCTGGTGACGCCGGGTTTTGCAGAATATCGCCGCGCGCTTACGCGGGCCGGGTGCGTGGTGGAGGATTTTGCGCTGCGTGAAGAGGAAGGCTGGCAGCTCACCGGGGCAATTCTGGAGGTGCTGACTGCCGATCTCGACTGTCTTTTTCTCTGCACGCCCAATAATCCGACCGGTTTACTGCCTGATGAAACGCTGCTGCTGGCTATCGCTGCCCGCTGTCAGACGCTGGGGATCGCCCTGATCCTGGATGAAGCCTTTATCGATTTTATCGAAGGCCACTGCGGATTTATTCCTTATCTTGCCGCTAATCCGCACGTCTGGGTGCTGCGCTCATTAACGAAATTCTATGCCATTCCTGGGCTGCGACTCGGCTATCTGATCAACAGCAATGCCCGGGCGGTGGAGCGCTTACGCCAGCGGCAGATGCCGTGGTCAATCAATGCGTTTGCTGCACTGGCAGGGGAGATCCTGCTGCAGGATACGGACTATCAGCGCGCCACCTGGCAGTGGATCGCCAGGGAAAGGCCGCGGTTGCAGCAGGCGCTGAGTGCGTTGCCGGGGCTGAAACTCTGGCCGGGGGTGGCGAATTATCTTTTTTTGCGTTGCGACGTGCCGGGGATGGATTTACAGCGTGCGCTGCTGGAGCAGCATATTTTGATCCGCAGTTGCAGTAACTATCCGGGGCTGGATGGACGTTACTATCGGGTGGCGGTACGGAGTCAGGCGCAGAACGATCGTTTGATTGCTGCGTTACAGGTGGTGCTTAACGATACAGGCCCTGCTGTTTGATGTAATCCAGCACGCTTTCCGGCAGCAAATCGTCGCAGGCTTCGCCGTGCGACAGCCGTTCGCGGATCAGCGTGGCAGAGATATTCAGCCACGGCGTTTCCGCAAGGAAAATCTTCCCGGCGGGCAGGGCATGCAGATCGTCGATACGGTGCGTCAGATGCTGCTCAAGCCACTGCTGGTGGGCCTCATCTGCCATCTGCTGTGGATAGCCAGGCCGACGACAGACCAGTAAATGGCAGTTATCGAGGATGGTTTCATAGCGGTGCCAGGTGGGGAAAGAGAGCAGGGAGTCCTGACCGATAATAAAAGCCAGTGGCCGCGTCGGACCTTGCTCTTCCCGCCACGCCTGTAGGGTCTGCGATGACCAGGAGGGCGTATCGCGTTGCAGTTCCCGCTCGTCGAGGGTAAACAGCGGCTTATCGGCTATGGCGCGCTGGATCATCGTCTTACGTTGCAGTGCGCTGGCTTCCGGCTGCGGGCGGTGCGGCGGCACGTTATTGGGCATGATAATGACGCGCGACAGACCGATCAGGTTTGCCAGCGCTTCCACGGGTTTAAGATGCCCGTAGTGAACCGGATCAAAGGTGCCGCCAAACAATGCCTGTAACTGATTCATCTCAACCATCAATAAAAATGTCGGCCAGTGCTTTATGACAGAGTAGCAGAGAAAGTCCTTCCAGCTCCGCCCATACCGATTGCCCGTAGTCCTGCTTCACCGTTAATTCGGTGCGGGAGAGCAAATGTACCGCATGGCGTAACTGTTCCTCACTGAGCCGGTTCAGCGCCTCGGTGGTCACGGCCCGGCGGTTCTGCCAGACGCGATGTTTATCAAACAGCGTGCGAAGCGGCGTGCTGGCTGACTGACGCTTTAACGTCACCAGCAGCAGCAGTTCCCGTTGCAGGGTACGTAGCAGGATCACCGGTTCGCAGCCTTCAAGGCGCAATTGTTGCAGGATATGCAGCGCACGTTTGCTTTTCCCGGCGAGTAGCGTATCCACCCAGTGAAACGGCGTAAAGTGCGCTGCGTCATTCACCGCCTGTTCTACACGCGGCAATGTTAGCTTACCATCAGGCCACAGCAGCGCCAGGCGATCCAGCGCCTGCGCCAGCGCCAGCAGGTTGCCTTCATAGCAGTAGCACAGCAGCTGGCTCGCGGCGTCATCAAGCTGAAGGTTATTCTGTTTTGCGCGGTTCGCCACCCAGCGGGGCAGCTGTGCCTGTTCCGGCGTCTGGCAGGTGACCATCACTGAGCGATCCGCCAGCGCGGTAAACCAGGCCGCATTTTCCTGCGCTTTGGTCAGTTTGTTGCCCCGCACCATCAGCAGCAGATCGTCATGCAGCAGACTGATCAGCGTGGCGAGCTGTTCATTGATGGCGGCATTCGGGCCGTTGTCGGGAAGCTGTATTAACAGCGTCTGACGGCTGGCAAACAGGCTCATCGCCTGGCACAGCGAAAAGAGGGTAGACCAGTCGGTGCTGGCATCAATGTTCACGCTGTGATGCTCGTCGAATCCCTGTGCGACCGCCGCAGCGCGCACCAAATCCTGACTTTCCTGCAATAACAGCGGATCATTACCAAGTAGCAGATACGCCGCGCGCAGCCCTTCATTGAGCTGCGCGCGGAGTTGTTCGGGGTACAGCTTCAGCATCAGTTACCTAAAGATGTTGGGGCACTGGGCACAACATCGGGTGTGGTCACTGGTACATCGGCATCCTTACTGGCGGTATGCACGCTTGGCAGCTTACGGATCAGCTGCTCCGCTGCTTTTTCGTACATTTCCTGGATGATCATCGTTTCTTCGGCATCTTTTGCCAGCGCGTTTTGCGGGTTATCGAAGAAGGAACGATAAACCTTGGTGTTCAGCGGATAGATACCCTGACCCGGGATCATCACCGTTGCCGATACATTCATCACCATCTGGTATTCCGCAGTGTTGCCATTTTGGAAAACTGAAGCCGTATCTTTTGACAGACTGGCGGCCCCCAGACGCAGCGACGGAATATCCTGACGCGTGGTGTCTTTATCCGCGACCTGCACACCGCTCAGACGCAATTGGGTACGTACCGCACGGCTTAACGGACCATAGGGATCCCCGGAGTCGAAAATGATGGTTTTCATTTCGGCGGGAACCTGGGTGGTATTCCGTAAATGCCAGCCGCACCCGGCGGTGACGAGCACCGCCAGAGAGAGTAATACTGTTGCCAGATATCGCACGCTTCCTCCCGCGCTTAGCCAACGACCAGATTGAGCAGTTTACCCGGCACATAAATCACTTTACGCACGGTAACGCCCTCAAGATATTTCGCGACCAGATGTTCCTGACCCGCGCGTTCGCGAACCTGTTGTTCGGTAGCATCGACAGGTACGGTGATTTTACCACGCACTTTGCCGTTCACCTGCACAACCACTAAGGTGGAATCTTCCACCATCGCGTTTTCGTCAGCCTGCGGCCACGGCGCGTTGTCGATATCGCCTTCGCCATGCAGTTCCTGCCACAGCGTGAAGCAGGCGTGCGGTGTGAACGGGTTGAGCATACGCACTACCGCCAGCAGCGCTTCCTGCATCAGGGCGCGATCCTGCTCGCCGTCCAGCGGCGCTTTCGCCAGCTTGTTCATCAGTTCCATAATAGCCGCGATCGCGGTGTTAAAGGTCTGACGGCGACCAATATCGTCGGTCACTTTCGCAATGGTTTTATGTACATCACGACGCAGCGCTTTCTGCTCGTCGCTCAGGCTTGCCACGTTCAGTGGGGCAACGGCGCCCCGCGAGGTATGCTCATACACCAGTTTCCAGACGCGTTTCAGGAAGCGGTTCGCACCTTCCACACCGGATTCCTGCCATTCCAGCGTCATGTCTGCCGGAGAGGCGAACATCATAAACAGACGCACGGTGTCCGCGCCGTAACGTTCAACCATTTCCTGCGGGTCGATACCATTGTTTTTCGACTTGGACATTTTGCTCATGCCGGTATACACCAGCTCATGGCCGTCGGCGTCTTTCGCTTTCACGATGCGGCCTTTCTCGTCGCGCTCAACGATAGCGTCTTTCGGAGACACCCAGTTACGCTCGCCGTTTGCGCCCACGTAGTAGAAGGCATCCGCCAGCACCATCCCCTGACACAGCAGCTGCTTCGCCGGTTCACTGGAGGTGACCATACCCGCGTCGCGCATCAGTTTGTGGAAGAAGCGGAAATAGAGCAGGTGCATGATGGCGTGTTCAATACCACCAATGTAAATGTCGACCGGCAGCCAGTAGTTCGCGGCTTTCGGATCCAGCATGCCGTCGGTGTGCTGCGGGCAGGTGTAACGCGCATAGTACCAGGACGACTCCATAAAGGTATCGAAGGTATCGGTTTCACGCAGTGCAGGCTGACCGTTGACGGTGGTTTTCGCCCACTCCGGATCGGCTTTGATCGGGCTGGTGATGCCGTCCATGACCACATCTTCCGGCAGGATCACCGGCAGCTGATCGGCAGGGGTTGGGATCACGGTACCGTCTTCCAGGGTTACCATCGGGATCGGCGCGCCCCAGTAACGCTGACGGGAAACGCCCCAGTCGCGCAGACGGTAGTTCACTTTACGCTCGCCGACGCCCAGCGCCGCCAGCTTGTCGGCAATGGCGTTAAAGCCTTCTTCGAAGCTCAGGCCGCTAAATTCGCCGGAGTTAAACAGGGTGCCTTTTTCCGTCAGCGCCTGTGCGGACAGATCCGGTTCAGCGCCGTCTGCGGTCAGAATAACCGGCTTGATGGTCAGGCCGTATTTGGTGGCAAACTCATAGTCACGCTGATCGTGGCCCGGAACCGCCATCACGGCGCCTGTACCGTACTCCATCAGCACGAAGTTTGCGGCCCATACCGGGATGGCTTCGCCGGTCAGCGGGTGGATTGCTTTGAAGCCGGTATCAACGCCTTTTTTCTCCATCGTCGCCATGTCGGCTTCCGCCACTTTGGTATTGCGGCATTCATCGATGAAGGTTGCCAGCGCCGGATTATTTTCCGCGGCGGCCTGCGCCAGCGGGTGACCGGCAGCCACCGCCAGATAAGTGGCACCCATAAAGGTGTCCGGACGGGTGGTGTAAACCGTCAGCTTGCTGTCATGGCCCTGCACGTCAAAGGTGATTTCCACGCCTTCGGAACGACCAATCCAGTTGCGCTGCATGGTTTTAACGGTGTCTGGCCAGTGATCAAGGGTATCCAGATCGTTTAACAGCTCTTCGGCGTAGGCGGTGATTTTAATGAACCACTGCGGGATCTCTTTACGCTCAACTTTGGTATCGCAGCGCCAGCAGCAGCCGTCGATAACCTGTTCGTTCGCCAGCACGGTCTGGTCGTTCGGGCACCAGTTCACCGCGGAGGTTTTCTTGTACACCAGGCCTTTTTTATACAGCTCGGTGAAGAACAGCTGTTCCCAGCGATAGTATTCCGGCGTACAGGTCGCCAGCTCGCGGCTCCAGTCGTAACCAAAGCCCAGCATTTTGAGCTGGTTTTTCATGTAATTGATGTTGTCGTACGTCCACGGGGCCGGTGCGGTTTTATTCTTTACCGCCGCGCCTTCAGCCGGCAGGCCAAAAGCATCCCAGCCAATCGGCTGCAGGACGTTTTTGCCCAGCATACGCTGGTAACGGGCAATAACGTCGCCGATGGTGTAGTTACGGACGTGGCCCATGTGTAGTCGACCAGAAGGATAGGGAAGCATCGACAGGCAGTAATACTTCTCTTTGCTCTCGTCTTCGGTTACTTCAAATGTGCGCTTCTCGTCCCAGTGCTGCTGGACTTTCGATTCTATCTCTTCCGGGCGGTATTGCTCTTGCATGGCAGCCAGTGATCCTGTTTTCAATACAGCTACAAGCGTAGCATTAGATGTGATGTCTCAGATCCGCATAGCATAGCCCAAACGCCCGTCTCAAAACAGCCTTTCGCATAAAACGAGGGACGTCGATCCTTGCAGGAATTTACACACTCTGTGCGGCGGCTGGCAAAGTACCCTGCAAATAACGTCTATTATTAGAAGGTGTTACTAAGCCCGGAGGCGAAAGGATGAACAAGGTTGCTCAATACTACCGTGAACTGGTCGGCACGCTGACCGAACGCCTGCAGAACGGCGAGCGCGACATTGATGCGCTTGTGGAGCAGGCAAGACTACGCGCCACCCAGACCGGGGAGTTAACGCGAACCGAAATTGATGAATTGCTGCGCGCCATTCGCCGCGATCTGGAAGAGTTTGCCCGCAGCTATGGGGAAAGCCAGGGCGAACTGACCGACAGCGTCTTTATGCGGGTGATTAAAGAGAGTGTCTGGCAGCAGCTGGCTGACATTACCGACAAAACGCAGCTGGAATGGCGGGAGGTGTTTTCCGATCTCAATCACCACGGGGTCTATCACAGCGGGGAAGTGGTAGGACTTGGTAACTTAGTCTGTGAAAAGTGCCATTTCCATCTCGCGGTGTACACGCCGGATGCGCTGCCGTTATGTCCGAAGTGCGGTCATGACCAGTTCCAGCGCCGTCCCTTCGAACCGTAATATTTCAGGCCGGAGCGCGCAGGCGTCTCCGGCCATCACGCCTTATTCCCCGTAGAACGCCAGCCGTTCGGCCAGTAAATCCACAAATGCCCCGCGATCGACATCCATCATCACCGTTGCATTCGGCGTATTGCCGGTCAGGAAATAGTAATCCACGACCGTCATGCCCTGGGTGTACTGCCCGCGGGTTTCCACGCCGACCCAGCGCTCCACCGTGGTAAAGATTTCCGGTTTCAGCAGCCAGGCGATGGTGCAGGGATCGTGCAGCGGCGCGCCGACAAAGCCCCATTTTTCCTGTTTATGGTATTCCATAAAGAAGTCGAGCAGTTCCGCCACGATGACGGCAACCGGGTTACCAATGGCGCGAAAACGCGCCACATCCGCGGCGTGGATCTGTGCTTTATGGGTGACATCCAGCCCGGCCATCACCACCGGAATGCCGGACTGAAAAACGATTTCCGCTGCTTCCGGATCAACATAAATATTGAATTCGGCGGCAGGCGTCCAGTTACCCGGTGCCATGGCACCGCCCATGATCACAATACGCGCGATTTTTTCATGCAGTTCCGGATGGCTGTTTAGCAGCAGCGCCACATTGGTTTGCGGCCCGGTGGCTACCAGCGTGACCGGCTCTTCGCTTTCACGCAGGGTTTTTGCCATTAGCTCAACGGCGGTGCAGGGCTGCGGGGCAAAACCGGGGGCGGGTAACGTCGGGCCATCAAGGCCGCTTTCGCCGTGAACGTTATCGGCGATGATAAGCTCGCGCATCAGCGGTTTGACCGCGCCACCGGCGACGGGAATATCGCCGCGTTTGAGCAGCGTCAGCATACGCAGCACATTATTGAGCGTTTTGTCCGGCGTCTGGTTTCCGGCAGAAGAGGTGACGGCTTTCACGTCCAGCTCCGGGGAGGCAAGGGCGAGCACGAGGGCGATGGCGTCATCATGACCCGGATCGCAATCAATTATTATGGGCAGTGCCATTGGTGTTCCTTATCCGTGATGTTTTGTGACAAGGGTAACGCGACACCGTAAGGCAGACGACAGAGGGGGATATAAAACGTGAAGCGGCGCGCAGATATGCACTGCGCGCCGGAAGGATTAATGCAGGATTTTGGCGAGGAAATCTTTCGCGCGATCGGATGCCGGGTTGGCGAAGAACTCTTCTTTCGGCGAATCCTCGACGATTTTCCCTTCATCCATAAAGATCACGCGGCTGGCAACTTTCCGCGCAAAGCCCATTTCGTGCGTCACCACCATCATGGTCATGCCTTCCTGCGCCAGCTCGACCATCACGTCCAGCACTTCGTTGATCATCTCCGGATCCAGTGCCGAGGTGGGTTCGTCAAACAGCATGGCCACCGGATCCATACAGAGCGCGCGCGCAATAGCCACACGCTGCTGCTGGCCACCAGAGAGCTGGGCCGGGAATTTGGTGGCGTGTGCCGACAGGCCAACACGCTCCAGCAATTTGCTGGCTTTATCACGGGCGGCCGCTTTATCGCGCTTGAGCACTTTGACCTGCGCCAGCGTCAGGTTTTCGATGATCGACAGGTGCGGGAACAGCTCGAAATGCTGGAACACCATGCCGACATGGGAGCGCAGCGCCGCCAGATTGGTTTTCTTGTCGGTTACGGTCGTTCCGTTAACCACAATCTCACCTTTCTGCACCGGCTCAAGGCCGTTCACGGTTTTGATCAGCGTCGACTTTCCGGAGCCGGACGGGCCGCACACTACCACTACTTCACCTTTTTTAACCGTGGTGGAGCAGTCGGTCAGCACCTGAAAGTGACCATACCATTTTGAAACGTTTTTCAGGGAAATCATTAAACTGTCCTTTTCTTCAGATAGCTGACCAACAGTGAAGCACTGAGACTGATAACAAAATAAACGAAACCGGCAAAGAGGATCATCTCAACCTGGGTACCGTCGCGCTCGCCGATGGTGGAGGCGGTGCGGAAGAAGTCCGCGAGACTTAACACATACACCAGCGAGGTATCCTGGAACAGCACGATGCCCTGGGTTAACAACAGCGGCACCATCGCGCGGAACGCCTGCGGCAGAATAATCAGCTTCATCGACTGCCAGTGGGTCATACCCAGCGCCAGCGCGGCGCTTGACTGTCCGCGTGAAATACTCTGAATACCCGCGCGGATAATTTCCGAATAATAAGCGGCCTCAAACATGGAGAACGCAACCATCGCGGAAATCAGGCGGATGTCAGATTTTGGCGACAGGCCCAGCACATCCTGCAACAGGCCCGGCACAATCAGGTAGAACCACAGCAGCACCATCACCAGCGGAATGGAGCGGAACACGTTGACATAGGCGGTGGCAAACCAGGCCAGCGGCTTGAACGTCGACATGCGCAGCACGGCCAGAATGGTGCCCCAGACGATACCAACAATGACTGCCGTGACGGTAATTTTTAGCGTTACCAGCAGCCCGTCGAGCAGATAGGGCATCGCCGGAATAATTGAACTCCAGTCAAATTCGTACATTATTTGCCTCCCATATTGCCAGGCAGGCGGACTTTACGTTCAACCAGGTTCATAACCAGCATGATCACGGCATTAATCAGGACATAGGCGAGGGTGATGGCGGTAAAGGATTCCCACGCGTGCGCGGAATAATCCAGTAATTTACCTGCCTGCGCCGCCATGTCCACCAGACCGATAGTCGAGGCGATGGCGGAGTTTTTTACCAGGTTCATCATCTCAGAGGTCATCGGCGGCACGATCACCCGATAGGCGTTCGGCAGCAGCACATAGCGATAGGTTTGCGGCAGCGTCAGGCCCATCGCCAGACCTGCGTTTTTCTGGCCACGCGGCAGTGACTCAATCGCCGCACGCACCTGCTCACACACACGAGCAGCGGTAAACAGCCCGAGGCAGATCATCGATGACAGGAAGAACTGAATGTTGGGATCGAGTTCAGACTTAAACCACATGCCGAGATCTTCCGGCAGCAGTTCAGGGACCACCAGATACCAGGTAAAGAACTGCACGATTAACGGCACGTTACGGAATAATTCGACGTAAAGCGTGCCAATTCCCGACAAGAACCGGTTAGGCACGGTTCGGAGAATGCCAAACAGAGAGCCAACCAGGAAAGCGAGGATCCAGGCGGTGATCGACAGCGCGACCGTGACCTGAAAACCACTCCACAGCCAGCCAAGATAGGTGGTGTTGCCGAACGGGGCTTGTTGCAGGAAAATTCCCCAGTTCCAGTCTATTGACATAATGTACCTCTGAAAAAAAAGGGTAGCAGCGCTACCCTCGAAGATTAATAAGAAGCTGTAATATTCGTGCTGAAGGGGGAACGACCCTTCAACGTATAGTCTGTCCGTGCTTCGTATCAATCGAGAGGGCAGGAGATCCCGCCCCTAATGGTTTTAATTAGTTAAGAGCTTTGTCGTTAGGTTCTTTGAACAGCGCTTTCATCTCATCCGAAAGTTCAAAGTTCATGTTCAGATTTTTTGGTGGGATTGGGTTTTTAAACCACTTATCAAACCATTTCGCGGCTTCGCCAGAGGTCTGCGCCTGGGCGATGGTGTCATCCATCAGCTTCTTGAATTCGGTATCGCCTTTACGCAGCATACAGCCATAGGCTTCCTGCGATTGCGGCTTGCCCACGATTTCCCAGTTGTCCGGTTTCTTCGCCTTCGCACGTTCACCTGCCAGCAGGGCATCGTCCATCATAAAGGCCACGGCACGACCGCTTTCCAGCGTACGGAAGGAGTCACCATGATCTTTCGCGCTGATGATGCGCATATCCATTTTCTGCTCTTCGTTGAGCTTGTGCAGCAGCACTTCAGAGGTGGTGCCTGATGTGACCACAACCGCTTTACCTTTCAGGTCAGCGAAGTCTTTCACGTTGCCGCCTTTCTTCGCCAGCAGACGGGTGCCCACGACGAAGATGGTGTCAGAGAAAGCCGCCTGTTTCTGGCGTTCCAGGTTGTTGGTGGTGGAGCCACACTCGAAATCAAAGGTGCCATTTTGCAGTAGCGGAATACGGTTTTGCGAGGTGATTGGGATCAGTTTTACCTGCAGGTCCGGCTTGTTGAGCTTTTTCTTCACCGCTTCAACAATGGCGTTAGAGTAATCCTGTGAATAACCAACAACTTGTTGTTGGTTATCGTAATACGAGAACGGTACGGAAGATTCACGGTGCCCGACCACGATCACGCCGTTTTTAGCGATTTTTTCCAGCGTGCTTTGCCCGGCCGCAGGGGCTGCATCTTCAGCCTGCGCCACGCCGGCGGACATTCCCATCACCAGCATTGCTGTGGCCAGTTTACGTAATTGCATATCCAACTCCTTCATCGTCAGCGCCAGAGACGCATTGATACCCAGTGTGAGTGATTGTGTTGTTATATCCTGCTGCTTAAGCGTGCAGTGTTATGCGTGTTTGTTAACATTTAGTCTGGCTTAATGTAAAGATTTTGCTGCGATATTGTTTATTTTTGCGAGGCGCACCGCACCGTTTAGAGGCATAAATCGCTGGATGCACCAAATTAGTGCTGCCGTCGATCGCTGGTGGTGCAGTGGCGTCGTTGTGCCGCAGAAAATCGCCATTACCTGTTAACAGGTAGCAAGAGGTGTGCCAGTTTTGAAAGGTTGCAGGCCCGGATCGCTGCGCGCGACCGGGCCGGAGGAGGGGGATTAGTGACGGCGCTGACGCAGGCTCATCACCAGCGCGCCGAATCCGGCGAGCGCGGTGAGGATCCACAGCGGCCAGTTACCGGTACGGGCATAAGGCGTGAGCCCACGGGCTGGGGTGACTTCTGTCGTCAGGACCTGACGGGTAAACTGCGGGATCATCGCCTGGATCTCGCCCTGCGGCCCAATTACGGCGGTAATGCCGTTGTTGGTGCTGCGCAGCAACGGACGCGCCAGCTCCAGTGAACGCATGCGCGCCATCTGGAAGTGCTGCCACGGGCCGATGGATTTACCGAACCAGGCGTCGTTAGAGATGGTCAGCAGGAAGTCGGTATCCGGACGGAAATTATCCCGCACCTGTTCGCCAAGGATGATTTCATAGCAGATGGCGGGCGTCAGGTTAAACCCGTGCGCATGCAGCTGCGGCTGAACGTACGGCCCGCGGCTGAAAGACGACATCGGCAGATCGAAGAACGGTGCCAGCGGGCGCAGGATCGACTCCAGCGGTACAAACTCGCCAAACGGCACCAGGTGGTTTTTGTTGTAACGGTTGGGTGAGTCATAACGATACGCGCTGTCTTTACCCAGCGTAATGATGGCGTTGTAAGTGTCGTAGCGATTCTGCGGGTTAAGCCGTGCATCCACAATGCCGGTGATTAGCGTCGTGTCTCTGGCGCGTAACTGCGCGTCCAGCGAGCTTAAAAAGCGCTGCTGGTTAATTTCCAGATCCGGAATGGCCGATTCCGGCCAGACGATCAGCTGCGACTTGCCCATCTCCGGTTCGCTGTGGTTAAGATAGATTTCCAGCGTATTCACTAGCTGGTTTTCATCCCATTTCAGCGACTGCGGAATATCACCCTGCACCAGCGATACCTGCGTGGCCTTTTCCGGCAGCAGGGTATACCACTGGATATAACGCAGCGGGAAGGGCAGCGCGAACAGCACCACGCCTACTGCCAGCGGACGCCAGTTACGTGTCACCAGCGCCAGCACCAGCAGACCGCTGACTATCATCAGCAGGGCGTTGATCGCTTCCACGCCCATTACCGGTGCCAGCCCTTTCAGCGGGCCGTCGATCTGGCTGTAGCCAAACTGCAACCACGGGAAACCGGTCAGCACCCAGCCGCGCAGGAATTCCGTCAGTTGCCAGACGACAGGCGCGGCAATCGCCACGCGTAGCCAGCTGGTTTTCGGCCACAGGCGCGAGAGGATCCCGGCAAACAGACCGGTATACAGCGACAGATAAGCGGCCAGCAGCACCACGAGGAAGATATTCACCGGGCCTGGCATACCGCCAAACTGTGCGATACTGACGTAAACCCAGTTGATACCGGAACCAAACAGCCCCAGTCCCCAGAAATAACCAATCCAGGCGGCCTGCAACGGGCGGCGATTGAGCGTCAGCCCTTGCAGCCCCATCAGGGACAGTAGCGCGGCGGGCCAGATATCATAAGGAGAAAAAGCCAGCGTTCCGCTGGCTCCGAGGATCAGCGCCAGCAGCAGGCGAAAACGCTGGCGTTCCATCAATGGGGCAAAAACCATTTATTCATCCAGTAGTGGTTTTATTCATCCAGTAATGATTTTATTCGTCCAGTTTTGGCTGGGGAGAATCATCCGGTATTCTGACGTGAACCTGAATAATACGGCGGCTGTCGGCCATCGCAACTTTAAACTGGTAACCATCAATGTCGATGGATTCGCCGCGCGCAGGCAGGTGCCCGAACGCCTGCATCACCAGGCCGCCGATGGTATCCACTTCTTCGTCGCTGAAGTTCGTGCCGAAGGTTTCGTTAAAGTCTTCAATCGGTGCCAGCGCACGTACCGTCCAGGTATGACGGCTGAGCTGGCGGAACTCGATATCCTCTTCTTCGTCGTATTCGTCTTCGATTTCCCCGACGATCAACTCAAGAATATCTTCGATGGTCACCAGACCTGAAACGCCACCAAATTCATCAATGACGATCGCCATGTGGTAACGCTGTGAACGGAACTCTTTCAGCATGCGGTCAACACGCTTACTTTCCGGCACAACCACCGCCTGGCGTAACACTTTTTCCATGCTAAAGGCTTCAGCATCGCTGCGCATAAACGGCAGCAGATCTTTGGCCATCAGAATCCCTTCAATATGATCTTTGTCTTCGCTGATCACCGGAAAACGCGAATGCGCAGACTCGATGATAACGTCGAGACATTCATCCAGTTTTTGATTGCGTTTGAGGGTGATCATTTGCGAGCGGGGGATCATGATGTCGCGGACGCGCTGGTCGGCGATATCCATTACCCCTTCGAGCATGTCACGCGTATCTTCATCGATAAGATCGTTCTGCCCGGAATCACGGATTAGCGCCAGTAATTCATCGCGGTTTTTAGGTTCACCGTGGAAAAGCTGGCTCAGTAAGAGGGAAAAGAACCCCTTTTTGCTGTTAAGTGTGTCGTTACTGTGGGAATTGTCGTCGCTCATGGCGTCGTGTGGGATCTCATGTTAGTCAAAACGTCGCACGTCACGCGTAAACTCAGCGCCAGACGGCATGTTGAGCAGGCGCGCCGGTAAACCGGCGCACTGGCTACTCCTTCTCGGCAATGTACGGATCCTCATAGCCCAGAGCAAGCATTATCTCTGTTTCAATGCCTTCCATCTCTTCCGCTTCTTCATCTTCGATATGATCATAACCCAGCAGGTGCAAACTGCCGTGAATGACCATATGCGCCCAGTGCGCGTCCAGCGGTTTTCCCTGCTCACGGGCTTCCTGCTCCACCACCTGTCGGCAGATAATCAGATCGCCCAGCAGCGGCATTTCAATTCCCGGCGGCGCTTCAAAGGGAAACGACAGCACGTTAGTGGACTTATCCTTGCCGCGATACGTCAGATTCAGCTCATGACTTTCAGCGTCATCCACCACGCGGATGGTGACTTCCGACTCTTCCTGGAACTGGGGGATCACCGCATTCAGCCAGCCCTGAAATTGCGCTTCAGACGGCAGGCCTGCGTTATCCTCGCAGGCCAGTTGTAAATCGAGTATCACAGAACTCATTTTTGCTCCTGCTGCTGGGCTTCGCGTTTGCGCTCGGCGGCCAGTTCAGCTTTACGTTTTTGGTCGGCCTCTTCCCAGGCCTCGTAGGCGTTGACGATACGGGCCACCACCGGGTGGCGCACCACGTCTTCGCTGTGGAAGAAGTTGAAGCTGATCTCATCCACCTCAGCCAGCACTTCAATGGCATGGCGCAGGCCGGATTTCAGGTTACGCGGCAGGTCAATCTGCGTCACGTCACCGGTGATGACGGCTTTCGAGTTAAAGCCGATACGCGTCAGGAACATCTTCATTTGTTCGATGGTGGTGTTCTGACTCTCATCAAGAATGATAAACGCATCGTTTAATGTACGGCCACGCATGTACGCCAGCGGTGCCACTTCGATCACGTTACGCTCAATGAGCTTTTCCACCTTCTCGAAGCCGAGCATTTCGAACAGCGCGTCATACAGCGGGCGCAGATACGGATCCACTTTCTGGCTTAAATCACCAGGCAGGAAGCCCAGTTTTTCACCGGCTTCCACCGCCGGGCGGGTCAGCAGAATACGACGCACGTCCTGACGCTCCAGAGCGTCGACGGCAGCAGCCACGGCGAGGTAGGTCTTACCGGTACCGGCAGGCCCCACGCCGAAGGTGATGTCGTGATCGAGAATGTTGGCGACATATTGCGCCTGATTCGGCGTACGGGGTTTGATCACGCCGCGCTTGGTTTTAATGTGGATTGCCTTGCCGTATTCCGGCACGCTTTCCGCACTCTGTTCCAGCACGCGGGCTTCTTTGATCGCCAGATGGATCTGCTCAGGCTCGATCTCCTGCGTCTGGCCGCGCATCGGGGCGGTGTCAACGTACAGGCTACGCAGAATATCGGCAGCCGCATTCACGCTGATCGGGCGACCGGTCAGTTTGAAGTGGTTATCACGGCGGTTGATTTCGATACCCAGACGGCGTTCAAGCTGTTTCACGTTGTCGTCAAACGGGCCGCACAGGCTCAGCAGACGTTCGTTATCGGCGGGTTCAAGGCTGATTTCGCGGGTTTCTGTATTCAAATTAATCCTCTTATACCTTTAAGCCGGTCAGCGACGGGCTGAGCAGCGTGATGTCGTCATCATTACCGAAAGTATTTACGGCATGGAGAAAAGGCGCAAGCATGACAACAGATATGGGGGGCTGGAGGGGGAAAACAAGGCCTGCCCGTGACGGCAGGCCGCAATGATTAAGGCTGGTAAAGACCCACACCCAGCTCATTTTCTTTACGCGTACGGGCAATCACCGATTCCGGGGATTCGCTGATGCGCAGGCCCATCTGATCTTCCGTGCGCACGACCACGCCACGCAGGGAGTTGGTCAGCACATCGGTGATTTCCACATCGACGAATTTACCGATCATATCCGGGGTGCCCTCGAAGTTCACCACGCGGTTATTTTCCGTACGGCCAGAAAGCTCCATTACGCTCTTACGTGAAGTGCCTTCCACCAGAATACGCTGGGTGGTACCAAGCATACGGCGGCTCCAGGCCATCGCCTGCTGGGTGATGCGCTCTTGTAAAATGTACAGACGCTGTTTTTTGTCCTCTTCCGGTACATCGTCCACCATATCAGCGGCGGGCGTACCCGGACGGGCAGAGAAGATAAAGCTGTAGCTGACGTCGAAGTTGACCTCGGCAATCAGCTTCATAGTCTGCTCGAAATCCTGGGTGGTTTCGCCCGGGAAGCCAACGATAAAGTCAGAGCTTATCTGAATGTCGGGACGCGCCGCGCGCAGCTTACGGATAATCGCTTTGTATTCCAGCGCCGTATGGGTGCGGCCCATCAGGTTCAGCACGCGGTCTGAACCGCTTTGCACCGGCAGATGCAGGAAGCTTACCAGTTCTGGGGTATCGCGATAGACTTCAATAATGTCATCGGTAAATTCGATCGGATGGCTGGTGGTGAAGCGCACGCGGTCGATACCGTCGATGGCCGCCACCAGGCGCAGCAGCTCGGCAAAGGAGCCGGTGGTGCCGTCGTAGTTTTCCCCACGCCAGGCGTTAACGTTCTGCCCAAGCAGGTTAACTTCACGCACGCCCTGAGCGGCCAGCTGGGCAATTTCAAACAGAATATCGTCGCACGGACGGCTGACTTCTTCGCCACGGGTGTAAGGCACCACGCAGTAGGTGCAGTATTTATTGCAGCCTTCCATGATAGAGACAAAGGCGGTCGGGCCATCGGCGCGGGGTTCCGGCAGACGGTCGAATTTTTCGATTTCCGGGAAACTGATGTCCACCACCGGGCTGCGATTACCGCGCACGGAATTGATCATCTCCGGCAGACGGTGCAGGGTCTGCGGTCCGAAAACAATGTCGACATAGTGGGCGCGTTGACGAATAAGATCGCCTTCCTGCGAGGCCACACAGCCGCCGACGCCAATAATCAGATCCGGATTTTTTTCTTTTAATAATTTCCAGCGACCTAACTGATGGAAGACTTTTTCCTGCGCCTTTTCGCGAATCGAACAGGTGTTAAGCAGCAGCACATCGGCTTCTTCCGCCACCTCGGTAAGCTGATACCCGTGGGTGGCATCCAGCAGATCGGCCATCTTTGATGAATCGTATTCGTTCATCTGACAGCCCCAGGTTTTAATATGGAGTTTTTTTGTCATCGACTTGCTCTTGCTCGGTTTATCGCCAGGAATGCAGGCCGCGTATTGTAATGCTTTGATCCGGCGCTGACCATAGTTCATGTCCCGACCCACGAAAATGAAAAATCCGGTAAACTTAAGGGAATTAAAAATAAGGAAAAATGACCATGATGAATCAACCAACGGAAGTGGCCGTGGTCGGCGGCGGGATGGTCGGCAGCGCGCTGGCGCTGGGGCTGGCGCAGCACGGTTTTCAGGTAACGGTGATTGAGCAGACGACACCGCCGGCGTTTGATAGCGCGGCCGCGCCGGATGTGCGCATCTCGGCGATCAGCGCCGCCTCAGTGTCCCTGTTGCGTAGTCTGGGCGTCTGGGATGCAGTGCAGGGAATGCGCGCTCACCCGTACCGACAGCTTGAAACCTGGGAGTGGGAGAGCGCTCATGTGCTGTTTGACGCCGATGAACTGAAGCTGCCGCTGCTGGGTTACATGGTGGAAAACAACGTGCTGCAAGGCGCGCTGTGGGAGGCGCTGGAACGCCATCCAAATATCACCCTGCGCGCGCCTGCCACTCTGCGTGCCATGCATCGCGAAGGCGACCATCATCAACTGGAATTTGTCGACGGCGACGCCCTGCGTGCCACGCTGGTGATTGGTGCAGACGGCGCGCATTCACAGGTGCGCCAGTGGGCGGGGATCGGCATTCACGCCTGGCAGTACGATCAGTCCTGCATGTTGATCACCGTACAGTGCGAAAACGATCCGGGCGATGCCACCTGGCAGCAGTTTACGCCTGACGGACCGCATGCGTTTTTGCCGCTGTTCGACAACTGGGCCTCGCTGGTCTGGTATGACCGTCCGGCCCGCATTCGCCAGCTGAAATCGCTCAATATGATGCAGTTGCAGCGGGAAATTGAAAAAACCTTCCCGGCGCGACTGGGAAAAGTGACGCCAGTGCAGGCCGGGGCCTTCCCGCTGACTCGTCGTCATGCGCTGGACTATGTGCAGCCCGGTCTTGCGTTAGTGGGGGATGCGGCACACACCATTCACCCGCTGGCGGGGCAGGGCGTCAACCTTGGCTATCGCGATGTAGATGCGCTGCTGGATGTGCTGGTGGGCGCGCGCAGCGTGGGCGAACCCTGGGCCAGTCACACTATTCTGAAACGCTACCAGCGGCGGCGCATGGCGGATAATTTCATCATGCAGAGCGGTATGGATCTGTTCTATGCCGGGTTCAGCAATAATCTCGGACCGCTGCGGGTGGTGCGTAACCTTGGCCTGATGGCGGCGCAGCGTGCAGGCGTATTGAAGACAAAGGCGCTGAAGTACGCGCTAGGGTTATAAATTTGTGCCCGGTGACAGGACGTTGCCGGGGATGCGCATGACCAGGACGAAAGGACAAAAACAAAAAAGCCCGCCGAAGCGAGCTTTTTTGTTTTTTATGGCTGGGGTACGAGGATTCGAACCTCGGAATGCTGGTATCAGAAACCAGAGCCTTACCGCTTGGCGATACCCCAACAGGGTCGTGCTTTGAAATTGGCTGGGGTACGAGGATTCGAACCTCGGAATGCTGGTATCAGAAACCAGAGCCTTACCACTTGGCGATACCCCAACAATTTTTTTACTAAAAGTATCGTAACACAATACTTTCCAGAATGTGGTGGCTACTACGGGAATCGAACCTGTGACCCCAGCATTATGAGTGCTGTGCTCTAACCAGCTGAGCTAAGTAGCCAAATTTTTTACTGCTTTACCAGCCATCGACTGGCTGGGGTACCTGGATTCGAACCAGGGAATGCCGGTATCAAAAACCGGTGCCTTACCGCTTGGCGATACCCCAACGACTGACGTGTTTACACACAGGAGTCGAAGAAAAGTGGCTGGGGTACCTGGATTCGAACCAGGGAATGCCGGTATCAAAAACCGGTGCCTTACCGCTTGGCGATACCCCATCCGTGCAACGCTTACTGGGAATGGTGCGGGAGGCGAGACTTGAACTCGCACACCTTGCGGCGCCAGAACCTAAATCTGGTGCGTCTACCAATTTCGCCACTCCCGCAAAAAAAAGATGGTGGCTACGACGGGAATCGAACCTGTGACCCCATCATTATGAGTGATGTGCTCTAACCAGCTGAGCTACGTAGCCATCTTTTTTTTCGCGTTACCTTATCGGCGTTGCGGGGCGCATTATGCGTACTGGGCCGATGATGGTCAATACCTTTTTCATCGAAAATTGCCGGATTGTGACTGTTTGGATGTGTTGTGAACAGCCTGCCGCATTATTCAGCAATTAAACGAAACAGGCCCCGCAGGGCCTGTAATGATAACACCGACTTATTTGTAGGCTGACTGGTGGACACCCACCGCGCGGCCTGATGGATCGTTCATGGTTTTGAAGGCTTCATCCCATTCGATGGCTTTTGCCGACGAACAGGCCACTGACGGGCCGCCAGGCACGCATTCTGCGGCGCTTGCGACCGGGAACAGCTCTTCAAAAATCTCGCGGTACAGATAGCCTTCTTTTGAGGACGGCGTATTGTACGGGAAACGGTAGCTTGCGGTTGCCAGTTGCTGATCGGTTATCTGCTGGGCGGCCACTTCTTTCAGCGAGTCGATCCAGCTGTAGCCCACACCATCAGAGAACTGCTCTTTCTGACGCCACGCTACGCTTGCCGGCAGGTACGACTCAAAACATTCGCGCAATACATGTTTTTCCATCTTGCCGTTGCCGCACATTTTATCCTGCGGGTTGATACGCATCGCCACGTCGAGGAATTTCTTATCCAGGAAGGGCACGCGGGCTTCCACACCCCAGGCAGACATCGCCTTGTTGGCACGGGCGCAGTCAAACATATGCAACGCCTGCAATTTACGCACGGTTTCTTCGTGTAGCTCTTTGGCATCCGGCGCTTTGTGGAAATAGAGATAGCCGCCAAACACTTCATCAGAACCTTCGCCAGAGAGCACCATTTTAATGCCCATCGCTTTGATTTTACGTGACATCAGGTACATCGGCGTTGACGCGCGGATCGTCGTGACATCATAGGTTTCAATGTGATAGATCACGTCGCGGATCGCATCCAGCCCTTCCTGCACGGTGAAATGAATTTCATGGTGCACGGTGCCCAGATGGTTTGCCACTTCCTGCGCCGCCTTCAGATCCGGCGAGCCAACCAGGCCCACGGCGAAGGAGTGCAACTGCGGCCACCAGGCTTCTGAACGTTCCTGATCTTCCACACGGCGCGCGGCGTATTTTTTGGTAATCGCCGAGATAACGGAGGAGTCCAGGCCGCCGGAGAGCAGCACGCCGTAGGGTACGTCAGACATCAGGTGGCTTTTCACCGCTTCTTCCAGCGCGTTACGCAGCTCGTCTTTGTTGGTGACGTTATCTTTTACCGCGTCATAGTCGAACCAGTCACGCTGGTAGTAACTGCGGATCTCACCGTCTTTGCTCCACAGGTAGCTGCCTGCCGGGAACTCTTTAATGGTGCGGCACACTGGCACCAGCGCTTTCATTTCAGAGGCGATGAACATGTTGCCGTGTTCGTCATAACCCATGTACAGCGGGATGATGCCGATATGGTCACGGCCAATCAGGTACGCGTCTTTTTCAGTGTCATACAGGATGAAGGCAAACATCCCCTGTAATTCGTCAAGAAATTCCGGCCCTTTTTCCTGATACAGCGCGAGGATCACTTCGCAGTCAGAACCGGTCTGGAATGCGTAACGCTCACCGTATTCAGCGCGCAGCGCCTGATGGTTGTAGATTTCACCGTTAACAGCCAGCGCATGGGTTTTTTGTTCGTTATACAGCGGCTGGGCACCGGCGTTGACGTCAACAATCGACAGACGCTCATGGGCAAGAATGGCTTTATCGCTGGCATAGACGCCAGACCAGTCCGGACCGCGGTGGCGCATCAGACGTGACAGCTCAAGTGCTTTTTTGCGCAGTTCAACCGCGTCAGTTTTAATATCCAGTACGCCAAAAATAGAACACATAACCCTTCTCCGTTAACCCTGTAATGTTGCGTTGTGTTATCGCCTGTTAACGAAAATGCCGTAAAGGGGCAGGGGGTGCAAGCGTTTTAGCGACCCGGCAATAAATAGTGTAATTCGTATTGCCGATCCCTGAAAAAGTCACATGAAAGGGACGTAATAATTAGCGGATCGGCAATTTTTGAGGGATTTTATTGAACAGGACTGTTTGTCCGGTAACGAAGTAGCACAGGATTTTGTGCAGACCCGGCAAACCTGCGCCGCCGGGCAAGCGTGCAATCAGATCACGTCGATTTCAGCGACGGACGGGTAAATCCAGCTCGGTCTGAACGGCATATTATCGATGTCATCGATTTGCGACACGCCAGAGAGCACCAGAATGGTCTCAAGCCCGGCCTGGAAGCCAGCCAGAATATCGGTGCGCAGGTTATCGCCCACGATCACCGTATGCTCTGAGTGCGCCTGCATCGTGTTGAGCGCTGCACGGATGATCCACGGGCTGGGTTTGCCCACCACAAACGGCTTGCGGCCTGAGATTTTCTCGATGCCCGCACAGAGTGCGCCACAGGCTGGATAGAAACCGCGCCCGTGAGTATCAGGGTTAGTGGCAATAAAACGTGCGCCGTTGGCGACAAAGAACGACGCCTTATGCATCATCTCCCAGTTGTAAGAGCGGGTCTCACCAACAATCACAAAATCAGGATTGATGTCGGTAATGGTAAAGCCAGCTTTATACAGCTCATGGATCAGCGCACCTTCGCCCACCACATAGGCTTTTTTGCCTTCCTGACGCTTAAGAAAATCAGCGGTAGCCATCGCGGAGGTGTAAAACACGCTGTCCGGCACATCAATGCCCGCTGAGGCAAAGCGGTTTGCCAGATCCTGCCCGGTTTGCGAGGGGTAATTGGTTAACAGCACCAGCGGCATGCCTTTTTCCATCACCCGTGTCAGAAACTCAGCAGCGCCCGGCACAGCAACGTTGTCATGCATTAGCACGCCGTCAATATCACAAATTACATTCTTAATGGTCATGGACTACCCGGATAAAAAATGAAGGCCCGACTATATGATCGCCTTAGCTTTCCAGCAACCGTTGCAGCAGGATGCCGTTAAGCATCGCACGTTTGACCAGCGCGAACGCGCCGATCGCCGAGCGATGGTCGAGGGTCGAGCGCACCACCGGCAGATTTTTGCGGAAGGCTTTTAGCGCCTGCGTATTGATACAGCCTTCAATGGCCGTCAGCAGCACTTTTTCCGCCTCGACGATTTCGCCGGCAATCACCACTTTTTGCGGATTAAACAGATTTATCGCGATCGCGATGGTTTTACCGAGATGACGACCAACGTGTTCCACTACTTCGCAGGCGAGGGGATCGCCTTTATTGGCGGCCTTGCAGATCGCTTTAATGGAACAGTCTTCCAGCGTTACGCGACTCTGATAGCCTTTTTCCAGCAGCTGGCGCACACGCTGTTCAATCGCGGCGTTGGCGGCCACGGTTTCCAGACAGCCGAAATTACCGCAGTGGCAGCGTTCGCCGAGCGGTTCCACCTGGATATGGCCGATTTCGCCGACATTGCCGTTACGGCCGATAAAAATCCGCCCGTTAGAGATGATCCCGGCACCGGTGCCGCGATGCACGCGCACCAGAATGGAGTCTTCGCAGTCCTGGCTTGCGCCAAAATAGTGCTCCGCCAGTGCCAGACTACGAATATCGTGGCCGACAAAACAGGTGACGTTAAAGCGCTTTTCCAGCGCCTCCACCAGCCCCCAGTTCTCTACCTGAATATGCGGCATATAGCGGATCACGCCGCTTTCCGGATCCACCAGCCCCGGCAGGATCACCGAGATGGCAATCAGTTCGCGGATTTTGCGCTGACAGCTTTCAATAAAGGAAGCGATGGTATTAAGCAGCGCGTGTTCAAGCGTCTCTTGCGTGCGCTCCGGCAGCGGATAATGCTCTTCCGCCAGCGTCTTGCTGCTCAGATCGTAAAGGGTAAGCGTGGTGTCATGGCGGCCCAGACGGACGCCAATGGCGTGGAAATTACGGGTTTCGGTAATGATAGAAATCGCCCGGCGGCCCCCGGTGGAGGCCTGCTGGTCGACTTCTTTAATAAGCCCGCGCTCAATGAGCTGGCGGGTAATTTTGGTGACACTGGCAGGAGCAAGCTGACTGTGATCGGCAATCTGGATGCGCGAAATGGGTCCGTGCTGATCGATCAGGCGGTAAACGGCCGCACTGTTAAGTTGTTTAACGAGGTCAACGTTACCAATTTGAGCTTGTCCGCCTGATGTCATACTTTTACTTACTCAGTGACGACCTCGTTACCATTAACGATGGTCTTGATTACTTTATAATCGCGGGTGAAGGCGGTCAGGTTGGCGACCATCCCCGGTGCGATACTGCCTAACTGCTTGTCGACGCCAATGGCGCGAGCCGGATAGAGCGTCGCCATGCGCAGGGCTTCATCCAGCGCAATGTTGACGTGCTCCACCAGATTCTTCACCCCTTCGATCATCGTCAGGGCGGAACCGCTCAGCGTGCCGTTTTCATCAACACAGAGTCCATTGCGGTAGTATATTGTTTTACCAGCAAAAATGAACTGCTCAATATTTGCACCTGCGGGTGCGGTCGCGTCGGTAACCAAGCAAAGTTTCTCACCTTTCAGACGCTTAGCCATACGTACGTTACTGTAATCAACATGTAAACCATCGACAATAATACCGCAATAAATATCAGCATCATCGAGGATCGCGCCGGTCAGACCCGGCTCACGGCCGGTAATGTACGGCATGGCGTTAAATAAGTGCGTCGCAAAGCGGATACCCGCGCGGAAGCCTGCTTTGGCTTCTTTCAGGGTGGCGTTGGAGTGCCCGGCAGAGACCACAATACCGGCGGCGGCCAGTCTGCTGATGGTCTCGCTGCCCGCCATTTCCGGGGCCAGGGTAATTTTGGTGATGACATCGGCGTTCTGGCACAGGAAGTCCACCAGCGCGGCGTCAGGCTTGCGCACGAATTCCGGATTGTGCGTGCCTTTTTTCACCATGTTCAGCCACGGTCCTTCCAGATGCAGGCCCAGCGCCTGATGCGGATGTTTCGCCAGGTACTCGCGCATCACGCGCACGCCCTGTTTCATCAGATCGTCGCTGGTGGTGATCAGCGTCGGCAGATAGCTGGTGCAGCCCGATTTTTCATTCGCGCGCTGCATGATTTCCAGCGTTTCAACGCTGACGGCTTCCGCCGTATCGTTAAACTGCACGCCGCCGCAGCCGTTGAGCTGCACATCAATAAAACCGGGGGCCAGTATGGCACCTGCCAGCGAACGCTGCTCAATGCCAGAAGGCAGTTCCGACAGCGGGCAGAGTCTGTCGATCAGGCCATTGGCGACAATAAGCGCATGGTCATCCAGAATTTCATGGCCGGTAAAAATCCGACAATGGGTTAAAGCATACATAACGACCCCCGGGTAAAAATGGCGTTCCGTCCTTCACCGTCGGTCCGGCAAGGACGGATACGTAATTACAGACCTTTGATATTTTCGGCTTCTAACTCGTTGAAGTATTTCAGCGTCTTAACTTTCAGTTCCATGGTGGATGGCTCATCGCACACGATCACCGCTTTCGGATGCAGCTGCAGACAGCTGATGGTCCACATGTGGTTAACGTTGCCTTCCACTGCCGCCTGCAACGCCTGTGCCTTCACGTTGCCGAGCACGAGGATCATCACCTCTTCCGCATCCAGCAGCGTACCCACGCCCACGGTCAGCGCATATTTTGGCACCCGATCCACCTCACCATCAAAGAAGCGTGAGTTTGCCACGCGGGTATCATGAGTCAGCGTTTTGATACGGGTGCGGGAAGCCAGTGACGAGGCCGGTTCGTTGAACGCGATGTGACCATCGTTGCCCACGCCGCCCATAAACAGGTGAATTTTGCCGTACGCACGGATTTTTTCTTCATACTGGCGGCATTCTGCGTCAATATCAGGCGCATTGCCATTCAGCAGATTGATGTTTTCTGCCGGAATATCAACGTGATCAAAAAAGTTGCGGTGCATAAAGCTATGATAGCTTTCCGGGTGCTCTTTTGGCAGGCCCACGTATTCATCCATGTTAAAGGTGACAACGTGCTTAAAGCTAACCTGGCCCGATTTATGCATTTCTACCAGCGCTTTGTACGCGGTGAGGGGCGTGCCGCCGGTCGGCAGTCCCAGCACAAACGGACGATCCGCTGTCGGCTTGAAAGCGTTAATGCGATTAACGATGTGGCGGGCAGCCCATTTTCCGACTTGTTCAGCGGTTGCCAGGGGGATCAGTCTCATGTTTCACCTCTACAATTTAGATAAATAAGTGGACGGGTTGTACCTGCTGCCTGCTCTTTTTAGGGTAACGCAGTATCGCCATCAAGTGGCAACAATCCGTCTTGATTTTTTGAATCATAAAATAAGTTTTCGTTGTTAGCCAGCGGCAGGGAGGGTGAATAACGATATTTGGTGATTTTAATCACAAAAAGAGGGTGTTTAATTTGCGAGGCGAATTAATTTTTCACACACTCATTCAGTAAGTAAAAAATAGCCATATCTTCAGGCTGGTCGGACTATAAAAAAAACTGCTTGTAATGATGCCCGACAGGGTTTCATAGGGGGAATAAAAGTGAGTATTTTAGGCTATCTGCAAAAGGTTGGCCGCGCGCTTATGGTGCCGGTCGCCACGCTGCCTGCCGCAGCAATATTAATGGGTGTCGGCTACTGGATTGACCCCGTGGGTTGGGGTGGGGATAACGCCCTGGCGGCGTTCTTCATCAAATCAGGGTCGGCCATTATCGACAACATGTCCGTACTGTTTGCCATTGGTGTGGCTTATGGTATGTCCAAAGACAAAGATGGCGCGGCGGCGTTAACAGGCTTTGTTGGCTTCCTCGTGTTAACCACGCTCTGCTCGCCAGCCGCCGTGTCCATGATCCAGAAAATCCCTCTGGACCAGGTACCAGCGGCATTCGGTAAAATCAGTAACCAGTTTGTCGGTATCCTGGTGGGGATTATCTCCGCTGAACTGTACAACCGTTTCAGCGGTGTGGAGCTGCCTAAAGCGCTCTCCTTCTTCAGCGGCCGTCGTCTGGTGCCGATCCTCACCTCTTTTGTGATGATCGTTGTCGCGTTCATTCTGATGTATATCTGGCCGGTGATTTTCGATGGTCTGGTAAACTTCGGTGAACATATTCAGAAACTCGGCTCCGTGGGCGCGGGCGTGTACGCCTTCTTCAACCGTCTGCTGATCCCGGTTGGCCTGCATCACGCGCTGAACTCCGTATTCTGGTTTGACGTGGCGGGCATCAACGACATCCCTAACTTCCTCGGCGGCGCACAGTCCATTGAGGCTGGTAAAGCGGTTGTGGGTATCACTGGTCGTTATCAGGCGGGCTTCTTCCCGATCATGATGTTCGGTCTGCCGGGTGCGGCGCTGGCGATTTACCACTGCGCGCGTCCTGAGAACAAAGCGAAAGTGCTGGGTATCATGATGGCCGGTGCCTTTGCCGCCTTCTTTACCGGCATCACCGAGCCGCTGGAATTCTCCTTCATGTTCGTGGCACCGGTGCTCTATTTCATCCACGCCGTACTGACGGGTATCTCCGTCTTTATCGCCGCCAGCATGCAATGGATCGCCGGTTTCGGCTTCAGTGCCGGTCTGGTGGATATGGTGCTGTCGTCCCGTAACCCGCTGGCTACGCACTGGTACATGCTGATCCTGCAGGGCCTGGTGTTCTTCGTTATTTACTATGTGGTGTTCCGCTTCACGATCACCAAATTCAACCTGATGACGCCGGGTCGCGAACTGGCGGTTGCCGGTGACGAATCCGATGGTCAGGACGTGAACATCAGCACCGACGGTAAAGATCAGGACATCAACGGCCTGGCGCGTCAGTACATTGCCGCGGTCGGTGGTTCTGCCAACCTGACCGGTATCGATGCCTGCATCACCCGTCTGCGTCTTAACGTGAAAGACTCCTCGCAGGTCAATGAAGCGCTGGCGAAACGCCTTGGCGCGACCGGTGTGATCCGTCTGAACAAAACCAGCGTGCAGATCATCGTCGGTTTCGTGGCGGAAAAAATTGCCAATGCCATGAAAACCACCGGTGACGTGCCGGCAGCGCCAGTAACTGGTGGTGCTACTCACTCTGCCCCTGCAGCAGCTGCACCGGTTGCCGCCGCTCAGGCTGTACCGAATGCCGCCACTATCGCGCAGCTGGTATCGCCGGTAACGGGTGAGGTTGTGGCGCTGGATCAGGTGCCGGATGAAGCCTTTGCCAGCAAAGCGGTGGGTGACGGCGTGGCAGTGAAACCAACGGATAAAACCGTGGTGTCTCCGGCAGCCGGAACCATCGTAAAAATCTTCAACACCAACCATGCCTTCTGCCTCGAAACAGACAAGGGTGCTGAGATCGTGGTGCACATGGGGATTGATACCGTGGCGCTGGGCGGTCAGGGCTTTACCCGTCTGGTGGAAGAGGGCGCTACCGTCACGGCAGGTCAGCCGGTGCTGGAAATGGATCTGGACTATCTGAACGCCAATGCGCGCTCCATGATTAGCCCGGTCGTGTGCAGCAACATTGACGATTTCCGTGGCCTGGTGATTAACGCCGAGGGTCATGTCGTGGCAGGTCAGACGCCGCTGTTTGAAATCAAAGGCTAATCACCGAAAGCCGTTGTTATGCGCGGCGGGATCATCCCGCCGCTTTTTTTTGCCCGTCATTCCGGTAATCGCGCGTTTTGTGCAACTTAAAGGTTGTCTCGGCGTCCTGCTTATAAGATCATATCCCGTTATACGTAATTGACGCTTTGAGGAATCCGCGATGAGTGAGGCAGAAGCCCGCCCAAGTAACTTTATCCGTCAGATCATTGATGAAGATCTGGCCAGTGGTAAGCACAGCACCGTGCACACCCGTTTTCCGCCGGAGCCGAACGGTTATCTGCATATCGGCCACGCGAAATCCATCTGCCTGAACTTTGGCATTGCCCAGGATTATCAGGGCCAGTGCAACCTGCGTTTCGATGACACCAACCCGGTAAAAGAAGACATCGAATACGTAGAGTCCATCAAACACGACGTGCAGTGGCTCGGTTTTCACTGGTCCGGCGACGTGCGCTACTCCTCAGATTATTTCGATCAACTGCACCAGTATGCGGTTGAGCTGATCAACAAAGGCCTGGCCTATGTTGACGAGCTGACGCCTGAGCAGATCCGTGAATACCGCGGCACCCTGACCGCTCCGGGCAAAAACAGCCCGTTCCGCGATCGCAGCGTGGAAGAGAACCTGGCGCTGTTCGAAAAAATGCGTACCGGCGGCTTCGCAGAAGGCACCGCCTGTCTGCGCGCCAAAATCGACATGGCCTCGCCATTTATCGTCATGCGTGATCCGGTGCTGTACCGCATTAAGTTTGCTGAACACCATCAGACCGGCAACAAGTGGTGCATCTACCCGATGTACGATTTCACCCACTGCATCAGCGATGCGCTGGAAGGGATCACCCACTCGCTCTGTACGCTGGAGTTCCAGGACAACCGCCGTCTGTACGACTGGGTGCTGGATAACATCACTATTCCGGTTCACCCGCGTCAGTACGAGTTCTCGCGCCTGAATCTGGAATACACCGTGATGTCCAAGCGTAAGCTGAACCTGCTGGTAACGGACAAGCACGTTGAAGGCTGGGACGATCCGCGTATGCCGACCATCTCCGGTCTGCGTCGCCGTGGCTATACCGCCGCTGCGGTACGCGAGTTCTGCAAGCGTATCGGCGTCACCAAACAGGACAACACCATTGAAATGGCGTCGCTGGAGTCCTGCATCCGTGAAGATCTGAACGAAAACGCGCCGCGCGCGATGGCGGTCATCGATCCGGTTAAACTGGTGATCGAAAACTACCCGCAGAGTGAAAGCGAAATGGTCACCATGCCGAACCATCCGAACAAACCGGAAATGGGCAACCGTGAAGTGCCGTTTAGCGGTGAGATCTGGATCGATCGTGCAGACTTCCGCGAAGAAGCCAACAAACAGTACAAGCGTCTGGTGCTGGGAAAAGAAGTGCGTCTGCGCAATGCTTACGTGATCAAAGCCGAGCGCGTGGAAAAAGATGCGGAAGGCAACATCACCACCATCTTCTGCTCTTACGATGCTGAGACGCTGAGTAAGGATCCGGCGGATGGTCGCAAGGTGAAAGGCGTCATTCACTGGGTGAGCGCAGCCCACGCGCTGCCGGTGGAAATTCGCTTGTACGATCGTCTGTTCAGCGTGCCGAACCCGGGCGCGGCAGAGGATTTCCTCACCACCATCAACCCGGAATCGCTGGTCATCAAACAAGGCTTTGCCGAGCCGGGTCTGAAAGCGGCGCAACCTGAAAAAGCGTACCAGTTCGAGCGCGAAGGCTATTTCTGCCTCGATGGTCGCCACAGCACCGCCGACAAACTGGTGTTTAACCGCACCGTCGGTCTGCGTGATACCTGGGCGAAAGCCGGCGAGTAATCGCAGGTCAACCTCAGGCAATCAGAAAGCCGGTCAGTGAACGCTGACCGGCTTTTTTTATGCCTCGTCTGCTGCCCTGTCCTTACATTCGCGCTGCGAATTAAAGGTATTTTTTCCCCGGCTAATGTCCTTATCCCCACTCTGAACATCCCGCGTTATTAGCCCCGCCCGGTCTCATGTTGCCAGATGTAACTTTTTATGTGCACTGCGTCATAGTCTCATCTTTTCCCCGGTAAATTGTGTTGATAATTCGCGACGCGAAAAATAATCTTTATGGCACCGACAGCGTGAGTTTATTACTCATAAGCGTCGGTTATATTTAGCTTTTTTTATTTGTCGTTACTGCGCTTGCAGGCGAATTTTACTATGTCAAAGAGGAACCATTATGCGTACGTTCAGTGGCAAACGTAGTACGCTGGCGCTGGCTGTTGCCGGTGTCACAGCAATGTCGGGCTGGGGGCTGTCCGGGCAGGCGAGCGCCGCCGGGTTTATCGACGATTCCACCCTCACCGGCGGCGTCTATTACTGGCAGCGTGAGCGCGACCGGAAAGACGTTAACGAAGACAAATACAAAACCAACCTCTCGCACTCTACCTGGAACGCCAACCTCGATTTCCAGTCTGGCTATGTCGCCGATATGTTCGGTCTCGATGTTGCCGCTTTTACGGCCATTGAAATGGCAGAAAACGGCGACAGCGGTCACCCGAACGAAATCGCGTTCTCCTCCAGCAACAAAGCCTATGACGAAGACTGGTCCGGCGATAAGAGCGGGGTAAGCCTGTACAAAGCGGCGGCGAAGTTCAAATACGGGCCGGTCTGGGCGCGTGCGGGTTATATCCAGCCCACCGGCCAGACGCTGCTGGCCCCGCACTGGAGCTTTATGCCTGGTACTTATAAAGGCGCGGAAGCCGGAGCGAACTTTGATTACGGTACGGCGGGCGCGCTGAGCTTCTCCTACATGTGGACGAATGAGTACAAAGCGCCGTGGCATCTGGAGATGGACGACTTCTACCAGAACGACCAGAAAACCAAAGTGGATTACTTACACTCGCTGGGTGCGAAGTACGATTTTAAAAACGATCTGCTACTGGAAGCCGCCTTTGGCCAGGCCGAAGGCTATATCGATCAGTATTTCGCGAAGGCCAGCTACAAATTTGACGTCGCTGGCAGCCCGCTCTCCACCTCGTATCAGTTCTACGGCACCCGCGATAAAGTCAGCGACGGCAGCGTCAACGACATCTATGACAGCACCGCCTGGCTGCAGGCGCTGACCTTCAGCTATAAAGTCGGGGATGTGGATCTGCGTCTGGAAGGCACCTGGGTGAAAGCGGAGGGGCAGCAGGGCTTCTTCCTGCAACGTATGACGCCGACCTATGCTTCATCGAATGGCCGACTGGACGTGTGGTGGGATAACCGCTCCGACTTTAACGCCGACGGCGAAAAAGCCGTGTTCTTCGGCGCAATGTACGATCTGAAAAACCTCAATCTGCCGGGCTGGCAGGTGGGCGCATCCTATGTTTACGCCTGGGATGCGAAACCGGCAGAGATGGCGACGCCGGACGCGTACTACGATCCGAACTATCGCCTGAAAGAGTCGGCCTACAGCCTCGATGCGGTGTATACCCTGCAGGATGGCCGCGCCAAAGGCACGATGTTTAAACTGCACTTCACCCAGTACGACAACCATTCCGACATCCCCAGCTACAGCGGTGGCTATGGCAACATCTTCCAGGATGAGCGAGACGTGAAGTTTATCGTCATCGCGCCGTTCACCATTTTCTGACCCCGGCCATAGCCGGTTTTCCTCACCCGCTCAGCAGAGCGGGTTTTTTTTAAATTTTTTTGCAGGCCATTTAATTTTTGCTCCCCGCGGTCGCTTTACCTCTACATCTCGACTGAGACCCATAAAATTCAAGGAGCAGGAAAATGTTATCTATTAATACCAACGCCGCCTCTATGGCCGCTGTCAACGCGATCAACAAAAGCAACGCCTCTCTGAGCCAGTCCATGGAACGCCTGGCTACCGGTAACCGCATCAACTCCTCAGCGGATGATGCGGCGGGCAAACAGATTGCTAACCGCCTGACCGCGCAGTCCGACGGCATGGCTGTTGCCCAGCGCAACATTGCCGATGCAACCGCGATGCTGCAAACCGCTGACGGCACCTTCGACGAGATGAACGACATTCTGGGTCGCATGAAAGACCTCGCAACACAAGCCGCGAACGGAACGTACAGCGATGACGACCGTGCAGCCATGCAGTCCGAGTTCGATGAACTGGGTCAGGAAATGTCTGACATGATGCAGAACACCACCTACGGCGGCACCAACCTGTTCAACAAATCCGCCAGCGGTCTGTTCACCCAGGCATCCGGTGTGACCTTCCAGGTGGGTTCGGAAGCCACTGACCAGATGACCGTGAACATCTCTTCACAGGTTGATGCGCTGACCACGTCCCTGAGCGCCCTGAGCGCGTCCTTCGCGGATGATTTCGGTACTGACGGTACTGGTGGCGGCACTGGCGCAAGCGGCAGCGAACTGATGTCTTCTGCATCCGCGACCGCGGCTATCGACAGCATTCAGAGCGTGATGAGCGATGTGGGCAAGATCCAGTCCACACTGGGGGCGTCCATCAACCGTCTGAACGACACCGCGAACAACCTGCAAAGCATGCAGGACAACACTAACGTGGCGATCGGCAACATCATGGATACCGACTACGCGACAGAAGCGTCCAACATGTCCAAAGAGCAGGTGCTGATGCAGACCAGCATCACCATGCTGAAACAGTCCAACAGCATGTCCGGCATGGTCTCCAGCCTGCTGCAGTAATCGGCCTGACGTCCAGTCAAAGCACCGCCTCCGGGCGGTGTTTTTTTTTGCCGCCGGACGCCGATAAGGGGGAAAGACCTTTCCGCATCAGGCGGAAAAGGGCTTTCCGTTTAAAAATATCCTGTTGATTTTTATGGATAAAATTTTTGGCACGGCAATTGCTAATTATCAGCCATGAAATCTGAACGGAGCAACACATGATCAACCCGCAGCAGATTGCGAAAAAATTCGCCCTGATGGATATCTCCACCAAGGCGTCATCGCTGGCGCGCCAGCAGAATGACATTGATACGCAGACCAGCGCGCTGGACAGCCTGGACAGCGCTCTGACGGCATTCCAGAGCGCAGTGGATGCACTGAACAGCGAGACGGGCGGCCCGGTGGTCAATACCGTTACCGCGAACAACGACTCGGCAACCATCACCGCCGACTCCACCGCTGAGGAAGGCTCCTACACCTTTTTCGTTGACCAGCTGGCCACCGCCCAGCAGTCCACGCTGGCTTTTGCTGATGGTGACATACCGAGCAGCGGCACCTTTACCATCACCATGGGTGACAGTGAAATGGATATTGACCTCAGCACGGTCGATTCCAACGTTGACGGCAGCGTATCGGTGGCGGAGCTGGCGGATGCCATTAACGATTCGCCGGATAACCCGGGCGTGACGGCAACCATCGTTAACACTAACGGGGCCACCACCCTGATGCTGACCGCCGATGACACCGGGGCGGAAAACGCCTTTACCGTCTCCGCCAGCGGCATCGATCCGGCCTCAGCGTTCGCTACCGACATCAGCAACCAGAAAGATCTGGCGGTGGCACAGGACTCGGTGGTCTACCTCGGCAGTTCGCCGGAAACCGGCGTGATGATCACCAGCAGCAGCAACACCTACACCGATCTGATCCCCGGCGTCAGCATTACGTTCGCCGAAGAATCCGCTGATGGCGAACCGCTGACCTTCAGCGTCAAAAACGATTCCAGCGCCTCGCAGGAAAAGGTGCAGACCTTCGTTGATGCCTATAACACGCTGGTGGACACGCTTGACGGGTTAACCACCAACGGCGGCGGCACCGGGCCTGCCGGACCGCTGGCGGGGGACGCGGGGATCTCGTCGCTGGAGCGTCAGATCGAGGACATCACCCACGCCAGCTATAACGGCGTATCCATCGTCGATTACGGCATCACGCTGGATTCTGACGGGCATCTGCAAATCGACAGCGAAAAATTCGATGACGCGATGGAAGAAAATCCGGACGGCCTGACCGCGCTGTTTGTCGGCCCGGACAGCATGACCGCCCAGCTCGACAGCCTGATGGAGACCTGGCTTGACGATACCGACGGCATCATCTCGCAGCGTCAGAGCAACCTTGATGACAAACAGGAAAAAGTCACCAACAGCGTGGATGACCTGAAGACCCGTTACAACACCTCTTATGAACGCTACCTGGAGGAATTCACCTCCACGCTGGTTGAAATTGAAAGTATGCAAATGAGCATGGCGGCGTTCATGTAAGCCGCCGTCCGAAAAGGTCAAAACACGATGTACGCTTCAGACAATGGTTATACCCAATACAAAGAGATGGATCTCGCCGCCCGCACCGCGTCAGCCTCGCCGCTGGATCTGGTGCTGGTGCTCTATGCCGGACTGATGGACGAACTGGAACGGGCAAAGAGCCACATTGAAAACAAACGCTACGAGCGCAAAGCGCAAAGCATCAACAAATGCATCGACATCCTTAACGCTCTGACCAGCTCCCTGGAGTTTGAGAACGGCGGCGATCTGGTGCTGAACCTGGCGCGCCTCTACGACCACTGCGTCTACCGCCTGTACGAAGCCAGCGGCCAGATGTCGACGGACAAGATCGACGAAGTGGTGCTGATCCTTTCAAACCTGCGCGAAGGCTGGGAAGGCCTGTCGCAAAAGCTGGGCTGAGCCATGACCCATGACGCATTACGTCAGCAGATCGAGAGCCTGCTGGTGGCGATGAGCGACAGCCTCGACAAACAGCGCTGGCGACGGCTGCCCGCGCTGCACCGGCGGCTGATGATGCTGTTTGCCCAGTATCGCGACGCCGCACCGTCGCCTGATGAACTGGCCGATCTGAAAGCCCGTCTGCGCGACGGCTTTGCGCAGATCATCGCCCGTCGTCAGGCGCGCGCCGGACAGTTACAGGCGCGCATGGAAAAGCACCGCCAGCAGCAGGAAGGGCGGCTGGCTTACTCAATGGTCAATCTGGTGGCGGAGCAGACATCATGAAAACCCTGTCATTACTTGCCGAGGCGATGGGGCAACTGCTTTCTGCGCTGCCGGTGCAACCCCATGCAGACGGCAGTGCCGAAGGCTTTTCCCTGCCTGACGTGCAGCATCTGAAGCACGATGAAAAGCCGCGCCCGGCGGAAAAAACCGTTGCCGATCCACGCGATCAGCTGGATCGGCTGCTGGCACATTTCCTGACGCCGCCCGCTACGGACCTCGCACCCGCCGCCGGTGCACCGCTGATGCAGAGGGTCGCCCACGCTGCGCTGAGCGCGAAAGCCGACGGCCAGCCAGAGCAGGCTGCCGATCCGCTCGCCAGTCTGCTGACCGACTCGCCAAAACTGCAGGCGGTGATGGCGACTCTGCTCGCCGCGCAGCCGGTTGCAGAGGCCACCCCGCAGCAGCAGGCCACGCTGGCGCGCAGTGCCGCGCAAAATCTGCAGGCTATCGCGCCACAGCAGACGGCTGCGCCGCAGGCCAGCGAGAAGCCGCGAGCCATGCGCAGCGCGCCCCGCGTGGAGACCGCCGCGCCGCCGCGTAACGACAAGCTCACGCCGTCTGTACTGGCGAGCACCACCTTTGCCACTGAGATGCGTCCAGCGGAGGGTTTCCACGCCAACGCGCAGCCGCTGCTCCTGCCGGCCGACAGCGCGGAGTGGGGCGATAAGCTCAGCAGCCTGCTTAAAGATCGCATCCATTTTCAGATCGGTCAGCAGCAGCAAAGCTCGACCATTCGCCTCGACCCGCCGTCGCTGGGCAAGATTGAGATCGCCATCCATCTGGAGGCGGGCAAGCTGGTGGTGCACATCGGTGCCAGCCAGGCCGATGTCTGCCGCTCGCTGCAACAGCTCAGCGACAACCTGCGCCAGCAGCTCACCGGGCAGAACTTTGGTGGCGTTGAAGTGCATGTTTCGCAGGATGGACAGTCGCAACAGCAGCAGGAAAGGCAGTCAGAGCAGCAGTCGCAGCAGATCCACTCTGCCGTCGAACTGGAAGCAGAAGATACCCCCACCCGACAGAATGATTCTGTCTTGATCAAAGTGTAGAGGCCCATGAAAAGAACGCTTATGGTCGGCATGTTTGCCGCCACTCTCGCGATCCTCGTTGGCGGCGGTGCAGCCGTCGGCGCGATTTATTATATGAAAGACCAGGCGCCTCATGCGTCAGGTGACGCGGCGGCAGCCAGCGCGGCGAAACCAAAAGCGAAAAAAGATGGCGACGAAGTCTTTGTCACTCTGCCGGAATCGCTGATCACGCTGCACGATAATAGCGGCAACGACCGTTACATGCTGCTGGAAGTGGCCATGGTCGCCGACGATGAAAAAGCCTCGAAAAAAATCCTCGCTGACGAGCCGTTATATCAGAGCATCATCGTGTCCACCTTATCGGATATGGAATACGACGACGTCCGCAAATTAAAAGTCAGCGAAATAAAACAAACCCTGCTCACCGCCCTGAAAACGCAATTAAAAGCCCGGGATATTTCCGCGCCCTATAGCGACGTGTTACTGAAAAAAGTGGTTTATCAGTAATGTCGGGGAAATAACGGAAATAACACCATGACACTCGCCTGGGAAATTCAGGAATTCCAGACCCTGCCGTCTTTAACGCCCGCGGAGGAGAGCCACTATTTGCAGGCTTATCTGCCGCTGGTGCGCAAAGTGGTGCGGCAACTCGCGCCACAATGCAGCGCGGTGATGGACCGGCAGGATATGGAGCAGATCGCGCTGATGGGCCTGCTTGAGGCCATCCGCCGCTATGGCGCGCCGGACAACGGGTTCGGCGGCTATGCGGTGCAGCGCATACGCGGCGCGGTGCTGGATGAACTGCGCAGCCTTGACTGGCGACCGCGCCAGCTGCGGCAAAAATTCCATCAGGTCAACGATGCGATCCGGAGCCTGCGTAAAACCCTCGGGCGCGAACCCGAGGCACATGAACTCACCGGCGAAGGCATCACGGCGGAAGATTACCGGGAATACCTGAGCCTGGAAGGGGCCGCCAGCCTTGCCAGTCTGGATGAACTGCTGGCGGAAGATCACAGCGCCGTACCGCTGGAAAGTCGTCGGCTGGAAGAGCAGGTGATCACCCAGCATATGCTCGGCAAAGCGCTCACCCAGTTGAGCGAAAAAGAGCAGCAGATCCTGTTTCTCTATTATCAGCAGGATATGAATTTTAAAGAGATCGCCTTAGTGCTTGGGCTGACGGAAGCGCGTATTTGCCAGTTAAATAAAAAGATTGCGCAAAAGCTCAAAGACTATTTCGCCGCACAGTAATTCTTTATCACGTAATAAGAGCCTGCATGGCGGGTTCGCAGAGGTGTTATGCAAAAGTTATTTGGTTTACTCATTGTCTTAGGTTGTGTTTTTGGTGGTTATTTCGAAGCGGGTGGACAGTTAATTGCCATCTGGCAGCCAGCGGAAATCATCATTATTTTAGGGGCCGGTTTTGGCGCCATGATCATCGGTAATCCGCTGCATGTGTTAAAAGAGATCGTCCATCAGATTAAGGGCGTGATCAGCAAAAAAAATATGGGCGCGGAATTCCAGCGTCAGCTGCTGATGTGTCTGTATGAGCTGCTGGAAGCGGTACAGACCGGCGGCCTGCGCACCCTCGATCAGCATATCGAACAGCCGGACGAGAGCACCATTTTTCAAAAATTCCCGCTGGTGCTAAAGCAAAAGCGGCTGGTGATGTTTATCGCCGATAACTTCCGCCTGATGGCGATGGGCAAAATCGACGCCCACGAACTGGAAAACATTCTCGATCAGGAACTGGAGACCATTGAAGGGGAGCTGATGGCTCCGTCCCGCTCCCTGCAACGCACCGCAGAAGCGATGCCCGGCTTCGGCATTTGCGCGGCCGTGCTCGGCATTATCATCACCATGCAGTCGATTGACGGCTCCATCGCGCTTATCGGTCTGAAAGTGGCGGCAGCGCTGGTGGGGACCTTCCTCGGCGTATTCTTCTGCTACTGCTTTATGGATCCGCTGGCGAACGCCATGGAGCAGCAGGCGCGCGCCGAACACTCACTGCTGGAGTGCGTGCGTACCGTGCTGGTGGCGCAGGCGGGCGGCAAACCGACCCTGCTGGCGGTGGATGCCGGGCGTAAGCTGCTGCATCTGGCCTCCAAGCCGACGTTCGCAAACCTCGACGCGTGGGTCAACGCCATGCTGGAGCAGGAGGAGTAATGCGCGCTGGAAACCGCCGCAACCGTGGCACGCAAACCACCGTTATTCGCCGTCAGATCAAAAAGAGCCACGCCGGGCACCACGGCGGCGCGTGGAAAGTGGCCTTCGCCGACTTCACGCTGGCAATGATGGCGCTGTTTATGACGCTGTGGATCGTCAACAGCGTCAGCCAGACCGATCGTGAAAATATCGTCGCCGCGCTGCACGGCCACTCGATTTTTAACGGCAACGGCATCTCGCCGTTAAGCAGCCTGGCGAAGAAAATCAACAGCAAACCCATTGCGCATCCGGCCGAGAACAAAAACGCCGTCATAGATAACGCGAGCGAAGAAAAAGCGCGGGAAACCAGCAAAAAGATGGCCGACATGAAACAGAAATCCGCCAGCGAACTCGGCGAACTGGCGAACAGCATCAACGAGATCGCCCTGAAAGCGCATATGGAAAGCAACCTGGAGATGGAGATCGTCCCCCAGGGGCTGCGCATTCTCATCAAGGATAACCAGAACCGCAATATGTTTGAGCGTGGCAGCGCGAAGATCATGCCGTTCTTCCGCGTCCTGCTCAGCGAACTGACGCCGGTGTTTGATTCACTGGATAACAAAATCATTATCACCGGGCACACTGACGCCATGCCGTATAAAGGCGATGCCCGGCAGTACAACAACTGGAATCTCTCCGGCGATCGCGCTCTGTCGGCACGACGAGTGATGGAGCAGGCCGGTATGCCCGCCAGCAAGGTGATGCAGGTCAGCGCCATGGCTGATCAGATGCTGCTCGACGCCGCCGATCCCGCCGGCGCCAGCAATCGCCGCATCGAAATTATGGTGCTGACCCACTCCGCCGCCGACACCCTGTACCAGTTCTTTGGCTCGCAGGGGGAGAAGGTGGTGAAACCGCTGGCGGCGCGGCTCGACAATCAATTGCCCACCGGGCCGTAACCCGTTAATCAACGCTTATGTCTGTATTCCGACTGAACACCATCATGCTGCTGACGACGCTGGTCGCCAGCAGCACGTTTGCTGCCCCTCATCCTGCGCCCGTAAAAAAAACGCTCAGCTATGCCGCGCGTCAGCGTCAGCATAACCGCGAGCTGTTACGGGCAAAGCAGCAACTGAAACTCGCCCAAACCACGCCGGTCGTGCGCGGAAATGCGCAGGCGAAAGCGGCCCTGCGCGCGCAAAACCGCCGCAGACTGGAGCAGCATCCGGAATGGTTTACCCCGATGCGTAGCCATTTACAGGACGGCACGGGGCTGGTGAACAACCGCTACCTGATGCACGTGACCGACACCATTATTCAGCGTCTGCAACAGCAACTGGGCAAGCCCTACGTCTGGGGCGGCGAGACGCCGGAGGAGGGATTCGACTGTAGCGGGCTGGTCTATTACGCCTATAACAGCATGCTGGCGACCAAACTGCCGCGCACCGCCGATGCCATGTATCACTTCCCGCAGGCGCGAAATATTGCCGACCGGGATTTACAGCGCGGGGATTTACTCTTTTTCCGCATTCACAGTAGTCATAAAGCGGATCATATGGGGGTCTATCTGGGGGACGGGCGTTTTATTGAATCTCCGCGTACCGGAGAGCGCATTCGTATCAGTTATCTTAATGAAGAATACTGGCAGCGGCATTTCCTGGGTGGTCGACGGATTATTATGAATAACACGGTACGCTAGATAATTAAAAATCGATAAGGGGCAGCAGGCAGACGAAGATCAGTAACACCAGAATAATCAGCACCACGTCCAGAATACTCACTACGCCGCTCGCCGCCTCAGCCCGTGCCGCTTCTTCAACCCGGGCCTGTTCCAGCAGCCGTTTCACTTCCTGCTCGCGGACAAACTCTTCCATGGATTTATAGTAACTATCGGGCTGAATACGCTGACGCTCTTTATTTTTGTCCGACATTATCTTCATCCCTGAGTGATATTAATGGCGCTCCAGTACGATATTTTCGCAGATTTAACTTAAGGGCCATAGTCCTGGCCCTGTTAATTATCGCGAATTAATAATTAATTAAGATGGCCGAGAATGGTTAATTCCAGTTCGTCCGGCACTTCGTTATAGGAAAGTACATGCAGCCCCGGTGCAAACAGGCGGGCATAGCGGGCCAGTAACGGACGCAGTTGCGGCGCGACCAGCAGCACCGGCTCTTTTCCGGCTACCTTCATCTGCTCCTGCACCTTTGGCATATTTTCCTGGAACTGGGTCAGCATGTTCGGCTCGATCGGTACGCTGTCCAGCATCACCTTGCCCCCTTGCTGGGCCTGATTCACCACGTTTTGCAGCAGATTCTCCAGCTCACTGGTGAGCGTGTAGACTGCCAGCACGCCATGACGCACCAGGTTATGGGTAATGCTGCGGCGCAGCGCCAGACGCACATCGGCCACCAGTAAAATCGGATCTTTCGTCACCGCGCCGCTCGCCACCAGCACGGTGGCGATGGTGACAATATCCCGCAGCGACACGCGCTCCATCAGCAGGCTGCGGTAGACTTTCAACAACTGGCTGTAATTCAGCACGCCGCTGAGATCTTCCGCCAGCTTTGGCGCCTGTGCCGCCAGCCGGTTATGCAGCTGGGTCACATCGTCATAATTAAACAAGTCCGGAATATGGCTCAGCACCACTTTATTCAGATGGGTGGCGATCACGCTGGCGCAGTCGATCACCTGATAACCCAGATTCAGCGCCTTCGCTTTTTGCGCCGACGTGATCCAGGTGACCGGCATACCGTAGGCCGGATCGTTGCCCAGCACGCCATCAATATCCCCATAGGTTTCGCCGGAGGGCAGGGCCATCAGCCGATCGGCAACGATATCGCCGCCGTCGGCTTTAATATCGTTGATGTAAATGGCGTACTGGGTGGGCTTGAGGCGGAAGTTTTCCCGCACGCGGATCTCCGGCAACAACATGCCGTTGCTCTCGGAAATTACCTGCCGCACGCCGCGAATACGCTGGGTCAGCGGACTGCCTTTACTTTTATCCAACAGCGATACCAGCTTATAACCGAGGCTGATACTCACCGGCTCGATGGTGGGGATGGTCTCCCAACTGACCAGCTGCTCCGGGGTTTCCGTCAGGGTTTTACTGAGCGTGGTCAGGCTTTGTACCTCGGCTTCCGAGGCTTTGGACTGCTTACTCTGTCGCCAGGCGGCAAAAGCCAGCAGCGCCGAGAACGCGAGGAACGGCAGGTGCGGCATCCCCGGCACAATAGCCAGAACAAACATTACGCCGCTGGCGGTGTAGATCACCGACGGCGTGGCCAGCAGTTGCTTTTTGATCTCGCCGGAAATTTCGCCGCTATCGCTGACGCGGGTCACGATAATAGCCGCTGCGGTCGATAACAGCAGCGACGGGATCTGCGCCACCAGCCCGTCACCGATGGTCATCAGCACATACTGGGAGAAGGCCGCGTCAGCGCTTAAATTGTATTTAAAGATGCCGATGCACACGCCACCAATCAGGTTGATGGCGAGGATCATCATCCCGGCGATGGCATCGCCGCGCACAAACTTCGAGGCCCCGTCCATCGCGCCGTAGAAATCCGCTTCGCTGGTCACCTCTTTACGGCGGGCCTGCGCCTGCGCCTGATTGATAAGGCCGGCGTTCAGATCGGCGTCGATCGCCATCTGTTTACCGGGCATGGCGTCGAGGGTAAAGCGCGCGGACACTTCAGAGATACGCTCTGCGCCTTTGGTGACGACGATAAAGTTGATGATCATCAGAATAATGAACACCACAAAACCGACCACAAAGTTACCGCCGATCACCACCTGACCAAACGACTCGATCACTTTACCGGCCGCGCCTATCCCTTCATGACCGAACAGCAGTACCACGCGGGTGGAGGCGACGTTCAGCGTCAGGCGCATCAGCGTCGTGATCAGCAGTACCGTCGGGAACAGGCTGAACTCCAGCGGACGTTTGGTGGAGACGCTGACCAGCAGCACCAGCACCGCCAGCACGATATTGAAGGTGAAAAGAATATCCAGCAGCATCGGCGGCAGTGGCAAAATCACCATCGCCAGAATAGCCAACAACACCAGCGGCACGCCGAGATGCCCGGCCCGCACGGTTGTCAGAAGTTGCTTAATGTTTTTCTGCATCCTGTTTCAGAACCTCTTTAGGGATGGAAATATGTCGGTTGAGTTGCGGTTTATCCTGCATCCCGGCGCGCCAGGATTTGAGTTGCAGCACATAGGTCAGCACGTGGGCGATGGCGCGGAAAAGCTGATGGGGGATCTGCTGATTAAGCTGCGTGGTGAAGTACACCGAGCGCGCCAGCGTGGGGAATTCGACGATCTCAATCTTGTGCTCTTTCGCCACCTCGCGGATAAACAGCGCGATGTCGTCGGTGCCTTTCGCCACCACAAAGGGGGCGGCGGCGCGGGCGGTGTCGTATTTCAGCGCCACGGCATAATGGGTCGGGTTGGTGATCACCACGTCCGCCGCGGGCACCGTGCGGCGGATCTGCCCCATGGCGATCTGGCGCTGCATCCGGCGCACTTTGGCTTTGATCTCCGGATTCCCTTCCTGGTTTTTGTACTCCTCTTTCACTTCCTGTTTGGTCATCTTCAGCCCGCGGGTAAACATATGTTTCGCCAGCGGAATATCGAGCACCGCAAAGAGCACAAACAGCATCACCAGGTTCTGCATTACGCTGGCGTACAGCGACAGCCCGTGATGAACGGCGCTGGCAAAATGCTGTGATTGCAGTGCCATAAACGCGGCAAAATTGTGGCGCACGCTGAACCACAGCAGCGCCAGCACCACCAGGCTTTTCAGCACCATTTTGCCGGTTTCAATCAGGTGATCTTTCGAAAACAGCCGCCCGACGCCTTTAAGCGGGTTAATTTTGCCAAAGTCCGGCAGGATCTTTTTCGGCACGAACAGCCAGCCGCCGGGCACCAGCGACGCCGCCAGCGCCGCCAGCGGCATCGGCGTCAGCGTCAGAATGAACTTCATCAGGATCAGCAGGTTATGCTGCAAAAACTGCCCCAGCACGTCCGGGTTGTTGATCTGCTGAGCATACTGATGGACGGTAATAAAACCTTCGCGCACAAAATCGCAGTACCAGGGAAAGCTGTTCACCAGCACGATAAAGGCCGCCAGCAGGCTGGCCGCCAGCCCCATATCTTTGGAGCGCGGCAACTGCCCGTCCTGGCGCGCCTTTCGTCGTTTCTGCGCCGAGGGTTTTTCTGTTTTTTCATCCTGCGAGGCGTCAGCCATGGCTCACCCTCAGGGCGTCAAACTGGCTTAAGACAAAATTCGCCAGATGCAGATAGTGATCCGGCAGGGTGTAGAGCAGGGCGGCAAAACACACCAGCCCTGCCAGCATGTTGATCGGAAAACCGAGGGAGTAGAGGTTCAGCGCCGGGGAAACGCGATTAAGCAGACCAAAACCACCCTGCACCACCAGCATGATAAAGGTGGTCGGCAGCGCCAGCAGGGTGGCGGAGGCAAACACCCAGCTTAGCCCCAGCGCCACGCTGCGCAGCGTTTGCGGCGTCAGCGCGTTGCCAATCGGCCAGTAGATAAAGCCTTTATAAAGAATACTGACCAGCAGCAGATGCCCGTCCATGGCGAAAAACAGGATCGCGGCATAGATATAGATAAACTCCGCCAGCACGGTGGTGGACGCCCCGCTGTTGGGATCGTTCATCACCGCCATGCTCATCCCCATGTTAAAAGAGAGGATCTGCCCGCCAAGCTGCAATGCCAGAAAGATAAACTGCATCATCAGGCCGAACAGCAACCCCCAGAGGATCTGCTCCACCGTCAGGATCAGCATCGACATCGTCAGCAATCCCTCCGGCACCGGGTGCGGCACCAGCGGGGTGATCATCACCGCCAGCGCCAGCGAGAGAACAAGGCGGATACGCACGCTGAAGGCTTTGCTGTCGAACACCGGGCCATAGTGGAAAAACGCCATAATGCGCACGAAGGGATACCACAGCCCCAGTACCAGGTTCATCAGATGCGTGATATCAAGAGAGGTCATCTCAGTTCACCAGCAGCGCGGCCTGCACAAACAGGTGCGTACAGAGATCGCTCAACTGGACGATCATCCACTTGCCGCAGACGCCCAGCACGATGAGGGTGACAATGAGGCGCGGCAGAAAGCTCAGCGTCTGCTCGTTGATCTGCGTCACTGCCTGAAAAATACTCACGCACAGTCCGACCAGCAGGCTCGGCACCACCAGCACCGACACCAGAATGATCACCACTTTTATGCCGCTGGCGACGATATCCGCCGCCACATCAATGGTTATCATGTTTAGCCCAGCCCCAGTCCGCGAATACTGCTGGTCAGCGTGCCGACAGTCAGCGCCCAGCCGTCGATCAGGACAAACAGCATCAGCTTAAAGGGCAGCGAGACGATCAGCGGCGACAGCATCATCATGCCCATTGCCATCAGCACGCTGGCGACGATCAGGTCGATAACGAGGAAGGGGATGTAAATCATAAAGCCGATCTGGAAAGCGGTTTTCAGCTCGCTCAGCACAAAGGCGGGTACCACAATCGACAGATCCTGATCCGCCGCTTCACCTTTCGCGCCACCGATGGTCATGATTTGCGCCATCGCCTTTTTGTTCGTCTGCGCCAGCATAAAGCGCTTTAACGGCGTGGCCGCCGTGGAGAGCGCCTGCGGCAGCGTGATCTGATCGTTTTCAAAGGGCACCACCGCATGATCGTAAATATTCAGCCACACCGGGCGCATCACCAGCAGCGTCAGCGACAGGGCAATGCCGATCAGAATACGGTTCGGCGGCGTCTGTTGCAGACCCAGCGCCTGGCGCAGCAGCGACAGCACGATGATAAACCGCGTAAAGCAGGTCATCATCAGCAGCAGCGTTGGCAGCAGCCCGACCAGCGTCATCAGGATCAGCACCTGCATCTTGACGGTTAAGTCCTGGGTCGTGCCGTGGGTCGCCACCTGCAACAGCGTAATGTCGCCCCCCTGCGCAAAGGCGTAAGGGGCCAGCATCAGCAGCGCGCCGCCGGAAAGGCAGAGAAGGGATCGTTTCATGGCGTCAGTTCGTTGATGTCCCGGGTATTGAACTCCAGCACCCGCAGACCGTATTTCTCGTTCACCACCACCACTTCCGCTTTTCCCAGCAGAATATTGTTCACTTTGATGTCCAGCGGCTCGCCCGCCAGCTTGTTCAGCTCAATCACCGTGTCATCGTCAATGTTCAGCAGATCCGCCAGCATCACCTCCACCGATGACACTTCCAGCGTCAGGGTGACGGGAATGCGTTTCAGCAGGCCCATGGAATCGGTGAGCGGCGCAGCAGCGGGGGTCGCGGCAAGCGGAGCAGGCGCAATTTCAGCGGCGTCGTCGGCCAGCTCGAAGCCTTGTTCAAGTAAATCGATCTCGTTAGTCATAGGATTTTCCGGCGAGGGTTTCGCGAAGGTCAGATAACAGAAGCTTGTCGTGATCTTCGACGATCAGCGCCTTAAAAAGCTCTGACTGGCCGATGAACACGGGGAATTTGTCAGGTAAAGCCACCGGGAAGATATCGCCGGCTTTAATGGTCGTCAGATCCGCGACGCTGAGGGTTAACTCCGCCACTTTGACGTTCAGGCACAGCGGCAGGGTGTCGATCACCTGGCGCACCAGCGCTTTTTGCGCCGCCTGTCGCTCAGCGGCGGTCTCGGTATGCTGTGGCTTTTCGGTTTTGCGCAGCATATTGAGGATGTAATCGGTGTGCGCGTTATCCAGCAGCAGGTAAAAATTGTTCCTGCCGTCGTCATCAAGCTGGAAAGTGATTTGCCACGCCCACTGGCTGCATATCGTGCTGTTGTCGGCTTTCAGCGCCAGCGGTAGCCCGAGGGTGTCATCGCTGAACAGCATCTGACAAATATCCAGCGCCAGCCGGTTGCGCAGGCGGATTTCCGTTTTGGTCGGCAGCCGCTCGCCGCCGTCGGCGTACTCCAGCTGCGTCTCTAAGCCGTAGAAATTATTCAGCAGCGTTAACAGCAGCGGGCGGTCAATATCAAAGGCCAGATTGCCCACCGGCGAGGCCAGCAGATCCGCCTGTTTATTTTTCACATCCATTTTGCAGCCGATCTTTTTCAGGCTGACGCTGGAGCGATGTTTTTTCAGAAAATAGCTGCCAATACGCGACTCAATAATGTCAAAGCGGCGGGTGAACATATTCGGCAGGCGATGCCAGGGGCGACCCAGACGGTTTCCTTCCAGCGTGAATATTCCACGGGTTTGGCTGTACTTCAACATTGGTGTTATATCTCTTGGTGAATACCGGCGCACTGAACAACTGTTTATGAGAACAAACTCACATTCTGATAATTAAAACAGTCTGACCTTTAATTTTGTCTTTATCATGGTCGCCTTGATTTATCAGGCTGCACCAATAAAGAGGTCGCATTTAACCGGAATGAGGTGAAAATCACAATAGCGCCTGCGGTCAATATTATTATTAATCTGTTATTAATCAGTGCGGCTTATTATTGCTGTGCGCTTGTCGCGCCTGTTACTCCGTGCGTTCTATCATTAACTTGTTGTTTATAGTGTATTAATTATTTTTTGATTTATTAATTCCCCTTTCTTTCTTCCTCGCAATGTTATTATTCACCCCTGATTTATACATCATCCGTCACCGCCTTTACCTGTAACCGTGAGAGAAAATATGCAGACTCTTATTGCTGAAGCCTCCGCAAGCATGAAAGCCTTTTCATTAGCAAAGCGCGTTGCCAGTTTTAATATTCCGGTGTTAATCCAGGGAGAAACGGGCGCCGGTAAAGAGTGTGTGGCGAAATATATTCACTCTCATGCGTTTGGCGAAGATAAAGACGCGCCTTTTATTGGTATTAACTGCGCGGCGATCCCGGAAACCATGCTTGAATCCACCTTATTCGGCTATGAAAAAGGGGCATTTACCGGTGCGGTCAATGCCGTACCGGGCAAACTGGAAATGGCCAATAACGGCACGCTGTTGTTAGATGAAATTGGCGATATGCCGCTGGCGTTGCAGGCCAAACTGCTGCGCGTCCTGCAGGAGCATCAGGTGGAACGTCTTGGCAGCAACCGCGCCATCAAACTCAACTTCCGCCTGATCGCCTGCACTAATAAAAGCCTCGAAGCGGAAGTGGCTGCCGGACGCTTTCGCGAAGATCTCTATTACCGTATTTCGGTGGTGCCGATCAGTGTTCCCGCGCTGCGCGAACGCGTGAGCGATATCCTGCCGCTGGCGCAGGCCTTTATCGAAAAATATTCCCGCATGGTGGGCAAATCTATCCGTCTGTCCGACGGGGCGAAAACAGCGCTGTTGCAGTATCGCTGGCCCGGTAACGTACGCCAGCTGGAGAACACCATTCAGCGCGGCATGATTTTAAGCCACGACGGGGTGATCCATGCCAGCACGCTGGGCATTCCGCTGGCGGACGACCATCCGTTCGAACACGTAAAGACGCGCGCCTCCGGCGAGGCTATTTGTCTTAATCAGGACAATCTGCAACAGCATGGCCGCCATGCCCAGTACCAGTACATCGCCGATCTGATGCGCCAGTATCAGGGCAACCGCAGCAAAATCGCTGACTTCCTCGGCATCACCCCACGGGCATTGCGCTACCGGCTCGCCTCCATGCGTAAGCAGGGTATCGACCTCTGCTTTTAAGCGCCTGTGCCGTCCTTTTTATTAACAAGAGTGTGTAATGAATACGATCAGCAGCCTCACCCCGAACGCCGCATCGCGCAACATGATGCTGGAGATGAACCGGATGAAGGATCTCGCGAGCGGCCCGCTGGCCGGTACGTCGGTGCTTCCTGCCGCTACAGGCGATATGCAGGCGGGCAGCGAGGTCTCCTTCCATCAGATTTTCAGCCAGGCGCTATCCCGCGTGGATAACCTGCAACAGGACGCCGAAGTGCGGCAGAACGCGGTGGAGATGGGCGAAAGCGACGATCTGGTCGGCGCGATGATCGCCAGCCAGCAGGCCTCGCTCTCTTTTTCCGCGCTGGTGCAGGTGCGGAATAAAGTGGCGAGCGGCGTCAACGATCTGATGAACATGTCCGTATAAGCCCATGAAACTCAACCTCTCAGAACGCTTCTCCGGCCCGCTGTCTGCGCTGACAGCGCTGATGGGCGGCAATAAAAAATGGCCGCTGCTCGGCGGCGCGGCGGTGCTGCTGACCGCGGTGATCGTCGGCACGCTGTGGCACAGCCAGGCGGGCTACACCGCACTCTACGGTGCGCAGGAACACCTGCCGCTGTCGCAGATCATCACCGTGCTCGACGGTGAAAAAGTGGATTACCGCATCGATCCTGGCTCCGGACAAATTCTGGTGCCGGAAACGCAGCTCTCCAAGATCCGCATGACGCTGGCCGGGAAGGGCGTGCAGGCGCTGAGTCCCACCGGCTATGAGCTGATGGACAAAGACGAAGTGCTTGGCAGCAGCCAGTTCGTGCAGAACATCCGCTACAAGCGCAGCCTCGAAGGAGAAATGGCCCAGAGCATCATGACCCTCGACGCGGTGGAAACCGCCCGCGTGCATCTGGCCCTTAACGAGGAAAGCTCGTTCGTGGTCAGCGCCGAACCGCAAAACAGCGCCTCGGTGGTGCTGCGTCTGCATTACGGCAGCACGCTCACCTCCGAGCAGGTGAACGCCATTCTGCATCTGGTGAGCGGCAGCGTGCCGGGGCTGAAAGCCTCGCAGGTGAGCGTGGTCGATCAGGCGGGAACCCTGCTCTCGGAAGGCGTCGGGGAAGACTCGCGTACCGGCGCCATGACGCGCAAAAACAACGAACTGCTGAAAAACATTCAGGATAAAACCCACGCCAGCCTCGCCCATGTGCTGACCTCGCTGGTGGGTAAAGACAACTTCCGCATCAGCGTGATGCCGGAGCTGGATCTGAGCACCATTGATGAAACCCAGGAACGACTGGGGGATGCGCCGAAAGTCAGCCATGAACGGCTCGAATCTGACAAGACGGTCGATCCGCAGGCGGCGGGTATTCCCGGCTCGCTGAGCAACCGTCCGCCGCTGGCAGAGGCGCAGGCTGACACCAGCAAAAATGACAGCGCCCGTTCCGAGCGCAGCGAAAGTCAGCGCGATTACGGCTGGGATCGCACTATCCAGCACATTCAGCATCCGGGCTTTGCCATCAAACACCTTGATGTGGCGGTGGTACTCAACCAGAGCGCGGCCAGCGTCAAAAGCTGGACGCCGGAACAGATAGCCCAGGTGACCACCATGCTGAATAACGCCGCCGGGATCGACGCCGCGCGCGGTGACAAACTCTCGCTGTCGATGCTGAACTTTATCCCGCAGGCCGCGCCGGTCATCACGCCGGAAAAATGGTGGCAGAACGACAGCATTCTCGGCTGGGCGAAGCTCGGCGGTCTGATACTGCTCGGCCTGTTACTGCTGTTGATGGTGGTACGTCCATTGGTGCGCCAGACCATCGCCAGCCAGAAACGCCGTGCAGAGCTGGCGGCACGCCCGGTCAGCGAGCCGGACGACGAGCCCGCGCTGCCCGCCATCACCGCCACCGGCGAAGACGAGCGCAAAAGTATCGAGCTGCCGACCTTTAGCGGGGACGACGCCTTACCGGCGCAGAGTTCCGGCCTTGAAATCAAGCTGGAGTTTCTCCAGAAACTGGCGATCAGCGACACCGATCGCGTTGCCGAAGTGATCAGACAGTGGATTACCAGTAATGAGCGAATTGACAATAAATAAGTCCGGCAGCGCCGGCAGCTATCTGGAGCAGGCGGCGATTTTGCTGTTGTGCCTCGGCGAAGAAGCCGCCGCCACGGTGATGCAAAAACTCAGCCGCGAAGAAGTGGTGCGCTTAAGTGAAAACATGGCACGTCTGTCCGGCGTGAAAACCAGCCACGCCCGGCGGGTGATCAACAACTTTTTCGACGAATTCCGCGAGCAGAGCGGCATCAACGGCGCGTCCCGCAGCCTGTTGCAGGGCATTCTCAATAAAGCGCTGGGGGGCGAAATCGCCAGCAGCGTGATCAACGGCATTTACGGCGATGAGATCCGCTCGCGGATGGCGCGTCTGCAATGGGTGGAGCCGCGCCAGCTGGCGGCACTGATCGCAGAAGAACATTTACAGTTGCAGGCGGTATTCCTCGCCTTTCTGACGCCGGAGATCGCCGCCACCGTACTCGCTTTTATGCCTGACGCGGTGCAAAACGAGATCCTCTACCGCATCGCCCGCTTAAGCGACGTTAACCGCGACGTGGTGGACGAGCTGGATCGGCTGATTGAGCGCGGTCTGTCGGTACTGGCGGAACATGGCTCGAAGGTCAAAGGCATCAAACAGGCCGCCGACATTGTTAACCGTATTCAGGGCAACCAGCAGCAGATCCTCGAACAGTTGCGCGATCTGGATGCGGAGGTGCTGGAGCAATTGCAGGATGAGATGTACGACTTCTTTATCCTCAGCCGCCAGAGCGAAGAAGTACGTCGTCGCCTGCTGGATGAGATCCCGATGGAAGACTGGGCGGTGGCGCTGAAAGGCACCGAAACGGCGCTGCGGCGTTCGATTTTCGCCGTGATGCCAAAACGCCAGGCACAACAACTGGAAACCATCACCTCCCGCCTCGGGCCGGTGCCGGTCAGCCGTATCGACCAGGTGCGCCGCGAGATCATGGCGGTGGCGCGCGAAATGGAAGAAGCGGGCGACATCCAGCTTCAGCTGTTCGCCGAACAGACCGCAGAATAGGAGCCACACCAATGGATACGCTTCGTGGCCGCTATCGGGTACACCGTTTTCCGCCGCGCCACACGCTCTCAGCCGCGGCCCCCGCTGCCGTCGGGCTTTCCGCCGCCGACTTTCAGCGTCAGCTGATGGACGGTTTTCAGGAGGGGCTGGAAAAAGGCTTTGCCCAGGGCCTCAGTGAAGGCCATGCGGAAGGGCACGCCGAAGGGCTGCAACAGGGTCAGAAGGAAGGCTATCGCCAGGGCTTCGCGGAGGGCAGTCTCGCCGGACAACAGGAGGGGCTAAGCCAGTTTACCCAGGCCGCCGCGCCGCTGGAGGCGATTGCCGTTCGCCTGAATGACTACCTGGCGCACTGCGAACGCAAACAGCGGGACGACCTGTTACAGCTGGTGGAAAAAGTCACCCGTCAGGTGATCCGCTGTGAGCTGGCGCTGCAACCGACGCAACTGCTGGCGCTGGTGGAGGAAGCGATCACCGCGCTGCCTGGCGTGCCGGCGTCGCTACAGGTTTATTTAAGCAGCGACGAGTTTGCCCGCATTCAGAGCGTCGCCCCGGCGAAAGTCAAAGAGTGGGGGCTGGCCCCTTGCGCCGATCTCCAGCCGGGAGAGTGCCGCGTGGTGACGCCCACCTCTGAACTGGACGTCGGCTGTGAACACCGCCTCGAACAATGCCTGAGCGTGTTGAGCGAGACGCTGGTGCCGGACGCGCCGGATGCATGACGATCCGCTGTTTGACAGCGCCCTGCGCTCCATCGAATCCATCGCAGTCGCCCGCGTCGCCGGGCGGCTGGTGCGCATGAACGGCCTGCTACTGGAGAGCGTCGGTTGCCCGCTGGCCACCGGGCAACTCTGCCGGGTGGAAAGCGCCGACCGCGAACTGATCGACGCCCAGGCCGTCGGCTTTAACCGCGACATCACCTACCTGATGCCCTTTAAAACGCCCACCGGTCTGATGGCCGGGGCGCGCGTCTTTCCGGAAGAGAAAGCGCAGGAGATCATGATCGGCGAAAGCTGGCTGGGGCGAGTGGTCAACGGTCTCGGCGAGCCGATCGACGGCAAAGGAAAAACCGGCGGCACGCATCTGTTAGCGCCACTCGCGCCGGCAATCAATCCCCTAACGCGCCAGCCGGTGGCGGAGCCGCTGGATGTGGGCGTGAAAGCCATCAACGGCATGCTGACCATTGGCAAAGGCCAGCGCGTCGGGCTGATGGCGGGTAGCGGCGTCGGCAAAAGCGTGCTGCTCGGCATGATCACCCGCCAGACGCAGGCGCAAATTGTGGTGGTAGGGCTGATCGGCGAGCGTGGCCGCGAAGTTAACGAATTTATTGAACACGCGCTGGGCGACGAAGGCCTGGCGAAATCCATTGTGGTGGCTGCGCCTGCGGACGCCTCGCCGCTGATGCGCCTGAAAGCCACCGAACTGTGCCACGCCATCGCGGCGTTTTTCCGCGATCAGGGTTATGACGTCCTGCTGCTGGTGGATTCGCTGACCCGTTACGCCATGGCGCAGCGGGAAATTGCTCTTTCGCTTGGCGAACCGCCTGCGACCAAAGGTTACCCGCCGTCGGCGTTCGGCATTATTCCGCGCCTGGTGGAGAGCGCCGGTAACAGTGACAGTCGCGGCACCATGACGGCGATCTACACCGTACTGGCAGAAGGCGATGACCAGCAGGATCCCATCGTCGACTGCGCCCGCGCAGTGCTCGACGGGCATATCGTGCTGACGCGAAAACTGGCGGAAGCGGGGCACTATCCGGCCATTGATATCAGCCAGTCCATCAGTCGCTGTATGACGCAGATTATTCCCGCCGCGCACCAGCGCGCTGCCCGACTGCTTAAGCAGCATTACGCCGCCTATATGGAAATCAAACCGCTGATCCCGCTTGGCGGTTACGTTGCCGGCGCAGACGCCACCGTCGATAAAGCGGTGAAGCTGTTCCCGGCCATCGAGCGTTTTCTGCGTCAGGAGATGCATGAGCCTGCGCCGCTTGAGGCTGTACAGACGCAACTGAACGCGCTGTTTCCCACCGCTAAACAGGCAGAGGTGAAAAAATGAACCCGATGATCGCCACCCTCGCGCAGCTCCAGCGGCTGCGCGATCGCAAAGTGAAAGACATCACCGTGCAGCTCGCCGAACAGCAGCAGCTGTGCGCCCGCTACGACAGCAATATCAACGCGCTCGGTTACCTGTTCGATAAAACGCAGGTTAACAGCCAGGCCGCGCGGTCAGTAGAAGTGCTGAAAAACGTCACCGACTACAAAGGCAGCCTGCAACGGGTGATCGCCTGGCAGGAGCAGGAAAAAACCCTGGCGAAAATCAAAGCCAACCGTATCCAGAAAAACCTCGTCCGCGCCGCCTGCGAAGAAAAAATCGTCGCGCTGACCCTCGATGACCAGCGCCAGACATGGCTGCACGAACAGCAAACCCACGCCCAGAAATCGCTCGATGAGATCGCCAGCCAGTGCTGGCTGCGCCAGCGTAAGCAGCCGGAATAACGGTATGCGCACCGTCATCACCTTTGGCACCTTCGATGTGTTTCATATCGGCCATCTGCATATTCTTAATCGGGCCAGAAAGCTCGGGGATCGGCTGGTGGTTGGCGTCTCGTCCGATCAACTGAACCGGCAAAAAAAGTCGCGTACCCCGCTGTATGATGAACAGGCGCGGCTGCAAATCATCGGCGCGTTAAAATGCGTCGATGCGGTCTTTCTCGAACACGCCCTGGAATTAAAACGCGCTTATATCCGGCAGCATCAGGCCAGCATTCTGGTGATGGGGGATGACTGGCAAGGGCGTTTTGACGATCTCAGGGATACGTGCCAGGTGATCTACCTGCCACGTACCCCGTCTGTTTCCACAACCTCAATTATTGAACGGGCCGGGCGCTTACCGGCGCGCCCTTAAAACAGCTTCTGTTGCAGACTGTGCAGCAGGCTGTTGGCCTGCGGGTCGGCTGGCGTATCCACCGCGGCCATCAGACATGCCGCCGCACGTTGCCCGGCATTGCCATCCTGGAAAGCATCACAATAGTGATGGCGCACATCCGCCAGCGCAGCGTCACGCGATGCCCAGTCACCCTCGGCAGAAAGTTGCTGGCGTAACTCGGCCATATTGCGGGCAACCGGCAGCAGCGCACGAATTTTTTGCTCAGCGCTGTGGGGATTGCTGTAGGTCACATCCTGCGCCAGGAGATCGTCCATGCCCGCCCAGTCGAGCAAAATAACCCGTTTTCCGGCGTGGATGGCATCGAAGATAAATCCGCTGTTATCGGTGAGCACATAATCGGCGCACTGTAACAACGGCAGAGTCAAATCATGGCGGGTGACGCGTTTTTTGATATGACGCTCAACGATGGCCAGATCGTCCGCCTCTTCAGCGCGGTGCAACGTACCGTGGTGCAGTTTCACCACCAGGTTATATTCCCGGCTCAGGCGCGACAGCGATTCTGCCCAGTGCGGGATGGAGCTTAATGCGCCAAAAGTAGGGGCATACAGCAGAGTCGGTTTTTTCGCATCCAGCCGCAACCCCGCCAGCGCCGACCGATCCACCTCGCCCCGATGCCATTTGTCGAAGCGCGGATTACCCACGACCCGTGCATTGCCATTGATATCCAGCGCCTGCTGGCTGTAGTGGCTGAAGCAGAGAATGTGGTGATAAAACGCGTTCCACCAGGCGTGATTCCAGCGCTCTTTTGCCAGACCATACATTGCCCGTACCTGCACTTTTGCCAGCGGCTTCAGCGCTGGCGTGTAATAAGGGCTGACCAGGCAGGCATACTGCTGCCGACGATTGATCACCTCGCTAAGACGACTGCCGCTCAGGCGGGGTTCATCCAGCGCCGCCAGCAACTGGCGTAGTTCATCACCTAACCCCTGGGGCACCTGATCGCTAATCAACAGATCGCAGTGATAACCGGCGTCCAGCAGCGGGGCGATCATTGGTTGATAGAGCTGATAATGGAAGGCCGTTTCCAGATAAAAACCGATGGTTTTCCCCAGCCGGTTCGCCACCGGTGGCTGTTGCGCTTTACGTTTTTCCGCCAGGTGATTAGCGCCCATTTTGCTGAAATAGAAGCGGATGTGATCGGCAGCTTGCTGCTCGATATCGCTAAAGCCGGGGCGTTGATAGCTGATGCACGGGTAGAAGGAAAGCCACTTTCCGCGAGCCTGTAGCGGCTGCCAGCGCGCTTCCAGCGTGACGGAGGGATCGTCATGCAGTTGTGTTAAGAGCGCCGGGTAATAAGGCCGGTTGACCAGATACGCGCAGACTTTTTCGCTGTCACCGGCGCGGATGATCCCCGGCAGGCTTTTCATCGGCTGGCCCTGGGTGACCTGCGCGCCGAGCAGCACCACTTCCCAGGGGACATGCGTAAGCGCCGCCAGTAGCGCGTTAAAGCCGCTGACGTGTTTTTCCTGCTTGAGCAATACGGCGTCATCTTCCAGCACCAGCACGTTTTCCCAGCCCCGATCCTGCGCCATCTGCAATACCTGCTGATGCGAACGCGTGCGGCCCAGCGCGGGCTGTGGGTGTTCGCAGGCGGTGACGCGCAGCACTTTGTCAGCCGGCACCTGGAGCGCCGCCAGCTCCTGCTGCATCTGCTGCCAGCGGTCGGTGCGGGCATCGCGGTTGATCACCACGATTTTATCCACCCGCGCCCACAGCATCGGCTGCCCGGCGGTGGCGTTGTGCAGGCTCTGATACCACGCCAGCAGCAGCGGATCGGTCACCACCGCTTCCAGCGTCTGATCGGTGGGCTGGCTGCTGCCGAGGATAAAGTCTTTATCGAAGGTATTCCGGCTGTGGGAGATGCACAAAATGGTGCGCTCACACGGCAGTTGCAGGGGATTGACGGTGAAATTATCGGTAAACGCCTGCTCCTCGCCGAGGTTGCAGTCATCATCGTAACGGTGTTTTTTCAGGTAGTTACGGTGATACGCAAAGGTGCCGTTGAGAATATGCTGCTTGCCGAAGGCGTGCGTTTTAAAGATGCGGTTGATATGGCTGTACCAGATGGGGATCCGATCGGAGCCGGAAATCAGCGCACCGTGGCGCTGCATCATGCCAACGGTGTACGACAGCTTATCCGCCGGATAAAAATCATCGTCATCCATGCAGACAATGTATTCCCCGCGCGCCCGTTCATTGAGCATATTGCGTTTTTTGCCCAGTGCCAGCCGCTCAGGATGATGGATATAGCGGATATTAAAGCGCGCCGGATCGTTGTGCGTCAGGGCGTTAATAATGGCGATCTGGCTGGTGTCGGAGTCATCGAGAATGATCAGCTCACGCCGATCCGCCGGGTAATCCTGGTAGCGGAACATATACAGCAGATAAGGCAGAAACGCGGCGCGGTTCCAGGTTGGCGTCACCACGCTGACAAAAGGTAGCGGGCGAGTACCACGTGGCGCGGCGTGATCCAGCAGCGCGCTAATAAGACTGGGTTTTGGCGAGTGATGTGACATAGCGTGTTAACTGACCAGCAGGGAGATCGCCGCCAGCAGGGGATCGTCGTGATCCGACAGCAGCGCCTCGCGCCCGGCGGCGGCTTGCGGATCAAGACGCCAGCTTTCGAAAACGCTGAACAGGCTGATGGCCTGGGAAGGGCTGAGGGGCGAGCCATCCATCAGCCACAGGCTGAACAGCGAGCGCAGCAGAAAATAGTCGCTTACCAGTTGCAGATAGCAGGTCAGCATGTCGTGCTGTTCATGGCGCGGGAAGGTCTCATGATAGAGGCGATACACCAGATAGTTGGTCCACATCCACGGCTGCCCGGCGAACGCCTGCTGGCCTTTGCTGGACCACACGTCCAGCAGTTGTTGCTGCATCAGCGCCTCACTGTTGCTGTCTGCCAGCGCCAGCAGACTGAGCTGCAACGGCAGGCTCATTTTGCGGGTGCAGTCGACCAGGCGATCCCAGTCAAAAGGCAGACGCCCCAGGCTGCCGATCAACTGGCGCTGCGGCCCGGCAATCACCGGCAACTGCGCGAACATCTCCGCAAGGGTACCGTCGGCGGCGTAACCCGCCAGCCTTTGCGGCAGCGATTTCAACGTCTCCAGCGCGTCATCACTGTCGGCAGGCAATTTTTGCGCGTAAGAGAGCATCACCCCGAGGGCGTAGAGGCGCAGATCAACGCTCAGCTCGGGCAGGGTGACAATATCCAGCGCCGCCTGATTAATCACCTGTAAACGTTGCGGCAGCGCCGCCACGCCCGGCACCGCCTCGGTCATTTTGACCTGCAATACGAACGCTTCCGGTGAGCCAAGCACCGCTTCGCAGCAGTCGGGATCGTCTAACAGCAGGCTGCAACGTGCTTCATGCTGCCAGTTGATCACCAGCGGCTGACGGATGGCGGCGGGGTACTGCGCCCGGTAGTGGCGAATAAACGCCGGTTCGTAACACTCAATCTGACTCATAAGGCTCTCTTACGCTGTGGGCTAGCCCCGGTAGATAAAATCGGGGCCGGTGCCGAGGAAGGTCTGAACAAATTCGTACTGCATGGTGAGCAGTTCGCCGTTTTTTTCGTTACAGCGCTGACAGGACGCCGCCAGGCGCTCCAGTTGCTGCCAGCCGTGCTGCGCCGCCGCTTTTTGTGCCGCGGGCAACCAGTTAAATACCTGGGCGATGCCGTCGCGATCGCCGCTGACGCCGAGGGTTAACAGCGTCTCGCGGCGGACGCGGGCGCTGTCGCTCAGGCGCTGATAGCGCAGGTGGATGGCGTCGTTGACCGCGAGCAGGGCGTCGCTGTCGCGGCGGATCATGCACAGACGCTGGGTGTCGAGCTGCGTGCGTAGCTGGCGGTAATCGTCTTCATCCTGGCGGATACCGCGCAGCAGGCTTTTCACCTGCTCAAGTCGGGTGCTCATGGGTGTGTCTCTTACGACTGGAAAAAGGTCAGCATCGAGGCGGCCAGCGCGTCGGTGTCAACGGTAAAATCGTCCGAGGCCAGCAGGGCCTGCATTTGCGCGACGCGTGTCGTGTCGACGCTTTCGCTGTCATCACCGTCAAGGCTGGACTGCGCGGTGTGCAGCCCCTGCTGGGTGATGTCATCGGCGTCTGGCAGAGGAGTGATCCTGCCCGCCGCCGCGTCTGCTGATTTTTTTTGCGATGACGCCGTCGCCGGGCGCGAGGCCAGCGGCAGCTGTCTGATTTTCATACCTGACTCGTTGGTGATGGCCATGGTTTTTTACTCGTTGATTAAGCAGGGTTTTGTCCTGACGGCGGGCGGTAAAAGGCCCTGGATACTGGAGTAAAGCGGCGCGGAGTGAGGAAAACTTAAGCGGGAGAGGGGATTTTTTTGGGGAGATTGCACTCTGATTAATATTACGTTTGGTGCCGGGGAGGTTGCGCTCTTTTTGACGTGTGAGAACGGCGTCAGGTTCTGAGGCACAGAGCGCGCAGGGGGCGGCCAGTCGCCGCCGCCCCCTGCACCCCCGGGCTCCCGGCAAGAAAATCGCCGCTGCGCGGTGCCTTCGGCTTATCCCTTCCGGCTTCGGGTCGGGCGCGATGCAGCGTCCCTGCAAGTCGCGCCCTCAGCCCGCATCCATGCGGGCTGCCCCGGCCTACAGGGAACGCCTCAGCGATTTTCAGCCGGACCCCGCACACTTCCAGATTCTTTTAAAAACCCGACTCACAGCTTCCTGTAAGTTCAGACAAACACAAAGCCACTCAGTCGCAATATAAAAAACGCGGTAATGACGCGAGGGGTTGAGTCCCCGCTGAAACCGGCGAGCCGGAGGCCGGATGACAAGGGCTGGCCGCCATGGATGGCGGCCAGAGGCGAAATGAGGCAGGAGGCCGAATCGAGCCGACCGCGGGCAGACGGGCGGGAGGTGAGCGTAGTGCGCAGCACCGGTTTCGGTGCGGGGCCACGGGGATGGCTAAGGGGGCCGCGGTGGCCCCCTTAGCACGTTCACCGTCAGCGGCGTCACGCCTGACGCGAAACGCAAAGTGAACGGAACATACCACCACACCCAACATCCCCGCAGCCAAAACTTACTGCACCACCACCACCCCTGGTGCCTCCACCGTCGCACTCACCACCCGCTGGCTGCTCGCATTCTGCACCTTAATCACTTCCCCCTGACGCCCATTTTTCAGCGCCAGCCCACTGGTCTGCGCGCTGATCTCCCCACTGCGCGACACCAGCGTCACCTCTTGATCCCGCTTCACCCACAGCGGCCGATCCACATCGTTCACCTTCACCGGTGCATACGCCCGCAGCGCATGGCGGGCGGTCAGGCCGACCACATCCTCCATCTTCATCACCAGCTCACCGCGCTGGTTGCTGATATTGAATTTTTTCAGCACCAGCGCGTCGGCGCTCAGCGTTTCACCGCGTTCAATCGCCCGCGCGGGCATTACCACCGGCAGGTAAATATCGGCTTTCACTGTCACGGTAAAGCGCCAGCCTGCCACACCAGGGCACAGCACGCTGTAGCCGAGCCGTGGCAGGGTTTTCGCGCTGGCGGTAAAGATTGGCGGTTGCGGGCAGGGGGCGGCGCTGGCGACGGCGGCGGGCATGAACACGTTAAAGCGGGAATGGGGATCCGCCCACTGCTTTTGCGCGGCCTCGGCCTTTACCGCCTGCTCTGCAAGTTTCAGCACACCGTTGTTGATTTGCTGGCGCGCGCTGTCGGCGACCGCCGCGCAGGCGGGAAAGGTCAGCAGCAACAGGGCCGCCGTCAGGGTTTCCGCCAGCGGAAATGGAAGGCGGAAAAAGGCTTTCCGCTTTAGCCGGTCATTCTTCATAAAAACATTACCTTTCAATAATTTAGATAGTTGGCACGCCGATTGCTTTAAGGGCCAGCCAGTCAGAATTTAATGAAGGAGTGTTGCAGAAGAATGGGCATCAGTTTTCAGCAAGCGTTTGGAGTACATCCGCAGGCAGTGGCGTTACGTCTTGAGAGGACCGAGCTAATCACCGCCAACCTGGCAAACGTGGATACGCCAAATTTCAAGGCTAAAGATATTGATTTTGCCGCCGAGATGCAACGGGCAAATTTTCACCAGTCTGCGGAAAAGGCGGTGGCGATGTACCGCGTGCCCCTGCAACCGAGTCAGGACGGCAACACCGTCGATCTGGACGCGGAGCAGGCGCGGTTTTCGCAAAACAGTATGGATTATCAGAGCAGCCTGACCTTTTTAAATCTGCAAATCAGCGGCCTGAAAGCCGCTATTGAAGGGAAGTAACCATGTCTTTTGCTGACATTTATCAGATCTCGGGTTCCGCGATGAGCGCCCAGACGGTGCGTCTTAACACCGTCGCCAGCAACATCGCTAACGCCGAATCCCCCGCCGCCAGCGAGGCTGCAACCTACAAAGCCCGCAGCCCGGTCTTTGCGGCGGAGTACCACAACAGTCTGGTGGGAGTGGGACATCATGAGATGACCGGTGCCAGCGTCCGTTTGCAGGACGTGGTGGAAACCGGTACCGCCGTGCGTCGCTACGAGCCGCATCATCCGATGGCGGATCAGAACGGCTACGTCTGGTATCCGGACGTGAACGTCGTCGAACAGATGGCCGACATGATGTCCGCGTCACGGGATTTTGAAACCAACGTCGATGTCCTGAACAACGTGAAAAGTATGCAGCAAAGCCTGCTGCGCCTGGGAGAAAACGCATGAGTGCCACGGCGGTAAGCAGCACTCAGCCGGGGGTGACGGCGCAGGGCAACCCCGCGCCGGTGAGTGCCAGCAGTAATGTTGGCGCGGATACCACCACCTCCACCAGCACGTCGATGGCCGATACCTTTCTGACCCTGCTGGTGGCGGAGATCCAGAACCAGGATCCGACCGACCCGACCGATCCGACGGAATACATCACCCAGCTGTCGTCGATGGCGCAGGTGGCGATGGCGGAGGAGATGTCGGTGCAGATGAACACCAACGCCGTGCTGATGAGCAATATCCAGGTGATGGCACTCGGCAATCTGGTGGGCGATCCGATCATGGTGCAGACCTCCACGCTGAGCGTCGACGACAGCGCCATTCACGGTCGCGTAACCATTGATGATGCCTGTACCACTGTCGATATCCACTTCACTGATGAAGCCGGTAACGACTATGTGGTGCCACTCGGCACCCAGTCGCCGGGCCAGGTGAGCTTCGATATTGATCCGGCGGATTACGGCATTCCTCCCGGTGATTACGAGGTATCGGTGGTGACCAACACCGGTGAAGAGGAAGTGCCGATTGAGGTGGCGGGCGTGGTCAACGATGTGCGCATTCCGCTGGACGGCAGCACGCCGGTGCTCAACGTCACCGGCGTCGGGGAAGTGCCTTTCACCATGATCAGCCAGTTCGGGGTGCCGGATGATACCGCCCCTGCGGACAAGGTTTGAATTTAACGACTACAAGGATCACAGGACTATTTTATGAGTTACGAAATTGCAGCGACCGGGCTGAACGCGGTTAACGAACAGCTGGACGGCATCAGTAACAATATCGCTAACGCCGGGACGGTGGGCTACAAATCCATGACCACCGAGTTTTCGGCGATGTATGCCGGCAGCCAGGCGATGGGTGTCAGCGTCAGCGGCACGGCGCAGAGCATTTCCCGTGGCGGCTCGATGGTGTCCACCGGCAACGCGCTGGATCTGGCGATCAACAACGACGGCTTCTTCGTCACCTGCGACAGCGCGGGCAACGTCTGTTACACCCGCGCCGGATCCTTCACCACCGATAAAGACGGCTATATCGTTAACACCTCCGGCGACTATTTGCAGGGCTATCCGGTGGATGACAGCGGCACGCTGCAAACCGGTACGGTGACCGATTTACAGATCCAGACCGGCAATATTCCGGCGAAAGCCACCGACAGCGTGAGCTTCGGCGCTAACTTCGACGCCAGCGACGAGGCCATTGATACCGCCGCCGTGCCCTTTGATGCCACCAATGCCACCTCATATAACGACACCTACACCACCACCGTTTATGACTCGCTGGGCAACGAGCACACCGTCAGCCAGTACTTCACCAAAACGGCGGATAACACCTGGCAGGTGCACTACAGCTTTGATGGCGAAACACAAAGCACGACGACCGAGCTGGCCTTCGACAGCGCCGGTAAGCTGACCAGCCCGACCACGCCGGTAGCCCTGAACTTTGACGTGCCGGGGGCCGATCCGCTGACGCTGACCATGGATTACGGTACCTGCACCCAGTTCGGCTCAGAATTTGCGGTCAGCACCAACAGTGCCAACGGTTACGCTTCAGCGGAGCAGAACGGCGTGCAGGTGGACAGCGACGGCAAAGTTTACGCCACCTACAGCAACGGCGAACGCATGTTGCAGGGGCAGGTGGTGCTGGCGACCTTCCCGAACGAAGACGGCCTGGAAGCGGTGAGCGGCACCTCCTGGGTACAGACCGGCGAATCCGGCACCCCGCTGCTGGGCGTGCCCGGATCCGGCGCGTGCGGCACGCTGAGCACCGGTATGCTGGAAGGCTCTAATGTCGATATTACCGGCGAGCTGGTGGCGCTGATGTCGGCGCAGCGTAATTATCAGGCCAACACCAAAGTGATCTCCACCAGCACCCAGCTGGATCAGGCGCTGTTCCAGGCGATGTAAGACATGGACCGTTTACTTTTTACCGCCATGAGCGGAGCAACCCATGCGTTGCAGGGACAGCAGATCAGCGCCAATAACCTGGCGAACGCCAGTACCAGTGGCTTTCGCGCCGATCTGGAGCTGTCGCAAAGCCTGCCGGTCACCGGTAGCGGCTTTGCCACACGCGTGCTGAGTCAGGAGATGCCCGGCGGGGTGAACAGCGCCACCGCCGCCGCCCAGGAAACCGGGCGACCGCTGGACGTGGCCATTCAGGGGGACGGCTATATCGCCGTGCTGGATGACGACGGTCAGGAGGTCTACACCCGCAACGGCAATATCCAGCAGAACGACCAGGGGGAACTGACCATCGACGGGCATCCGGTGCTCGGCGACGGCGGCCCGATCGTGCTGCCGCCGAACGCTATCGCCTCCTTTGGCAGCGACGGCACGCTGTCTATTACGCCGGATGACGGCGACGTCACCGCCACCATGGATATCGATCGGCTGAAGCTGGTGACCATTGCGCAAAACAACCTCAGCAAAAATGAGCGCGGCATGATGATCACCCGCGACGGCCAGCCCGCGCAGCCTGATGAAAATATCAAGGTCAGCGGCGGTTTCCTGGAGGGCAGCAACGTGTCGGCCGTCTCGGAAATGCTGGCCTCCATTTCTTTAAACCGTCAGTTCGAAGCGCAAATCAAAATGATGAAGGCGGCGGAAGAACTGAGCGAATCCGGTAACCGTTTACTCCGTGGCTCCTGAGGGGCCGCGTAATCAGGATAAAAAATGAACGCAGCTTTATGGATCAGTAAAACCGGTCTGTCGGCGGAAGACGCCGAAATGAGCGCTATCGCCAACAACATCGCCAACGTGAACACCAACGGGTTCAAGCGTGACCGGGTGATGTTTCAGGATCTGTTTTATCAGAATCAACGTGCGCCAGGGGCGATGCTCGATCAGAACAACGTCGCGCCGACCGGCATTCAGTACGGCAGCGGCGTGCGCGTGGTCGGCACACAGAAAACCTTTACCGAAGGCAATATTCAGACCACGGAAAACCCGCTTGACGTCGCCATCATGGGGCAGGGATTTTTTCAGGTACAGAAAGCCAACGGTGACATTGCCTACAGCCGCGACGGCAATTTGCAGGTTAACGCCGATGGCGTGCTGACCAATGCCCAGGGGTTGCCGATCCAGCCGGAAATCGACGTGCCCGCCAACGCCACTGACATCACCATCGCCGAAGACGGCACGGTGATGGCGATGATGCCCGGCGAAGCCGAAGCCACCGAGCTTGGGCAGATCACGCTGGTGAACTTCACCAATCCGGCGGGGCTGATGGCGGAAGGGGACAACCTCTATCTGGAAACCGCCGCCAGCGGCCAGCCGACGGAGGGCACGCCGGGCGAGGACGCACTGGGCACGCTAAAGGCCGGGGCGCTGGAAGGCTCCAACGTCGACATCGTTAACGAAATGGTGGCGATGATCACCGTCCAGCGCGCCTATGAGATGAACGCCAAAATGGTCTCCGCCGCCGACGAGATGTTGCAGTACATCAATCAGAACATGTAGGGCTAAGGGCCGCCTGCGCGCGGCCCGTGTGCCATCACAGGAATGAAAGTGAATAAATATTTGTGGTTACTTATGGCATTGCCGCTGTTAAGCGGTTGCGAGTCGCAGGCGATGCTGGTCAATAAAGACGATGCGGCTTTTGCACCGCCCACTGCGGCCGCCGCGCCGACGCCGGAAGGGCGCGCGGGCGGCGTGTTTCAGGCGGGCTATAACTGGTCGCTTACCGCGGATCGCCGTGCCTATCGCGTGGGCGATATTCTGACGGTGATCCTCGATGAGTCTACCCAGTCCAGCAAACAGGCGAAAACCAATTTCGACAAGAGCAGCAGTCTGGATATCGCGGCCCCCACGATTTTTGGCAAAACCAAAGACAAACTGGAAAGCTCCGCTGACGCTGACCGCAGCTTTGATGGCGGAGCCAGCTCACAGCAGCAAAACAGTCTTCACGGTTCGATCACCGTGTCGGTTCATCAGGTTTTGCCAAATGGCGTGATGGAGATCCGCGGCGAGAAGTGGCTGACCCTCAATCAGGGGGATGAATATATCCGTCTGAGCGGACTTGTGCGTGCTGACGACGTGCAGAACGACAACACCGTTTCTTCGCAGCGGATCGGCAATGCGCGTATTTCCTACGCCGGACGCGGGGCGCTCAGCGACGCCAATGCCGCCGGCTGGCTGACGCGGCTGTTCAACCATCCTCTGTTCCCGCTGTAACCCGGAGTTATTTATGAATTGCTTTACAGGATGCGCCCGCCCGCAGGGGCGCTGGCTGCTGCTGATCACCTTAATGCTGACGCTGTTTACCGTCCATGCCCAGTCGCTGGAGTCGCTGGTGGATATTCAGGGCGTGCGCGGCAATCAGTTAATCGGCTACAGCCTGGTGGTCGGGCTTGACGGCACCGGCGATAAAAACCAGGTGAAGTTCACCAACCAGACCATCACCAATATGCTGCGCCAGTTTGGCGTGCAACTGCCGTCGAAAATCGATCCAAAGGTGAAAAACGTCGCCGCCGTCGCGGTCAGCGCCACGCTGCCGCCGATGTATGCGCGCGGGCAGAATATTGATGTCACGGTCTCCTCCATTGGCGATGCGAAAAGCCTGCGCGGCGGCACGCTGCTGCTGACGCAACTGCACGGCGCGGACGGCGAAGTTTATGCGCTGGCGCAGGGGAACGTGGTGGTCGGCGGCATGAACGCCAGCGGGGCCAGCGGCTCCAGCGTCACGGTCAACACCCCCACCAGCGGACGCATCCCTAACGGTGCGTCGGTGGAGCGGGAAATTCCCAGCGACTTCGGCATGAGCAATGCGGTGATGCTCAACCTCAAGCGACCGAGCTTTAAAGATGCCAATAACATTGCGGCGGCAATCAACCTCGCTTTTGGTGGCGGTCTGGCCACGGCGAAAAGCTCCACCAACGTGGAAGTCATTGCCCCTACGGACGCGGGCGCGCGCGTCGCCTTTATGTCGCAGCTGGAGGATGTGCAGGTACAGGCGGAGCGGGTACGCGCCAGAGTGGTGTTTAACGCCCGTACCGGTACGGTGGTGATGGGAGACGGCGTGGCGCTACATGCCGCGGCGGTGTCCCACGGTAATCTCACGGTGTCGATCTCGGAAACCACCCGCGTCAGCCAGCCGAACGCCATGGCGCGCGGCCGCACCGTGGCGTCGCCGGACAGCAACGTCAACGTCGATCATGCGCGTCCGCAGATGATTGCCTTGCCGGAATCCACCAGCCTGAAAACGCTGGTCAGCGTGCTGAACGGTCTTGGCGCATCGCCGGACGATGTGATGTCGATTTTGCAGGCGCTGCATGAAGCGGGCGCGCTGGATGCCGATCTGGAGGTGATCTGATGGAAAAACTCGCCGTGTTAACCCAGGCCTTGCGTACCCCGGATCGCCCCGATGCCGCGGCGGTGCGTGACCATGACATAAAAGAAGCGTCTGCCCAGTTTGAAGCGATTTTCATGCGCAGCCTGATGAAAGAGATGCGCAAGGTGAACGAGCTGTTCGATTCCAAAGACAACCCGTTTAACAGCGATTCCGTGCGCATGATGCAGGGATTTTACGACGACGCGCTGTGCGATGAACTGGCTAAACACCAGGGGATCGGCATCGCGGAGATGCTGGTCAAGCAGCTGTCGGCACCGCATCACGATTAACGTTTAAGAACCGGCGCGGTCCGGTCGCTTTAGTTTGCTAACGCGAATTTTTTAGCCGGGCCATACCCGACAAGGAGTACCAGATGGACATGATTAATATTGGCTACAGCGGGGCATCTGCCGCCCAGGTGCAGCTCAACGTCACGGCGCAGAACACGGCCAACGCCATGACGCCGGGCTACACCCGGCAGGTGGCGATGACCAGCACCATCGGCGCAAGCGGTGGTGCGGTGAACAGTGCGGGCAATGGCGTGCAGGTGGACAGCATCTGCCGCGTATCGAATCAGTATCTGGTCAATCAGGTGTGGTATGCCGCCAGCGACAACGGCTTTTACAGCACCCAGCAGCAGTACCTGACGCAGCTGGAAACCGTGTTAAGCGATCCGAACAGCAGCCTCAGCGGCGGCTTCGATAACTTTTTTGCCGCGCTGAATGAGGCGTCCGCCAACCCGGACGACTCCGCCCTGCGTCAGCAGGTGATCAGCGAAGCGAACGCGCTGGCGCTGCGCTTTAACAACACCTGCGACTACATCCAGTCCCAGAGCAATGAACTGCTAAGCCAGGAGCAGGCGACCATTGCGCAGATCAACAGCCTGACCACCGGCATCGCGGGCTATAACCAGCAGATCGCCGAGGCGGAAGCCAACGGCGATAACGCGTCCGCGCTGTATGACGCCCGTGACCAGATGGTGCAGCAGTTAAGCGGCCTGGTGGATGTGCAGGTGCAGATAGACGATCGCGGTAATTACAACATCTCTCTGCCGAACGGCCAGCCGCTGGTCAGCGGCCAGGACTGCTCGACCATTGCGATGAGCAGTAATGCAGACGGCACACCGTGCATGGAACTGACCTTCGCCGGGACGACCTACAGCATGACGGAGGATACCGGTGGCTCGCTGGGGGCGCTTTTTTCCTACCAGAGCGACGTGCTGGATCCGATGACCGCCACCATCAACAGTATCGCCGAACAGTTTACGAATGCGGTCAACAGCCAACTGGCGGCGGGCTACGATCTCAACGGCAACCCCGGCGCGCCGCTGTTTATTTACGATCCTGCCAGCCCGGACGGCCCGCTGCTGGTTAACCCGGACATCAGCGAAGACGAGCTGGCGTTCTCCGGCTCACCGGACGAAACCGGCAACAGCGACAACTTACAGGCGCTGATTAACATTTCTACCGAGCCGATGGAAATCGAAGGCCTCGGCAGCGTCACCGTTGGCAACGCCTGTTCGACGCTGATCAGCAATATCGGTATCTACAGCCGCCAGAACCAGACAGAAGCGCAGTCTGCCAGCAACGTCTACAACGAAGCGCAAAACCAGCAGATGAGCGTCAGCGGCGTCAGCATGGATGAAGAAGCTGTGAATCTCATCACCTATACCCAGATTTATCAGGCCAACCTGAAAGTGATTTCTACCGGTGCGGAAATTTTTGACTCCGTACTTGAGATGTTCTGAGCAACCGGAAACGACAGACTATGCGCGTAAGCACTCAACAATCCTACAGCACCATGACCACCCGCTTCACCAACCTGTCGGCGCAGCTGGAGCATGTGGTCACGCAGATGGCGACCGGGCAACGCATTATATTGCCGTCAGATGACCCCATTGCCGCAGCAAGGATCACCCAGCTCGATCGCCAGCAGGCCGCCATCGAACAGTACCAGAGCAATATCAACAGCGTCTCATCCGGCATGAGCCAGCAGGAGAGCGTGCTCGACGGCGTCAACAACAGCCTGCTGGCGATCCGCGATGATTTGCTGGAAGCGGCGAACGGCACCAATACCGCCGAATCACTGGCGGGGTATGGCCAGGAGATCCAGTCGTTGACCGAATCGATGGTGGCGGCGCTCAACTATCAGGATGAAGACGGTCACTACATCTTTGGCGGTACGGTCAACGATACGCCCCCCATCAGCTATGACGACACCGATGGCGACGGGGAGGGGGACGAATATGTCTATCACGGCAATATGAATCACCGTACCGCCACGGTTTCTAACGGTGTGGTGATGGATACCAACGTGTCGGTGGGGGAGATATTTGGTCAGGGGCTGGACCTGTTTAATACCCTCGATGACCTCGCCCGCGCGATGCAGGATCCGACCGTCGATCCGGTGGCGATGCAGGATGAGATTTCCCATGCCATCAACGTGATTGATGAAAGCGCCGACTCGCTTAACACTGCCATCGCCAGCCTCGGCGAGCGGCAAAATACCATGAGTATGCTCAGCGACGCGCAGACCGGCATTGCCAATTCCAATGCCGATCTGATCGGTCAGCTTGGCGATCTGGATTATGGCCCGGCGAGCATCACCTTTGCCGGACTGGAAATGGCGATGGAAGCCACCATGAAAACGTACTCGAAAGTGAGTGAGCTGAATCTCTTTAGCGTTATCTAATTAACTTCACGCCCCAGGATCATCATGCAGGTTGGTTTACAGACTTCAACGCATACCCGTAGCGGCGGACTGACCTCTGCCGTCCGTCAGCCGGGCGTCGAGCGCCCGGTTCCCGTCAGCGATAAAACGCCCGTCGGCGACTACCCGGCGTCGCCGCTGATCGCCACGCGTCCGCAGCGCTACAGCGTACAGCTTAACGATCAGCTCACCACCCTTCAGCAGGCGGATCACTGGCTGGGGCAACTGGAGCGCGCGCTGGTGGATTATCGCCACGCCGGGCGGCGGGATGGCAGCGGCCAGGCGCAGGCCGCCACCGTGCAGTCGCTGCTCGAAGGCCGTATGGCGTTGACCGGCGGCGCGGTGGACAGACAGCTGCAACCGGTGTTACAGGGCCAGCCGCAGGTGCATTTTCACGCGCCGCAGCTGAGCCAGGCGCTGGCCGCGGGCGGCCCGCAGAAACTGCTGTTCAGCGTGCAGAGCGGGCGTAAAACCCTGCTGACCGGGCTGAACATCAACGATGGCGGCGATGCCGGACAAACAGCAACGAAAATCAGCACCGCCTTACGCCGCGTCGGCGTACAGCCGCTGAAAGGGCAGGAGAGCTTTACCACTGCTGAAGCGCACTGGGTGCAGTTGCAAAACAGCCTGGCGGTGCAGCGGGAAGGGGCCGGGCAGAAGACCGCCATTCCGGTCGTCGCGCACCCGGCGCAGGCGGATACCCTCGCCGCAGCGTTGGTCAGCGGGCAGCAAACGCACAGCGTGGTGCAGGAGACGCTCAGCCAGATAAGCGGGCAGCGTCAGCAACTGGCGGTCCAGCAGGAAAAAGTGCGTCAGCGCATTGATGATATGTCGCGTTTTGCCCGGTCACAGAGCGCGGTGGACGCCTCTGCGCGGCTGGCGGGAGCGCTGGATGAGGCCAGCCACAATTATGAGGTGCTGGCGCAGGCGATTAACGGTCAGGCGAACCTGTCAAAACTGACGGTGCGCAGCCTGCTGGATTAACGTGTCGGGCAGGGCTGCCCGTCAGGTTGCAGCAGCGTGCCATCGGCGATCATCATTGCCGCGCTGTCCTGGTTGAACATCAGCTGGCGGTCGTTTTCCAGCGGCACGCTAATGCTTTGCAGATCGTTATCGCTGATAAACCCCAGTAGCGGGTACAGTGCGGCATCCGTGCCGGTGACGTGCGCATTCTGCAAACGTAAGAAGGACTCGCCGCTCTGCTCGCCGCCGGGGGCGGTACAGGGGATAAGCTGCATTTGCAGCGCAAAGGTGTCATCCCCGGGCCGGGTCAGGGTCAGGCGTGCGCCCCGCTCAGCGGGCGCGGTGGTCAGGTTATAAACTTCGCGCTCACTGGTCGCCAGATCGTAAAGCCCGACCTGGGTGCGGGCAATCACGGGCGCGGCCTGAAGACTACCGGCGATACCGGCGAGCAGGAGGCCCGCCATCACATTACGGGCAAGCAGGCATTTCATTAACAGTGCGCTCCGTTTCCTGATGAATTAATTGACCGAGTTTTTTAACATCCTGTTGCCAGTTGCGAATTTCCATTGACAGTTGATATTCCTTTCCGCATTGATTTTTTACCAGCAGCAGCGCCGACATTTTCTGTACCGCCCCGTAATAATAAATCGTCATCGTTGCCTTATGCGTCGTAAGCAGCGCATTAATGCTTTCCAGCGATTCAGCAATATGCGACGACAATACCGCATCCGCGGTATTCACCCCGGTGCGGTGCAAATGCAATAAGGTTATTTTGTCATTTTGTGCCGATAACTCTTCTTTTATTGTCAGGCGCGACGCCGCCTGCGGAGCAGGTGTGTTCTGTCGGGACTGATATAGCTGCCAGCCCAGCACGGCCCCTGCCAGCAGTAAAAACCCGGCGATGGCGATAATCCCTTTTTTATAACGTGGCTTCGCCGGGGCGGCGAGGGGTTCAGACGGGCTTACGGCAGGTTCATCCGTCGGGGGCTCATCCGGCTGTACATCAGGCTGGGTAAGGAGTTGTGGGGCGTCAGACGGCTCATCCGGAAGCAGGACAATAAAATCTTTGTTCAGCAGATAGCCTTTTTTGGGAATGGTTTTGATGATTTCCTGCACCCGGCCATCATCGCCCAGCGCGACGCGCAAGGCATATACGGCAGTCAGCAAACTGTTATTTCCGACGACGCGGTTTTTCCATACTTCGCTCATCAGAAAATCACGCGACACCACTTCTCCGGCATGATTAACCAGCGTTTCGAGCATAATAAAATGGAATTCACCCAGGCGGCGGATCTCACCCGTTTCCCGATGCACGAGGCCGTTTAACGACGGCTCAACCTTCCAGTTATTAACGATTATCTGCATAGGTGACTTGTTAATAAATTGCTGAGTATTAATTTATTTTTCACAACATAAGATTCCGCTTAGCCGCAGGGAGGGTAATGTATCGAATGATCATAACCCCATCAATCTAAGAATAGTCTTAACCGCAGAATTAATAATTAATTAATTTCTAAGCTAACGGTTTGATAAAGCTTGCCGTCAGCATCTGTGGGTATTAACGTCGCTGATAATTGTAGACGATAGGGCGGTGATGCCCGTCACTACAGGCAAGTTTGATTAATGCAATGAGGCCATCATGTTTAAAGCAATTCAGATCGACAAAGCGGAAGGGCACTATTCAGCATCTCTGGTGGAACTGGACGAGCAGGCGTTGCCGGAAGGGGACGTGACCGTCGCGGTGGAATACTCCTCCATTAACTATAAAGATGCGCTGGCGATCACCGGTCGCGGCCCGATTGTGCGCCAGTTCCCGATGGTGCCGGGCATTGATTTCGCAGGCACAGTGACGGCCAGCGACAGCGCGGACTACGCGGTGGGCGATCGCGTGCTGCTGACCGGCTGGGGCGTGGGCGAGCGTCACTGGGGCGGGCTGGCAGGCAAAGCGCGGGTGAAAAGCGAATGGCTGACGAAAATGCCCGCAGGCGCAGATGCAAAACAGGTGATGGCTATCGGTACGGCGGGATTTACCGCCATGCTGTGCGTACAGGCGGTGCTTGACCATGGCGTTAAGCCGGAAGATGGCCCGGTGCTGGTAACCGGTGCGGGCGGCGGCGTTGGCAGCTGCGCGGTGATCATTCTGGCTGCGATGGGGTATCAGGTGGTGGCGTCAACCGGCCGTCCGCAGGAAGCCGGATGGATGCGTGAACAGCTGGGTGCCAGCGACATCATCAACCGTGATGAACTGAGTGCGCCGGGTAAACCGTTGCAGAAAGAGCGCTGGGTCGCGGCGATTGATACCGTTGGCAGCCACACGCTGAGCAACGTCTGTGCCAGCGTGCGTTATGACGGCATCGTCGCGGCGTGCGGGATGGCGCAGGGCATGGATCTGCCGGCGACCGTCGCCCCTTTCATTCTGCGCGGCGTAACCCTGCGCGGTATCGACAGCGTGATGGTAAGCAGCGCCAAACGTCCGGCGATCTGGGAGAAAGCCTGTCAGTATTTAACGCCTGCGGCGCTGGACAAACTGAGCGCCGTCTATCCGCTGAGTGAGGCGATAGAGGTGGCGGAAAAACTGCTGAACGGACAGATCCGTGGCCGTGCGGTGATTGAGATTTAATCTGGCGGGAGTGCCCGGCGGCGCAGGCTTGCCGGGCCTACAGACGTCGGGTAGGCCGGGTAAGCGTCAGCGCCACCCGGCAAACAAAAACGTTACTTGCGAATATCGTGCGCGGTGTCGTCTTCGCGGCAGTCACCTTCGGCGCAGTGGCCGTAGAGGTAAAGGCTGTGATTGGTCAGACGGATGCCATGCTGCGCCGCGATTTCACGCTGACGTAATTCAATGGAATCATCGCTGAATTCAATAACCTTGCCGCAATCGAGACAAATCAGGTGATCGTGGTGGTGCTGCTGTGTCAGCTCAAAAACGGATTTGCCGCCTTCGAAATTATGACGGGTTACAATACCGGCGTCATCGAACTGGTTAAGCACGCGGTAGACCGTCGCCAGGCCAATTTCTTCGCCCATGTCGATCAGTCGTTTGTATAAATCTTCCGCACTGACATGGTGGTTGTCAGGTCCCTGGAGTACTTCAAGGATCTTTAACCGAGGAAGCGTGACTTTCAGGCCAGCCTTCTTTAGTGCGGTGTTATTGTCAGTCATGCGGAATCTGTCCTGTAGCTAAACGATTCACTTCCAAATGGAAGTTAATGAGAATGACGTTGAGTTAATGCGTCTCATTATAGAACTGCCATGTCTAAATGAAAACTGCAAGTCCTCAAGCAAAGTATGCGTATAAAACGTGGTATCACTAACAAACCCGTAAAACGGTTAGGTTCGAACAGGGGATATTGTACAGGTAAGTGTGAAAAAGTTAAAAAATTGTAGCAGTTATTTTGATTGGTATTATCTATTAATGCGGCGCAGCCAACAGGTTACGCCGCACAGAAATCACGCGTTAACGATCTCATCTAAATGAAGTTCTTCAGAAATCTGCTTCACCCATTTCTCAACGCGTTCAGCGGTCAGTTCCGGCTGACGGTCTTCATCAATGGCCAGACCCACGAAGTGATCATCATCCGCCAGACCTTTAGAGGCTTCGAAATGGTAGCCTGCGGTCGGCCAGTGACCGACGATGGTCGCGCCGCGCGGTTCAATGATGTCGCGGATGGTGCCCAGCGCATCACAGAAATATTCCGCATAGTCTTCCTGATCGCCACAGCCGAACAGGGCGACCAGTTTGCCGTTGAAATCGACTTCTTCCAGCGTCGGGAAGAAATCATCCCAGTCACACTGCGCTTCACCATAGTACCAGGTCGGGATGCCCAGCAGCAGAATGTCGTAACCTTCGAGGTCTTCTTTGCTGCTCTTGGCGATGTCATGCACATCCGCAATATCTTTACCCAGCTGCTTCTGGATCATTTTCGCGATGTTTTCGGTATTACCCGTGTCGCTGCCAAAAAAAATGCCTGTGATTGCCATGAGTAAAATAACCTCTTGAAACTTAATGATATGGTGGTGGCGCAATGCCCACGGATAAGGGCAATCATAGCAGAACTGAGAAGGACGCGGAAACTGCAAACGCCTCAGACTGCACTCTGTGCTACATGAAAGTGATTTTTCTCGGGATTTTCAGACTATCCCCTGGCGATGCAGCAGCTGTAGCTGAGCCAGCAACAGCTCTTCAATCAGTTCGCTGCGGCTGATATCGCGGGCGTCGGCCAGTTCGTTTAAGGCTTCAACGGCGTCCGCGTTCAGTTTTAACTCGACGCGTTTGAGGCCACGAACCTTGTCGCGTTTCAGCTGATTCCGCTTATTAATGCGCAACTGTTCGTCACGCGAATGCGGATTCGTTTTCGGTCGTCCTGGGCGACGATCATTCGCGAACAGATCGAGTGTCGTGCGGTCCGTTTGTTCTTTAGCCATGATTTTGAGTGACGTCGGGGGAAAAACAAGCTGCCTGGTGGAGGCCCTGCGCAATAAGCGCGCCATCATACATCAGGGAGAGGGGCACGCCAACGACCGGGCGCATCGTGGCGCTCGGTCGCCGGGTTTTTAATCAACTGACGCTATCAGTCAGATAGCGGCGGATCGCCCGCAGCACGGCATCGGGTTTTTCCGCATGCACCCAGTGCCCGGCACCGGCCACCACATGCGCCCGCGCCTGCGGGAACTGCGCAAGCAGCGCCTCGCGATACGCATCGGTGACATAGGGAGAATTGCCGCCGCGAATGAACAGCGTCGGTTTATCGAAAGCCGGCACTCTGGTCCAGCCGACGATGTTCTCATACTGCTCCCACAGCACCGGCACGTTAAAGCGCCACGCGCCGTCAGCCCAGGATTTGAGTAAAAACTGGATCACGCCTTCTTCGTCCAGATGCTCGCGCATCACGGCGGCGGCCTGCTGGCGGGTACTCACCTGCGCCTGTGTCACCGCATTAATGGCGGTGAAAATCTCGTCGTGGCGGCGCACCTGGTAATCCACCGGGGCAATATCGATCGCCACCAGTCGATCGATGCGCGCCGGTGCCAGCGCGGTCAGCGCCATCACCGCTTTGCCGCCCATCGAGTGGCCGATAAAGGTGGCTTTTTCGATCTGCAAATCGTCCAGCGTATCCAGCAGATCCTGCGCCATCGCCGGGTAAGTCATCTCCGGCGACCGCGCAGACAGCCCGTGATTACGCATATCAACCTGAATGACGTCGTGGTCAGTCACCAGGTCGCGTGCCAGCACCCCGAGGTTGTCGAGGCTGCCAAACAGACCGTGAACAAGGACGATGGGAGAATTGTTGTGCGATTGTTGTGCAGTTTGCGCGCGGCTATTCAATTTCATGGCAAAGTTCTTTTTTTCGCTCTCTCAGGTTAGGGTATCATGTTGACCATTCTGCCGCCCGGCTGCAAGGGATCATCTTTATCTGACTTTTGCGTCAGAAAAGCCTGGCCGCTATCCGCTGTTGAGATTTGACCCTATAATCTCAATGACTTGTATTCAGAAAAGTGACCTCACTGGATTAAGATGAAAACGATCGAAGTTGATGATGAACTCTATACCTATATTGCCAGCCACACGAAACACATTGGCGAGAGTGCATCCGACATTTTAAGGCGCATGCTGAAGTTTTCTGCCGCCGCCCCGTCAGCGTCGCCTGTGGCTAAAGCCGCACCGGCTGCCGCTGTCAGCCCTGTCTCTGGCGTCGCATCAAACCCGGTAAAAGATAAAGTCCGCGCGATGCGTGAACTGCTGCTGTCTGACGAATACGCCGATCAGAAGCGCGCGGTTAATCGTTTTATGCTGGTGCTGTCTACACTGTATTCACTGGACGCAAAAGGCTTCGCCGACGCCACCGAGTCATTACATGGCCGTACGCGCGTTTACTTTGCAGAAGATTCGAAAACGCTGCTGCAAAGCGGAAACCAGACCAAACCCAAACAAGTGCCAGGCACACCTTACTGGGTTATCACGAACACTAATACGGGCCGTAAATGCGGCATGATCGAACACATCATGCAGTCGATGCAGTTCCCGACGGAACTGATCGAGAAGGTTTGCGGCACAATTTAATCCTTGCATAAGAAGGACCAGGCAATGGCTAACCACCCACGTGCGGGACAACCTGCACAGCAGAGCGATCTGATTAACGTCGCCCAACTTACCTCGCAGTACTACGTGCTGAAGCCGGAAGTGGGTCATGCAGAACATGCGGTCAAATTCGGAACATCAGGCCATCGTGGCAGCGCTGCCCGTCACAGCTTTAACGAGCCGCACATTCTGGCTATCGCCCAGGCGATCGCGGAAAACCGCGCGAAAAACGGCATTACCGGGCCGTGCTATGTGGGTAAAGACACCCATGCGCTGTCAGAGCCTGCGTTTATCTCCGTGCTGGAAGTGCTGGCGGCCAATGGCGTGGACGTGGTGGTGCAGGAAAATAACGGCTACACGCCGACGCCTGCCGTATCGAATGCGATCCTTGAGCACAACAAAAAGGGTGGCGCTCAGGCCGATGGCATCGTCATTACCCCGTCGCACAACCCGCCGGAAGATGGCGGTATCAAATACAATCCGCCTAACGGTGGTCCGGCCGATACCAACGTCACCAAAGTGGTGGAAGATCGCGCCAACCAGCTGCTGGCCGATGGCCTGAAAGACGTGAAGCGCCTCCCGCTGGATGCGGCGCTGGCATCGGGCCATATTAAAGAACAGGATCTGGTGCAGCCGTTTATCGAAGGGCTGGCGCAGATCGTGGATATGGCAGCGATCCAGAAAGCGGGCCTGACGCTGGGCGTTGATCCGCTGGGCGGCTCCGGTATCGAATACTGGAAACGTATCGCCAGCCACTACAACCTGAATCTGACCATCGTGAACGATCACGTCGATCAGACCTTCCGCTTTATGCACCTCGATAAAGATGGCGCGATCCGCATGGACTGCTCCTCCGAGTGCGCGATGGCGGGCTTGCTGGCACTGCGCGATAAGTTCGATCTGGCGTTTGCCAATGACCCGGATTATGACCGTCACGGTATCGTCACCCCGGCGGGCCTGATGAATCCGAACCATTATCTTGCCGTCGCCATCAACTATTTGTTCCAGCATCGTCCGCAGTGGGGCAAGGATGTCGCCGTCGGTAAAACCCTGGTTTCTTCGGCGATGATCGACCGCGTCGTAGACGCACTGGGCCGTAAGCTGGTGGAAGTGCCGGTGGGCTTTAAATGGTTCGTCGATGGTCTGTACGATGGCAGCTTTGGCTTCGGTGGCGAAGAGAGCGCGGGCGCGTCCTTCCTGCGTTTCGACGGCACGCCGTGGTCAACCGATAAAGACGGCATCATCATGTGCCTGCTGGCCGCAGAAATCACCGCGGTGACCGGCAAAAACCCGCAGCAGCATTACGATGAGCTGGCCGCGCGTTTCGGTGCGCCGAGCTACAACCGTTTGCAGGCGTCTGCGTCGTCGGCGCAAAAAGCCGCGCTGTCTAAGCTGTCGCCGGAAATGGTCAGCGCAGACACCCTGGCAGGCGATCCGATCACTGCACGTCTGACCGCAGCACCGGGTAACGGCGCGTCTATCGGCGGGCTGAAAGTGATGACCGAAAACGGCTGGTTTGCCGCGCGTCCGTCCGGTACGGAAGATGCGTACAAGATTTACTGCGAAAGCTTCCTCGGTGAAGAACACCGTAAGCTGATTGAGAAAGAAGCGGTAGAGATTGTCAGCGAAGTCCTGAAAAACGCGTGATGATAGTGTCGGGTGGCACTACGCTTACCCGACCTACGGATCAACGTAGGCCCGGCAAGCCTGCGCCGCCGGGCGAAAAACAAAAAGCCTCCCACAGCGGGAGGCTTTTTTTATCAGCCGTGCTTATCCTTCAGCTCAAAGCGCGGCGACACCAGCCCGTATAGCGTCCAGCCCATAAAGGTCACCATCGCGCCATACAGCATCGCTTCCGGCCCCGAAGAGTAGAGCGCGTAAAAGCTGTAGAGCGCCCCCATCAGCGCCACCACGTTGGCCACCTTCGCTTTCCGCGGTTCCACCTTCGCCACCTTCTGAATGATCACCAGCGCCGCCATCGACAGAATATACGGAATGATGTTAGTCACTACCGCCAGATTGACCAGCACGTTGAACTGTTTGTTCAACGACGGGCTGATAGTCATCAGCGATAACCCGCTCTGAATAATGACAATCGTCAGCATCCCTTTCACCGGCGCATCCGCTTTACTCACCTTCGAGAAAATTTTCGGAAAGTAGCCTTCATCAGCGGAAGATTTGAACACCTGGGCGATAGTGAACTGCCAGCCGAGCAGCGAACCGCAGCAGGACATCACCATCAGCCCCATGATCACTTTCCCGACGCCTGGCGTGAACATCTGCGAGAACGCCAGCCCGAAAGGCGCGGTGGAGTTTGCCAGATCCATGTTCGGCACAATCCCCGCGATCACGTTGGTGGACACCACGTAGATCACCGCCGCCCCCAGCGTACCGCCCATCACCGCGATGGGCACATTGCGCTCCGGATTTTCCACCACGTCGGTGTTAGCGCAGGCGGATTCCAGCCCGAGAAAGGCCCACAGCGTCATGGCAATGGAGGAGCCGACGGCATCAAAGAACGGCACCTGATGCGGATTCCAGGACTGAGCGTACATCTCCGGGCTGAACCAGAACCAGCCGATCACCGACAGACCGATCACCGGGATAATCACCCCCCAGATGGTGATACTGCTGAGCTGTCCGGTAATGCGCGCACCGCCAAAGTTCGCCACGGTGCAAATCCACAGCACGCAAATGGTGGCGATGCCAATCTGGATCGGGCTGAGCGTGGCCCCGAGCAGTTCGCTGCCGTAGCCGACGGCGGAAATCGCGATGGCGACGTTAGCAATCAGCAGCGACACGCCATAGGTGTAGTTCGCCATAAAGTTGCCGGACTTGCCGAAGGCGTATTCCGCGTATCCGCCCATGCCGCCTGACTTGCGGCTGAACATCCCGCACTTGGCAAAGGCCCACGCCAGCGCCGTGGAGCCGACTGCCGTCACCAGCCAGGAGATAATCGAGATGGTGCCCACTTCCGCAAGCTTAGTGGGGAGCATAATAATGCCGGAACCCATCATGTTGACCATCGTCAGAATAGTGAGCTGCACAACGCCCATCTTGTTGGATTTGCTCATAATGTTTCCCCCTTTAACAGCGCCGGTTCAGCGGTTTGCGGCTTAATGACGTAGCACCAGACCTGTTTGCGTCCGTCGATCTCTTTCAGGTACACGCCCTGCAGTTCTGGCGCAAAGCCCGGCAGCAGATTGATGCCTTCTTCCAGCGCAGCAAAGTAATGCAGCACCGCGCCGCCCCAAATCTCACCGGGAACGACGCACAGCACCCCCGGCGGGTAGGGGAGCGCGCCTTCCGCGGCAATTCGCCCTTCGGCATCGCGCAGCGACACCAGCTCCACCTCGCCACGGATATAGGCATAGTTCGCCGCCTGCGGATTCATTTTCACCATCGGGAAGTGATCTTTACGGAACATCTCTTTTTGCAGCTGTTTAACGTTGTTACGCGCATAGAGATCGTGCATTTCCTGACACAGCTGGCGCAGCGTGTAGCCTTCATAACGCTGCTGATGCTGGCGATAGAGCGACGGCAGCACCTCCTGCAACGGCGCATCGTTTTCCAGCAGCTTCTCGAACTGCACCAGTTGCGACACCAGTTGCTGAAGCTTGCCCATGCCTTCCGCCGGGGTGAGCAGGAAGAGGATCGAGTTCAAATCGCACTTCTCCGGCACGATGGCGTTCTCACGCAGATAGTTCGCCAGAATGGTGGCCGGCACGCCGAAGCGGTCGTACTCACCGGTGCGGGCGTTGATGCCCGGCGTGGTGAGCAGCAGTTTGCAGGGATCGACAAAATACTGATGCGGCGCGTAGCCTTCAAAGGCGTGCCAGTTTTCCCCCGGTACGAAATGGAAGAAGCGCAGTTCGCGGCAAATATCGTGCGTCTCGAAGGTTTCCCACGGGCGACCATCGACGGTGGCGGGTACAAAGGGGCGAATAAACTTGCAGTTTTGCAGGATCATTTTGCGCGCCTCTACGCCCTGTTCGACGCAGCGCATCCACATCCGCTTGCCGCTTTCGCCCTCATGCATACGGGCATTAACGTCCAGTGCTGCAAACAGCGGATAAAACGGGCTGGTGGAGGCGTGCATCATAAAGGCATTGTTCAGGCGTTTATGCGGCACATAGCGCGGCTGGCCCTTGATATGGCTGTCTTTTTTATGGATCTGCGAGGTCTGGGAAAAACCGGCCTGCTGCTTATGCACCGACTGGGTGACCAGAATGCCCGGATCGTTTTCATTCAGTTCCAGCAGCAGTGGCGAGCAGTCGGCCATCATCGGGATAAACTGCTCGTAGCCGACCCACGCCGAGTCAAACAGAATGTAATCGCACAGATGCCCGATCTTATCCACCACCTGACGCGCGTTATAAATGGTGCCATCGTAGGTGCCAAGCTGGATCACCGCCAGACGGAACGGCCGTGGCGTATTCCTGTGTTGCGGCGCGACTTCCGCAATCTGCTCACGCAGATACGTCTCTTCAAAACAGTGCGCGTCAATACCGCCGATAAAGCCGTAGGGGTTACGCGCCGTTTCCAGATAGACCGGCGTCGCGCCAGCCTGGAGCAGCGCGCCGTGGTGGTTGGATTTATGGTTATTTCGGTCGAACAGCACCAGAGCCCCGGGTGCCAGCAGCGCGTTCAGCACCACTTTATTGGACGACGAGGTACCGTTGAGCACGAAATAGGTTTTATCGGCGTTAAAGACTTTTGCCGCGTGCTGCTGGGCAATGCAGGGCGCGCCTTCATGGATCAGTAAATCGCCCATCGCCACATCGGCATTACAGAGATCCGAGCGGAACAGCGTTTCGCCAAAGAAATCGACAAACTGGTTACCGGCGGGGTGGCGACGAAAGAACTGCCCCCCCTGATGACCGGGGCAATCAAAGGCGCTGTTTCCCTGTTTTACGTAATCCACTAATGCGCTGAAAAAGGGCGGACGTAAGGCACGCTCATATTTTTGGGCAGCGGCTTCAAGCTGGCGACCATAATAATCATGGCAGGCATCCTGATATTCAAATACCCCCTGAATGCGCGCCAGATACTCCGCCGGTACAAATTCCCCTTCATGGCTGACAACAAAAAGCGGAATGCCAAAGCCGGTTTCTTCTATTTCTTCGACGATGCCTTTATAAATATCGTTAATGGATAGGACGACCGCGGCGACATCCATATAATCGGTATCGTTAACATTTACTACTTCACGTTGCGTGGTAAAACAGTCCGGACAGGCGCGGCTGACCGCAATTTTTAAGCGTTGCATAATCATTCCTTGTTTTAAAGGGACAGGGCGTCCCGCAATTCCCGTAAGGGGAATTGGTATAATTTTTTAAATAAGCGTCAGCGCCGGAGAATAAACCCCAGTGAAAACGTTATTTTTATTTATGTTGGGCGTGCACGAAACCAGACGTCAGCTAACTCGCTGAAATCAGGAAAAAAGGGCAGACCCGAAACCGGAACGGTTATCGGGCGTTAAAGAAATGAAAGTCAAAGCTGTTACGGTGGGCAAACATCATAATATGGGTGGTGCGTCTGATATGTGGCATCAGCCTGCTGTTGTTTTCCATAATAAAATCCTTTTGCTGTTTGAAAGCGTGGTCATTTTATCCTGGAAATAGGGCAAGTCTGTGAGGATGATCAACAATAACGGCGCAGATCAGAAATAATTAGTCGTAAAAAGTGAATAGCGCAGTGCAAAACGCCTGAATGTAATTAAAAGTTAACTGGATGTTATAAATTTAATTTTGTTATTTATTGCGGATTTATTCATTTATTTAAATTGCTGGCGCAGCGGGCCGGGAATAAATGAATAAAGCGAGGAGGAAAGGTAGGTTTTTATTCATCTGCAAGAAAACAGACGTTAACAAAAGCCGTTTACAGCATAAAGCGATAGCCGATACCGGTTTCCGTTAACAGATGACGCGGGCGCGCCGGATCGCTTTCCAGCTTCTGACGCAAATGGCCCATATAGATGCGCAGATAATGACTGTGCTCGACGGCATTCGGCCCCCACACCTGGCTTAAGAGCTGGCGCTGGGTCAGCACTTTGCCGTGGTTATTTAGCAGCACCGCCAGCAGGCGAAACTCAATGGGCGTCAGGTGGATCTCTTCATCATTGCGCGTAATGCGCCGGGCCGCCAGATCGACCTGAATATCGGAAAAGCTAACCAGCGGATCGCTTTGCCGCGTGCCAGCATGACGACGCAACGCCACCCGCAGGCGCGCCTGTAATTCGCCAATACCAAACGGCTTGCTGAGATAATCGTCGGCACCGGCATCGAGGGCGGCGATCTTGTCGCTCTCCTCAATGCGCGCCGACAGCACCAGCACCGGCACCTGGCTCCACTGGCGCAGATCGCGGATAAAATCGATACCGTCGCCGTCCGGCAGCCCGAGGTCAAGGATCACCAGATCGGGCTTGCGGGTGGCGGCTTCTAACAGGCCGCGCTGTAAGGTTCCGGCGTCGTAAACGCGCAGGCCATCGGCCTCCAGCGCGGTGCGCAGAAAGCGGACAATGGCCTGTTCATCTTCAACAATCAGTACGCTTATCACAGATCCTCGGGGAGTTCAGTCAGGGCCGGGGGCGCGCCCTGCGGCAGTGTAACACAGAAGCAGGCGCCGCCCTCTGGACGGTTAGCGGCGGTGATAGTGCCGCCGTGCACGCTGACAATCGCCTGGCAAATCGCCAGCCCGAGGCCGACGCCGGGGATCGCCGACTCTTTATGTCCCCGGGCAAATTTATCAAAAATACTCGCCTGTTGCCCCTTGGGAATACCTGGGCCGTTATCCCACACCGCCAGCCGGAATTCCTCCTTCTCCACGCGGGCGGAAATGCCGATCTGCGCCGTCGGCCCGGCGTATTTCAGGGCGTTTTCCAGCAGATTAATCAACACCCGTTCGAACAGCGGCCCGTCGATATGCACCAGCATCAGCGGGTCGGGCATTTCAAGAGCGATCTGCGGGCTGCCCGGCAGCGCCTCCATGGTGCGCAGCGCGCTGCCGATCACCTCTTCCAGCGTCAGCCACTCTTTTTTCAGGTTAAAACCGCCGGACTGAATGCGCGCCATATCCAGCAGATTATTCACCAGCCGCGTGGTGTTCAGCACATGCTGGCGAATTTCGCTGGCCTGGGTGGCATGGGGCGAGCCTTCGCTGGCCAGATCCAGCGTCAGGATCTCCGCCTGACCAAACAGTACCGTCAGCGGCGTACGCAGATCGTGGGACAGCGCCGCCAGCAGCGCATTGCGCACGCTTTCCCGCTCGCTCGCCAGCCGGGATTGCTGCTCGCTGGCGGTGAGTGCCAGTCGTTCAAGTGCGTTCGCCACCAGCAGGGTGAACGTCTCCAGCAGGCGTTGCTGCTCGGGGATCATCAACTGGCGCAGGCTGGCCGGCTCCACCACCACCAGGCCGCGGGTTTTATCGGCGCTTTTCAGCGGCAAAATCTGATAGGGCACGCCGGGCAGCGTATCGGTGCCCGCCCCCGCTGGCTGCCCTTTGCTATAACTCCACTGGGCGATGGCATCATCCCAGGGCGTCAGACCCGGCTGGCGGGTGAGGGCGGTGAGCGTGCCGCCAGGTCCGGCGATCAGCAACTGGCTTTGCGCGTGAAAGGTGGAGCGAATGAAAGCCTCGCTGGTGGCGGCGATGTCGCGCTCGTTACGCCCGGCGGCCAGCGCTTTTGACAGTTCATACAGATGCCGGGTGCGCTGCTCGCGATACCGCGCCACCCGTGCCTGATAGCGCACGCCTGCGGTAAGATTCCCAATCACCAGCCCGACGGTGAGCATCACCCCGAACGTCAGCAGATACTGCACATCCGACACCGCCAGCGTGCCGCGCGGGGCGATGAAAAACAGATCGAAGCTGACCACGTTGATCACCGTCGCCAGCACCGACGGCCAGCGGCCATAAAACAGCGCGACGATCACCACCCCCAGCAGGTAGAGCATCACCAGGTTAGCGGCATCAAATGCTATCAGCCATTGGCTGGCGATCAGCGTGATCAGCGCGCACAGCCCGGCGGCCACCAGCGTGCCGGTCAGCTGAACGCGCCAGCGATCCAGCCACGGACGGCTGTCTGCGGTGCGGGCGGCGGCGGGCGCGGGTCTGTCTTCGAGGGCGACGATCATTAAATCGAGATCGGGAGCCTGACGGGCCAGCCGTTCGGCAAAGGTTTCATGCTGCCAGAAATGGCGCGCGCTGCGGCGACCGGTGATAATTTTGCCGAGATTATGCTCCCGGGCGTAGCGCACAATCGCCTTTTCCTGCTGCGGATCTGCAAGGGTGGCGGTTTCTGCCCCCAGCTCCTGGGCTAAGCGTAACGCGCTGAGGATCGCCCGGCGCTGCGCTTCCGGCAGTTTATGCAGCCCGGGGGTTTCGACATACACCGCATGCCACTCGCTGCCGAGTCTGGCCGCCAGTCGGGCAGCGGTACGCACCAGTTTTTCATTGCCGCTGCCGTGGCCGATGCACAGCAAAATGGCATCGCGGGTGTGCCAGACTTTCTCCTCACCGGGGCGACCGCGAAAGGCGCGCATTTGCGAATCGACCCGATCGGCGGTACGGCGCAGCGCCAGTTCGCGCAGCGCAATCAGATTACCTTTGCGAAAGAAGTGTTCGATAGCGCGTTCGGCCTGGCCACCAAAATAGACCTTGCCGTCGTGCAGACGCTGACGCAGATCGTCCGGCGGGAGATCCACCAGCACCACCTCGTCGGCGGTATCAAAAAAGGGATCCGGCACGGTTTCCCGCACCTGGATCCCGGTGACGCCACTGACCACATCGTTGAGGCTCTCCAGATGCTGCACATTGACGGTGGTGAATACATCAATGCCCGCTTCCAGTAACTCCTCGACATCCTGCCAGCGTTTCGGATGGCGTGAGCCGGGCGCATTGGTATGCGCCAGCTCGTCCATTAAAATCAACGCCGGACGTCGCGCAAGGGCGGCGTCCAGGTCAAACTCATCCAGCTCCCGCCGCCGGTGAGCGATACGGCGGGGCGGCAGCGTCGCCAGCCCCTCCAGCATCGCGGCGGTTTCCTGACGGCCATGGGTTTCCACCACGCCGATAAGAATATCCAGCCCCTGCGCCCGCAGGCGCTGCGCTTCTGCCAGCATGGCGAAGGTTTTGCCGACCCCGGCACAGGCACCAAAAAAGACCTTCAGCTTGCCGCGATGGGGGGCAGCGGCCTGTTCCAGCAGGCGGTCGGGATCCGGGCGCAACGGCTCGTCTGTCATTCAGGATTATCCTTAAGCGCGTCCAGCGCGAGGTTTAACTCAACGATATTCACCACCGGCTCGCCGCTAAACGCGATCAGCGGTTGCTGCGTATGCCGTTCGACTAACTGCGAAATGACCTGCGGCGACAGGCCGCGAGCCTGCGCCACGCGTGGGATCTGCCAGCGTACCGCCGCCGGAGACAGGCCGTAATCCAGCCCGCTCGCCGAGGCGGTGACCAGTTCGACCGGCACGCGCGCATCAGCCTGCGGGTTAGCCGCCCGCAGCGCGGCGACGCGTTCGCGGATCGCCGTATCCAGCGCCGGATTGCTGGCGGCCAGATTACTGCCGCCGGACGCCAGCGGATTATAAGGCGAATCTGACGTTACAGAAGGGCGGCCGTGAAAATATCCCGGCGCGCTAAAGTTCTGCCCGATCAGTCGTGAGCCACGCACGTCATCTTCCACGCGGATCAGCGAGCCGTGCGCCTGGTCGCGGAACCACCACTGACCGAGCACGGTAGTCACCAGCGGGTACAGCCCGCCGGTGATCAAGGTTAAGAATAACAACAGCAGGACAGCAGGACGTAAAACAGCCATTTTCAGGATCCTTACACCAGACCGGTGAGCGACAACAGCAGATCAATCAGCTTGATGCCGATAAACGGCACCACCAGGCCACCGAGGCCGTAAATCCACAGATTACGGCGCAGCATGGCGGAGGCGCTCAGGGGTTTATAGCTCACGCCTTTCAGCGCCAGCGGAATGAGAAACACGATGATCAGCGCGTTAAAGATCACCGCGCTTAAAATCGCCGACGCCGGGGAGTGCAGGTGCATCACATTAAGCGCATTTAACTGCGGATACGTCACCGCGAACGCCGCCGGGATAATGGCGAAATACTTCGCTACGTCGTTGGCGATACTAAATGTGGTGAGCGAGCCTCGCGTCATCAGCATTTGTTTACCGATATGCACCACTTCGATGAGCTTGGTGGGGTTTGAGTCCAGATCCACCATGTTACCCGCCTCTTTCGCGGCCTGGGTACCGGAGTTCATCGCCACCGCCACATCTGCCTGCGCCAGCGCCGGGGCATCGTTTGTACCGTCGCCGGTCATCGCCACCAGACGACCATCAGACTGATACTGGCGGATCAGCGCCAGCTTCGCTTCCGGCGTCGCTTCGGCGAGGAAATCATCGACACCCGCTTCGGCGGCAATAGCCGCAGCGGTCAGCCGGTTATCGCCGGTGATCATCACCGTTTTGATACCCATGGCGCGCAACTGGGCGAAACGCGCTTTGATGCCGCCTTTGACGATATCTTTCAGGGCGATCACGCCGAGCACCCTGGCGCCGTCTGCCACCACCAGCGGCGTAGAGCCCTGACGGGCGACCGTTTCCACCAGCGCATCGACATCCGGCGGGAAGTGACCGCCGTTGGCCTCGATATGGCGGCGCAACGCATCCACGGAGCCTTTGCGGATCATGCGATCCTGAATATTGATGCCGCTCATGCGCGTCTGGGCAGTGAAGGGCACAAAAGTGGCGTTCAGGCTCTGAATATCCCGCTCGCGCAGATTGAAACGCTGACGGGCGAGGATCACGATGCTGCGGCCTTCCGGGGTTTCATCCGCCAGCGAGGAGAGCTGCGCGGCGTCTGCCAGCGTCCGTTCTTCCACGCCGTTGACCGGCAGGAAGGCCGAGGCCTGACGGTTGCCGAGGGTGATGGTGCCGGTTTTATCCAGCAACAGCACATCGACATCGCCAGCCGCTTCCACCGCGCGGCCACTGGTGGCGATCACGTTCGCGCCCAGCATACGGCTCATCCCCGCCACGCCGATGGCGGATAACAGCCCGCCGATGGTGGTCGGGATCAGGCATACCAGCAGCGCCACCAGCACCGTCACGCTGACCGCCGTGCCGCCGTAAGCCGAGAATGGCCACAGCGTCGCTGTTGCCAGCAGGAAGACGATGGTCAGCGCCACCAGCAGAATGGTCAGCGCGATTTCGTTCGGCGTTTTGCGGCGTTGCGCGCCTTCGACCATGGCGATCATCCGATCAAGGAAGGTTTCGCCTGGGTTAACGCTGCACTGGATCACCAGCCAGTCGGAAAGTATGCGGGTCCCCCCGGTGACCGAGGCAAAATCGCCGCCGGACTCACGGATCACCGGTGCGGATTCGCCGGTAATGGCGCTTTCGTCCACCGACGCGCCGCCCTCGATGACTTCGCCGTCGCAGGGGATAATGTCCCCGGCTTCTACCAGCACAATATCGCCCTTGCGCAGATCGGCAGCGGGCACCTGATCCTGTTGAGCATCGTGACGCGGGGCGCGCAGTTTGCGGGCAAACGCGGTTTTCTGTACCCCTTTCAGGCTGTTGGCCTGCGCTTTACTGCGGCCCTCCGCCAGCGCTTCGGCAAAGTTGGCGAACAGCACGGTAAACCACAGCCAGACGCTGATGGTGCCGGTGAACCCGGCGCTGCCCGCCAGATGCCCGGTCGCCATCGCCACGCACAGCAGGGTGGTGAGCACGCTGCCCAGCCAGACGATAAACATCACCGGGTTACGCCACTGCGCACGCGGGCTTAATTTGCGAAAAGAATCTAAAAGTGCCTGACGAACCAGCGCGGGTTCGAGCAGGGCAAGTTGCTTGCGGCTCATAATGTGCGCCTTAACGTAAGGAAAGATGTTCTGCGACCGGGCCTAAGGCCAGCGCGGGAATAAAGGTCAGCGCACCCACCAGCAGCACGGTGCCGATCAGCAGGCCGACAAAGAGCGCGCCGTGGGTCGGCAGGGTGCCGTTACCGGCGGGCTGGCGTTTTTTCATCACCAGCGATCCGGCGATAGCCATGACCGGGATGATCACCCCAAAGCGTCCGACGAACATGCATACCGCCAGCAGACAGTTCCAGAACGGCGTGTTGGCGCTCAGTCCGGCAAAGGCGCTGCCGTTATTGTTGGCGGCGGATGACACCGCATACAGCACTTCGCTAAAGCCGTGTGTGCCGGGGTTTAACATGCCTGCGCGTCCGGCCTCGGTCATCATGGCCAGCGCGGTGCCGAGCAGCACCAGCAACGGCGTGACAAGGATCGCCAGCGCGGTCATTTTCATCTCACGGACATCGATTTTTTTGCCGAGGTATTCCGGCGTGCGGCCAATCATCAGCCCGGCGATAAACACCGCCAGCAGCACGAACAGCAACATACCGTACAGACCGGAGCCGACGCCGCCGAACACCACTTCGCCGATCTGCATCAGCCACAGCGGGATCATGCCGCCCAGCGCGGTGAAGGAGTCATGCATGGCGTTCACCGCGCCGCAGGAGGCCGCCGTGGTGACGACTGCATACAGGCTGCTCGCCAGAATGCCGAAGCGACTCTCTTTGCCTTCCATATTGATGTGACTGTCAGCGCCGAGTGCCGAAAGATGCGCATTACCGTGCAGCTCCGCCCACATCACCAGCACGACGCAGACCACGAAGATGATCGACATCGCCCACAGGATCATCTGTCCCTGACGCTTATCACCGACCGCATCGCCAAAGGCGAAACAGAGCGCGGCGGGGATAATAAAGATCGCCAGCATTTGCACCAGATTGGTCAGCGCTGTGGGGTTTTCAAACGGATGCGAGGAGTTAGCGTTAAAGAAACCGCCGCCGTTAGTGCCCAGCAGTTTGATGGCTTCCTGCGAGGCGACGGGCCCCATCGGCAGCATGGACTTCACGCCCTCCAGCGACGTAAATGGCTGATAGTGATCGAAATTTTGCAACACACCCTGTTGAATGAAGAACAGCGCCAGCAGCAGCGAGAGCGGCAGCAGGATCCACAGGGTAATGCGCGTCAGATCGACCCAGGCGTTGCCCAGCGTGTTAACACTTTGTTGGGCGAATGCGCGGATCAGCGCAAACAGCACGGCGATGCCGGTGGCGGCAGAGAGGAAATTCTGCACCGTCAGGCCGACCATCTGACTGAAATAGCTCAGCGTGCTTTCACCGGCATAGGACTGCCAGTTAGTGTTGGCGACAAAACTTACCGCGGTATTCAACGCCAGATGCCATGACAGGCCGGGAAGTTGCTGCGGGTTCAGCGGAAGATGATCCTGCATCATCAGCATCGCGAACAGCAGCGCCAGCCCGCACAGGTTGATCGCGAGAATAGCAAACAGATATTGCCGCCAGTTCATCGGGGACGGCGTGATGCCCAGCCCGCGCCACAGCACCTTTTCGAATCCGCCCGTTCCCGCGAGCGGCGTCCCGCGCACCATGTTTGCCAGCAGGCCGCCAAGCGGTCGCGCCAGCACCATCAGCACCAGCATAAAGCTGGCGATCAGTAAAAACGCCTGAGCCGCCATCAGAAGGCCTCCGCGTTAATCAGGGCGTAAACCAGATAGCCCAACAACAGGAAAACCAGTACCACACCGGTTATTACGCCTGCACTCACAATCCACCTCCAGGTGTCTTTTGTTAACGCAGTGAAGGTAGGATTTTCGGTGCAAAGATTTCGCAAAAATCAGGCGGGCGGGTGTAAAAAAAGTATAAAAATGAGGAATGGCACAATTTAACTGAGGGTTAGTATTTATTTAACTATTTTGTAACTTAATTACGAGGTGCTTTGTAAATATTGTCTAAATAAGTGAAAATTAGTGGTCGGATGAGTAGTAAAATTACAAACAAAACGGTACTATTTTAACCAGTTCAGCAGATTCATTTTTACGGTGAATGTTACCGACCAACAAAAGGGGGAAGCTTATGTCTTTATATCGGGAATATCCTGCATATGTAATTTTCGCACGCCGCGCTTTCGCCATCGCGGCAGGCATCATCGCGTTACCGGTGATGTTGTTCTGGAAAGATCGTGCACGTTTTTACAGCTATCTGCATCGCGTCTGGGCAAAAACCAGCGATAAGCCGGTGTGGATGGATCAGGCCGAGAAAGTCGCCTGCGATTTCTACTAAGCAGCAAAGCTGCACACAGCAAACTACAAGCCCATGTGGCAAAAAAAGAAAAACCGCCAAATCTGATTTGGCGGTTTTTTTATGCCCCTGGGATTCGCGGTCCGTTGGGGTAGTACAAGCACTATTCCGTGCGAAGATTGTTGCGTATGCAGGCCACTGGATCAAGGTACAAAGTCTAAATGAATTCCTAAAAATCCACTCACGCCCTTACCGGTACATGTGACATTCATTATGATTCGGCGTCCCTTTCCGCCATCTCGCAAATGGGCACCGATCCAGGGAAAGGATTATCCACAACCGTAATCAGGCACTATTCCGTGCTTGCATCCGCCGAATGATCATCGGTGGTGAGACGGTGGAGCGGTTTTCAGCAAGGACCGCATGATGAAACGTTACTTTTGTATCGTGTTCATTGTTACCAGCGTGCTGGTGGTAAAAGGCGATAAGCAACCTGATTTGGTTATCGCAGCCACTCTCTCGCAGGTCAAGTAGCGCCCAGGGCCGCCTCGTGCGGCCTTTTTTATGCCCCTGGGATTCGCGGTCCGTTGGGTCTCTGACAAGCATCTCTCAGCGGCTGATTTTCGCGCATAATGTTTATGTGATCAAACCTCTACGGCCTGAATGAATCCCAAAAAACTACATTTACGCCTCGCCCGGCGATGTGGTTGCTGCTTTTACCATCAATCAGCTGTTCATCACGTGTTCCGCGCTCGCTAACACGGTATTTTTTAAGCTTCTCAGGCTACACTCATTTTAAGGGCTAAAAGGAGTCGTTATGAGTGAGAAAATCCCTGTTGGCATCAGTGCCTGCCTGTTAGGGGAACAGGTGCGTTTTGACGGTGGACATAAGCGACTGGCGTTTGCTGTCGAAGAGTTATCGCCGCTGATGAAATTTGAGCCGGTGTGCCCGGAAATGGCGATCGGTCTGCCGGTACCCCGCGCCGCGCTCCGGCTGGTAAAAACCAGCACGGGCGATATTTCGCTGCGTTTTAGCGACAAGCGCGAAGGCGACCTGACGCAGGAAATGACCGCGTTCGCCGAGAAACGCGTCAGCCAGTTCGATCACCTGTGCGGGTATATCGTCTGCGCCAAATCGCCCAGCTGCGGCATGGAGCGCGTGCGCGTTTACGAAGCGGAAAACAATATTAATCGTAAAGCCGGGCGCGGCATCTATACCGACGTGCTGATGAAACGCTTCCCCTGGCTGCCGGTGGAGGAAGACGGGCGGCTGCACGATCCGCTGATCCGCGAAAACTTCGTCGAGCGCGTTTACGCCCTGCATGAGCTGAACAGCGTACGCGAACGCGGCCTGACGCGCGGCGAGCTTATCGCCTATCACAGCCGCTATAAGCTTCTGCTGCTGGCACACTCACAGCCTAAATACCGTGAACTGGGACGCTTCGTGGCGGCCATTCACGAATGGGCATCGCTGGAAGCGTGGTTTGTCGAGTATCGCCTGCGGCTAATGGATCTGCTGTCACACCAGGCCACCCGCCGCAACCACACTAACGTGCTGATGCACGTGCAGGGTTATTTCCGCAAACAGCTTAATGCGCGTCAGCGCGAAGAGCTTTCCTCGCTCATTGACCGTTATCGTCAGGGCACGCAGCCACTGCTCGCCCCGGTCACCTTGCTTAAACATTATATGGCTGAATACCCGGACGCCTATCTGTCGGGACAGCGCTATTTTGATCCCTGGCCGGAAACGCTTCGTCTTCGCTACGGACATTAATTCAGGAGAGTTATGACCACGCATCTGGTCTGGTTTCGCGCGGATCTTCGCGTGAACGATAATTTTGCGCTCGCGGCGGCCTGCCGCGATCCCCACGCCAGGGTACTGGCGCTGTTTATTGCCACTCCACGGCAGTGGGAAAATCACCTTATGGCACCCCGGCAGGCGGCCTGTATTCAGGCGCAGCTTAACGATCTGCAACAGGCGCTGGCAGAGCGGGGGATCCCGCTGATTTTCAACGAGGTGGACGATTTTGCAGCCAGCCAGCAGGCTGTGAAAGCCGTCTGCGAGGCGCATCAGGTCACGCACCTTTTTTATAATTATCAATACGAAATTAACGAGCGTCAGCGCGATCGCGCGGTGGAAAAATTGCTGCCGGAGGTGGTATTCCAGGGCTTCGACGACAGCGTGATGCTCGCCCCTGGCAGCGTGGTCACCGGCAATCATCAGATGTACAAAGTCTTCACGCCCTTTAAAAATGCTTTTTTACGGCGGCTGCGTGAGGATCTTCCCGAATGCGTCCCCGCGCCGAAAGTCCGCGAAAGCGGCGCATTAAATGACGATTTAACGCCCATCGTGCTGAACTATCCGCAGCAGGATTTTGATCAGGACCTGTTCCCCGCCAGCGAAAAAGCGGCTATTGCCCGGCTGCGGGAGTTCTGCCAGCAGGGGGCGGGGGAGTACGAGGCGCGGCGTGATTTTCCGGCTATCGACGGCACCAGCCGTTTGTCCGCCTGCCTGGCGATTGGCTCGCTGTCGCCACGTCAGTGTCTGCATCGCCTGCTGAAAGAGCAGCCCGATGCGCTGGGTGGCGGTGCGGGCGCGGTCTGGCTCAGCGAGCTGATCTGGCGTGAGTTTTACCGTCATCTGATGACCTTCCACCCGGAATTGTGCAAGCACCAGCCGTTTATCGACTGGACGCGGCGCGTGCAGTGGCAGGATAACGCCGCGCATCTCCAGGCGTGGCAGCAGGGCAACACCGGTTATCCGATAGTCGATGCAGCCATGCGTCAGATGAATGAAACCGGCTGGATGCACAACCGCCTGCGCATGATCACCGCCAGCTTCCTGGTCAAGGACTTACTTATCGACTGGCGCGCCGGAGAGCGGTACTTTATGTCTCAGTTGATTGACGGCGATCTGGCGGCCAATAACGGCGGCTGGCAGTGGGCAGCGTCCACGGGCAATGACTCTGCGCCGTATTTCCGTATTTTTAACCCCACGACGCAGGGCGAGCGATTTGATAAAGGCGGTGAATTTATTCGCCGCTACATTCCGGCGCTGGCAAAGGTGCCCACCGCCGCGCTGCACGAGCCGTGGAGCTGGGCTGACAAGCAGGGCGTGACGCTCGATTATCCGCGTCCGATTGTCGATCATAAAAAGGCCCGCGTTGCCACGCTTGCGGCGTACGAAGCCGCGCGAAAATCGTAAAGGAGAAGCACGATGAAAAATAGCGAACTGGAAAAACTGATCAACGACAAGCTTAACAGTGGCGCGTTCAGCGATTACGGCCCGAACGGGTTGCAGGTCGAAGGGCGCGACACCGTACAAAAAATCGTTACCGGCGTGACCGCAAGCCAGGCACTGCTGGATGAGGCGGTGCGCCTGGGCGCAGATGCGGTGATCGTGCATCACGGCTATTTCTGGAAAAACGAAGCGCCGATCATTCGCGGCATGAAGCGTAACCGCCTGAAAACCCTGCTGGCAAATGACATTAACCTGTATGGCTGGCACCTGCCGCTGGATGCGCACCCGGAACTGGGCAACAACGTGCAACTGGCGAAGCTGCTCGGCATTACGGTGATGGGGCAGGTGGACGATCTGGTGCCCTGGGGCGAGCTGGCGATCCCGGTGCCGGGCCCGGAGCTGGCGTCGTGGATCGAAGCGCGATTAGGGCGTCGACCGCTGTGGTGCGGCGATAACGGGCCGGAAGAAGTGCGCCGGGTGGCCTGGTGCACCGGCGGTGGTCAGGGCTTTATCGACAGCGCTGCGCGCTTTGGCGTTGACGCCTTTATCACCGGTGAAGTCTCGGAGCAGACCATTCACTCCGCCCGCGAGCAGGGGCTGCATTTTTACGCCGCAGGCCATCATGCCACCGAGCGCGGCGGTATTCGCGCGTTAAGTGAATGGCTGACCGAGAACACCGATCTGGACGTCACTTTTATTGATATCCCTAATCCAGCCTGATGGGAGGAACGAAAGTGCAGCGAGCGCGTTGTTATCTGTTAGGTGAAACGGCTGTCGTGCTTGAGCTTGAGCCGCCGGTCACGCTGGCCAGCCAGAAACGGATCTGGCGGCTGGTTCAGCGGGCGATGACCATCCCCGATGTGGTGGATGCCATTCCCGGAATGAATAATGTCACTGTGGTATTGCGCGATCCGCAGGGAAACGCGCTGGATGCCATTGAGCGTTTACAGCGCTGGTGGGAAGAAAGCGAGGCGCTGGAGCCGGATCCACGCTTTATCGAGATCCCGGTGATCTACGGTAAAGAAGACGGGCCGGATCTGGCGCATGTCGCCAGCCACTGCGGTTTGAGCGAAAAACAGGTGGTGGAATTGCACTCGTCGGTGGAGTACCAGGTGTGGTTTCTTGGTTTTCAGCCGGGCTTCCCCTACCTGGGCAGCCTGCCGCCACAGCTTTCCACCCCTCGCCGTGCGGAGCCGCGCCTGAGCGTGCCTGCCGGATCGGTGGGCATCGGCGGCGAACAGACCGGCATCTATCCGCTGCCGACGCCCGGCGGCTGGCAGCTGATTGGCCGCACGCCGCTGGCGCTTTTTGATCCGCATAACGCCGAGCCTGTTCTGCTGCGCGCGGGGGACACCATCCGCTTTGTGCCGCAAAAGGAGGGCATATGCTGAAGATTATTCGTGCGGGGATGCTTACCTCCGTACAGGCCGGAAAGCGTACCGGGCTGCGTCAGTCGGGCATCAGCTACAGCGGTGCGCTGGATGCGCCAGCGCTGGAAATTGCCAATGCACTGGTGGGCAACGATGCCGACGCCGCGGCGCTGGAAATCACCCTCGGGCAGTGCGAAGTGGAATTCACCCACGACGGCTGGTTTGCGCTGACCGGTGCAGGCTGCGACGCACAGCTTGACGGCAAACCGGTATGGACCGGCTGGCGTCATGCAATGACGGCGGGGCAGCGTTTAATACTGAAAAGCCCGCAGCGCGGTATGCGTAGCTATCTGGCCGTGGCGGGTGGCATCGATGTGCCGGAAGTGATGGGCTCGCGCAGCACCGATTTAAAAACCGGCATCGGCGGTTTTCAGGGGCGAGCGTTAAAAGACGGCGACAGCCTGCCGCTACTGCCTGCGACCCGCACATTCAGCGGCTCACAGGGTGTCAAACAGCTACTGTGGGGCAACCGCATTCGCGTGCTGCCGGGGCCGGAATACCAGTCCTTTGATAAAAATTCCCAGGATGCCTTCTGGCGTCTGCCGTGGCAGCTCAGTCCGCAGAGTAACCGTATGGGCTACCGTTTGCAGGGCGCGCCGCTCACCCGCACCGACACACGCGAGTTGCTGTCGCACGGGCTGGTCCCCGGCGTGATTCAGGTGCCGCACAACGGTCAGCCGATTGTGCTGATGAATGATGCCCAGACCACCGGCGGCTACCCGCGCATTGGCTGCGTGATCGAAGCGGACATGTACCATCTGGCGCAGATCCGCCTTGGCGATCCGATCCATTTTGTGCCCTGCACGCTGGAAGACGCGCTGAAGGCGCGGCGCGAACAACGTCTTTTCCTCGACCAGCTGGCTTACGGGGTGCGCGGTGATCGTTGATCTCAATGCCGATCTGGGGGAGGGCGCGGGCTGCGACGCCGAGCTGCTGCAACTGGTCTCCTCTGCCAATATCGCCTGCGGTTTTCACGCCGGGGATGCGCAGATGATGCAAACGGCGGTGCGCGAGGCGCTGAAAAACGGCGTGGCGATCGGCGCACATCCCGCTTTCCCGGATCGGGAAAACTTTGGGCGCACGGCGATGACGCTGCCCGCAGAGACCGTCTATGCCCAGACGCTGTATCAAATCGGCGCGCTCGCGGCGATCGCCAGGGCGCAGGGCGGGCGGGTACAGCACGTTAAACCCCACGGGATGCTCTATAACCAGGCGGCGCAGGATGCGGTGCTGGCCGATGCCATCGCGCGTGCGGTGCACGATCTGGACCCGACGCTGATCCTCACCGGGCTGGCTGGCAGTAAGCTTATTGATGCGGGCAGGCGTTATGGCCTGCAAACGCGGGAAGAGGTATTTGCCGATCGGGGGTATCAGGACGACGGCAGTCTGGTACCTCGCTCGCAGCCCGGCGCGCTGATCAGCGATGAAGATCAGGCGCTGGCGCAGACGCTGACCATGATCCAGCAGGGCAGGGTAAAAAGTATTCACGGTAACTGGGTGCAGGTGAAGGCGCAGACCGTTTGTCTGCATGGCGACGGCGAACATGCCCTGGCCTTTGCGCGCCGCCTGCGGCAGGCGTTTGATGCGCACAAAATTACCGTATCGGCGGTGCATCATGCCTGAAGGCCCGGAGATCCGCCGGGCGGCGGACACCCTTGAAGCGGCCATTGGCGGCCAACCGCTGACCGACGCCTGGTTTGCTTTTGAACATTTGCAGCCTTATGCCGCTGATCTGATTGGCCAGCACGTCACCCATATGGAGACGCGGGGCAAAGCGCTGCTCACGCATTTTTCCGGTGGCCTCACGCTTTACAGTCACAATCAGCTGTACGGCGTCTGGCGCGTGGTGAAGGCGGGGGAAACACCGCAGACCACGCGTATTCTGCGGGTGAAATTGCAGACCGCCGCGCGCGCCATTCTGCTCTACAGCGCCTCAGACATTAAACTACTGACCCCCGAACAGTTGGCCTGCCATCCGTTTTTACAGCGTGTCGGGCCTGATGTGCTGGACATGACGCTGACGGTGGAGGAGGTGAAAGCGCGACTGTGCTCGCCAAAATTCTGCCGACGGCAGTTTTCCGGCCTGCTGCTCGACCAGGCGTTTCTCGCCGGGCTTGGGAATTATCTGCGGGTGGAGATCCTCTGGCACAGCGGGCTGGCTCCGCAGCATAAAGCGGTGCAGCTAAGTGACGCGCAGCTGGACGTGCTGGCGCAGGCGCTACTGGAGATCCCGCGGCTCTCTTACCAGACGCGCGGCAAGGCAAAAGAGAACAAGCATCACGGGGCGCTGTTTCGCTTTAAGGTGTTTCATCGGGCCGGGAAGAAATGTGAGCGGTGTGGGGGGATCATTGAGAAGACCACGCTGTCATCGCGGCCGTTTTACTGGTGTCCGGGGTGTCAGGTTTAACGTGAAATGCCGGGTGGCGGCTGCGCCTTACCCGGCCTACGGTTCTGACGGTGCTTGCCGGGTGGCGGCTGCGCCTTACCCGGCCTACGGTTCTGACGGTGCTTGCCGGGTGGCGGCTGTGCCTTACCCGGCCTACATATGAACCGGCCCGGAGGTTGAATTCGTAGGCCCGGCAAGCGAAAGCGCCGCCGGGCGCCACAACCCTTAGCGGTTCGTCACTTCCGATTCGAAATCACGCTGCTCGTAACCGGTGTACAGCTGGCGCGGACGGGCAATCTTAATGCCGTCGTCATGCATTTCGTTCCAGTGTGCGATCCAGCCAACGGTACGGGCCATCGCGAAGATCACCGTAAACATGGAAGACGGAATACCCATCGCTTTCAGGATGATACCGGAGTAGAAGTCCACGTTCGGATAGAGTTTACGCTCGATGAAGTACGGGTCGTTCAGCGCGATGTGTTCCAGCTCCATCGCCACTTCCAGCAGATCATCTTTGGTGCCCAGCTCTTTCAGCACTTCGTGGCAGGTTTCACGCATGACGGTAGCGCGCGGATCGTAGTTTTTGTAAACACGATGTCCGAAGCCCATCAGACGGAACGAATCGTTCTTGTCTTTGGCGCGACGCACGAATTCCGGAATGTGCTCAACGGTGCTGATCTCTTCGAGCATTTTCAGTGCAGCTTCGTTCGCGCCGCCGTGTGCCGGTCCCCACAGGGAGGCAATACCTGCCGCGATACAGGCAAACGGGTTCGCGCCGGAAGAGCCTGCGGTACGGACGGTAGAGGTGGACGCGTTCTGCTCATGATCGGCGTGCAGCACGAGGATACGATCCATCGCGCGTTCCAGCACCGGATTCACTTCGTACGGCTCGCACGGCGTGGAGAACATCATATGCAGGAAGTTACCGGCATAGGAGAGGTCGTTACGCGGATAAACAAACGGCTGGCCGATAGAATATTTGTAACACATGGCGGCGACGGTCGGCATTTTGGACAGCAGACGGAACGCAGCGATGTCACGGTGGCGCGGATTGTTCACATCCAGCGAGTCATGATAGAAGGCCGCCAGCGCGCCGGTAACGCCGCACAGGACTGCCATCGGGTGGGAATCACGACGGAAACCGTGGAACAGACGGGTGATCTGCTCGTGGATCATGGTGTGGCGAGTGACGATAGTTTTGAAATCGTCGTACTCTTCCTGGCTCGGTTTTTCACCGTACAGCAGGATGTAGCACACTTCCAGGTAGTTGGATTCAGTGGCTAGCTGGTCAATCGGGAAACCGCGATGGAGCAGGATACCTTCGTCACCATCGATAAAGGTGATTTTGGATTCGCAAGATGCGGTAGAGGTGAAACCAGGGTCAAAAGTAAACACACCTTTCGAACCAAGACTACGAATATCAATAACATCCTGACCGAGCGTGCCTTTTAGCACATCCAGTTCAATAGCATCTTCACTATTGTAAGTGATGGTTGCTTTCTTATCAGCCATTTACGGTCTCCTTAGCGCCTTATGCTTAAGACTGCTCAGAAGCCGGATTTGCATTCATAGCGAAAATCAATGTTACCAATTTGTTATTTGGCACGACACTCTGCAGAGAGGTGGTACCAGGGTACAGAGCGATGGGCGCTGGCAGGCAAACATTGAAAAACCAGTGAAACAACAGCAAATCAGGGTCTTAGCAGTCCGAATTTGTCAAATCTGTCTATCACTAATAACTGTACTGATAACGTCGGTCAATCCTTCTCACTCTTACATAACTAAATCTCAGGTGAAAGAGAGACCCCATAACTTTTACGAATTATATGCCTTTTCGGCTGTCGTTTGTAACAATAATGTTTAACTTTTGTCAAATCCAATGGTTAAAATTTAAAAATATGTTGTTATCGTGATGACGGTCACTGTTCCGCATAAAACCCGACAAACTATATGTAGGTTAATTGTAATGATTTTGTGAACATCCTATACTGCCGCCAGGTCTCCGGAGTTCTCTGCCGCCCCGAGCCACCCAGCGTTGTAACGTGTCGTTTAGCATCTGGAAGCAATGTGATTTGCATAACGTGCGGTTATTGAAAGGACGCTGTCTGACCCGCCTGCAGACCGGAGGAAAGGAACTAGAAGAACAGCATGTGGGCGTTATTCATGATAAAAAATGTCAAAAAACAAAGACCTGTCAATCTGGATCTGACAACGATCCGGTTTCCTGTTACGGCTATAGCGTCCATTCTGCACCGTGTTTCTGGCGTCATCACTTTTGTGGCGGTCGGGATCCTGCTGTGGTTACTGGGCCTGTCGCTCTCCTCTCCGGAAGGTTTCCAGTCAGCCGCTGACATCATGGATGGCTTCTTCGCGAAATTCATCATGTGGGGCATTCTCACCGCGCTTGCGTATCACGCGGTCGGTGGTATTCGTCATGCCTTGATGGATGTGGGCTATCTTGAAGAGACCTTCGAAGCCGGGAAACGTTCTGCCTGGGTCGCTATTGGTATTACTGTCGTGCTTTCAATTCTCGCAGGAGTCCTCGTATGGTAAGCAACGCCTCCGCATTCGGACGCAACGGCGTACATGACTTCATTCTGGTTCGTGCTACTGCCCTCGTTCTGACGCTTTACATCATCTATATGGTCGGTTTTTTCGCCATTTCCGGCGAGATCACCTGGGAAGTCTGGACGGGTTTCTTCTCCTCCGCCTTTACCAAAGTCTTCACCCTGCTGGCGCTGTTCTCTACGTTAGTGCATGCCTGGATTGGTATGTGGCAGGTGTTGACCGACTACGTTAAATCAACGGGCCTGCGTCTTGGCCTGCAACTCGCCATTGTCGTGGCGCTGCTGGTTTACGTTATTTATGGATTTGTTGTGGTGTGGGGTGTGTGATGAATTTACCAGTCAGAGAGTTTGATGCAGTCGTCATCGGAGCCGGTGGCGCAGGTATGCGCGCGGCGCTACAAATTTCCCAGAGCGGCCAGACCTGTGCGCTGCTCTCCAAAGTATTCCCAACCCGTTCCCACACCGTATCTGCGCAGGGCGGTATTACCGTTGCGCTGGGTAACACCCATGAAGATAACTGGGAATGGCACATGTACGACACGGTGAAAGGTTCCGACTATATCGGTGACCAGGACGCCATTGAATATATGTGTAAAACCGGTCCGGAAGCGATTCTGGAACTGGAACATATGGGTCTGCCATTCTCCCGTCTGGAAGATGGCTCAATCTATCAGCGTCCGTTTGGCGGCCAGTCGAAGAACTTCGGCGGCGAGCAGGCGGCACGTACCGCTGCCGCCGCTGACCGTACCGGTCACGCGCTGTTGCATACGCTTTATCAGCAGAACCTGAAAAACCACACCACCATTTTTTCCGAATGGTATGCCCTTGATCTGGTGAAAAACCAGGACGGTGCCGTGGTGGGTTGTACGGCGCTGTGCATCGAAACCGGTGAGGTCGTTTACTTCAAAGCCCGCGCTACCGTGCTGGCGACCGGTGGTGCAGGCCGCATCTACCAGTCCACCACCAACGCCCACATCAATACCGGCGACGGTGTTGGCATGGCGCTGCGTGCTGGTGTGCCGGTACAGGATATGGAAATGTGGCAGTTCCACCCGACCGGTATCGCCGGTGCGGGCGTGCTGGTCACCGAAGGCTGCCGTGGTGAAGGCGGTTATCTGTTGAACAAACATGGCGAGCGCTTCATGGAGCGTTATGCGCCGAACGCCAAAGACCTGGCGGGTCGTGACGTGGTGGCGCGTTCCATCATGATCGAAATCCGTGAAGGTCGCGGTTGCGACGGTCCGTGGGGCCCGCACGCGAAACTGAAACTCGACCATCTGGGTAAAGATGTCCTGGAATCCCGTCTGCCGGGCATTCTGGAACTTTCCCGTACCTTTGCACACGTCGATCCGGTGAAAGAGCCGATCCCGGTGATCCCGACCTGCCACTATATGATGGGCGGTATTCCGACCAAAGTGACTGGCCAGGCGCTGACCGTTAACGCCCAGGGCGAAGACGTGGTGATCCCGGGTCTGTTCGCGGTAGGCGAAATCGCCTGCGTATCGGTACACGGCGCTAACCGTCTTGGCGGCAACTCGCTGCTGGATCTGGTGGTGTTTGGTCGCGCGGCGGGTCTGCATTTACAGGAATCTATCGCCGAGCAGGGCGCCCTGCGTGATGCCAGCGAATCCGACATCGAGGCTTCCCTGACACGCGTCAATCGCTGGAACAACACCCGCAGCGGTGAAGATCCCGTGACCATCCGTAAAGCGCTTCAGGAATGTATGCAGCATAACTTCTCGGTCTTCCGCGAAGGGGATGCGATGGCCAAAGGGCTGGAGCAGCTGAAAGAGATCCGCGAGCGTCTGAAAAATGCCCGTCTGGACGATACCTCCAGCGACTTCAATACCCAGCGTGTTGAGTGCCTTGAACTGGATAACCTGATGGAAACGGCGTATGCCACAGCGGTCTCGGCGAACTTCCGTACCGAAAGCCGTGGGGCGCACAGCCGCTTTGACTTCCCGGATCGTGACGACGAAAACTGGCTGTGCCATTCCCTGTATCTGCCTGAATCGGAATCCATGACGCGCCGTAGCGTCAATATGGAACCGAAACTGCGTCCGGCATTCCCGCCGAAGATTCGTACTTACTAATGCGGAGTCAGGAAAAATGAAACTCGAATTTTCGATTTATCGTTATAACCCGGATGTCGACGACGCGCCGCATATGCAGGATTACACCCTGGAAGGCGAAGAAGGCCGCGACATGATGCTGCTCGATGCGCTGATGCAGCTGAAAGAAAAAGATCCGACGCTGGCGTTCCGTCGTTCATGCCGTGAAGGCGTGTGCGGCTCCGACGGTCTGAACATGAACGGCAAGAATGGCCTCGCCTGTATCACGCCGATTTCGGCGCTGGGTAACGGCAGCAAAAAAATCGTCATCCGCCCGCTGCCAGGTTTACCTGTGGTTCGCGATCTGGTGGTGGACATGGGGCAATTCTATGCTCAATATGAGAAGATTAAGCCTTACTTGTTGAATAATGGACAAAATCCGCCAGCTCGCGAGCATCTTCAGTCGCCAGAGCAGCGTGAAAAACTGGATGGGCTGTACGAGTGTATTCTCTGTGCATGCTGTTCCACATCCTGTCCGTCATTCTGGTGGAACCCGGACAAGTTCATCGGCCCGGCAGGTCTGCTGGCTGCGTATCGCTTCCTGATCGACAGCCGCGATACCGAAACCGACCAGCGCCTCGAAGGGCTGAGCGATGCTTTCAGCGTATTCCGCTGCCATAGCATCATGAACTGCGTCAGTGTGTGTCCGAAGGGGCTGAACCCGACGCGCGCCATCGGCCATATTAAGTCGATGCTGCTGCAACGTAGTGCGTAAGTAAGATTGCCGGATGGCGCTGCGCTTATCCGGCCTACTTCACCGTAGGCCCGGTAAACGCAGTGCCACCGGGCAAACCGAGTGAAAATGCAGGAAACCTCTAAAAACTGCCCTGACAGAGAGACAGTTTTTAAAGGTTCCTTCGCGGGCCAACTCAGTGACAAGAGCTCGCAAGTGAACCCTGGTACGTGCGCCTGGCGGTGTACGGTGTAGTTATCCACGGCGAATAAGCATACCAATGCTTAAGGGATCACGATGCAGAACGGCGCAATGAAAGCCTGGCTGGACTCTTCTTACCTCTCTGGCTCCAACCAGAGCTGGATAGAACAGCTCTATGAAGACTTCTTAACCGATCCTGATTCGGTAGATGAAAACTGGCGCTCGATGTTCCAGCAGCTACCGGTGACCGGTATGAAACCGGATCAATTCCATTCCAAAACACGTGATTATTTCCGTCGTCTCGCGAAGGATGCCTCACGTTATACCTCTTCAGTTTCTGACCCTGATACCAACGTGAAGCAGGTTAAAGTCCTGCAATTGATCAACGCCTACCGCTTCCGCGGACACCAGCATGCGAATCTCGATCCGCTGGGACTGTGGAAACAAGAGCGCGTGGCCGATCTCTCCCTTGATTATCACGATCTGACCGAAGCTGATCTGGAAGAAAGTTTCAATGTGGGATCCTTTGCTATCGGCAAAGACACCATGAAACTGGGCGAGCTGTTAGAGGCGCTGAAACAGACCTATTGCGGTTCGGTTGGCGCGGAATACATGCACATCACCAGTACCGAAGAGAAACGCTGGATCCAGCAGCGTATCGAATCGGCAGCGGGTCATGGCATTTTCACCGCCGAAGAGAAAAAACGCTTCCTCAGCGAACTGACGGCAGCAGAAGGCATGGAGCGCTATCTGGGCGCGAAATTCCCGGGTGCGAAACGCTTCTCGCTGGAAGGCGGCGACGCGCTGGTGCCGATGCTCAAAGAGATGATCCGTCATGCCGGTAAGAGCGGCACGCGCGAAGTGGTGCTGGGTATGGCGCACCGCGGACGCCTGAACGTGTTGATCAACGTGCTGGGCAAAAAATCGCAGGATCTGTTCGACGAGTTCGCCGGCAAGCATAAAGAACATCTGGGTACGGGCGATGTGAAATATCACATGGGCTTCTCCTCGGATATCGAAACCGAAGGCGGCCTGGTGCACCTGGCGCTGGCGTTTAACCCGTCACACCTTGAGATTGTAAGCCCGGTAGTCATGGGTTCTGTACGCGCCCGTCTGGATCGTCTTGACGAGCCTTCAAGCAATAAAGTGCTGCCGATCACCATTCATGGCGATGCGGCGGTCACCGGGCAGGGCGTGGTTCAGGAAACCCTGAACATGTCGAAAGCGCGGGGCTATGAAGTTGGCGGTACCGTGCGTATCGTGATCAACAACCAGGTGGGCTTCACCACTTCTAACCCGCTGGATGCCCGTTCCACTCCGTACTGTACTGACATCGGCAAAATGGTACAGGCACCGATTTTCCACGTGAATGCGGACGATCCGGAAGCCGTTGCCTTCGTTACCCGTGTGGCGCTGGAATTCCGCAACACCTTTAAGCGCGACGTGTTTATCGACCTGGTGTGCTACCGCCGTCACGGCCATAACGAAGCCGACGAGCCGAGCGCAACCCAGCCGCTGATGTACCAGAAAATCAAAAAACACCCGACGCCGCGTAAAATTTACGCCGACAAGCTGGAGCAGGAGAAGGTCGTTACGCTGGAAGATGCCACCGAAATGGTCAATCTCTATCGCGACATGCTCGATGCGGGTGAATGCGTTGTAAAAGAATACCGTCCGATGAACATGCATTCGTTCACCTGGTCGCCGTATCTCAACCATGACTGGGACGAAAGTTACCCGAACAAGGTAGAGATGAAGCGGTTGCAGGAGCTGGCGAAGCGCATCAGTACGGTGCCGGACGCTATCGAAATGCAGTCCCGCGTGGCGAAGATTTATGGCGATCGCCTGGCGATGGCCGCAGGCGAGAAGCTCTTTGACTGGGGCGGCGCGGAAAATCTTGCTTATGCGACGCTGGTTGATGAAGGCATTTCTGTCCGTCTGTCTGGTGAAGATGCGGGTCGCGGCACCTTCTTCCACCGTCATGCGGTGATCCACAACCAGACCAACGGCTCCACCTGGACGCCGCTGCACCACGTACACAACTCGCAGGGCACTTTCCGTGTCTGGGACTCCGTGCTGTCTGAAGAAGCGGTGCTGGCGTTCGAATACGGTTATGCCACCGCAGAACCTCGCACGCTGACCATCTGGGAAGCGCAGTTCGGTGACTTCGCCAACGGTGCGCAGGTGGTGATTGACCAGTTCATCAGCTCCGGCGAGCAGAAATGGGGCCGTATGTGCGGTCTGGTGATGCTGCTGCCGCACGGCTATGAAGGTCAGGGTCCGGAACACTCCTCGGCACGTCTGGAGCGTTACCTGCAACTGTGTGCAGAACAAAACATGCAGGTGTGCGTACCGTCCACGCCAGCACAGGTGTACCACATGATCCGCCGTCAGGCGCTGCGCGGTATGCGCCGTCCGCTGGTGGTGATGTCACCGAAATCGCTGCTGCGTCATCCGCTGGCTGTGTCCAGCCTTGACGAACTGGCGAACGGCACCTTCCTGCCAGCCATTGGCGAGATTGATGATATTGATCCGCAGGGCGTGAAGCGGGTAGTGCTTTGTTCTGGTAAGGTTTATTACGACCTGCTTGAACAACGTCGTAAGAACGACCAGAAAAACGTGGTCATCATCCGTATCGAACAGTTGTATCCGTTCCCGCACCAGGCGGTGCAGGAAGCATTAAAACCTTATGCCCACGTGCATGATTTTGTCTGGTGCCAGGAAGAGCCGCTGAACCAGGGCGCATGGTACTGCAGCCAGCATCATTTCCGTGAAGTGATTCCGTTTGGGTCCGGTCTGCGTTATGCAGGTCGCCCGGCCTCCGCCTCGCCGGCGGTAGGGTATATGTCCGTTCACCAGAAACAGCAGCAAGATCTGGTCAATGACGCGCTGAACGTCGATTAATTAAAGGATAAATAATGAGTAGCGTAGATATTCTTGTTCCCGACCTGCCTGAGTCCGTTGCTGACGCGACTGTTGCGACCTGGCACAAAAAACCAGGCGATGCGGTTACCCGTGATGAAGTGCTGGTAGAAATCGAAACTGACAAAGTGGTACTGGAAGTACCGGCATCAGCGGACGGCATCCTGGATGCTGTGCTCGAAGAAGAAGGGACGACAGTGACGTCCCGCCAGATCCTGGGCCGTCTGCGGGAAGGCAACAGCGCTGGCAAAGAGAGCAGCGCGAAGTCTGACAGCAACGAGTCTACACCGGCTCAGCGCCAGCAGGCTTCCCTGGAAGAACAGAATAACGAGGCCTTAAGCCCGGCGATCCGCCGCCTGCTGGCCGAGCATGGCCTTGACGCTGGTGCAATTAAAGGCACTGGTGTTGGTGGTCGTCTGACCCGTGAAGATGTGGAAAAACATCTGGCGAAAGCGCCTGCCGCGAAAGAAGAAAAAGCGCCGGCAGCATCGGCTCCTGCCAGCGCGCCATCCCAGCCTGCTCCGGCACTGGGCAACCGCTCCGAAAAACGTGTGCCGATGACCCGTCTGCGTAAGCGCGTGGCCGAGCGTCTGCTGGAAGCGAAAAACTCTACCGCCATGCTGACCACGTTCAACGAAGTCAACATGAAGCCGATTATGGATCTGCGTAAGCAGTACGGTGACGCTTTCGAAAAACGTCACGGTATCCGTCTGGGCTTTATGTCTTTCTACGTGAAAGCGGTGGTGGAAGCCCTGAAACGCTTCCCGGAAGTGAACGCCTCTATCGACGGCGATGATGTGGTGTACCACAACTATTTCGACGTCAGCATGGCGGTGTCCACGCCGCGCGGTCTGGTAACGCCAGTACTGCGTGACGTTGACGCGCTGGGCATGGCCGACATCGAAAAACGCATCAAAGAACTGGCAGTGAAAGGTCGTGACGGCAAACTGACCGTTGAAGATCTGACTGGCGGTAACTTCACCATCACCAACGGTGGTGTGTTCGGTTCGCTGATGTCCACGCCGATTATCAATCCGCCGCAGAGCGCCATTCTGGGTATGCACGCCATTAAAGATCGCCCGATGGCGGTGGATGGCAAGGTTGAGATCCTGCCGATGATGTATCTGGCACTGTCTTACGATCACCGTCTGATCGATGGTCGTGAATCGGTAAGCTTCCTGGTGGCCATTAAAGAGCTGCTGGAAGATCCGACGCGTCTGCTGCTGGACGTGTAGTAATTAGAATATTACCTGCCCTGTAGGCCGGATAAGGCGCATACGCCGCCCTCCGGCCTACGGGTACAAAAACGATTACCTGAAAAGTGGATAGAACTGATGAACTTACATGAATACCAGGCAAAACAGCTATTTGCCCGCTATGGCTTACCCGCACCGGTAGGCTATGCCTGCAATACCCCACGTGAAGCCGAAGAAGCCGCGTCTAAAATCGGTGCCGGTCCGTGGGTGGTAAAATGTCAGGTTCACGCTGGTGGCCGCGGTAAAGCGGGCGGTGTGAAAGTGGTGAAGAGTAAAGAAGAGATCCGCGCGTTTGCTGAGCACTGGCTGGGCAAGCGTCTGGTGACCTACCAGACAGACGCCCACGGTCAGCCGGTTAACCAGATCCTGGTGGAAGCGGCAACCGACATCGACAAAGAACTGTACCTCGGCGCGGTAGTGGATCGTAGCTCCCGTCGCGTGGTGTTCATGGCGTCTACTGAAGGCGGCGTGGAAATTGAAAAAGTGGCGGAAGAAACTCCGCACCTGATCCACAAAGTGGCACTGGATCCGCTGGCCGGCCCGATGCCGTATCAGGGGCGCGAACTGGCGTTCAAACTGGGTCTGGAAGGTAAACAGGTTCAGCAGTTCACCAAAATCTTCATGGGTCTGGCGAATATTTTCCTCGAGCGCGATCTGGCGCTGATCGAAATCAACCCGCTGGTGATCACCACCCAGGGCGATCTGATTTGCCTCGACGGCAAGCTGGGCGCGGACGGCAATGCCCTGTTCCGCCAGCCGGATCTGCGCGAAATGCGTGACCACTCTCAGGAAGACGCCCGTGAATCTCAGGCGGCACAGTGGGAACTGAACTATGTGGCGCTTGATGGCAACATCGGCTGCATGGTTAACGGTGCGGGCCTGGCAATGGGCACCATGGACATCGTTAAGCTGCACGGCGGCGAGCCGGCTAACTTCCTTGACGTAGGCGGCGGCGCGACCAAAGAGCGCGTAACCGAAGCGTTCAAAATCATCCTCTCTGACGACAAAGTGAAAGCCGTTCTGGTAAACATTTTCGGCGGTATCGTGCGTTGCGACCTGATCGCTGACGGCATCATCGGTGCGGTTGAAGAAGTGGGCGTGAACGTGCCGGTAGTGGTTCGTCTGGAAGGTAACAACGCCGAACTGGGCGCGAAAAAACTGGCTGACAGCGGCCTCAATATTATTGCAGCGAAAAGTCTGACGGATGCAGCACAGCAGGTTGTTGCCGCAGTGGAGGGGAAATAATGTCCATTCTGATCGATAAAAATACCAAAGTGATCTGCCAGGGTTTCACCGGCAGTCAGGGCACGTTCCACTCTGAGCAGGCGATTGCTTACGGTACGCAGATGGTTGGCGGCGTGACGCCAGGCAAAGGCGGCACCACGCACCTCGGTCTGCCGGTGTTCAACACCGTGCGCGAAGCGGTAGAAGCCACTGGCGCGACTGCGACCGTGATCTACGTTCCGGCACCGTTCTGCAAAGACTCCATTCTGGAAGCCATCGATGCAGGCATTAAGCTGATTATCACCATTACTGAAGGCATCCCGACGCTGGATATGCTGACCGTGAAAGTGAAGCTCGACGAAGCGGGCGTGCGCATGATCGGCCCGAACTGTCCGGGTGTGATCACTCCAGGCGAATGCAAAATCGGCATCATGCCGGGCCACATTCACCAGCCGGGTAAAGTGGGTATCGTTTCCCGCTCCGGTACGCTGACCTATGAAGCGGTTAAGCAGACCACCGACTACGGCTTCGGCCAGTCCACCTGTGTGGGCATCGGCGGCGACCCGATCCCGGGCTCTAACTTCATCGACATCCTGAAGCTGTTCCAGGAAGATCCGCAGACCGAAGCGATCGTGATGATCGGTGAAATCGGCGGCAGCGCGGAAGAAGAAGCGGCGGCGTACATCAAAGATCACGTCACTAAACCGGTGGTTGGCTACATCGCAGGCGTGACCGCGCCTAAAGGTAAACGTATGGGTCACGCTGGCGCGATCATCGCGGGCGGCAAAGGTACGGCGGATGAGAAATTCGCCGCGCTGGAAGCAGCAGGCGTGAAAACTGTACGCAGCCTGGCCGACATCGGCGAAGCACTGAAAAGCATTATCTGATTTAATGAAGTAAGACAATAATAACGTTCGACATGGTTGGCCATCGCAAGATGGCCTTTTTTATTGCCGCCGTTTTGCCACCAGCGTGAACTTATAGTCGTCGCTCTTGAACAGGTTGCGGCTGTATTCGAAAACTTCTCCGCCTTTCAGAAAACCGCGTGAGATCTTCTCAAGGATCGGTCTGGCAGGATCGATACCAAGCGCGGCAATCGCCTCGTCGTCGGGCATCACCGGCACGATCTCCTGCTCGCTGCGATCGATAACCCGCTTCTTCACCTGCTCGATAAAATGGTATTTGGAGTTTTCCATTACTTCCCAGGTGAGATCGGGAAACAGCGCGAGCGGCATCCAGGTCTCTTCCAGCGTCACCGGCTTTTGCTTGATAAAACGCACTCGCTTCACATGCCAGGCTTTGTCACCGGGCGCAATCTGTAACAACGCCGCCAGCGCTTCGTCCGTTTTGATCACCTCGAAAACCTGCACTTCGCTGTGCGTATCGGCATGGCGATCGCCGAGCTTTTCCGAAAAGCTGGTCAACTGATAGATGTCGTAATTCACGCGCTCTTCTTTCACGTAAGAGCCGCTGCCCTGAATGCTTTCAATGATCGTCTGCTCGGTGAGCTGTTTCAGTGCCTGGCGCACCGTGACCCGACTGACAGCAAACTGCGCCTGTAACGCCGACTCGGTAGGCAGCGCATCCCCCGGTTTCAGTTCGCCGCTTTCAATCTGCGCGCGGATCGCCCCGGCGATCTGGCGGTACATCGGTTGTCTGCTCATGGATCCCTCGTGTTGTACCAGACAAATATCGTCGATTATGCCCGTCACTGCTGCGATGTAAATAATACAAATGCAATACAAATTATTGTTAAGTTGAGTCTGATCGCAAAATTGTATGGTTTGATCGCGCAAAATGCCTGCGGCACGAGCCGTCATGGTGGCGGCTTACCAGGACTCAGTGAGGACGAGATGAACCTGACGGCATTAACCCACCCGGACGCCTGCCTGATCCAGACGCAGTATGCCTGCCGGGATGACGCCATTCGTGCGCTGGCCGCGCGGCTGTACCGGCTGGGCAAACTGCGCAATGTGGATGCGTTTGTGAACGAAGTGCTGCGCCGCGAAGCCGAGGGGCCGACCGCGCTCGGGGAAGGGCTGGCGGTACCCCACGGGAAAACCGATGCGGTGACAGAAGCGGCCTTCGCCGTCGCCACGCTGCGTGAGCCGCTGCTGTGGGAGGGGATCGATGGCCCGGAGCCGGTGACGCTGATTTTTCTGCTCGCCATTCCCTGCGCCGAAGCGGGCACCACTCACATGCAGCTACTGACCCAACTGACGACGCTGCTGGCGGATGACGCCCTGCGTGAACGGGTGCAGCAGGCAACCCGCGCCACCGACCTGCTGGCGCTGCTCGGCGAGGCACCCGCCGTGAAAATGCCGTTAACCGCGCCCGATGCGCCGACGGTGGTCTGCGTGACCGCCTGTCCGGCGGGCATCGCCCACACCTATATGGCGGCGGAATATCTGGAAAACGCCGGACGCAGGCGGGGTATTCAGGTGTATGTCGAAAAGCAGGGGGCGAACGGCATTGATGGGCGTTTAACCCCAGAGCAACTGCACGCCGCGCGCGCCTGCATCCTGGCGGCTGACGTGGCGGTGAAAGACGTGGAGCGCTTTCAGGGCATCCCGACGCTCAGGGTGCCGGTCGCAGAACCCATAAAACAGGCCGATGCGCTGCTGACCCGTGCGCTGGCGCTGCCCCTCGCTTCCCAGCCGCAACCAGCACCGGTGAGCGTTAAAACTGAGCTGAAGCAGGCGCTGCTGAGCGGTATATCCTGGGCCGTGCCGCTGATTGTCGCCGGCGGCACCGTGCTGGCGGTCGCGGTGTTACTGGCGCAAATTTTTGGCCTGCAACATCTGTTCGATCTGGAGAACTCCTGGCTGTGGCTGTACCGCAAGCTGGGGGGCGGCATGCTCGGCACGTTGATGGTGCCGGTGCTGGCGGCGTACACCGCGTATTCGCTGGCAGATAAACCCGCGCTGACCCCCGGTTTCGCGGCGGGGCTGGCGGCTAACATGATCGGTGCGGGCTTTCTGGGCGCAGTAGTGGGCGGGCTTATCGCCGGTTATCTGATGCGCTGGGTGAAAAATCACATACGACTCAGCAGTCGCTACAACGGCTTTCTGACTTTTTACCTCTATCCGGTGCTCGGTACGCTGGGCGCGGGCAGCCTGATGCTGTTTGTCATCGGTGAGCCGGTGGCATGGCTGAACCAGGGACTCACCGCCTGGCTGAATGGCTTGTCCGGCAGTAATGCACTGCTGCTGGGCGCCATTATCGGCTTTATGTGTTCCTTTGACCTGGGCGGGCCGGTAAATAAAGCCGCTTACGCCTTCTGCCTGGGGGCGATGGCGAACGGCGTGTACGGGCCTTACGGCATATTTGCGGCGGTAAAAATGGTCTCTGCGTTTACCGTCACCGCCTCGACCTTGCTTGCTCCCCGTCTGTTCCGGGAATTTGAAATCGAAACCGGTAAATCCACCTGGCTGCTCGGGCTGGCGGGGATCACCGAGGGCGCGATCCCGATGGCGATTGAAGATCCGCTGCGGGTGATCGGCGCTTTTGTACTCGGATCGCTGGTGACGGGCGCGCTGGTGGGCGCAACAGGCATTGGACTGTCGACGCCGGGCGCGGGGATCTTCTCGCTCTTTTTACTGCATGACAATGGACTGGGTGGCGTGATTGCCGCCGCCTGCTGGTTTGCCGCGGCGCTGCTGGGGGCGGCGATCTCCACCGCGATCCTGCTGATCTGGCGCGGTCATGCGGTACGCACCGGCGCTTACCTTACCGATCGCCATTAACAGGACAGAACAATGAAAAAGGTTTCGCGCGTGCACATTACGCCGCACATGCACTGGGATCGTGAATGGTACTTCACCAGCGAAGAGTCCCGTATTTTACTGGTCAATAATATGGAGGAGATCCTGACGCGACTGGAGCAGGACGCGGAATATCCCTGCTACGTGCTCGACGGGCAAACGGCGGTGCTGGAGGATTACCTCGCCGTCAAAGCGCAGAACGCCGCGCGCGTAAAAGCGCAGGTTCAGGCAGGAAAACTGATTATCGGCCCCTGGTATACGCAGACCGATACCCGCATCGTGGCGGGGGAGTCGATTGTGCGTAATCTGCTGTACGGTTTGCGCGACTGCCGGGCATTTGGCGAGCCGATGAAAATTGGCTATCTGCCGGATTCCTTCGGTATGTCGGGCCAGCTGCCGCATATCTATAACGGCTTTGGCATCACCCGCGCCATGTTCTGGCGCGGCTGTTCAGAGCGACACGGCACCGATAAAACCGAGTTTATCTGGCAAAGCCGCGACGGCAGTGAAGTCATCGCCCAGGTACTGCCGCTGGGCTATGCGATTGGTAAGTACTTACCTGACGATGAAGCCGGCCTGCGTGAACGGCTGGCGCGTTACTTTGCCGTGCTGGAAAAGGCCTCGCTCACCGGGGAGATCCTGTTGCCGAACGGTCACGACCAGATGCCGATCCAGCAGAATATCCATGCCGTGATGGCGAAAATGCGCCAGATCTGGCCACAGCGCGAGTTTGTGCTCAGCCGTTTCGAGGCAGTTTTTGAGCGTATCGAACAGCAACGGGACAGGCTGCCGCGGCTCAGCGGTGAGTTTATCGACGGCAAATACATGCGCGTGCATCGTACCATCGGTTCGACGCGCATGGACATCAAGCTCGCCCACGCGCGTATCGAAAATCGCATCGTGAATCTGCTGGAGCCACTGTGCGCCATCGCCTGGCGACTGGGCTTTGACTATCCGCACGGCCTGCTGGAGTTGATGTGGAAAACCATCCTGAAAAATCATGCCCACGACAGTATCGGCTGCTGTTGCAGCGACAAGGTGCATCGCGAAATCCAGGCGCGCTTTCAACTGGCAGAGGACATGGCGGACAATCTGCTGCGCTTTACCCAGCGTAAAATCGCCGACAGCCTGCCCGGCGAGGGCGACAAACTGGTGCTCTTTAACCTGATGCCGTACCCGCGTGAGGAGGTGATCAACACCACCGTGACCGTTCGCGCCAGCCAGTTCCGCCTGCATGACAGTGAAGGACGTGAGGTGGCGTATTTTATTCGCGGCGTCCGGGAGGTCGATCCGGGGCTGATTGACCGGCAAATCGTCCATTACGGCAATTACGATCCCTTTATGGCGTATGACATTCAGCTGATGCTGACGCTGCCGGCGATGGGCTACCACACTCTGTTCATCGAGGCGGATGCGCCCGGTATGCAGGCCGCGCCGTCAGCGCCTTCCCGCACGGCGTTGCTGGAAAATGCCTTCTGGGAGATCACGCTGAACGACGACGGCACGCTACATCTGCGCGATAAAACATGCGGGCAGGTCTATGACCGGGTCCTGACGCTGGAAGAAAGTGCTGACGACGGTGACGAATATGATTACTCCCCGGCGCGCGAAGAGTGGGTGCTTACCTCGTTGCAGGGAACGCACACTTTTGAGGTGATCCACGAGACCTGGCAGAGCAGGGCGGTGATCCGCGTTGCGCTGGCGGTGCCCCTTAACCTGGACGAGCGGGCGGCGCGTCTCACCGGCGGCACGCTGGTGGCAGAATTTCACGTCACGTTAAGTCACAACAGCCGCCGTATCGACATTGAGGTACAGCTGGATAATCAGGCGGATGACCATCGGGTGCGGGTGCTGATCCCGACGCCGTTCGACACCGATCGGGTGCTGGCAGATACGCCGTTCGGCACGATTTCGCGCCCGGTCAGCGACAGCGCGATGGCCGACTGGCAGGCGCAGGGATGGAAAGAAGCGCCGGTACCGGTGTGGAATATGCTCAGCTATGCGGTTCTGCAACAGGCAGAGCACGGGCTGGCGCTGTTCAGCGAAGGGCTGCGGGAATTTGAGATCCTCGGGGCGGGGGAGAAAACTTTTGCCCTGACGCTGCTGCGCGGCGTGGGGTGGTTGGGCAAAAGCGATCTGCTGCTGCGTCCTGGCAGGCCGTCGGGCATTGCGTTGCCGGTGCCGGATTCGCAGCTACGCGGGCCACTGCACAGCCGCTTCAGCCTGTGGAGCTTTAGCGGCGATCCGCTTAACGCCGGCGTGGCGCAGCAGGCACGGCGCTGGCTGACGCCGGTGCAGTGCTATAACAAAATCCCGTGGAATGCGATGAAGCTCAATCCTGCGCCGCAGGTGACGCCGGAGCATTACAGCCTGCTGACCCTGCCGGCAACCGGTTGTCAGCTGAGCGCGCTTAAGAAAGCCGAAGATCGTGAGGCGCTGATCGTGCGGCTGTTCAATCCGTCTGACGAGACATCCTGTGCGGCCTCACTGACGTTCAGCTCGCCGGTTACAGTGCGGGAAACCGGTATGGATGAGCAGCCGCGTAAGGGAGAAGGGGATCGATGGCAGCGGCTCAAGGCGTGCCAGTCTGTCACGCTGGACGTGGTATTCGCTGAATAAGCTCATTCTTAAGCCAAATTATCAAAACGGCTTTAAAAAACTCACTCTTATAAAACACAAACGGCCCGAAAAAATATTTTCGGGCTGCAACTGTATGTTTTTAAAATTCTGATGAGGTATTTTTTAATTTTATTATTAAATTGAGGAAAAGAGGTAAATCGAGGTTATATTTATAAACATATTTTTAACATGGTTTTTACCGCATGGATCTCTGGTGACAAAGCGTTAACAAGTTGGGTTAAAATTGATTTAAATCAATATTTAATTCATGGAAAAAGACTCTAAAAAACGTTAAATTGCTCCCGATCAATCTGGTTGAAAAGTAGTAGAATGCCGATAAATTGATCTCCGTCGAAAAACGTAAAAGAGCTACAATAAAAACCTGTTTATTGTAAGGGATTTGCGGCGTAATATAATGCGAGATCAATTTAGGGTGTTTTTTAACGTATCTTTAACTTTTCTTTGAGCCTGTTACTTTCATTCGAATAACGGTAACAAAGAATAGCGCGGATATTTTTGTATTGGGGCATGTGTGTAAACCCTTCTGCCGGGTTTACTCTCGAAGTCTTCATGCGATGAGCAAGGAGTCATGATGTTAGATATAGTCGAACTGTCGCGCTTACAGTTTGCCTTGACCGCGATGTACCACTTCCTTTTTGTGCCACTGACGCTGGGTATGGCGTTCCTGCTGGCCATCATGGAAACGGTGTATGTCCTCTCCGGCAAACAGATTTATAAAGATATGACCAAATTCTGGGGCAAGTTGTTTGGTATCAACTTCGCTCTGGGTGTGGCAACCGGCCTGACCATGGAGTTCCAGTTCGGGACTAACTGGTCTTACTATTCCCACTATGTGGGCGATATTTTCGGTGCGCCGCTGGCCATTGAAGGTCTGATGGCCTTCTTCCTCGAATCCACCTTTGTAGGTCTGTTCTTCTTCGGTTGGGATCGTCTGGGTAAAGTTCAGCACATGGCCGTTACCTGGCTGGTGGCGCTGGGCTCTAACTTATCGGCATTGTGGATCCTTGTTGCTAACGGCTGGATGCAAAACCCTATCGCGTCGGATTTCAACTTCGAAACCATGCGTATGGAAATGGTGAGCTTCTCCGAGCTGGTGCTTAACCCGGTGGCGCAGGTGAAATTTGTTCACACCGTCGCCTCAGGTTACACCTGTGGTGCCATGTTCATCCTCGGCATCAGCGCCTACTACCTGCTGCGCGGCCGCGATGTGGCCTTTGCCAAACGCTCCTTTGCCATTGCAGCGAGCTTCGGTATGGCAGCGATCCTCTCGGTGATCGTGCTGGGTGATGAATCCGGTTACGAAATGGGCGACGTGCAGAAAACCAAACTGGCAGCGATTGAAGCCGAGTGGGAAACCCAGCCGGCACCGGCCGCGTTTACCCTGTTTGGTATTCCCGATCAGGAAACCCAGGAAAACAAATACGCCATCCAGATCCCGTATGCGCTCGGCCTTATCGCCACGCGCTCGGTTGATACTCAGGTTATCGGCCTGAAAGATCTGATGGTCCAGCATGAAGAGCGTATCCGTAACGGGATGAAAGCCTACCACCTGCTGGAAGAGCTGCGTGCGGGTTCAACCGATCAGAACGTTCGTGACCAGTTCAACAGCATGAAGAAAGACCTGGGTTACGGCATGCTGCTTAAGCGCTATACCGAGAACGTCACTGACGCCACCGAAGCGCAAATTCAGCAGGCAACCAAGGACTCTATTCCGCGCGTTGCACCGCTCTACTTCGCCTTCCGTATCATGGTAGGTAGCGGCATTCTGATGCTGTTTATCATCGGCTTCTCCTTCTGGACCGTCTGCCGCAACCGTATCGGTTCTAAACCGTGGCTGCTGCGCGCTGCCCTGTACGGTATGCCGCTGCCGTGGATTGCGATCGAAGCAGGCTGGTTTGTCGCTGAATATGGCCGTCAGCCGTGGGCGATTGGTGAAGTGCTGCCGACAGCCGTAGCGAACTCATCGCTGACCATCGGCGATCTGCTGTTCTCGATGATCCTGATTTGCGGTCTGTACACGCTGTTTATGGTGGCGGAAGTGTTCCTGATGTTCAAATTCGCTCGCCTTGGGCCGAGCAGTCTGAAAACAGGTCGTTATCATCACGAGCAGCCTACCGTCGCTTCTCAGCCGGCACGCTAAGACAGGAGTCGTCAAATGATCGATTATGAAGTATTACGTTTTATCTGGTGGCTGCTGGTTGGCATTCTGCTGATTGGTTTTGCGGTCACTGATGGCTTCGACATGGGCGTGGGGATGTTGACCCGCGTACTGGGTCGCAGCGACACCGAACGCCGTATCATGATTAATGCCATCGCCCCGCACTGGGATGGCAACCAGGTGTGGCTCATCACCGCTGGCGGCGCGCTGTTCGCCGCCTGGCCGATGGTCTACGCTGCCGCGTTCTCTGGTTTCTATGTGGCGATGATCCTCGTACTGGCTTCTTTATTCTTCCGTCCGGTTGGTTTTGACTACCGCTCGAAGATCGAAGACACCCGCTGGCGCAACATGTGGGACTGGGGCATTTTCATCGGCAGCTTCGTGCCGCCGCTGGTCATCGGTGTGGCGTTCGGTAACCTGTTACAAGGCGTGCCGTTCCATATGGATGAATACATGCGTCTGTTCTACACCGGTAACTTCTTCCAGCTGCTGAACCCGTTTGGTCTGCTGGCAGGCGTGGTGAGCGTGGCGATGATCGTCACCCAGGGGGCAACCTATCTGCAAATGCGTACCGTGGGCGAACTGCATCTGCGCGTGCGTGGCGTAGCGCAGATCGCCGCGCTGGTGACCCTGGTATGCTTCGCGCTGGCAGGGGTGTGGGTAATGTATGGCATCGACGGTTACGTGGTGACCTCGGTTATCGATCATCACGCCGCGTCTAACCCGTTGACGAAAGAAGTCGCGCGTCAGGCTGGTGCCTGGCTGGTGAACTTCAACAATACGCCGATCCTGTGGCTGGTACCGGCGCTGGGTGTGGTGCTGCCGCTGCTGACCACGCTGATGTCACGTCTTGAGAAACCGGCGTTTGCCTTCGTCTTCTCTTCCCTGACGCTGGCATGCATCATCCTCACGGCAGGCATCGCTATGTTCCCGTTCATTATGCCGTCCAGCACGATGATGAACGTGAGCCTGACCCTGTGGGATGCGACCTCCAGCCAGCTGACGCTGAACCTGATGACCTGGGTTGCTGCGGTGTTTGTACCGATCATTCTGATCTACACCTCCTGGTGTTACTGGAAGATGTTCGGTCGCATCACCAAAGAAGACATTGAAAGCAACACACACTCTCTGTACTAAGTAAGGAGCATACAATGTGGTATTTCGCATGGATTTTAGGAACGCTTCTTGCCTGTGCATTCGGAGTGATCACCGCCCTGGCGCTTGAGCACGTCGAAGCGACTAACGCAGGTAAAGAAGAGCACTAATGAACGCAATTATCGCAAAACTCTATGCGGTAATGGACAAGGGCCCGTTGCGGGCCCTTTCCTTAGTGATGGCACTGCTGCTGGCGGGCTGCGTATTCTGGGATCCTGCCCGCTTTGCCGCGAAGACCAGCGACTATGAAATCTGGCAAGGTTTCCTGATGATGTGGGCCGTGTGTAGCGGCGTGATCCATGGCGTCGGTTTTCGTCCTGCTGCGCTTCACTGGCAGGGCATATTTTGTCCGCTGATCGCAGACATCGTGCTGGCTGCTGCGCTGTTTTATTTTTTCTTTTGACTAAGAACTGTCCGTTAACGTCATGGGCTTGTAAAAGCCCATAAATTTTTACTCTCCGTTCACCTGAACCCATTCCAAAGCAACATTCCCGCGCGTATAGTAGCAACGTTTTTGAGCGCTAACTTTTATTGCATTACCGGGATGTAAAGTGAATACAACGCTGTTTCGATGGCCGGTTCGTGTCTATTACGAAGACACCGATGCCGGTGGTGTGGTTTACCACGCCAGCTACGTCGCTTTTTATGAACGGGCACGCACAGAGATGCTGCGCCACCATAACTTTAGTCAGCAGGTTTTGCTGGCAGAGCGCGTAGCCTTCGTGGTACGCAGAATGACGCTGGATTATTTTGCGCCCGCCAGACTCGACGATATGCTCGAAGTCCAATCGGAAATTACATCAGTGCGTGGAACCTCTCTGGTTTTCACGCAGCGGATCGTCAACGCAGAGAACACCGTGCTTAATGAAGCTGAAGTACTGATTGTTTGCGTTGATCCACTCTTAATGAAGCCTCGTGCGCTTCCCAAGTCTATTGTCGCGGAGTTTAAGCAGTGACTGACATGAACATCCTTGATTTGTTCCTGAAGGCAAGCCTTCTGGTCAAACTTATCATGTTGATTTTGATTGGTTTTTCAATCGCATCCTGGGCCATCATCATTCAACGTACGCGCATACTTAATGCCGCCGGTCGTGAAGCGGAAGCCTTTGAAGACAAATTCTGGTCAGGCATCGAGCTGTCTCGTCTGTATCAGGAAAGTCAGGGCCGCCGCGAAACGCTTTCCGGTTCAGAACAAATGTTCTATAGCGGATTTAAAGAGTTTGCCCGTTTACACCGCGCCAACAGTCATGCGCCGGAAGCGATAGTGGAAGGGGCATCGCGTGCGATGCGTATCTCCATGAACCGCGAACTGGAAGCGCTGGAAACGCATATTCCGTTCCTCGGTACCGTCGGTTCCATCAGTCCTTATATCGGCCTGTTTGGTACGGTATGGGGGATCATGCATGCCTTTATCGCACTGGGTGCGGTTAAACAGGCAACGCTGCAAATGGTTGCGCCAGGTATCGCCGAAGCGCTGATTGCCACGGCAATCGGTCTGTTTGCGGCTATTCCGGCTGTAATGGCGTATAACCGCCTGAACCAGCGCGTGAATAAACTGGAACAGAATTACGACAACTTTATGGAAGAGTTTACCGCTATTCTGCATCGTCAGGCGTTTACCAGCAGCGAGAGCAACAAGGGGTAAGCCATGGCCAGAAAGCGTGGACGAGGTCGCCGTGAACTGAAGTCCGAAATCAACATTGTACCGCTGCTGGACGTCCTGCTCGTGCTGTTGCTGATCTTTATGGCAACCGCACCGATCATCACCCAGAGCGTGGAAGTTGATCTGCCGGATGCGACAGAATCACAGAGCGTCAGTACCAATGATGATCCTCCGGTCATTATCGAGGTCTCCGGCGTGGGGCAGTACAGTGTGGTGATTGAAAAAGATCGTCTGGATCAACTGCCGCCAGAGCAGGTGGTTGCGGAAGCGCAGCGCCATCTGCAGGCGAATCCGAAAACGGTCTTCTTAATCGGTGGTGCGAAAGAGGTGCCATATGATGAAATCATCAAAGCGCTGAACCTGTTACACAGCGCGGGTGTGAAGTCGGTTGGCTTGATGACGCAGCCTATTTAATCCTGCATAACAGGCGAACAGTTTTTGGGAACCGATAGTGTCAAAGGCAACCGAACAAAACGACAAGCTTAAACGCGCGATAACCATTTCAGCGGTGCTGCATGTGATTTTATTTGCACTGCTGATCTGGAGTTCGTTCGATGAGCATATAGACGCCTCTGCTGGCGGCGGCGGTGGCTCGTCCATCGACGCTGTTATGGTCGATCCCGGCGCCGTTGTACAACAGTACAACCGTGAGCAGCAGCAACAGGCGAGCGCGAAGCGCGCTGAAGAACAGCGTGAAAAGCAGGCGCAACAGCAGGCGGAAGAGCTTCGTGAGAAGCAGGCCGCCGAGCAGGAGCGCTTAAAACAGCTCGAAAAAGAACGTTTGCAGGCGCAGGAAAACGCCCGCGAACAGGCGCAGCAGCAGAAACAGGCTGAAGAAGCGGCGAAGAAAGCGCAGGAGCAGCAGAAGCAGGCTGAAGAAGCCGCCGCCAAAGCTGCCGCCGATGCAAAAGCGCAGGCCGATGCCCAGGCAAAAGCCGCCGCAGACGCTGCGAAGAAAGCCGAAGCTGACGCCGCCAAAGCCGCTGCTGCGGCCGCGAAGAAAGCCGAAGCCGAAGCCGCGAAAGCGGCTGCCGATGCAGCCAAAAAAGCCGAAGCAGAAGCGGCGAAAAAAGCACAGCAGGACGCCGAGAAGAAAGCACAGGCTGAAGCCGCTAAAAAAGCCGCTGCCGCCGAAAAAGCCGCTGCGGCGAAAGCTGCCGCTGCTGAAAAGGCTGCTGCTGAGAAAGCTGCTGCCGCTGCCGAAAAAGCCGCCGCGGCGAAAGCCGCAACCGCTGAAAAGGCCGCCGCTGAGAAAAAAGCTGCAGCAGAGAAGGCTGCTGCCGATAAGAAAGCCGCTGCCGACAAAGCCGCAGCCGCGAAAGCCGCCGCTGCGAAAAAAGCCGCGGCAGAGAAAGCCGCCGCGTCTGATGTTGACGATCTGTTTGGCGACCTCAGCTCCGGTAAGAATGCGCCGAAAACCGGCGGTGGAGCGAAAGGAAGTAATGCAGCGCCGGCAGGAAGTGGTAACACTAAAAACAATGGCGCTTCAGGGGCTGAGATCAGCAACTATGCGGGTCAGATAAAAGCAGCCATCGAAACCAAGTTCTACGATGCCGCATCCTATACCGGTAAGGTATGTACGCTGCGCATCCGGCTTGAGCCAGATGGTACGTTGAAAGATATTCAGTCAGAAGGGGGCGATCCCGCGCTTTGCCAGGCCGCACTTGCTGCAGCCCGTCAGGCGAAGCTCCCGAAACCGCCGACGCAGGCTGTGTATGAAGTGTTTAAAAATGCGCCACTGGACTTCAAACCTTAAGATACACTTTTCCACATAACGCCGGAAAAGGGACTATTTTAGTCACGGGGTTTAGATAGTTTTGTCTTTTTGAGTTTGTTAACATTCTGCTAAATTATCGCAGGTTTTCAGCCTGGATAAGGGAGATATGATGAAGCAGGCATTACGTGTAGTGTTTGGTTTTCTGGTACTGTTTGCAGCGGCGCTGCATGCAGAAGTGCGCATCGAGATCACCCAAGGGGTCGACTCCGCGCGTCCTATCGGCGTGGTCCCGTTTAAATGGGCAGGTCCGGGCGCAGCGCCGGAAGATATCGGCGGTATTGTTGCAGCTGACCTGCGTAACAGCGGTAAATTTAATCCGCTGGATCGTTCACGTCTGCCACAGCAGCCCGCTTCCGCGCAGGAAGTTCAGGCAGCCGCGTGGTCTGCGCTGGGCATTGATGCGGTTATCGTGGGTCAGGTAACACCTACCCCTGATGGCGGTTACAGCGTCTCCTACCAGCTGGTGGATACCGGCGGTGCGCCGGGTACTGTGCTGTCGCAGAATACCTTTAAGGTTAACAAACAATGGCTGCGCCTTGCGGGTCATACCGCCAGTGATGAAGTCTTTGAAAAGCTGACCGGCATTAAAGGGGCTTTCCGTACCCGTATCGCCTACGTGGTGCAAACCAACGGCGGTCAGTTCCCGTATGAAGTGCGCGTATCTGACTACGATGGTTACAACCAGTTCGTGGTTCACAAATCTCCGCAGCCGCTGATGTCACCGGCCTGGTCACCAGATGGTAACCAGCTGGCTTACGTCACCTTCGAAAGCGGTCGTTCTGCGCTGGTTGTCCAGAATCTGGCAAGCACCGCAACGCGTCAGATTGCTTCTTTCCCACGTCACAACGGGGCACCTGCGTTCTCGCCTGACGGCAAAAAACTGGCTTTCGCACTGTCTAAAACCGGCAGTCTGAACCTGTACGTGATGGACCTTGCTTCCGGCCAGATCCGCCAGGTGACTGACGGTCGCAGCAACAACACTGAGCCGACCTGGTTCCCGGACAGCCAGAACCTGGCGTTCACTTCCGATCAGGCTGGTCGTCCGCAGGTTTATAAAGTGAATATCAACGGCGGCACTCCGCAGCGTATTTCCTGGGAAGGTTCGCAGAACCAGGACGCAGACGTGAGTTCTGACGGCAAATTTATGGTAATGGTGACCTCTAATGGCGGTCAGCAACACATTGCCAAACAAGATCTGGTAGCGGGTGGCGTGCAGGTTTTATCGTCAACGTTCCTGGATGAAACGCCAAGTCTGGCACCTAACGGCACTATGGTTATCTACAGCTCTTCTCAGGGGATGGGATCCGTGCTGAATCTGGTTTCTACAGATGGGCGTTTCAAAGCGCGTATTCCGGCAACTGATGGACAGGTCAAATTCCCTGCCTGGTCGCCGTATCTGTAATAATAAATAATTGATTATTAAAGGAATCAAAGAAATGCAACTGAACAAAGTGCTGAAAGGACTGATGCTCGCTCTGCCAGTTATGGCCATCGCAGCGTGTTCTTCAAACAAGAACGCAAGCAACGACCAGAGCGGCGAAGGCATGCTGGGTGCCGGCACTGGTATGGACGCTAACGGCGGCGGCAACATGTCTTCTGAAGAGCAGGCTCGTCTGCAGATGCAGCAGCTGCAGCAGAACAACATCGTTTACTTCGATCTGGATAAGTACGATATCCGTTCTGACTTCGCTGCAATGCTGGACGCGCACGCAAACTTCCTGCGTAGCAACCCGTCTTACAAAGTTACCGTAGAAGGTCACGCTGACGAACGTGGTACCCCGGAATACAACATCTCCCTGGGTGAGCGTCGTGCTAACGCGGTTAAAATGTACCTGCAAGGTAAAGGCGTTACCGCTGACCAGATCTCTATCGTTTCTTACGGTAAAGAAAAACCTGCAGTACTGGGTCATGACGAAGCGGCTTACGCTAAAAACCGTCGTGCCGTACTGGTTTACTAAGAGAATTGCATGAGCAGTAACTTCAGACATCATCTGATGGGTCTGTCGTTACTGGTTGGCATAGCGGCCCCCTGGGCCGCTTTTGCTCAGGCGCCAATCAGTAGTGTCGGCTCAGGCTCGGTCGAAGACCGCGTCACCCAACTCGAGCGTATTTCTAACGCTCATAGTCAGCTTTTAACCCAGCTTCAGCAGCAACTTTCTGATAACCAGTCCGATATTGATTCCCTGCGCGGTCAGATCCAGGAAAGCCAGTATCAGCTGAACCAGATGGTTGAACGTCAGAAGCAGATGCAGAGTCAACTTGATGGTCTGAGCAGCGGTGGTGCAGCAGCACAGCCAACGACAGGCGATCAAACGGGCGCGGCCGCTGCCACGCCGGACGCCGGGGCGCAAACCCCATCAGCGCCGGTACAGAGCGGTGATGCCAATACGGACTACAACGCCGCAATTGCGCTGGTGCAGGATAAATCCCGCCAGGATGACGCTATTGTCGCGTTCAGTAACTTCGTGAAGAAATACCCGGATTCAACTTATGTGCCGAATGCCAATTACTGGCTCGGGCAGCTGAATTACAACAAGGGTAAGAAGGATGATGCGGCGTTTTATTTTGCCTCCGTGGTAAAAAATTACCCGAAATCACCGAAGGCGCCGGATGCGATGTTTAAAGTCGGCGTGATCATGCAGGACAAAGGGGACACAGCAAAAGCCAAAGCGGTTTATCAGCAGGTGATTAGCAAGTACCCTGGCACCGAAGGCGCGAAACAAGCGCAAAAACGTCTTAGTGCAATGTAATGAATGCTGCATGACCAGAAATCGCCGTATTTCTGGTCTTGTCGCATGAATCCTAAGCAGTTAAGTGATCTATATCGAAATTTTTGTTGCGCCAGATTCATAAACCAGTAATATATGCCGCCGTTGCCAAGGGATATGAGACATACCTGAAGCAGGGAAATAAAGCGTTATAGTGGGTCGTTAGCTCAGTTGGTAGAGCAGTTGACTTTTAATCAATTGGTCGCAGGTTCGAATCCTGCACGACCCACCAATCGTTTGGTGGAAAGCGATAGTAAAACGTGAAGGATAACGTTGCGACAGCAACGGCCCGTAGGGCGAGACGAAGTCGAGTCATCCTGCACGACCCACCACTATAAAGAATGATGAGTAATTTGAGTGGGTGATTAGCTCAGTTGGTAGAGCATCTCCTTTACACGGAGGGGGTCGGCGGTTCGAGCCCGTCATCACCCACCACTCGGGTCGTTAGCTCAGTTGGTAGAGCAGTTGACTTTTAATCAATTGGTCGCAGGTTCGAATCCTGCACGACCCACCAATACTCAGGTGGAAAACAGTAGTTAAACGTGAAGGATAACGTTGCAACAGCAACGGCCCGAAGGGCGAGGCGAAGCCGAGTCATCCTGCACGACCCACCAATCATTTTTGCCAGTTTTAAATCTTCGAAGTCAACACCCTGAATGGGTCGTTAGCTCAGTTGGTAGAGCAGTTGACTTTTAATCAATTGGTCGCAGGTTCGAATCCTGCACGACCCACCAATTCATCGGTGGACCATGATAGTGAGACGTGAAGGATAACGTTGCGACAGCAACGGCCCGTAGGGCGAGGCAAAGCCGAGTCATCCTGCACGACCCACCACTTCGAAGAAAATCCCGTAAAGGGTCGTTAGCTCAGTTGGTAGAGCAGTTGACTTTTAATCAATTGGTCGCAGGTTCGAATCCTGCACGACCCACCACTTCCAGAACAGAATACCGTAGTAAAGCGTGAAGGATAACGTTGCGACAGCAACGGCCCGAAGGGCGAGGCGAAGCCGAGTCATCCTGCACGACCCACCAGTGTGGAAAGGCGCCCTAAAGGCGCCTTTTTGCTATGCAATTTTTGCCGGGTGGCGCTGCGCTTACCCGGCCTGTGCTGTACGTGTAGGCCCGGCAAGCTTGCGCCGCCGGGCATCTGCTTACTCCGCGCAAAATAATCTACCGACTCTCCGTTATCTCTGTGACTTTCCCCGCCCAATCGGCTATCTTGTTTAGCATATAAAACACGACTGGTTTTTGAGAAGCAATTTATCGCTTTATAAACCGATATTTGTTAAGTCAGCAAAACGAGAAGCCCAATGAGCGTGATGTTCGATCCGGAAACCGCAATTTATCCCTTCCCACCGAAGCCCGTTCCGTTAAATCGGGATGAAAAAGAGGCGTACCGCGAAGAAATTAAACGTCTGCTTAAAGTGCGTGATGCAGTGATGGTGGCGCACTACTACACCGATCCGGAAATCCAACAGCTGGCAGAAGAAACCGGTGGCTGTATTTCTGATTCGCTGGAGATGGCGCGCTTTGGCGCAAAACATCCTGCCTCGACGCTGCTGGTCGCCGGGGTGCGCTTTATGGGCGAAACCGCCAAGATCCTCAGCCCGGAAAAAACCATCCTGATGCCGACACTCCAGGCGGAATGCTCGCTGGATCTTGGCTGTCCGGCCGATGCGTTCAGCGCGTTCTGCGATGCCCATCCGGATCGCACCGTGGTGGTGTATGCCAATACCTCGGCCGCTGTAAAAGCACGGGCCGACTGGGTGGTCACCTCCAGTATTGCTGTGGAACTTATCGAGCATCTCGACAGCCTCGGTGAAAAGATACTCTGGGCGCCTGACCGGCATCTTGGCCACTACGTGCAAAAACAGACCAGCGCCGATGTGCTGTGCTGGCAGGGGGCTTGCATCGTACATGACGAATTTAAAACTCAGGCGCTGGCGCGTATGAAAGGATTGTATCCGGATGCGGCGATCCTCGTGCATCCGGAATCTCCGCAGGCGGTGGTCGATATGGCTGACGCCGTCGGCTCCACCAGCCAGCTGATTGCCGCAGCGAAAACGCTGCCTCAAAAACAGCTGATCGTGGCGACCGATCGCGGGATCTTTTATAAGATGCAGCAGGCGGTGCCGGAAAAAGAATTACTGGAAGCGCCAACCGCAGGAGAGGGCGCAACCTGCCGTAGCTGTGCCCATTGTCCGTGGATGGCGATGAATGGCCTTAAAGCCATCGCTGACGGCTTAAGAGACGGTGGCGTGGACCACGAGATCCATGTGGACGCGGCGCTGCGTGAAGGGGCGCTCAAGCCGTTAAACCGTATGTTGGATTTTGCAGCTACACTACGTTCATAATTAACGTAAACAATCATTTGGGGAAAAGATGGATTTTTTTAGCACGCAGAACATTCTTGTTCACATCCCGATTGGCGCGGGCGGCTATGATTTATCATGGATCGAGGCGGTAGGCACGCTGGCGGGTTTACTCTGTATCTGGCTCGCCAGCCTGGAAAAAATCAGTAACTACGCGTTTGGTTTAATCAACGTCACGCTGTTTGCGATTATCTTCTTCCAGATCCAGCTTTATGCCAGCCTGCTGTTACAGCTGTTTTTCTTCGCTGCCAATATTTATGGCTGGTATGCCTGGTCCCGGCAAACCACACAAAACGAAGCCGTGCTGCAAATACGCTGGTTGCCGTTGTCGAAGGCCATCACCTGGCTTGCGATCTGCGTCGTGGCAATCGGTCTGATGACGGTGTGGATCAACCCGGTATTCGCTTTCTTAACGCGTATTGCCGTGTCGCTGATGCAGAGCCTCGGCCTTAACGTGGCGATGCCGGAATTGCAGCCGGACGCGTTTCCGTTCTGGGATTCCTGCATGATGGTGCTGTCTATCGTGGCGATGATCCTGATGACGCGCAAATACGTGGAAAACTGGTTGCTGTGGGTGGTGATTAACGTAATAAGCGTGGTGATCTTCGCCCGTCAGGGAGTGTATGCCATGTCGCTGGAGTACATGCTGCTGACGTTTATCGCCCTCAACGGCAGCCGCATGTGGATCAAAAGCGCACGGGAACGAGGGTCACGCGCGCTCAGCCGTTAATGATGGTGATGTGCATGACCGGACGGCAGCGAATTCAGCTCGCAGTCCGGTCCACTACAGGGCTGATACTCCATCTGCACAGTCACATGCTCAATGTCATAATGATGCGCCAGAAAGTGCTGAATACGCGTCAGAAGGGCATCATGATCGTGTGGCGGCACTACCTGCACGTGTAAGGTCATCACCGTCTTTTCTCCTATCGTCCAGACATGCACATGGTGCGCATCACGCACTTCCGGGATATCCCGGCGCAGATGGCGTTTCAGGGCATTGATGTCCAGCGCCAGCGGTGCGCCTTCCAGCAACTCGTTCACGCTTTCCCGTAACAGCTGCCATGCGCTGCGTAGCACCAGACAGGATACCAGCACCGAAAGAATGGGGTCCGCAGGCGTCCAGCCCGTCCACAGGATCACCAGGGCGGCGACAATCGCCCCGGCGGAACCCAGCAGATCGCCAAGCACGTGAAGGGCCGCGGCGCGCACATTAAGGTTTTTTTCGGCACTGCCTCGGTGCAGGATCCAGAACGACAGCAGATTGGCGATCAGGCCCGCGACGGCGATAGCCATCATGGTGACACCTGCCACCGGTTGCGGATGACGAAAACGCTGGAACGCTTCCCAGACAATCAGAATAGTGATCACCACCAGTGCGATGGCGTTCAAAAAGGCTGCCAGCGTGGTCAGACGCAGCCAGCCAAAGGTGTGTCGGCCACTCGGCGGTTTGCGTGCAAATCCCACCGCCAGCAGCGCGAAGAGCAGGGCGGCGGCGTCGGTCAGCATATGTCCGGCATCGGCCAGCAGCGCCAGTGAGCCGGAGAGCAGTCCGCC